>NZ_JADZAJ010000042.1 GCF_020852615.1 Nitrosomonas sp. | reverse complement strand
CAGCCACAGGTGAAATTACCTACGGGCTGGAACGATTGGCTATGTACCTGCAAGGGGTAGAGAATGTATACGACCTGACCTGGACGGACGGGTTGACCTATGGCGATGTCTATCACCAGAACGAAGTGGAGCAATCCACCTATAACTTCGAGCATAGCGATACCGAATTTCTGCTGTTGTCCTTTGGCAAGCTGGAAGCACAGGCCAACCAGCTGATCGACGCGCAACTGGCCTTGCCTGCTTACGAACAGGTATTGAAAGCAGCGCATACCTTCAATCTACTGGATGCACGCGGCGCGATCTCCGTAACTGAACGTGCAGCGTATATCGGCCGTATCCGCAATCTGTCGCGCAGGGTGGCGCAAGCCTACTACGATAGCCGCTTGCGTCTGCAGCCGCCGTTTCCGCTGGCACCACGCGAGTGGGTTGACCAGGTTCTGAATCAGACGGAGACCGCTTGATGAATGATAATCTGCTGGTTGAACTGCTGACTGAGGAACTGCCTCCCAAATCACTCGATAAACTGGGTAATGCCTTCGCGGCTTCCGTGGTTGAGAGTCTGAGAAATCAGCATCTCGCCACACCGGATACCACGCTGACGGTATTTGCCTCGCCACGCCGGCTGGCTTTGTATTTGACTGCCATTACCAACCAGGCGCCGGATCAGGCCGTGACGCTCAAGCTGATGCCGGTTGCCATCGGGTTGGATGAACAGGGGCAGCCGACCGCCGCCTTGCGCAAGAAACTGGCGGCGCTGGGCGTAGAAAATATTTCCGTCACGGCACTTAAGCGGGTGCAGGATGGCAAGGCGGAAATGCTTCTGCTGGAGCAGAGCGTGACTGGTGTTTTGCTGGCTACAGGATTGCAAAAAGCGGTGGATGAGGCTGTCCGGCAGTTGCCGGTGCCCAAGGTTATGACATATCAGCTGGCTGATGGCTGGGAGAATGTGCATTTCGTGCGGCCGGTACATGGACTGATTGCCTTGCATGGATCGCGTATCGTGCCCATCAGGGCGTTTGGATTTGCTGCCGGCAACATGACCCGGGGACATCGTTTTGAAGCAAAACAGGATGTGCTGGTGATTGATCATGCTGATCACTATGCATTGTTGCTGGAAACGGAAGGTGCCGTCATTCCGGGTTTTGACCGCCGTCGCAACCGGATCAGGGAAGGGTTGGAAGCCGCTGCCCGTGCAGCACAACTGCAGTGTCTGGATGATGCCGCCTTGCTGGATGAAGTAACTGCTCTGGTGGAGCAACCCAATATCCTGATGGGCACCTTCCCGACAGATTTTCTGGAAGTGCCGCAGGAATGCCTGATTTCGACCATGAAAATTAACCAGAAGTATTTTCCTTTACTTGATCAGGCAGGGCGGTTGACCAACCGGTTTCTGATTGTCTCCAATAGCACGCCGTCTGATCCTTCGCAGATTATTGCAGGTAACGAGCGGGTGATTCGTTCAAGGTTGGCGGATGCAAAATTCTTCTTCGATCATGATCGCAAGCGGACGCTGGCGGATCGGCTGCCCGAGCTGGACAAGGTGATTTACCACCATCAGCTTGGTTCGCAGGGATTGCGTACCCGCTATGTGCGGGCTCTCGCGCGCATGATCGCACGGCTACTGGGGGATGAAGCGTTATCTGTACAGGCGGATCAGGCAGCGTTGCTGGCCAAGACTGATCTGCTTACCGATATGGTGGGAGAATTTCCCGAGTTGCAAGGCATCATGGGGCGCTACTACGCACAGTTCGAGGGAATAGATGAAACCATTGCGTTTGCTATCGAAGATCACTACAAGCCGCGCTTTGCCGGAGATGTCTTGCCGCGCAGCCAGGCTGGAGTATGTGTGGCGCTGGCCGACAAACTAGAAACACTGATAAGCCTGTTCAGCATCGGCCAGCTACCAACAGGTGACAAGGATCCTTATGCATTGCGCCGTCACGCACTGGGCATCATTCGTATCCTCATTGAAAAAAATCTGCCAATCGGGCTGGATGAATTGATTGTGGGTGCCGCGCGTGTACTGGGGGATTCATCCGTCGTGGGCGAACAGGGAACAGAAGCACATCATGCCCGGCCAGTCACGCCGGAACTCACAACACAATTGCTGGATTTCTTTTTTGATCGACTCGCCAGCAATCTGCGCGATCAGGGGTATACCGCCCAGGAAGTGGAAGCCGTTCTGTATCTGCGCCCTTCTTTGTTGTGTGAAATTCCTAGGAGACTGGCTGCGGTGCGTGCATTTGCCGCCTTGCCGGAAGCGGCCAGCCTGGCAGCTGCCAACAAGCGCGTAGGCAATATTCTCAAAAAATCTGAATTTGATGCTGCCGCCGGTATTGATGAAACCTGTTTGCAGGCGCCGGCCGAAATTACCCTGTATCAGGCTTTGTCCGGGATCGATTCGGATGCCAGGCAGGCGTTTGACAAGGGTGATTACGTGACAGCACTGCAAATTCTGGCTGCATTGAAAACGCCGGTTGACGCATTTTTTGATCAGGTGATGGTGAATGACGAACACGAGGTATTGCGGCGCAATCGTCTGGCACTGCTGGCTGCTTTGCAGGCAACAATGAATCGCGTTGCGGATATTTCCAGACTGGCTGCCTGAACATTCCATAAATGAAGCTGATTATTCTCGACCAGAACGGTGT
>NZ_JADZAJ010000041.1 GCF_020852615.1 Nitrosomonas sp. | reverse complement strand
AGGTGCGCCGACTCACTGCGGGCGACGATAACATCGGGCTCACCGACAAAGCCGACATCGTGCTGGCAGACGAAGGCAACGACCGTCTCTATGGCTACGCCGGCGCCGACCGCCTGTTCGGCCAGGGCGGCGATGACCACATTTACGGCAACGCGGGTGACGATCTAATCTCCGGTGGTGCGGGCAATGATGTGCTGGTGGGCGAATCCGGCGCCGACACCTACGTCTTCGGGCGGGGATACGGCCACGACACCATCAGCGACTACGCCGAAAATGGCGTACAGCGCGACACCGTGCGCCTCTTGGGCCTGACACCGGCGGACATGCAGGTCACCGCCGATTACAACGACAACCTCGTCTTCAGCATCGTCGACACCGGCGAGATGCTGTCCGTGCCGCGCGGCGGTTACTGGTGGGGGCTGAACGGTGTCGGCCAGTATGTGTTCGACGACGGTACAGTATGGAGCCACGACGACGCCCTACGCGCCACCGTGGCCGCCACCACCGAGAACGACGACGTGATCCACGGCTCTTCCGCAGGGGATGCGATCGCTGGCCAGGCGGGCAACGACACGCTGATTGGCAACGGCGGCGATGACGTAATCGATGGCGGTGCGGGCAATGATCTGCTGATCGGCTCCACCAGCTGGAACTGGATTTACGAGAATGGCAGCTATCGGGTCGAGCGCAACACCACGCCGCAAGTCTCTGCCAACGGCAACGACACCTACCTCTTTGGTCGTGGAGACAGCCAGGATACGGTGATCGACAGCGACTACATCGCCGGTAACAGCGATACCTTGCGCTTCAAAGAAGGCGTGGCACCGGCGGACGTGAAGTTCATTCGCAGCGGCAATGATCTGGTGCTGGCCATTCGCGGCAGCAGCGACCAGGTGACGCTCAAGCAGTATTTCGATGAAACATGGAATGGCGCAAATGGCCCCTATCTGATCGAGCGCATTGCCTTCGCTGACGGCACGGTGCTGTCCTATGCCAACGTGCAAGCCATTCTCTTTGCCGGTAGCGAAGAGGCGGAAACCATCATTGGCTCCCGGGCGGCGGATGTGCTGACTGGCCAGGGTGGCGATGACGTGCTGCTCGGCGGCGCTGGACGTGACATCCTGGATGGCGGTGCAGGCAACGACGTGTTGCGCGGCGGAGGTGTTATCAGCTGGGGCAACCAAGTGTACGACGGGAACGGCGAAGGCGACACCTATCACTTCGGTCGTAGTGACGGGAACGACACGATCATTGAGGACTCCTGGCAGCAAGGTGAGACCGACCGCATCGAATTCAAGGCGGGCGTGCTGCCCTCCGATGTGCGGCTGGAGCGGGTGCGCACGGTCAACGGCTGGCAGGTCAATGATGATCTGCGCATCACGATCCGCGACACGGGCGAGACCCTGACGGTCAAGAACCATTTCAATGAAAGCAATCGCAACGCGGTCGAGGAAATCGCCTTTGCCGATGGCACGCTGTGGGATGCGGAGGCGATCAAGTCCCGCAGCCTGCTCGGTGAAGCCGGAAATGACGTACTGCGTGGCTTCAATGGCCGAGATGACGTGTTAGTGGGCGGTGCTGGCAACGATACGCTGGAAGGCGGCTCGGGCTCCGACACCTACCGCTTTGGCTTGGGCGACGGCCAGGACGTGATCAACGAGGGCTACACCGCTGGCGAAGATGCCGTGGAACTATCCTCTGGCGTGATGCCTGCCGATGTCACCGTACGCTGGACGCTGCAGGGCGACATGGCTGTCACCCTGCCGGACGGCAGCAAACTCACCGTGCGCGGGCAGGCCGATACCTGGCCAACCGAGCGGGGTATCGAACAACTGCGCTTTGCCGACGGCACGGTATGGGATCGCTCCGATCTGCAAGCGCGGGCACTGGCGGCGACCGATGGCGACGACGCCATCGTCGGCGGCTACGGCGACGACACGCTCAACGGCGGCGCGGGCAACGACCGCTTCCAGAACCTGGGCGGCTATGACATCTACCGCTTTGGCACTGGCGATGGTCAGGACGTGATCGAAGCAACCTATGGCCGCGTGCTGTTCAAACCTGGCATCGGCCAAAACGACGTGAGCTTTACCCGCGACGGCAACGACCTGATCGCCACCGTTACGGCTTCAGGCGACGCGGTGCGTATCAAGGACTGGCTGAACAGTTGGCAGCGCATCGACCGCTTCGACTTCGACAACGGCGCACGTTTGAACGCGAGCGATGTGCTCGCCAAGCTCAATGTCAGCGAAGGTGCAGAAATCCTCTACGGTTCGCCGGGCGAGGACGCACTCGTCGGCACCGAGAAGGACAGCACCCTCTATGGTCGCGAAGGCAACGACGTGCTCGAAGGCGGCGCGGGCAGCGACCAGCTCTATGGCGAAGCGGGTGATGACACGCTGGACGGCGGTGCCGACCGCGACTGGCTCTATGGCGGCGAAGGCAATAACAGCTACCGCGTTGCCACGGGCATGGGGCTGGACAACGCCCTGGGCGCAAGCCTGGCGGTGGCTAACGACACGGTGGTGTTTGCACCGGGTATCCGTCCGGAAGATGTATCGGTGCAGTTGGGCGATTCGAGCTGGAGCGGCCAGGCGGGCGATGTTGGCTACACCAACCTAGTCATCGGCATCGGCGGCAATGATGCGCTGGTCGTTCGTAGCGAGAACTGGGATGACCTGGGTCGCAACGCGCTCCAGCATTTCCGTTTTGACGACGGCACTGAATGGACACTGGCCGATGTGATTGCCCGTGCCGATGGCGGCAAGATGGGCTGGCAGCAACGCTATTGGGGTGATTCAACCAATCTCGTCGGAAGCCAGGCCGACGATGACATTTACGACTACACCGGCCAGTCGGTCACCGTGCAGGCGCGCGGCAACAACGACAACGTCCATCTTGAAGCGGGCAATGACCGGGTGTCTGCTGGCAGCGGCGACGACAGTGTTTACTCTGGCGCGGGTGAGGATCTGGTTGCCGGAGAAGCGGGTAACGACAACCTCAACACCGGCGCAGGTGACGATGTGGTCGTTTTCAACCACGGCGGCGGCAAGGACACGCTGCGCACTGGCGAAGGCATGGACACCCTGTCCTTCGGCGCTACGGTGACGCCAGCGATGCTTTCCGTAGCATTGGATCGCGATGGACGGGTGGTATTGCTGCTGGACGCGGGCGCAGGCGGTTCCATCACGCTCGACGATACACGCATCAACGATCTGCCGGGCGATCTGGAGCGCATCCAGTTCATCGACGCGGACGGCAAGACGCGTGTATTCGACCTTGCGGGCTGGCTGCAGGCCCATGCGGGCGCTTTGCTGTCGGCAACGACCGATGCGCCGCTGGCTTTCGACGGCACGGGCTTCGAGCTGACCGGCGCGGTGGCTCCGGCGGGTGATCTGGAGGCTGTGGCCTACGCGCAGTCCGGCGATCTGTTCGCTTCTGCCAATCTTGCCAACAACACCCCGACCGACGGCGATGACGTGCTTTACGGCACGCTCAATGGCGACACACTGAACGCGGGTGCGGGCAATGACATTGCACTGGGGCTGGCTGGCAACGACGCCATCCTCGGCGGTGACGGCAACGACCTGATCCACGGCGGCGATGGTGATGACGTGCTGGAGGGCAATGCCGGAAACGACGTGATCTACGGCGGCTGGGGCTCAGATCAACTCACCGGCGGCACCGGCAATGACCAACTCTTCGGTGAATGGGGCGGCGACACCTACGTGTATCAGCCCGGCCACGGCGAAGTGATTATCGACGACGATCACCGCGTACTCAACTGGGGCTATGGTGGTGGCGAAGGCGGTTACGGTGGCACTATCGTCGACGACGCGCCCAACATCCTCACCTTCGGCCCCGGCATACGTCCGCAAGACCTGCGCTACTCGGAGCAGAACGGCGATTTGGTGATCGAGTTCGCCACCCAGCCCGGCGACCGGGTGATCCTGAGGGGCTATGAGCCGAATCGAGCCACGCAGACCCACTCGGTGGACATCATCCGCTTTGCCGACGGCACAGAGATCGTGGCCGAGAACATCGAACCCACGGGCAAGACCGAGACGGCGGGCGATGAAGGCGGCTGGCTCGACGGTACGCCGTTTGCCGACACCCTGATCGGCGGCGACGGCGATGACACACTCAACGGCCAGGGCGGCGCAGATCGCCTGGTCGGCGGCGCGGGTTCTGACACCTACCGCATCTACAAGGAATGGGGCAGGCGCCCCGCCGAGACGCTCATCGCCGAAACCTGGCGCGAGCAGGATTTCAACCGAATCGAACTCGAAGGCGAATTCAATGCCGACGATCTTCACCTGGAGTTTGATGGACGCGACCTGCTGCTGCGCTTGAATGATGAGGGCGATGTAGTCCGCTTCGCAGGCTTCGACCCGCGCGCAGAAGGCATGCAGACCCCGGTTTCGGAAATCAACCTGTCTTGGTATGGCGTGACGTTATCGTTCGAAGATTTGTTGGCGCGTGGCGTGCGCATCATCGGCACGCCCAACGACGACGTGCTGACCGGCACGGCGCTGGCCGACTGGATCGAGGGCCGCGAGGCGGACGACACCATGAGCGGCGGCGCGGGCGGTGATCTCTACCTCATCGACGCCGATGCAGGCAGCGACACTCTCATCGACAGCGATAACGGTGATGCACCCAACACGCTGGTACTGCCCGAGGGTACGACCCTCGATGATGTGCGCCTGTCTTATGACGCTGAAGGCTTCCTGATCCTTGACCTCGACAACACCGGCAACCGCGTGCGTCTCTCGGGCTTCGATCCGCAGAACCCGCTGGGGCCTCGTGCCGTGGAGCGTTTCCGCTTTGGCCTGGAAGGCGATGAAATCGGCTACGAGGAACTGCTCACACGCGGTTTCGATATCGTCGGTACGGAAGAAAGTAACTCCCTCAAGGGAACCACCCTCACGGATCGTGTCTGGGGCGGCGACGGCAACGACCTGATCGAAGCGACACCGGGTGGCGACTGGCTGGCTGGCGAAGGTGGCAACGACACCTACGTCGTGAAACTGGGCGACGGCGTCGTCACCATCGATGATGTGGCTGAGGAAGATGCCGGCAATGTGCTGCGCTTCGGTCCTGGCATCGACTCGAACGAGTTGCGCAACAACCTGCGCTTCGAGACTGACGGCAACGGCGGCCATGTGCTGCTCATCTCCTACGGCGACGATGGCGACATGGTGCGTCTGACCGGCTTCGATCCGCAGAACGTGCTGGGTAGCCACGCCATCGAACGTTTCGAGTTCGCCGACGGCACGGCGGTGGATTACGCCACCCTGGTGTCCTGGACTTTCGTGGTCGAGGGCGACAGCGGTGGCAATGCACTCACTGGCACCAACGTCGGTGACCGACTCTACGGCTACGACGGCGAGGACGTCATGGAATCGGGCGACGGTGAAGATGTGCTCACTGGCGGATTGGGCAACGATGTCTTGCGTGGCGGTGCTCAGCGTGACGCCTACGTGGTCAACCTGGGCGATGGCGAAGACGTGATTGAGGATGACCTCGACGCGGGCATCGGCAACGTGCTCACCTTCGGTGAAGGCATTGTCCGCGACGACGTGCAGCTGGAAGTCGACAGCGACGACTTGCTCATCCATTACGGCGCCAATGGCGATGTAGTGCGGGTGAGCAACTACGCCCCGGCTGGCGCGGACGGCGGCACGGTAATCGACACCTTCGAGTTTGCCGATGGCACTGCCGTCACGTTGCGCGAGTTCACGAACCGCGCACCGGAAGTCGCCAATTCCATCGACGATCAGGTGGTGCTCGAAGATGCAGCCTTCAGTCTGGTGCTACCCGACGACCTCTTCATTGACGCCGATGGCGACGACATCCTGACTCGGGTTACTGTCTCTGGTTACACGACGCTGCCAGACTGGCTGCAGTACGACACCGCCACGCGCACCCTGTTCGGCACACCGGACAACGACGACGTAGGCGAGTTCGACGTCATCGTGCAAGGCATGGACACACTGGGCGCATCGAGCCTGCACAGCTTCCACGTCACGGTGCAAAACACCAATGACGCACCCGAAGTTGGCACACTCCTGTCAGACCTGCGTGCCCTCGAAGACAGCGCCTTCAGCTTCACGCTACCCACAGACAGTTTCCGTGACGTCGACGTGGGCGATGCGCTCACCTACTCGGCCACTTTGTCCGACGGCAGCGCGCTGCCCACATGGCTCGCCTTCGACACGGCCACCGGCACCTTCAGCGGCACCCCGGCCTCGGCAGGCAACTATGCCCTGCGGGTCACCGCCACCGATCTGGCGGGTGCTGCGGCCAGCCAGAGCTTCACCCTGGCGGTCGAATCGGGCGGCGGCAACCAGGCACCGGTCACCACGCCGGATACGGCCAATCTGATCGAGGATCGCAAGCTCTTCACCTGGGGCAATGTGCTGGCCAACGACCGCGATCCGGAAGGTGAACGCCTCTCAGTAGCCAACCCCGGTATCCGGCGCGGCGAATACGGTGTGCTGACCCTGTTGTCCAACGGCACCTACGCCTATGTGCTCGACGATTGCTCGTCCAAGGTGCAGGGCTTGAGCGCGGGCGAGACGGTCACGGAAACCTTCAACTACCTGGCCAGCGACGGCACACAGCGCAGCAGCGGTGCATTGACGGTAACCGTACAGGGCACCAACGACACGCCGGATCTGGTGCGCTGCCTCTCCGATGTTCAACTGGCCAAGAGCAAGGCATTCTCGTGGCAGATGCCCGCAGACAGCTTCCGTGACGCCGACCGCAACGACACGCTGAGCTACACGGCCACTTTGTCCAACGGCAAGCCACTGCCGAGCTGGCTCAAGTTCGACGCTGCGATGCAGATCTTCAGCGGCACCGCCCCGGCCAATGCCAAGAGCAGCATCGATGTGCGTGTCACCGCCAGCGATGGCCATGGCGAGTGCTCGACCGCCTCGGATGACTTTAGGGTGAGCTTTGGCAGCAAGACGGTGGTACCGACCGCTAGTCACGGCAACGAAGGTGTGGGCAACGGCGCGGATGCGCCGCCCCCCGGACACAGTGGCGACATCAACGACGGTGCGGGCACCTCGCCGGGACACCCGGATCGCAAACACGGCGGCGACCGTGATGATGACCCCTTGGGGCGTTTCCTGGACGGCTTCAAGCGCGACGACAAGTCCGACCAGCCGCACCATTCTGCCTTGCCTGCGCTGGATCGCCGCTGGTTCGAGCAATGGGGCGAGCAACAACAGGCATCCGAGCAGGCGGGTCAAGGCCAGGGCAACCACGATGTGGAGCGCCACTGGGCCGAATTGACCCATGCTCTGAACCGGCTCGATGCAGAACGCCAGAGCGCGCCTGCGTGGAGCCACGCCAACCAGGGGGCCGATCTCTCCGGATTGGCTGGCTGGATGCAGGGCGGTGCCCACGGCGCACGCGGCGGCGTCGATGCCATGTCGCTGGCCGCCTGCGATACGGGCACCCAGCTCAAGGGCTTTAGCGGCATCAAAGAAGGGGTGGGCAAGCTGTCATGGTAAGCCGTCACCCCTGCCGATGGCGCGCGTCCTGATCGTGTGGGCACTGGGTGAGGCCTTCGGGCACCTCGCCCAGTGCCTGCGGTTGGCCGAAGGGCTCGTGGCGCGTGGGCACGAGGCGACACTGGCGCTCAAGGACGTTCGGCTACCGGTCGGACAGCGGCTTGCGCCCGGCATCACCGTGTTGCCCGCGCCGCTGACCCCGCAGGCGGGTACAGGCAGCCGCCCACCGGTGAACTATGCCGACGTACTACACGTCAGCGGGTTTGCGGATGCGCGGGATGTGGCTGCTCGGCTGAACGCCTGGCAGGGGGTGTTTTCGTTGGTACGCCCGGATGTGCTGGTCGCCGACCATGCGCCGACGGCCTTGCTGGCGGCACGGCTCGCCGAAATCCCGTATCTGTCCATCGGCAATGGCTTTGCAATTCCACCCTCCGTGTCCCCCTGGCCCTCGATTCGGCCTTGGGATGCGGTAGCCGATCAGGCGCTCACCACGGCTGAGACCAGGCTTGACCATGTACTGGACTCTGCGCAGAAGGCGTTGGGCCACACCAAGACGGTGCGTGTGCGCGACTTGTTTGGCGCGCACGACATCCTGGACACCTTTGGCGAGCTTGACCACTACGGAGCGCGTCCGGATGGGCGCTATGTCGGGCCCATCGTCTCGGTGCCCCAAGCCTTGCGTGTTGGCTGGCAAAGCAAGGAAAGCTCACGCGTGCTGGCCTACCTGCGACCCGCCGTACCGGGCTTCGAATCGATCATGCAGGCGCTCGCCCGGCTGGATGCCGAGGTGCTGTGCATCGCGCCCGGCATGAAGCCCGAGATGGCGAAGCGTTGCGCCACGCGGTGTTTGCGCATTGCGCTGGCACCGGTCGATCTGCCCTCGCTGCTGCCTGATGCACAGTTGGCCGTCAGCTATGGCAACAGCGGCTTCACGACTCAGGCCTTGCTGGCTGGTGTGCCCTTGGCGATGCGGCCCCGGCATGTCGAGCAGGCGCTTTTTGCCCATCGGGTGGAGGCTCTGGGGGCAGGCAAATTGCTCGGTGGCCGGATCGATGCGGCCAGCGTCACCGCGTCACTGCAGGAACTGCTCGGCAACCCCGCGTATCGGCAGGCTGCCCGTTCGTTCCGGAGTCGCCACGCCGATTACTCGCCCAGCCAGACCATCGAACAAAGCCTGTTCCTCATCGAACGCACGTTTCTCGATGGCTGGAACACTGACAGCACCTGGAAGACCCAAGAACCCCAAGAGAGCCCCCCGGCATGCCTTCATTGAAGTCCCTCATCCAACACGCCCACAGCGATCATCAGGATTTCCATCCGCCGCTGATTCGTTTGCAGCACAGCGCGCCGCACCCGCAGGGGCGGCGGGTGCTGTGGGCCATCCTAGCACTGGTCGCCTTTCTCATCGTTTGGGCGCTGCTGGGACGGTTGGATATCGTGGCGATGGCCGACGGCAAGCTGGTACCGGCCAGCTACCTCAAGATCGTGCAGCCCTCGGAAGCGGGTATCGTCAAGGAAATCCTGGTGCGCGAGGGCGAAACCGTGCGCGCCGGACAGACCCTGATGCGCATGGATGCGCTGATCACCAACACCGATCTGGACGCCATCACCACCGAATACGTCCGCAAACGCCTTCAGCTGGCCCGCATCGACGCCGAGCTTGGCGGCATACCCTTTCAGCCGGACATTCAGGCTCCCTCAGCACTTCTGCGAGAAACCGCCGCTCAGTACCAGGCCAACCGCGATGCTCTGGCAGCAGCGCTCGCCGAGGAACACAGCCGTTTGGTCAAGGCGCAACAGGAACTGGCCGCAGCTCGCCAGCAGAAGACACGCCTGGAAGCCGTGTTGCCCCACTACCGCGAGCAGGACAAGGCATACGAGAAACTGGTCAAGGAGGGCTTCGCCGGTGGCTTGATGGGTTCGGACAAACGCCGCGAGCGCATCGAGAAGGAGCAGGAGCTGGCCACACAAGGCCACCTGATCGCCTCTGCCCAGGCCAGCATCGACCAGTCGCAGAAGAAGTTGAAGCAGATCAAGGCCGATTATCTGCGGCAGTTGCACGCCGAGCGCAATGAGGCCCAAGCGCAGCTCGACAAACTGTCCAGGGAACAGGAGAAGCAGCAACACCGGCGCGAACTCCTGGAATTGAAAGCTCCGCAGGACGGCGTGATCAAGGATCTAGCCACGCACACCTCCGGCACCGTGGTGCAATCTGGTACCGTGCTGGCCAGCCTCGTGCCCCAAGAAGAAAAGCTCAAGGCCGAGGTCTGGGTGTCGAACGAGGACATCGGCTTCGTGCGACCGGGTCAGCCGGTCAAGCTCAAGTTTGCCGCCTACACCTTCCAGAAATACGGCATGGGACAAGGCACCGTCGAACACGTGAGCGCCGATGCCCAGAGCGAAGAAGAAGCCCGCGACAAGGGCCTGCAAGGCGCCGGGCAACGTCCGCTGCGCTACAAGGCGCTGGTGACGCTCGATGCCAGCGCGCTGGAAACGGATGGTGTGAAATACCCGCTGTCGGTTGGCATGCAGACCACGGCGGAAATCCTGCTGGGCGACCGCACGGTGGCGGAATATCTGCTGTCGCCCGTGAAAAAGGCCTGGCACGAGGCTGGCCGGGAGCGATGAATGATGTCCCACGGCAGTCGACGCTGACCGGCGCGCTGCCCAGCCAGGTGCCGAGCGTCCACTGGCCAGCGGTGGTCGGTGCGCGCGATGCCGCCGTGCTGGCCTTGCTGTTCCAGATGGAAAGCACACAGTGGTTGTCGGCTGGGGCCTTGCGCAAGCAACAGAATCGACAACTGGGTGTGCTGCTCGACCATGCGCGTCGCCACTGCGCCTTCTATCGCGAGCGGCTTCCCAACGGTCTGGCCAATTGGCACGACATTCCGCTGCTGACCCGCACAGATCTGCAAACGCACGCCGATGCCATACGGGCTGCCACCTATCCGCGCGCCCACGGCAAGACATTCGACATTGCGACAGGCGGGTCGACGGCTGAACCCGTGACGGTGCGGCGCACGGCGCTCACCCAGCTCTTCTGGCAAGCGGCCACGCTGCGCGACCATCTCTGGCATCGGCGTGATCTCTCTGCCACGATGGCCATCATCCGCCAGTTTCCGCAGCCGGTGGATTCCACCAAGCCCGAGCGATGGGGCGGCATCTTACGCAGCGGCCCGGCCTGGCACTTGCCGATTTCGACCGATGTGCAAGTCCAGTCACGCTGGTTGCAGGGCGTCAATCCCGACATCCTGCTCACCTATCCGGCCAACCTGGATGCTTTGCTGACGCACATGCGCCATGAGGCCGTCACCCTGCCGCGCCTGCGCGAGGTGCGCACCATCAGCGGCGCGGTCACCCCGGCACTGCGCGAACAGTGCCAGCAAGTCTTGGGCATGCCACTGACCGATCTCTACAGCGCCCAAGAGATCGGCGTTATCGCCCTGCAATGTCCGGACAGCGGCCTGTTGCACGTGCAATCCGAACATTTACTGGTCGAGATGCTCAATAAGATGGGGCAACCCTGCCGGGAAGGCGAAATCGGCCAAGTGGTGGTGACCGATCTGCACAACTTCGCCATGCCGTTGATTCGCTATGCGCTACATGACTGGGCCGAGGTCGGCCCCGCCTGTTCCTGCGGCCGGGGGTTGCCTACCCTGCGCCGGGTCATGGGACGCACCCGCAACATGGCCATGAACCCCGAGGGCAAGCTGTTCTGGCCGGTATTAGACACCAAGCGAATGCTGAACGCCATCCCGCAAATACGCCAGTACCAGTTCGAGCAGACCGCTGCGGACGCCATCACGGCACGATTGGTGTGCGCACCCGCGCCAAGCTCCGAACAACTGCAGAAATTGCAGGCAACACTGGATCAGATGTTGGGCCATGCCTACCGCTGGGCTTGGGAGCTTCGTGAGATCCCCTTGCCCTTGTTGGCCAGCGGCAAGTTCGAGGAATTCACTTCCTCGATCCCAGACAGTGGGGAAAAAGCATGACGAACAAGAAACATCAGCGGCTGGCCGACCGGCTGCGCACCGCTTTGCAAAGACTCGACGATGGTGCGATTCTGCGCTGCTTCGATCTGACCTTGTGGTTCGGCTCGCGCTATGCCTCGGCCTACGAATTGCAGGGGCCCATCTACCTCGTGCTCGACAACAGCCTGATCCAGGCCTTCAAGCATCGGCAGACGAACACCAAACGGGCCGTCGATGCGCTCGCCTTCAAGATCTTCTGCGCCTTCGTGCGCGACTGGAGCGACCGCGAAAGCCATCTGGCGCTCTCACCGATGGCCATCTTTGAACATACCGGGCGGCGCCCGCCCGCGTCGGTCGTCGAGATCGAACATGCCCTCGCGGAGTTGCAGCAGTTGTTGGGTTCCACCGGGTTGCGTATCGCATCACTGGGCTTCGAGACGCCTGCCCACCTATTCGAATGCCTGCAGGCCATCGTTGCCGACGAGGTCTTCTTGACGCAATTTGTCGACGAGATTGACACGGCAAACTGGCGCATTGATCTGCGCGCACCGATGGGCGTCAAAATCCCCATGAGCGAAGCCTGGCGAGCATTACCAGAGAAATTACCCCTGCACTACTTTGATCCGTGGTACGTGCGCTTCGTGCTCTCGGCGCGCATCGAGCAGCACATCATCGAACAATGCCAGGGCCACGGCCCGGCACCCATCGGCAGCGGCAAGCTCTCGGAGACCCTGGCCGATCTCAATACCTTTGGCCGCAACGGCCTGCTCAAGGGCCTGGGCGACATCGATCTGCTACAGATCTGCGATATCAGTCGACAGTACCAGCATAAACTTGGCTACGTTCTGGCAGGCCAGACCCTGGATCGGGATCTGGCAGAAACCTTGAACCAGCGGCACGCCTATCACGTTCATGCCGGAGTCGAAGGGGGTGATCCGCAACGAGAGGAGCGCATCAAGGAAATGGTTGGGCTGATGTTCAGCAAGCCGTTTGCGGGCGAGGAAGCGCGGGGTCGGCGAATTCGGGAACAGTTGGCCGAATTTGCAGGGCAGCTTGCACAGAGTTGCAAGCAAGCCAGTGCGTCGAACGCGAAGACAGCCTCCACAGGCGAACCTCAAGGGCACTGAGTTTCGCCAACGGGTAGCGTATCGAGCGCAAGGCCATCCTGCATCAAGCGCTCGATGGCGAGCGCGTACATGCGATCAAACGCGGGCCGCCGGGACGCGATCGTGGCCGATGGTGCTGCGCTGGCGGGTTTGGCGCTGTGTGCAAGCGACATCCACCGTTCCTTCTGGCTCTACGTCCACCACCCGGCGCTGTTCGAACGCGCCTATGACTTCAGCTTTTAGGAGCAGCATGGGCAGCAGACGCAGCAATACGATCTTGGCTTGAAGCGCCAACCAAACGGCTCGGATGCCAATCTGACCGCGTTGCGTCACGCCATCTCGGCCTTCTACAAGCGCGAACCGCAATGCGGAGACGGCAGCGTGGCGCACTTAGTCGAGCGCAGCCCGGAGGTGTTCCTGCTGTCAGTCCATGTCAAGGGCATGGCGACGCTGTGCCTGGAGTTCGAGGGCGCGACCCTGAAGCGCCGGGTCGGCAACCCCAACATTCGCATGGTGCTGGAGTACGCCAAGTCCACCGGTGTGGTGCGCACGCTGGTGCGCGGCGGCGCAAAGTACCAACAGATGTTGGTCGAGGCCTTCGCGGAGCATGTGCTGGGCGTGAAAGCAAGCGCTCACAAGATCAAGTCGCCGACTCCGGATCTGTCGATGCTGCGCACCGGGTTCGATGTGCCGGAGGTCTTTGAGGACGGTTTTTCGATGGTGCAGTTGAAGGCACTCACCCTGCTCAGCCCCGACACGGCGTTGAAGATCGAATGCACGGCGATGCAATCCAGCCAGCAACGCTCGGTGCACGATCTGCTGAAGGAGAAGCTGCCTGGCCCGCTGGAGGGTAAGTGGGCGGTGACAGCGGCACAGGTCAATCTCTATTACCCGCCCGAACCGGGCAGGACTCGCCCCAAGGTGGTCACCATCGAAGTGACCAGCAAAGGACGGCTGAACCTGCACAAGTTCGACGCCAAGATGCAGGCGCAGCTGGAAGGCTACCTGGTTGCGGTGGCATCTTGCAGAAGGGCCAGACCCTCAGTGCCCAAGAGTTGCCGCCGGAGACCGACCCAGTCAGTTCCTCATCCACCTTCGAGGACTGACCAATGACTACGCATGATGCCTGGGCCCTGGTTTGCCGCCTGTTCGCAGGCGGCACGCCGGTGCTGCGGGCCACGTTCTCGCCACACGAGGTATCAGCTTTATCTGTGCTCGGCAAAGCCGTCAGGCCAACAGTGGTGGATCAGTCTTTTGTACTCTGCCCCCACTGTCAGCAGCATCGGGCACAGGTCTGGGGCGATGGACGGGGCGGTCGGATCTGCCGGTGCCCGGAGTGTGGCCAGGTGCCTGTCGAGGCAAGCGACGGTGCGGCGTTGGCCCTGGACGAAGAGTGGCTGCGGCAGAAAATGCGCCTCGCGCTCGACATCGAGAGCCGCGACGACATCGATGACTTGGGCGACGGTGCTTGGCGGCTCGGTAATGCCCGCCGCTCTCCGGTCGTGCTGGCCCGAGATCTGACGAGAGTGCTGCATGAGCCGACCTTGCTGGATCGTATTCGGGTAGCGGGAAGCAACATCCGGGTCATCACTCCCAGGCCGCGCACGACGCGTGGATCGCCCTTCGGCTCCAGCGTGGAATGGCTGGCACTGGAGGAACGTTTCACGTTCTATGGCGGCGCAATCACCTTCATCCCCTCGGTGCCGTTTGCAGTGCCAGCAGTGGCCGATCCGGCCGCGCCAGTGAACGGGCCGTTCTCGGCCGACTTCAAGTGGGCAACGCTGCAGGATGTGCAGTCCACACCAATCCGATTCACCCAAGGTCAGGCCAAGGTGTTCGAAGCGCTCTGGTCGTTCAAGGGGGCCGAGGTGGACGGCGAAAGGATCATGCAGCGCGCTGGCCAGAAGAGCGACAAGCCGATTGACCTGTTCAAGATCAAGTCGAAGGACAAGGGCAAGCCGGAGCACGAGGCTCGACTGGCTGCCTACGGGGCACTCGTCGTCACACAGCAACGCGCTGGACTATATGCGATGCCGTGTTCGGCAACTGGAAAGGGGGCGAACGTCATGACATGAATTCAGCACCGAAGCGCCTGGCTCGCGCCGACTTCAAGAGCCTGACTTTTTCATTTTTAGGAGAGATTGAAATGAGCGGAAAGAACCAATGGGTCGTACCCATCAACGGCGGTGATCAGTGGGGTGTGCGGGGAGAAGGCAACGACCGTCTCACCTCCATCCATGACACGCAGCAACAGGCGATTGACCGTGCGCGGGACATCGCCATCAACCAGCAGAGCGAGATGCTCATCCAAGGGCGGAACGGCCAGATCCGTGAGCGCAACAGCTACGATGACGATCCGTTCCCGCCCAAGGGTTGACGTGGAGGCTGGCCTCGCGGGTTTGCCGTTCTGCTTTGCTCGTGCAAACCCGCGAGCCAACCATTCCCGTCGGCGCACGCATAAGTGATTGACGAAAAACGCCGTCCGCGTGTGCCACGGCGAAGAAGTTAGCGCCGATTTCGAGAGAAGAGAGGGCGGAACGGAGGGCAACCGGGGATGTTCCTGCCAGGCCATAGGACCTCGGTCGCACACGCAGAATGTGCGGGAACCCCGCGTGTCATGCGGGAAGCACAAATGAAAACGCCCAACTGAGAACAGTTGGGCGCTGAATTTTGGTGGCCAAGGGCGGAATCGAACCACCGACACAAGGATTTTCAGTCCTCTGCTCTACCGACTGAGCTACTTGGCCTCGAGATAACTGGAATTACTTTTTATAAATATCGCCGGCTACGTGGGCAGCAATACCTTTTTTATTGGCGCGCCCGGCAGGATTCGAACCCACGACCCCTTGGTTCGTAGCCAAGTACTCTATCCAACTGAGCTACGGGCGCATTTTTTACGCGAGAGATCGTTTGTCTCCCTGCTCTTTATTTTGCAACTCTTTACGGCTTCCGGCACACCCGGAAAGCTGTGCATGATGTTACATTCAGGTGTTTTTGTCAAGAATCCGGCGGCTTCCAGCCGCTTTCTCTGCGACAGCAAAATGGCCGTAAACCACCTGGCTACAGTCGCAACCCATTCTGTCTTTTGTAAAACTGCCGGCTGTAACCACTACAGCTGTACCGGTTTCTTTGAAAGTTTGCGCTGCAATGTCCTGCGATGCATATTCAGAGCCTTGGCTGTAACGGAGATGTTGTTATCGTTTTCCATGAGGATACGGTGAATGTATTCCCATTCCAGTCGTTCTACTGATAGAGGGTACGGGCTGATCGGTGTTTCTATATCTCCACTGGTTCGCTCGAATGCGGCCATAATGTCGTCTGCATCTACCGGCTTGGCCAGGTAATGAGTGGCCCCCAGTTTGATAGCTTCAACCGCCGTCGCGATACTGGCGTATCCGGTCAATACAATGATACGGGTACCAGGATCCAGTTCCCTGATTTTCTCGACCAGCAGCAGACCGGATTCATTCCCCAGCTTGAGATCAATGATGGCATATTCCGGTACCAGTAATTCCGCCTGTTCGATCGCCGTTTTGATATTGTGCGTGCAGGTGGTGTCAAACCCGCGCTTTACCATCGCCCTTGCCAGTACACCACAGAAAACCTCATCATCATCAACGATCAGCAGACTGGGACGATCGATGGAATCATTCATAAGCATTCTCCTTTTGTTATGAAGTACTGGTTGTCCCGTGCAAGACCGGCAGGGTAACATGCGTGCATGCTCCGCCTTCCGGCCGGTTGAATAAACGCACGCTTCCGCCGAAACGTTCGATATTGGTGTTGGCAAGAAACAGCCCGATGCCAAACCCCTGCCCCGGCCCTTTACTGGTAAAAAACGGTTCACCTGCATGTTCAACTGCTTCTGCGTCCAATCCCGGCCCGTCATCAAGAATTTCGAGGTGCAGCTGTGTTTCATCCCAGCAACTGGTAATGGTAACCTGCCGGGTTGATGCATCCGCTGCGTTATTCAGCAGATTCAAAACAGACTGGCTCAGTAAACGGGTATTCATGATAATTGGCGCGGGGCGCACACCATTACACTGATAGGTAAACCGGATTGAAGGACGTATCAGCTGCCATTTATCAATGACTTGCTGCAGAAAATTATCAACCGGCTGGCCACTCCCCTCTTCTACCCGGGACTGCCCGGCATCAGCCAGCAAATGGGTCAATGTCTGTTTACACAGGATAATCTGATCCCGCAGGATACGGATATTGTTCTGAAATTCACTATTTCCGGGAGATTCCTGCTGCAGCTCACCGGTGATAATAGCCATGGTCGATAATGGGGTTCCCAGTTCATGCGCTGCTCCGGCTGCGAGCGTACCCAGTGCAATGATCTGCTCATTCTGCAATGCCTGTTCACGCGATTTGGATAATTCCTTGTCACGATCACGGATGGAAGCATTCATTTTGACGACGAACAGGGTGATCAGTAAGGTGCTCAGCACAAATGTCAGCCACATCCCCGAGACATGCAGGTTAAATTCAAACATGTGACGGCTGTGATCGTCGAGGTGATCATGCGGGAGCGGTATGAACTTGAACAGCAGCGAGGTGTAACAGGAAATGGTGATCGCCGCCATGATCCAGGTGTAGTGCCAGGGCAGTACCGTGGCAGCAATCGTGAGTGGCAGCAAATAAAGCGAGATAAACGGGTTGGTTGAACCGCCACTGAAATACAGCAATGCAGTCAGCCCGGCAACATCTATCAGCAGCTGCGCAAAGAATTCCGGATAGGTCACCGGCCAGGAATAACGTAAACGGATCCAGGTCAGTAAATTCAGAACCGCAAGTACGGTAATTGTCAGAATAATTGCCGTCCATGGCAATTCAAGCTCGATGATGCTGTAAACAACCCAGAAAATAATAATCTGGGAAATGATGGCAATAATCCTGAGCAGAAACAGGCGCTGCAGATTTTTACCGGAAGGAGATTGATTCAGGATGCTGAAAATACCCATTAATCCGCTCTTTTATCCTAAAAACCTCAGTTGAACAGGCAGGAGTGTGCCTTCTTCCTGATGCAGGGCAAGGCGCAACAACGCGAAATGGTCGTTCCCTTCCAAGGAGTTGCAACGCAGCCATGCGCACGGAAAAAGGCACACTCCTGCTCGTAGCAAACTCACCAGAGAGGTGAATACGAAAATGGGAATAAAGTTGAAAATTGTCATGATGTTAAGACAACAAACAAGCGATCAACCGGGGTTTTTAGGTTTATTTTATGCTGTGCTGTAATCCCCGGAATCAGTCACAGCAAATCCATCACTACGATACAGGCACATACGCCATCCCATAATCATGTGCGAGCGCAGTCACAGCAGCGCTTCCCGGAAATCAGGCAGGTGATCTGTACAGAATTTTGGATACCGGAACGAAACAGCCTGGCTGCTTATCTGTCACGAAGGCAGCCAGGCGTACATGCAAGTTACTGCTTAATACTACTCAAGACGGGAATACCTTTCTCAGTATTACTCAAATGGCTGAGGGCGCGGGGTATCGTTGTTGGAAGGTGGCAAAACAGGCAGCTTGAAGTCAGGCTGGTTGCCGGTCAGGGTTTTCAGGAAGGCGACGATCCTGGAAATTTCATCCTTATTGAACTCGCGATTCAACTGTATCCTTCCCATTGTTTCCACAGCCTGCTCCAGTGTTGCTGCCCCACCATCATGGAAGTAGGGGTAGGTCAATTCGATATTTCTCAACACTGGTACTTTGAATACGTTGCGGTCTGCTTCATTACCGGTCACGCCCATCCGGCCCGTAGCCGGATTTTTAGTTTCATAAGGCTTATAGACACCGAATTTCTGGTAAGAATTCCCACCGACAGCCGGCCCGTTATGGCACTGGACACAGCCGCTGCTTTTGAACAGATCATAGCCTTCCAGCTCATTCTGATTTAGTGCATTTTTATCCCCATCCAGCCAGCGATCAAATTTTGAGCCTGGTGTAACCAGGGTTTCCTCAAACTGGGCAATTGCGGTTGTAATGCGATCAATCGTTACCTCATCCGAACCAAATGCCTTTTTGAAATGCGCACGATACTGTGGAATGGAAGCAATCACTTTTTCTGCCATTTCATGGGTGAAGGCCATTTCTTTCGGATTGGCAATCGGACCGGCAGCCTGAGCTTTCAGGTCCTTAGCTCTGCCATCCCAGAATTGCGCCAGATTCATACCGGAATTCAGTACGGTTGGTGCATTGATCGGGCCCTGCTGCCATTTATGACCAATCGAGGTTTTGATATTATCGGTACCTCCCATACTCAGGTTATGGCAGGAGTTGCAGGAAATAAACCCTGATTTGGAAAGCCGGGGATCAAAAAACAGCATTTTTCCCAGCTCTGCCACCTCGGCATTTTCCGGAGTTACCGCTTTAATCGGTTGTATCGGTTCATTGGCAGCCATCGCACCGGCAGATGCAAACATTGCTCCCAGACTTAGTGACAGCAGCGAAACAGTCAATGTACGCTTGATCATTGCACTCTCCTTTTAATTTGAATAATTGTAACGGCTAATATGGCGCAGCCGCCTACGCCTGATAAGAAAGCAGAACAACTTGCAGCCGAACAGGAATGGTGCTCAGCTTTGTCCGGAGCCCGATCGTTTTTCTTCCGGTACTTCAACCGGCTCCGATAACTCTTTGTAAGCCTGATCACTACCCAGTCCGGCCTCGTAATCCAGCAATCGGGAAAGCTCTGTCAATGCCTGGCGATAAACCTGCCGTTTAAATTCAACTACAGACTCCAGCTCAACCCAGTACTGGTTCCAGCGCCAGGCATCAAATTCAGGATGGGCGCAGGTTTTGAGTGATACATCACAATCTCTTCCCAACATGCGCAGCAGAAACCAGATCTGTTTCTGCCCCCGGTAATTTTTACGCCAGTCACGACGGGTCCAGCAGGCTGGTACATCGTAACGCAGCCATTCTCTGGTCCTCCCCAGAATTTCCACATGTGCCGATTGCAGCCCTGTTTCCTCAGCCAGCTCCCGGTACATGGCCTGGGTGGGCGTTTCCCCCGATTTGATCCCGCCTTGTGGAAACTGCCATGAATTTTGTCTGGCACGCTTCCCCCAAAAAACCTGGTTCTTTGAATTCAGGAGGATAATACCGACGTTTGCTCTGTATCCATTACGGTCGATCATCCGATTCACCTGTCAATTTAACTTAATCTATATTGAATTGCCGACAATTTTTCCATATTTTGGTAACGATTTACAGCCACAAAAATTTACAGCAATCAAGATCGTCAGGTTTCCTGCCATTCGCCTCTCTGACCTTTCCGCACAGCGGTCAGATCCCGCCAAAGCACGCCGGATAAAGGTGGTTTCAAGGTAAAATTACCTAATCACCTACTATGATAATGGAATCCCATCATGCGCGTTTCTCAATTCTTCCTTTCTACACTCAAAGAAGCCCCGGCTGAAGCGGAGTTAATCAGTCATCGCCTCATGCTGCGCGCCGGGCTGATCAAGCGCCTGGGCAGCGGATTGTATACCTGGATGCCGCTTGGTCTGAGAATTCTACACAAGATCGAACATATCATCCGCGAGGAAATGAACAACAGTGGCGCTTTAGAACTTTTGATGCCAGCCGTTCATCCGGCCGAACTCTGGCAGGAAACAGGCCGATGGGACGTATTTGGTCCGCAGATGCTGAAAATCCAGGATCGCCACAAGCATGATTTTTGCTTTGGTCCGACACATGAAGAAGTGATTGTTGATATTGCACGCCGTGAAATCAAAAGCTACCGGCAGCTGCCCATCAATTTCTACCAGATTCAAACCAAGTTTCGTGATGAAATCCGTCCACGATTTGGCGTGATGCGTGCGCGGGAATTCATCATGAAAGATGCGTATTCCTTTCATGCCAATGTGGATTGTCTGGAGCAGACCTACCGCCTCATGCAGGAGACATACAGCCGGATTTTTACCCGCATCGGGTTGAAATTCCGTGCAGTCGCTGCTGATACCGGGGCAATAGGCGGCAGCGGATCGCATGAATTTCATGTTCTGGCTGATTCCGGTGAAGATGCCATTGCCTTCTGCCCCGATTCTGACTACGCCGCCAATATTGAACTGGCTGAAGCCGTGGCACATGGTATTCCACGCGAAGAACCGGCAGGAATCATGGAAAAGATTGCCACACCTGATCGTAAATCCTGCCAGGATGTGGCTGAATTCCTGGGTATCCCGGTTGAGCAGACGCTTAAAACACTGGCCGTAACTGCTGGTGAAAAATTCTACCTGTTGCTGTTGCGTGGTGATCATCAACTCAATGAGACTAAAGTCAGAAAAATTCCATCCCTCAGCAATTTTGAATTTGCCGAGGAAAGCAGAATCACTGCTGAAATGGGTTGTCCGCCAGGGTACCTCGGGCCTGTGGGTATAAAAGCAGAAATCATCGCTGATCGGGCCGTGCTGGAAATGAGCAATTTTGCCTGTGGTGCAAATGAAGCAGGCTTTCATCTGCACCAGGTCAATTTCGAGCGTGACCTGCCATTGCCGGATCAGGTTTTTGATATCCGCAACGTGGCAGCAGGTGACCCTTCACCTGACGGGAAAGGCATACTTGAAATTTGCCGGGGCATTGAAGTGGGCCATGTTTTTCAGTTACGCACCAAGTATTCAGAAAAAATGAAGGCAACCTGTCTGGATGAATCCGGGCAAACCCGAATTCTGGAAATGGGCTGTTATGGTATTGGTGTTTCACGCATTGTTGCCGCCGCTATTGAGCAAAACTACGATGAGCGAGGCATTCTGTTTCCACAGGCAATCGCTCCGTTTCAGCTGTCAATCATCCCGGTCGGCTACCATAAGAGCGAACAGGTCCGGACTGAAACCGAGAAACTTTATCAGGCCTGTCGTGCAGCGAATATCGAAGTATTACTGGATGATCGCGAAGAAAGGCCGGGTGTAATGTTTGCTGATCAGGAACTGGTCGGGATTCCACATCGTATTGTAATTGGCGAACGGAATCTGCGAGACGGAGTGGTGGAATACCAGGGGCGTATGGATAAAACGCCCCGTATGCTCTCATTACAGGAAATTATTCCCGTCATCAAGGAAATATGTGGCGACTGATATATTCATTATTATTTTTAATCATTCCAGGCACAGTTACAGCTGGCGCACAGGTTTATGAGCCACTATCGGCCAGCACCCGCACTGTGCTGCAACGTTCTGTCAGCGACCGGGCCGTACCCATGCTTGTCACCCTTCCGGGACCTGAAGCCAGAGACTGGCTGGACAGTATGGCAGAACGTCTGGAAAAACGGATCCCGAATATGGAAGAGCGCAGGGCGTTCCTGATTACTGTTCACTACGAAGCCACCCGCGCCGGGCTTGACCCTGAACTGGTACTGAGCATCATTCAGGTGGAAAGCAACTTTAGAAAATATGCTGTTTCTTCTGCGGGCGCGCGCGGGTTTATGCAGGTGATGCCGTTCTGGGTGGATATGATCGGCAATCCGGAACACAATCTGTTTCATCTGCGTGTCAATTTGCGTTATGGCTGTACGATTCTGCGCCACTACCTTGATCTGGAGCAAGGTGATTATTTCAGAGCACTGGGCAGATACAACGGCAGCCTGGGGAAAGCCGAGTATCCCAACCTGATATTCAATGCCTGGCGACGCAACTGGGTTTACCAGGTTGCTGCAAAGTAACTGTAAGATTTACGGGTGATACTGACTGGTAATCCAGGCTGATAACACTGACTGATATTATTTCAGCGGGCCTTTCCAATAAAATTCTCAATTTCGGTACGCGTAATCAGACCGATTTTTCTGGCAGCCGGCCTACCTTGAGGGTCATATAGGTACGTACTTGGCAGCAGTGAGATCTCATCGCCGAGCTGAGCAACCGAGGCTCTGTCACCCAGTACAACCGGATAAGGAATTGTCATCTTATCCACAAACTTCAGAACATCCCGTGCATCATCGTATTCCATGGCAATACCGATGATAACAATATCGTTTCTTTCCCTGGACAGTTCAGACAGGTCCGGAATTTCCCTCAAACAGGGCGGGCACCATGTCGCCCAGAAATTGATCAGTACCCACTTTCCTTTATAGCCGGATAAAGTGTGAGTTTTACCTGTGCTATCTTCGAAACTGAAATCGTAGGCTTCAGCCCCCTGAGCAAACAGGCATAAAACAGCAAATACCAGAGAAAAAACAACACACTTCTGCTGAATTATGCCAATGATTGTGCGGGTACCTCTAACAGCGGGTTCTGCAGATAAATCATGGTGTTGTGTTGCATGATATTCACTGCTGCATTTATCTGCCACACTCTGCACGGCCGGATTCTTAAAAGTACCCATTTATTCTTAAACCTGTGGATGCGTCCGTTCCAGGCTGGAGTGCAGTTTATTGCAGGCACTCAGATAAGCCTTGGCCGAAGCTGTAATGATATCCGTATCGGCCCCATGCCCATTGACGATACGCCCGGCTTTCTGCAGGCGGACTGTCACTTCACCCTGGGCATCTGTCCCGCTGGTGATATTGTTAACAGAGTACAGCTGCAGTTCTGCCCTGCTGTCCAATATTTTCTCGATAGCACGAAATGCTGCATCCACCGGGCCACTCCCCTCTGATTCAGCCTGCTGTTCGCTGTTGCCTATAGCAATCACCACCCGGGCAAATGGCATTTCTCCTGTTTCGCTGCGTGCAGCCAGTGATAACAGGCGATAATATTCCTCGGGAACCTGAGCCTCATCTGAAACAAGCGCATGCAGATCTTCATCAAAGATCTCGTGCTTTTTATCCGCGAGATCCTTGAAGCGCATAAACATGGCATTCAGTTTCTCTTCTGATTCCAATTCGATTCCCAGATCTTTCAAGCGACTGCGAAACGCATTCCGGCCGGAATGTTTACCCAGCAGCAGCTTATTTGCCCCCCAGCCCACATCTTCAGCACGCATAATTTCATAGGTTTCACGATGCTTAAGTACGCCATCCTGATGAATACCTGATTCATGTGCAAACGCATTGGCACCGACAATCGCCTTGTTAGGCTGTACCGGAAACCCGGTAATCCCCGACACCAGCTTGCTGGAGGGTACGATCTGCGTGGTATCAATACGTGTATCACACGGGAAATAATCCTGCCGGGTACGTACTGCCATTACAATTTCTTCCAGTGCAGCATTACCGGCGCGTTCGCCCAAACCATTAATCGTACATTCCACCTGACGCGCACCATTCATAACGGCAGACAGTGAGTTGGCCACTGCCAGACCAAGATCATTATGACAATGAACTGAGAAAACGGCTTTGTCAGAGTTGGGAATACGTTCACGCAGTGTGCGGATCAGCGCACCAAACTGGTCCGGCATGGTGTATCCCACTGTATCCGGAATATTCAGCGTCCGCGCACCTGCATCGATCACAGCTTCCAGTACCTGGCAAAGAAAATCAATCTCTGACCGGCCGGCATCTTCAGGAGAAAATTCAACGTTATCTGTATATTGCTGCGCCCACTTCACTGCCTTTACCGCCTGCTCAATCACCTGCTCAGGTGACATGCGCAACTTATTTTTCATATGAATCGGGGAAGTGGCGATAAAGGTATGGATACGCACATTCTGATTCACCTGCAAAGCCTCGCCGGCACGATTGATATCGGCCTCGATGGCACGGGCAAGTCCACATACCGTGCTGTTGCTCACCACCTCTGCCACTGCCCTGACTGCTTCAAAATCTCCCTTTGATGCCGCCGGGAAACCAGCCTCGATCACATCCACTCCCATGCGCTCCAGCTGCCTGGCAATACGCACTTTTTCCTCCATAGTCATGGAGGCACCAGGGCTTTGCTCCCCGTCACGCAACGTTGTATCAAAAATAACCAGACGCTCTTTCATTGTTCCACTCCACTATTATTTTGACTGAATCAGGACGGTCGGCTGTTATGTCAGCCTTTATACTTCAAGACAGATTGAGAAATAATTGAAATATTAGCGCGCAAGGCGCAGCAGTCGAACAGTCAAAAACAACAGGGCTGCCGAGTAGAAAGAATGGAAGGAGAAGACAGTTTCAGTAAATTGCATCATGCCGGCAAATATAAAGTGTTTACCTTCATTGCGCAACCGGCAGATATTCAAGATTCTTTACGGATTTCACTGCGTTTTCTATTCTTGTAGAACCGCCAGATTTTCATACCGTACCCGGATAAGGCATAGGATAAAAAAATTCCGAACAATACCAGCGGGGGGTGGCTTGGAATCAGTACAAAAATAAACAAAAGCAGTAACACAACCACAAAAAAAGAAGCTTTCTTTTGCAGGTTGATTTCCTTGCCGCTGTAATACGGAATATTGGTTACCATAGTCAATCCGGCAAATAACGTCATTAACCAGGCCAGCCAGGCTATATTGGCAGCGGCCACCTGAAAATCCAGCGCTACCCAGATCACCCCGGCAATCAAAGCAGCCGCAGCCGGGCTGGGTAACCCCTGAAAAAATCGCTTATCAATCACTTCAACAGTGACATTGAAACGAGCCAGTCGCAATGCAGCACAAGCACAATAAATGAATGCGGCAATCCAGCCCAGTTTTCCCAGATCTTTCAGCGCCCATTCATATACGATCAGCGCGGGCGCTGTCCCGAATGAAACCATATCGGACAAACTGTCGTACTCTGCACCAAATTCACTTTGCGTATGTGTCAGACGGGCTACCCGGCCATCCAGGCCATCAAATACCATAGCCACAAAAACAGCAATAGTGGAATGCTCGTAATGGCCGTTCATAGCCTGCACAATCGCATAAAAACCGGAGAACAACGCTGCGGTGGTAAAAAGATTGGGTAGCAGATATATCCCCCGTCTTTTCCATCGCAGCTTTACAACCGATATTCGTTCTGAATCAGATTCCCGCATAAATGAAAATGGATTCCAGTCTAAAAATGTCAGTGAAATTCCGCCAGTACTGTTTCGGTAGCACGAACCTTATCTCCAATTCTGACATTAACCTTTGTTCCCAGCGGAAGATAGACATCCACCCGTGAACCAAAACGAATGAAGCCGAAACGCTGCCCACGGGCAAGGTGCTCTCCGGACCGGGCATGACAGACAATCCGTTTTGCAACCAGGCCTGCTATTTGCACACAAATCACATCCTGTCCGCCATCAGCCCTGATCCACAAGGCATTTCGTTCATTCTCCAGCGAAGCTTTGGGCAGGCTTGCATTAAGAAAACTCCCGGGAAAGTACCATTTATTACGTATTTCACCATCCACCGGGCTTCGGTTTGAGTGTACGTTAAAGATATTCATGAAAACACTGATTTTCAGTGCTTCACGTGAAAGAAACGGGTCCCGGACCTGATCTACGGCAACAATTCGCCCATCAGCCGGAGCAAGTACAGCCCCGGCAAGATCGGGAATCACCCGTGAAGGATCACGAAAAAACTGCAGAATAAACAGTGCAATCAACCAGAATGGCAGTGCCCATTGCCAGTCTGCCAGATACTGCACCAGTAATGCCGTAACAAACGCGCCAGTAATAAAGGGCCAACCTTCACGCGCAATAACCGGATGCGGATAGTAGGAAGTCGACATACGCTCAGTTCTTCGCCTGATCGACCAGCTTGTTCTTTTTGATCCATGGCATCATGTCACGTAACTTGGCGCCCACTGTTTCAATCGGGTGCTCTGAGGCAATACGGCGGCTTGATTTGAGTACGGGCGCACCTGCGCGATTTTCCAGAATAAACTCACGCGCATACTCGCCTGTCTGAATTTCACGCAAGATTTTACGCATTTCATTACGGGTAGCATCCGTGATAATGCGAGGCCCTCTGGATACGTCACCATATTCCGCATTGTTGGATACGGAATAACGCATATTGGCAATACCACCTTCATAAATCAGATCCACAATCAGCTTGACCTCGTGCAGGCACTCAAAATAAGCCATTTCCGGAGCGTAGCCGGCTTCAACCAATGTTTCAAAACCAGCCTGGATCAGTGATGTTAAACCGCCACATAATACAACCTGCTCTCCAAACAGATCTGTTTCTGTCTCTTCCTTGAAAGTAGTTTCAATTACACCTCCGCGCGTGCCGCCATTTGCAGCTGCATAGGACAGTGCCAGGTCACGCGCTTTACCGGACTTATCCTGATGAACGGCAATCAGAGAGGGAACACCGCCACCCTGGGTATACGTAGAACGTACCAAATGACCTGGTCCCTTGGGAGCAATCATAATTACATCCAGATCTTCGCGCGGAATAACCTGGCCATAATGAATGTTAAAACCATGTGCAAAGGCCAGTGTGGCATTTTTTTTCAGAGCAGGCTCAATTTCCGTCTGGTAAACCGACGCTATTTGTTCATCAGGCAGCAGCAGCATAACGATGTCGGCATCTTTGACAGCAGTACTCACTTCCTTTACGGTCAGGCCGGCTTTTTTCGCTTTATCCCAGGAAGCACCATCCTTGCGCAGGCCGATGGTAACCTTGACTCCCGAATCATTCAGGTTGTTAGCGTGTGCATGTCCTTGCGAACCATAGCCAATAATGGCAACTTTCTTCTTTTTGATGAGGGACAGGTCCGCATCCTTATCGTAATAAACTTTCATTATTTTCCTTCCAGAGTATTGAATGCAGCCACATCTGGCGATGTGGCCCATCGATGAAATCAGAATCCGCCGTCAGATTCCGGTAAAAATTTACAACTTTAAAATCCGCTCTCCGCGGCTGAGACCCGAAACCCCCGTTCTGGCTATTTCCAGAATCAGGTTATGATCTATTGCCTGCAAAAATCCATCCAGTTTTGACCGGGTTCCGGTAAGCTCGATAGTGTAGATTTTATCGGTAACATCAATGATATTGCCTCGAAATATATCAGTAAGCCGCTTCAATTCTTCGCGATCTTCACCCACTGCTCTTACCTTTACCAGCATAAGCTCACGTTCAACGTAACCCTCATCAACCAAATCAACCAGTTTGACAACTTCAATCAGCTTGTTGAGCTGTTTGGTAATCTGTTCAACGATTTCATCCGGCCCGTTAGTAACCAGCGTCATACGGGATAGTGTCGGATCTTCTGTCGGAGCAACGGACAGGGACTCAATATTGTAACCACGAGCAGAAAACAGGCCCGCCACTCGCGACAAAGCACCTGCCTCGTTTTCCATTAACAAAGAAATTATGTGTCGCATACCGTTATACCAGGATCATCTCGGATAAACCCTTACCACCAGGCACCATTGGAAAAACATTTTCGGTTTGGTCCGTAATGAAATCCATAAATACCAGCTGTTTATCCAGTTTAAAAGCTTCTCTTAAAGCGCCATCAATATCTTCCGGCTTATCAATCCGCATCCCGACATGTCCATAGCTTTCGGCCAGTTTGACAAAATCAGGCAGCGCATCCATGTAGGATTCAGCGTAACGGTTGCCATGAAAAAATTCCTGCCATTGCCGTACCATCCCCATGTAGCGGTTATTCAAATTAATAATCTTGATGGGCAAATGATACTGCCTGCAGGTGGACAGCTCCTGGATACACATCTGGATACTCGCTTCTCCGGTAATGCAGGCAACCGTGCTGCCTGGATTGGCTATCTGCACCCCCATGGCAGATGGCAGACCAAACCCCATCGTACCCAGGCCACCAGAATTGATCCAGCGGCGCGGCTTATCAAATTTATAAAACTGTGCCGCCCACATTTGGTGCTGACCGACATCGGATGTGATAAATGCATCCCCGCCAGTTATTTCATATAGTTTCTCCACTACCAGCTGCGGTTTGATAACGCTGGCTGCACGATCGTATCTCAGACAATCCCGCGCTCGCCATAACTCAATCTGTTCCCACCATTTACACATGGCATGCGCATCAGCTGCTTCTCTTCCAGCCTTCAACTGAGCAATCAGTTCCTTTAATACGGCAGACACACTGCCAACAATCGGCACATCCACTTTGACACGTTTGGAAATCGACGATGGATCTATATCAATATGGATAATCTTCCGTTCTTCGCTGTAAAAATGTTTAGGGTTGCCAATGACACGATCATCAAAACGGGCACCCACTGCGATCAGCACATCGCAGTACTGCATCGCCATATTAGCTTCATAGGTGCCATGCATACCTAACATACCGACAAACTGCCGATCTGTTGCCGGATAGCCTCCCAGCCCCATAAGCGTACTGGTACAGGGAAAATCCAGCATCCGCACAAACTCTGTCAATTCCGGCGCAGCATTATCCAGAATCACCCCGCCACCAGAATAAACCATGGGCCGCTTGGCTTCCAGGATCATCTGGGCAGCTTTCTTGATCTGCTGAAAATCGCCGCTGGTTACTGGCGAATAGGAACGCAAAGAAACACTGTTAGGGTAGTGAAATTCCGTTTTTTGCTGAGTCACATCTTTAGGAATATCCACCAGCACAGGCCCCGGGCGACCAGTTGATGCAATATAAAAAGCCTTTTTGATGGTTGTCGCCAGCTCCGATATATCTTTTACCAGAAAATTATGTTTAACGCAGGGGCGTGTAATTCCTACTGTATCCACTTCCTGGAAAGCATCCTGTCCGATGGCAGCAGTAGGTACCTGCCCGCTGATGATTACCATGGGAATTGAATCCATGTAGGCGGTAGCAATGCCTGTTATCGCATTGGTTACCCCCGGGCCGGATGTTACCAGTGCCACGCCAACTTTATTGCTGGAGCGCGCGTAACCATCTGCCGCATGGAGAGCAGCCTGTTCATGACGAACCAGAATATGCTTGACTTTATCCTGTTTGAACAATTCGTCGTACAGAAACAATACGGCACCACCGGGATAACCAAAGATGTGGGTTACGCCTTCTTCCTGCAGACAGCGTATCGTAATTTCAGCACCTGTCAGTTCAGTACTCATGCCAGGGAATCCTCAGATGCAAAATAATCTTTCTTCATCTTGTCGTTAGAATCAGTATTTGCCTTGTATTGATTGTCAATTACAAAGCCGGAAAATAGAAAACACCCCGCACCCGGAACTTCCAGCTTCCTGAAAGAAAAAATGAGCAGCCATCATTCGATTAACCGAAGAGGGAACCCATCTTATATCTTCTTTATCAGCCGCGAAAAATACAGGGCACGAGCTGGCCAACACCCGCTATATGTTACTAGGATTACAGATTTACTTCCCGTAAATATCTCAGCACACCCAGAGTGGTTCTGACCAGGCCCGGTATACGGGGACTACCCGTTCGTTCCTCCAACCGTCAAACCATCAATCCGCAAAGTCGGCTGCCCAACCCCTACCGGTACACTCTGCCCTTCCTTGCCACAGGTACCGACACCGGGATCCAGCGCCAGATCGTTACCAATCATGGAAACACGAGTCAGTACGTCCGGCCCGTTACCAATCAGGGTAGCCCCTTTTACCGGATAGGTGATTTTACCATTTTCAATCATATAGGCTTCCGCAGCAGAGAATACGAATTTGCCACTGGTGATATCAACCTGCCCGCCACCAAAATTGACCGCGTACAAACCCTGTTTGACGGAAGCGATGATTTCCTCCGGATCTCTGTCACCATTTAACATACAGGTATTGGTCATGCGCGGCATGGGGATATGTGCAAATGATTCACGCCTGCCGTTACCGGTAACCGGCTGGTTCATCAGCCTGGCATTCAGACTGTCCTGCAGATAGCCTCTGAGTATGCCATCCTCAATCAGCATAGTGCATTGCGTCGGGTTACCTTCATCATCCATATTCAGTGATCCGCGGCGATCACGTATCGTACCGTCGTCAACCACTGTCACGCCTGGCGCCGCCACCCGTTCACCGATCCGGCCGGAAAAAGCCGAGCTTCCTTTCCGGTTGAAATCGGCTTCAAGGCCATGCCCAATTGCCTCGTGCAGCAAAATACCCGGCCAGCCACTACCCAGCACAACTGTCATACTTCCCGCAGGTGCCGGTTTTGCAGCCAGATTCGCCAGTGCCTGGCGAACTGCTTTCTGAGCATAATCCTGCAATACAGCATCAGTGAAATAGGCGTAACCGAAACGCCCGCCCCCGCCAGAGACTCCCTGCTCCCGCAGGCCATTTTCTTCAACAATCACTTGGAGCGATACCCGTACCAGTGGCCGTACATCGGAGGCAAGCAGCCCGTCACTGCGCACCACCATCACAACCTCGTACTCCCCTGACAGCGAAGCCATAACCTGAATAACCCGTTTATCCAGTGCACGTGCAAACCCCTCCAGCCGTTCGAGCATGCTGATCTTGTCAGCATCCCCGCAAAGTGCAACGGGATCCAGAGAGGGATAATATAAAGCCTGTCTGGCAGTATTTCCCGATAACTTCGTGATATGTGCCTGTGCTCCACCGCCTTGAGCAGCAATCGCACGCGTTGCACGGGCAGCAGAAATCAGCGCCTGATTACTGATATCGTCCGAGTAGGCAAAAGCGGTTTTTTCACCACTGACTGCACGCACCCCAACTCCCTGATCGATATTAAAGCTGCCTGATTTAACGATACCTTCTTCCAGCACCCAGCCCTCCGACCGGCTGTACTGAAAATAAATATCCGCATAATCAATCTGATGAGAGTGAATATGCCCGAACACATCCTGCAGCCTGTCCGTGTTCAGCTCATAAGGGGCCAGTAAATACTGATCGGCAATCGCAAATGAATCCATCATTCCGGAGATACACTTAATAAAAAATCAATAAACAGGCCGCTGCTGAGTTGAACAACAGCGGCCTGTCTGCAGAAAAATCAAAATAGCATCAAAATTAGATGCAGGGTTCACTTAACAGGCGAGCAGGCAACGATGTTCCAGAGCCGGCAAACTCGCCCGTACACTTAGCTGATAACTGCGGTCAATTTCAGCAACGACCACACCGGATCCGCGTGGCAGACGATCGATAACAACACCCCACGGGTCAACAATCATACTGTCGCCATTGGTCTCCCGTCCGTTCACATGAAACCCTCCCTGTGCAGGCGCAACCAGATAAGCCTGATTCTCAATAGCACGCGCCCGAATCAGCGTCTCCCAATGTGCTTTACCGGTAATCGCAGTGAATGCAGCGGGTGCCAGAATGATATCAACTTTACCCATCATACGGTAAAGCTCCGGGAAACGCAGATCGTAACAGATCGAAAGTCCCATCCGCCCGAAAGGCGAATCAAGTGCAACCACCCGGTTACCTGCATCGATGGTCTTTTCTTCCGCAAAATTCTCGTTACCCATCGATAACCCAAACAGGTGGATCTTATCGTAGCGTGCCACCTGCTGGCCGTGCTCATCGTAAACCAGGCAGCTGTTATAAACCTTGTTTGATACCGGCGAAACCAGCGGTACTGATCCGCCCACCAGCCAGATACCGAATCGCCTGGCTGTTTCACTCAAGAAATTCTGAACTTCCCCTTCACCGGGATTTTCACGTACCGCCAGCTTGTCCGTATCCTTCATTCCCATAATACAGAAATATTCCGGCAGCACCACCAGCCTGGCCTGCCTGGCAGCCGCCTCCTCAATCAGACGAAAAGCCTCTTCAAGATTGGCTGAAACACTCGGACCAGAAGCCATCTGAACAGCTGCCACCTTTATTTTGGCATGCTCACCTGCCCCGGAACGGGTTGCCTGATCAGTACGAACCTCAGCTGACATGATTTTTACCCTCCCCGTATCTATTGTCCGCCAACAAAAATACTGCTCTTAATCCTATCTTCAAACCGCTCATATTGGGCTTCCTCTTCCCCAGGTTATATTCCAAAGTGGAGAAACTGCACTTCACCACCATTATTTTGTATTCTGACCCGATTCCAGAACGGATTCAGGATCCTCTGAAAAACGCTAGTGAGGCAGGCCTTGCGGCCGCCCGGCCCCGCCACTCTCCTCATTCAGCCTGGCGACTACCGGATCACTCCAGCTCCCGGTGATCTCATATTCATTGAGCAACACCCGGTCAAAAGGATCCCGCAAGGTTCTGCTGGCAATCATGGCGGCAATTCCGGCAATCGGTGTTGCCAATCCCAACGAAGGAAACACTTTCAGATTCAAGGCCTGTGTTTCATTCACCAGATCCAGTTTCCCGCTTAAAGCAAGCTCTGCCGCACTCCCTGATATGTACAGATTATCAACCGAAGCAATACCATTCCGGATGTTGATAAGGCCACTCAACTCATCAAATCCAAAACCCTTACCGAATACATCATAAAAATCCAGCATCAGTCTGCGAGGCAGGGATTTCAGATCAAAAATCCCCAGTAATCTGGCAATGCCGGGTTTCAATTCTGTAAACTGCCCGTGCTGCGCATCCAGCTGCAGGCTGCCGGACAATGTCGGAAGATCAGGTGATGATGGTTTCCCCGCCCAATTCAGATCACCTTCCAGCACCCCTTCGCCGCGAGCAATACGCCCCGGATAACCGTGACGCTTAAGTAACTTTCCAATATTGCCGGATTGCAGCCGGATATGACTGTACATCCGATAAGGTGGTACATGATTTTCCCACAACCCATTTGCCAGCAACCTGCTGTCCGGATGCCGGATATCCAGATTTTCCACCAGCCAGCCATCCTTTCTTTGTACAGCGCTGAGTTTGAGCTGGCCCAGCCGCCCCTCTTTTGCAAACAGTTCATCAGCTTCAATATCCAGAGCCGGCCAATCCCCGGGAGATTCCTGCGTTTGTGATATAAAAGTATTTATCGGAGCATTTTCGGGAATTTTTAACCGGTTTAAACGTGCCACAACTTTCTGCGGTTCTGCCGTGTGCCAGATTATTTTGCCATCGGCTTCCTGACCGGAAACATGTACCCGCCAGGTTTCACCCGCCCTTTCACCTGACAGTGCAACATCATTAAAAATACTGGACAGAAACTCAGCCTGGTCAATTTTCAGGTCAAATTGCAGCGATCTCGTCAAAATATTATCCAGTCCACGAGCATCATGATCGAGCGAAACATCCATCCCGGCATGCCATTTGAACAATGTCCGCAACTGATCCCACTGCAGGCGAGGAATGGAGCCTTCGATCCGGGTTATCTTATCCTGCGGCAATGTACCATGCCCGCCAAAGCGGATAATTCCGCGTACAGGATGATAAAAATGTGTCTTCTCGTGAATACGCTGAAACTCCGCCGTCAGGGAATCGCCATAATGAAAGCGCAAAAAATCATCGTGCGGCGAGGTAAAAATCTTCTCCAGCCGCATGGGAACTGCCCGGGCTGCCGGTTTGGAAAACGGTGCCGGAAACGTCAACTCCACACCCTCCAGTGAAGATTCGATCACGATGCCAACCTTATTCCGCTCAACATCAACCGCAACCTGCCAGTCCGAAGCGCCATGTGCAAACTGCGTCCACAGTTGCGACAACTGAATTGATTTAACCGGCGAATCTTCTGACCGGAAACGCTCAAAATCTGCCCGACCCCTGGCAGAAATTCGTATCCCTCCCTCGGGTAATGGCGAGGAAAAAATATCAACCGGACCTCCCAGCAGCCGGGCATGCATATCTTCCAGCACGACACCTGATTCGCTGAAAATCAGCGAGCCATTGACCTTGTCAAAATCAGGCACATAACGATCAAAGTCAATCCGGTTATCTTTAAACTGGTAGCGCCCCTGCAGCCTGGTAACAGAAAATTTTTCCCGGGCTGCTGACAACACCACATCTGCCTGCAACTGCCCTTTTCCGGAAAACCCGGTTCGCTTCAGCAGTTCATTCACATGCTGATCGACGGCCATCCTGCTTAACAGGGCAGCCATCTCCGCGCTTTCTCCTTCCGCCACACCCCGTATTCTGATTTCCGGGCGATCAGCATGCCAGTCATCCGTCTGCAGGGTAAATTTCTGCAAACCAATACCAGCGACACTGGCAGCAGAAAATGACAAATTAACCTCCCCTTCCTGTTTTGAAACCCGTCCGGTTACCCCGGATATTTCCGGCCAGTCACCCGGTATTCTGATCTCGGCATTATGGATGGCAGCCTCTGCATTTATAGAGAAATCATGATTTTTGCCGGTAAATTCACCATGCAGCGGTCCCCTGATATGAAATTTCGCATCACTTACCTGACCTGATACAGCCGCTCCGCTCAGCCTGCTTTTCCAGGCATTACCGGCCACCCAGGTGATATTTCTCTCCAGCAGCTGCAGATCGCCTTGTGACACACTTCCCGCCAGATCAACCTGTGCGGGCACATCCTTGCCAAAGATATAACTCCCCTGCAAAGAACCACTGCCGGCGTCATTTTTGAAAGCAATATTACTAAACTTGATTCGGGTCGCCTCATGATCAGCGGCAGTTTTCCAGTCCAGCCGCCCGGTTAGCGTATCAAAACGGAGTTTTTCTTCCTGTTGTCGAGGTTTGCTGATTGCTGCATTCTTTGAAGACAGGAACAGTGATCCTCCTGTTTCGCTTGCATCAATTACCCCGCTGAGCCCACTGAATGCAGGGTAGTCATCCAATGACCGTACCGCAATATCACTGAAACCGGCATTGATCCGGAAAGGTGATTTTTGTGTCCAGTCACCTTGCCACTTGAGGTTGACGTGCTTCACCGTTCCGCGTGCAGACAACCCTGACAACAGCTTATGCAAGCCGTCTTTTACCGGCAAACTGGCCGCCAGCCGGGTCAGCACGCTCATATCCAACCCTTCCGCCTGCAGACTGTATTCAGACAGGGTCGGATCTTTACGGTCCAGTACGTGTAAAGAAATATTTGTCAGCGCAGTCAGCGGCAAGCCGTTAAAACCGATTTTCAAATCCCGGGAAAACCACTGCTGATCTATTCCCTTTACCTTCCCTTTCACCACCTCCTTTACCTCATCGCCCCTCTGCCATCCTCCCCGGCCGGACAGCCAGCTGAGCTCCATCGCCGGCAAATGCCGGGCAAACTGAATAGTTGCATTTTGCAAACTGATATCCGACACCCACCTTGTAAAGCTGCCAGCATGAATATCTGTCCAGGCCCGCATGCTGCCTTTACCTTTTTTCAGAGACAGCTCTGCCGGCAATATCATCCATTTTTGCCAGCTTTCCAGGTCAAAATCCCGTAACTCAACAAACAGTCGTCCCTGCCAGCCTGATAACGCACGGATAGCATCAGTAACAAAATCACCCCGTATCTCTGCCCGTGAAAACAAAGGACTGGATGATCCGGCCTGTAACCCGAACTGATGGCGCTTTCCCCAGCGTGTATTCTGCAAATACAGGCTGACCGACTCAAAATAATGCACCGGCCGCTGGTGCAACTCATCCTGCCAGTAAACAGTGGCCTGTTTGACGATCAAACGCCGCTGACGCAGCAGCCAGTCTAAAAACCCGCTCTCCTGCCGGTTTTCACTCAGGGCGACCCCCGCAATATGCCAGATCCCTTCCGTATCCCGGCGCGTTACCAGCGCAGGCCGATCAATTACAATTTCATGAAAATTGAGCTCACCGCGCAGCAGTGACCGCCACGAAACTGTGCCCTCTATTTCCGGGAATACCAGTACCGGATTACCCAGCCGATCTGACACACTCACTCCCTGCATCGACAGATGCGGGCGCAGTCCATCCCAGTCAGCCTTAATCGCATCAATCTGTACCGGCTGCCCGGCAACATCAGTAACAGCGGCAGCAATATCAGAACGATACCTTCCAATATCAGGCAAAATCCAGTAACGCATTGCAAGCAACAGCAGGCCGGCCAGCATTAACCCCAGCAGCAGCCCTCTGCCTGCCCGGCTCAACCCAATGGCACAAAGACGCAAAAAAGAATGCGGCATAACTTCAAAATAACCTGGCCAATACAAATCCACCCATGACAAATCTGCTCATGACAAACCTGCCCGCGAAACTGCCGCCAGGTATAGTCCATACACCACCTGGAATTCTGCTTTCGTATACGAAAAGACAGCTTCCGCATCTTCCGGCAGGATATGATTACCGCAATAACTGCTCACCATGGTAATAATGTAACCGATTCCTATTTTATTCAGCCCCTTGCATCACACGGTAACGTAACCGGGTACAACGCCATTTATCCTGCATGCCCACATCCATCCACACACACCAGGCCACTTCCATTGTCAACAGTATCCTGCCTTACAGCCGGTACCTGAAACGCACACTGGAAAGCGAGCCCGATCTCCGGCAAAGCCTGCTGGATCAATTACAAAATCCTTTTTCATGGGAGGAGATGTCAGATTTTCTGCAATCGCCCCCTGTTCCGCTTCTGGAGGAAGCGGATCTGCACCGGATACTGCGCCAGCTGCGTAAATGCGTCATCCTCCGGCTGGCTGCACGTGATCTGGCCGGACTGGCTGATCTGAACGAGGTCATGACAACCATGACTGCACTGGCAGATGTAACGATCCGCTTCTCACTGGAATTTCTCCATATGGCAATGACGCAACCCGACCATTTTGGTAAACCGGCAGGAGAAAAAACCGGCACAGAGCAGCAGCTGCTGATCGTGGCAATGGGAAAGCTGGGAGGAGGCGAACTCAATGTATCCTCTGATGTGGATCTGATTTTTATTTATCCCGAAGATGGTGAAACAGATGGCAGAAAATCCATCAGCAATCATGAATTTTTTGTCAGGCTGGGGCGGAAGCTGATTGCAAGCCTGAATGATTATACCGTGGACGGCTATGTATTTCGTGTCGATATGCGGCTGCGCCCGCACGGTGAAAACAGCCCGCTTGCCATCAGCCTGCCCATGCTTGAAGACTATTTCATTACCCAGGGGCGCGAATGGGAGCGGCATGCCTGGATCAAAAGCCGCGTTATTACCGGTTCATCGGTGGCCGAAGCAGCGCTGATGGAGCTGATCGTGCGCCCTTTTGTATTCCGCAAATACCTGGATTTTGAAGCCTATGAAGCCATGCGCAGTCTGCATGCGCAGTTACGGAAGGAAGTCGATCGGCGCGAGCTGCACGACAATATCAAACTTGGCCCTGGCGGTATTCGTGAAATTGAATTCATTACTCAGGTATTCCAGCTGATCCGGGGCGGACGTGATGCCGATTTATGCATACGCCCCACGCTTGGTGTGCTGTGGCGGCTGCGGCAGAAACAGCCACTTCCCGAGCAGACCGTCGCAGAACTGACCGATGCCTACTGCTTTCTGCGTAAACTTGAACACCGCCTGCAGTATCTCGACGATCAGCAAACCCAGAATTTGCCGCAACAGCCTGATGACCAGGTACTGATTGCAAAAAGCATGGGGTTTAATGATTATGCGGATTTCCTTGATCATCTCGATCTGCACCGCCAGAATGTCACCCGTCATTTCGAGCAGATTTTTGCTGCTCGCCGCAAGGTTGTCCAGCACGACATATTTACCCGGGTCAACCCGGAACAGCCTGAAGATAACGAAACAACCGAAGCCTTCAGCAGAGAGCTGCAAACACTTGGTTACATCAACCCCGATAAAATTACCGCACGTATCCGGCAGTTTTACAACAGCACTTTTTTCCGGCAGCTCTCCCAGCCCAACCAGGAACGTATATTTGAGCTGATACCCGCACTGATGGAGGTAATTACCCGCTTTTCTTCCGTAGAAATCACGCTGGAACGCATGTTGCAGTTACTTGAAAAAATCGGCAGATATTCAGCCTACCTCGCCCTGCTGCAGGAACACCCGCAAACACTGCCGCGCGTGGCAAAACTGGTCAGCGCCAGCCAGTGGGCAAGCGATTATCTTGGCCGGCACCCGATTCTCATGGACGAATTACTCGCGCCATCCGGGCTGCACACCCTGCCGGACTGGCCGGCACTCAAAACAGAACTCGTTCATCAGCTGCATCATGTCAACATCCCCAAAGCACAGATGGTGGAATGGCAAATGGATGTATTGCGCCATTTTCAGCATGCACAGACATTTCGCCTGCTCGCCATTGACCTGGAGGGGGATCTGCTGCTGGAAAAACTCAGCGATCATTTAACCGAGCTGGCTGATCTCATCCTCGACAATGTGCTGCAACTCGCCTGGCAGGGCCTGAAAAAGAAGCACCTGGAGTCCCCGGTTTTTGCCATTATCGGCTACGGCAAACTGGGAGGGAAAGAACTGGGCTATGTCTCCGATCTCGATATTGTATTTCTCTACCAGGATAACCACCCCGATGCCGCAGAAATCTATACCAAGCTGGCGCAAAGCATCAATCTGTGGCTGACCAGCCAGACATCCGCCGGCATATTGTATGAAACCGATCTGCGATTACGTCCGAATGGCACCAGCGGATTACTGGTGAACGCTATCGAAGCATTTAGCCAGTATCAGCATGAGCAGGCCTGGGTGTGGGAACATCAGGCACTGACGCGGGCGCGTTTTGTCGTTGGCGATCATAATGTGGGCGAAATGTTTGAACGGATGCGTAAAAACATACTTTGCCAGCCACGTGATCCGGCAAAACTAAAACAGGAAATTCTGGTGATGCGCAGAAAAATGCTGGAAGCACACCCGAACCCCACACCGCTATTCGATATCAAGCACGACCACGGCGGCATCATTGATGTGGAATTCATCGTGCAATATCTGGTGCTGGGTTATGCCCACCGCTATCCGCAGCTGACCGGCAATATCGGCAATATCGCCCTGCTCAAACTTGCAGGTGAGCTGGGACTGACATCCGCCGACAAAGCCAGCGCAGCATTAGTAGCTTATCGCGAACTCCGGCGAACGCAGCACCAGCTCAGGCTAAGCGGTAATCCGGAAGCCGGCAGCACAACCCTGCCCAGAGATACCTCCCAGAAATTTGCACGTGTGGCAAGTGATCATTTAAGTGATGCCAGACAGGCGGTATTTCAGCTGTGGGAAGATGTTTTTGGCAGATGAAGAGAACACTGATGCTGAAAACACGAGTTTATTCTGCTGCTATTCTGTTTCTATAAGGCCCCCCGGGATAAAATCCTCACCATTCGTTCCCTTCCGGAGTTATTTGTGCGCACCTATTGCCTGTTGCCGTGTTTACTGAGCCTTATCCTGATATTGTCCGCATGCGGAGATAACGAGCATTCATTTCCCGGTAAACAGCCGGTTCCCGCTCCGGCCGATTTACCGGCACCCGCCAGACACCAGGTTTCTTTCATCAAAGAAATCCAGCCAATTATCGAAACCAAGTGCCTTTCCTGCCACAGCTGCTTTGATGCACCATGCCAGCTCAAACTAGAAAATGCCGAGGGACTGGAGCGTGGCGCCTCTCACCAGCAGGTTTACAGCAATATCCGCACCAAAGCGATGAAGCCCACCCGTCTGGGTATAGATGAGCTTACTGTTGAAGGCTGGCGAGAACGCGGCTTTTATTCTGTTTTGCAGGCTAAAAAAGAACAGACTCAATCCCTGCTGAAAAACATGATCATGCTGGGAAAGCAATTTCCACCCCGGCCCGGCAGCAAATTGCCGGATTCGATCAAAACCGGTTTTAGTCGTGACAATCAATGTATTTCAGAAGATGAATTTCCCGATTATGCACATGATCACCCCCTGGAAGGTATGCCGCTTGGCACCAGCGGCCTGACTGACCGAGAGTATTCCCTCCTGGCCGGGTGGCTGGATCAGGGTGCAGCAATACCAGATGAACCCGTTACACTGACGCAGGCTGAAGAACAGGCAATCCGGACATGGGAAGCGTTATTTAACCGGGAAGACAAACGCGGCGGGCTGGTGGCACGCTGGCTGTATGAACACCTGTTTCTGGCCTACCTGTATTTTCCGGAATCCGGGAATGAACCCCGTTTTTTCGAGCTGTTGCGTTCATCCGCCCCGCCAGGTGAAGCGGTCATCCCCATTGCCACAGTCAGCCCGAATGACGACCCGGGCGGGCCATTCTTCTACCGTCTGCGCCCGGTAGCAGGCACGATCACACACAAGCGGCGCATTCTCTATCCGCTCGACCGGAAAAAGCTGCAGCGCATTGATGAACTGTTTTTCAGCGACGCCTGGTCTGTGGGCGATTTACCAGGTTATGGCTATACCGAGCGCTCCAATCCATTTGTCACTTTTGCCGCTATCCCGGCACGTGCACGCTACCAGTTCATGCTGGATGAGGCAGAATATTTTGTACGCACTTTTATCCACGGGCCAGTTTGTCGCGGCCAGATTGCAACCGATGTGATACGCGATCATTTCTGGACAGTATTTCAGTCACCGGAATCCGATCTTTTCGTTACAGACAGTGCCTACCAGCAACAGGCTATCCCCTTGCTGGGCATGCCAGGGCAGGATGATCGCCTGCTGGATGCCGGTGAAAACTGGCTGCATTATCTCAAACGTCATAATGACTATCTGACATTGCGCCAGCAGCATTATGTTTCACAGCAACCGCAGGGAGCATCGCTGGAAGACATCTGGAATGGCGCCGGCCAGAATAAAAACGCACTGCTGACTGTTTTCCGCCATCACAACAGTGCCTCTGTCGTAAGCGGGCTGACTGGTGCGGTTCCGCAAACCCTGTGGTTAATGGATTACCCGTTACTGGAGCAAACTTACTACCAGCTGGTCGTTAATTTTGATGTTTTTGGCAACGTCGCCCATCAGATCCTGACACGGCTTTACTTTGATCTGATCCGTAATGGTTCGGAACAGAATTTTGTACGTCTGCTTCCTGCCGGGCAGCGTAAAACCGTATTGAACGACTGGTATCAGGATCTGGGTAAACTGAAGTTTGGTATCGTTTACGAGGATATTGACGATCGATCTCCCTCAGCGGAGCGTTTCGTCACGGAAAACCCGAAACTGGAACTGGCATCACACATGCTTGAACGTTTCCAGTCCATCAACACCATGGCGCATGACCCGCTGAATCGTTGTGAACAGGAAAACTGCAGCCGCACCGGCCAGCCGCACTGGATACAACAGGCTGATCAGGCACTATCCCGTATTGCAGCACAGCCGGCTTCCAGTTTTTCAGGTATTACACAACTGTCAGAAGTCACATTTATCCGTGTCAGGCATGGACATAACGAGCGTACTGTTTATACCCTGCTGAGAGATCGCGCTCACAGCAATGTCGCCTTCATGCTGGGTGAAGAACTGCGTTACCAGCCTGAAAAAGACCGTGTTACCGTTTATCCCGGCATTACCGGCAGCTATCCCAATTTTATGTTCGATGTTCCTGCTGCAGAAATCGGAAAATTTGTATCACAACTGGGGAAAGCGAAAAAAACCAGAGATTTCGAACAGATCGTGGAAACCTGGGGAATACGGCGCACGCACCCGCAATTCTGGGAAATACTGCACGACATCACCGCCTGGCAAAAACAGCAACAGCCATTACAGGCGGGAATTTTTGACGTTAACCGCTACGAAAATTTTTAGAAATCCTCTGGAAAACTGTCTGTGTTGCCATCACTACGTTAGAAACAGACTCAAAATGCGCATTGACTCTCTGTAAACTGCGCTTTTTCACCTGTTTTTGTCCGTTCTTTCTTTGTGCTGAAATGGCCCCGCTAACGTTTTTCAGAGCATTTTTCAGAAAATCCTCAGAAAATCATGGCTGGAATCAGAAAAACCCGTTAAGCAGTTCTTCAGGCCAGTCAGTAAATGATTCGGGCTGCCTGGCGGACAGGAACAGGGAGGATCAGGAAAAATATGGATGATTAATTGGTGGGGTGGCTGATGGGACTCGAACCCACGACAACCGGAATCACAATCCGGGACTCTACCAACTGAGCTACAGCCACCATGGATCTGAAAAAACCAACATAACCAGGGAAATTCCGGTCTGTTTTGGCGTGCCCGACAGGAATCGAACCTGTAACCCCCAGCTTAGAAGGCTGGTGCTCTATCCGGTTGAGCTACGGGCACTACGACTCAAACCGGGCTCTGGCCCGTATCAGCGACACGTAAATTGGTCGGGGTGGAGAGATTTGAACTCCCGACATCCTGGTCCCAAACCAGGCGCGCTACCAGACTACGCTACACCCCGGAAAAGTCGGTCACTATACCGATTAACCTGATCAGCGTCAATCAGACCCTGCATTTATGCGGAATAAAACAGAGCATCACTTCGAATACGGAAAATGTATTAACCTCATATTGTTTTCACAGACAAAACCAATTCCGACAATCTGTTCCACACCCTGATGCCCTATGAAAATTCTTCACACTTCTGACTGGCATATCGGCAAGACCTTGTATGGCCGCAAACGGTATGATGAATTTGAAGCCTTTTTCACGTGGCTGGTGGAAACGATCGAGCAGGAGCAGGTTGATGTATTGCTGATTGCGGGTGATATTTTTGATACCAGCACCCCGGGCAACCGGTCACAGCAGCTTTATTACCGTTTTCTGCACCGCATTGCCGCCTCTGCCTGCCGGCATGTCGTCATCATCGCGGGGAATCATGACTTTCCTTCCTTTCTCAGCGCTCCCCGGGAATTACTCAGCGCACTGGATGTGCACGTCACAGGCAGTCTGTCCGGCAACCCGGCAGATGAAATACTGGTTCTCCATGATCCGGAGGGGAATGCGGAACTGATCGTCTGCGCCGTTCCACATTTGCGGGATCGGGATATCCGCACGGCAGAGGCAGGAGAAAGTATGGAAGACAAATCGCGCAAACTGGTCGGGGGAATACGTGACCACTATGCCGAGGTAATCAGCCTGGCCAGGCTGCAGCGTGACACACTTTCACCTTCTGTCCCGATTATCGCGATGGGGCATGTGTTCGTTGCCGGCGGACAGACTGTTGAAGGTGATGGCGTACGGGAACTGTATGTCGGATCACTGGCGCATGTTCCGGCCTCGATTTTCCCATCCGACATTGATTACCTGGCACTGGGCCACCTGCATGTGCCGCAGCAGGTGAATAACTCACCCGTCATGCGCTACAGCGGCTCTCCCCTGCCAATCGGTTTCGGTGAAGCCAATCAGGAGAAGAGTGTTTGTCTGATTGAATTCAACCGGCAGATTTCTGCAACCTGCCCTGCTGTCAGCCTGATCAATATCCCGGTTTTCCAGCCGCTCGAACGCATCAGGGGAAACTGGCAGGTAATCTCAGACAGGATCTCCATGCTTTCTGCAGCGAACTCCTGCGCCTGGCTGGAAATTATTTATGAAGGCGACGAAATGATCACCGATCTGCAGGAACGTCTGCAACTGGCCGTTGAGGGGTCACAACTGGAAATTTTGCGCATCAGAAATAACCGGATCATGAACCAGATACTCGATCAGATCGATAATGGCGGAACGCTGGAGGAACTCAGTGTCCACGAGGTATTCGAGCACTGTCTGTCAGCCGCTGCCATCCCGGAAGAACAACGTGCCGAATTGTGGCAGGCGTATCAGGAAATTCTTGTTTCACTGGCGGAAGAAGACATCAGAATCGACTGATGGTGATAGAAAACCTGCTGCCAACCCAAAGCAATAACGTCGCATCTTCCCGATTCAATACAGATTGACCGGCAGCACACTTCCCTTCGCACCCTGGCTGTTCAGTCCCATGCGAGCCTCAGAACCGGTCAGAAATCATACTGAATCCCAGCCACAGTGCCAGCAAACCAGCAACCACGCTGGCCAGTACATACCCTGCGGCAATCGGTATTTCCCCCTGGCGCAGCAGATAAAAAGTTTCCAGACTAAAGGCTGAGAAGGTGGTAAACCCGCCAGCAATTCCGGTAAACAGGAACAGGCGGGTTTCTGCCGAAAAAAAACCGTGTTTGACAACCAGCGCCCCCAGCATTCCAACGATCAGGCAGCCGGTCAGATTAATCGTAAAGGTGGCAAGCGGAAATCGCCACCCTGCCGCATGATGAAGTACCCAGCCGGACAGCAGATAGCGAGCGACCGAACCTGCGGCCCCCCCGGAAGCAATTAGAAGCAGCTGTTTCATACTGTATTTTCCTGAACCTTAAAACCGGCACAGTTTATACCCTGAAACCCGGACCGGGATGATACAGCAGGTGCTATCCGGCTAAAAATACCGGTTTTCTCTGGGATCTCTCATTCAATCCAATCAGAAAGCAGCCGTTTAGCTTAAACAGAGAATTTTCTGGACAATTTCTATCAGATGCAAAACCAGCCATTTCTCTGCAGCAGTATTTTTACATTAAAGGAAAATAAATGAAGTATCTGGTTCTTATTGCCGTCATTGTAGCCGCTGGCTGGTACGGAAACCACAAGTACAAACTGCATCAAAACTATCAAACGACTGCACCAGAAATTACCATGCCCAAGATCATTTCAACGATATACCAGGAAGTGTCATCGCCGGATTCATTCCATTGTGATGGCCGGACTTACTGTTCTCAGATGACTTCATGTACAGAAGCCACTTTCTTTCTCAAGAATTGCCCGGGTGCAAAAATGGATGGCGACGGAGATGGTATACCGTGTGAAAGTCAATGGTGCGGCTCTGAACAAAGCGGCAGCGAAAACAGCCGATTTACCCGCCGCCGGCACTGATACAGCCTGGCATATCCCACAGAGATCCTGGAATCCGGTATGCAGGGAAATTTTATATCCGGCTGGTATCTGCGCCGTTAACCACCTGCTGTTAACCATCTTTTAACAGCCACATAATACAAAGTACCCCGAAATTTCCTGCAATCAGGCCATAGCGCTGATTTTGACCGGAATTCGCTGACGGCCAAACTGGCCGGTAAAGGGCTCAAAACAGCCGGCAATCCGGGTATGGCAGTGCTCACAATGGCCATCTGCTGTCAAATGGTATTGCTCGATTTCATACCAGTCACGCACGATGACAGCGCTCCCGCACCCCGGGCAGAACGTGGTATCACCTTCGGCATAATGCACATTACCGGTATAAACGTAGTTCAACCCGGCACCCAGTGCGATCTCTCGTGCCCGAACCAGGATTTCTGACGGGGTGGGAGGAATATCTGTCAGTTTGTAATCCGGATGAAAAGCGCTAAAGTGCAGCGGGACGTCCGGCCCCAGTTCTTGCATGATCCAGTTGCTCATCGCGGTAATTTCTTCGCTGGAATCGTTCAATCCCGGAATCAGTAATGTGGTCAGCTCAAGCCAGACATTGGTTTCATGCTTCAGATAACACAATGTATCCAGTACCGGCTGCAAGTGTGCACCCGTTTGCTTAACGTAAAATTCATCCGTGAATGCTTTCAGATCAACATTTGCCGCATCCATCCCGGCGAACAGATCCCGCCGCGGCTCAGCGCGGATATAGCCTGCTGTAACTGCAACTGTTTTGATTCCCCGGGCGTGGCAGGCATCCGCCACATCCATTGCATACTCGGCAAAAATTACCGGGTCGTTGTAAGTAAATGCCACGCTTTTGCAGTGATACATTTCCGCGCTGCGGGCGATGGCTTCCGGGCTGGCCTGATCCTGCAGCCTGTCGAAACTGCGCGATTTTGAAATATCCCAGTTCTGGCAAAATTTACAGGCCAGATTACAGCCGGCAGTACCAAACGACAGCACACTGCTGCCGGGATAAAACTGGTTCAGCGGTTTTTTCTCAATGGGATCAATGCAAAAACCGGATGAGCGTCCGTAAGTCGTCAGCACCATTGCCCCACCTGCCCGACCGCGCACAAAGCAGGCGCCGCGCTGTCCATCATGCAATTTACAGTCGCGCGGACACAAATCGCACTGAATACGTCCATCGTCGAGTCGATGCCAGTATCTGGCCGGAAATTGTTCAGCAGCACTGATTGGTTCATCCATTGGTCCCCTCCCCCTTCGTATCATCCATCTCATGCCATTTACTGACGGTATAACGTGACAGCCTGATACCTTCATCCCAGAAATCCTCCGGCAAATAGGCTTTGGCTTTCAGCTTGGCCAGAAATTGCCCCGGTTCAGGCAGCATTTCCCAGACTTGCGGCAGGAACGTGCTGCGGTGCTGTCCGTATTCCAGCACGACACCGTCGATTCCCGGGCGTAATTGCGTCAGCACATCTGTTTCACTGGTAAAACTGACCGGCTGCTGCCGGGACAGCAGAGAAACTTCCACATGAACAGAATCCAGTTCATCTGCACTCAGCGGAGAAAAGCGCGGATCGCGCAACGCAGCAGCCACCGCATTGTTACGCACATTTTCAATCAGTGGATTACTTGCTTCCAGGGAGCCGATGCAACCGCGCAGCTGGCCGTATCGTGTCAATGTAACGAAAGTTGCTCCCGGCTGCTGCAACCAGTCCATACCGGCATCCGTTTTTACCGGGTCACAGGGCACATGCAGCGCCCGACAAATCGCATCCCGCGCAATCTTCAGCAACACCTTGCCCTGCTCATCCTGATCAGTTGACCGGATCATCGCCAGCACTCCCCTCAGTAAAGGCAATCGCTGCATAGCCCACTACCTGATCGCGTGGCCCCGCCGTATCTCCGGAATTTCGCAAATCCAGCAGAAGCGGTGTTAAATGATGCTTTTGCGCTGCAATAATCAGACCATTGACAGATACACTGCCACACGCCCGGTTATGTGCAATTGGCTGGTGCATATGCAATATCGCCTGCACGGTTTCATGGTCAGTCCGTTGTGCGACGGAATAAGGCAAATAATGTGAAAGATCTGAACTGACCACGATCAGCGTTTCTTCTCCACCCCACAGCTGTTCCAGCACCTGCGCCACGGCCTCTGCTGTCGCCGTCCCCACCGCCAGGGGCAATAACGTGAAATCGTCCAGTACACTTTGTAAAAATGGCAGTTGTACTTCCAGAGCATGTTCCAGGGTGTGCGCTTCCGTACTGACAGCCACTTGCGGAAAATTCGCAATCGCAGCCACGAGCTGCTGATCCACTTTCACCTCACCCAGCGGAGTCTCAAACACATCCATCCCGGGCAGGGCCAGCCCACGCACCGCCACACGATGTGCCGGTCCCAGCAACACCACCCGCCTGATTACATGGGCAAAAGGAACCAGACCGGCATAAGCGGACGCGGCAACCGCACCCGAGTATATATAGCCTGCATGTGGCACGATCAATGCCTTGGGCCTGACATGACATGACGTTGCCGATGCAAGCAAATGACTCACATTCTGTTTCAGCTGATAGCCGTCAGCAGGATAAAACAACCCCGCCACTGCAGGTGAACGGACAGCTGTCATCATGTTTTACCCCCCTCCATTCTTTTCAATAAAATCAGCAGTACTGACCCGCGCCAGAAAGGCCCTAAAGCACAGGGATCTGAAGCGCCCGGATCCTGAAGCACTGTACTTTCCGGAAAATGGGTATGGAAATGAACATTGCAAGCGCACCACAACCGGTATCTCAGAAACAAGAATCCCAGTAAACGGGAGCCCAAAAAAGAAAACCGCCCGTGAAGGGCGGTTATATTTGTTTTTTTGTCATATCCTGTTTCTCATTTTTTGCCTTGCTCGGCTTTATCCAGGTTATCCGGCATGCTGTCGCGTTCCATCATCATGCTTGGCGGATAGTTGGCAGGCTTATCAGTATCAATACACCCACCCAGCGTGGTAGCTGCAACCATTGCGGCAAGAAGTACACGTAACATTTTCATTTTTCCAGTCTCCTATAAGAAAAAGTACACTAACAACAATATAGTTCTTCCAACAGTCCTGACCTGCTGCCCCTCTTTTTAAGAAAGACATTTATTTAATACTGCATTTTTAGTTTTATGTCAAGGATTTTCTATATATGTATAAATGATTGATTATAAATACAATAAAAATAAGTTTATCTATTCTGTTCATTACATATTAAAAGTTAAATCATAAAAACGACGCATGCAGATACTGCAGGTACGCCTCAAAAATCTGAATTCGCTGGCTGGCGAATGGGAGATTGATTTCACTGATCCCACCTTTGTATCAGATGGTATTTTTTCAATTACCGGCCCGACCGGAGCGGGTAAAACAACCCTGCTCGATGCAATCTGCCTGGCACTGTATGGACGCACCCCCCGCCTGAGCAAGATCACCAAAAGTGAAAATGAGATCATGTCGCGGCAAACGGGCGAATGTTTTACTGAAGTGACTTTCTCCACACCTTCCGGCCGCTACCGTTGCCACTGGGGCCAGCATCGGGCGCGCAAAAGGCCGGATGGGGAATTGCAGAATCCCCGGCATGAGCTGGCTGACGCTGATTCCGGAAAGATACTGGAAACCCGGCTGGCGGAAGTCAGCAGGCAGATTGAAAAAATCACCGGAATGGATTTTGCCCGCTTCACCCGCTCCATGCTGCTGGCACAGGGAGAATTTGCCGCATTCCTGCAGGCGGCACCGGATGAACGCGCCCCGATTCTGGAACAGATCACCGGTACTGAAATATACAGTCGCATTTCCATCCATGTGCACGAAACCCGGGCATCTGCGCGCCGGGAGCTGGATCGGCTGTCGGCCGGGCTCAATAGCATACAACCGCTGACCAGGGCTGATGAGCAGCAGCTTCACACCGAGCTTGCACAAAAAATTCAGCAAAATGCCGGGTTGAGTGAGCAGATTGCGCACGAGCAGCAAATCCTTGCCTGGCTGGAACATATCACTCGCCTCAAATCGGAATTGCACCTGATCGCCGGGCAACAGCAGGCATGGTTAAACCGGAAAGAAGTGCTGGCTCCTGACATCTGCAAACTCGACAGTGCCAGCCGTGCACTTGAACTGCTTGGTGAATACAGCAGACTCACTTCGATCCGCAACGAGCAGGAAACTGACCGGAACAATCTGGCCATCTGCGCTGCCTCCCTGCCCGGGCTTGAACAGGCCGTCAAACAGGCCGAACAATCCCTGAAATTCCTCAATGAACAATGTGATCGCCAGCGGACAAAACAGCAGGAAACCATCCCGCTGCTCCGCAAAGTACGGGAACTGGATATTCAGATCCGGGAAAAAGAATCTCCCATCAGCGCGGCAAGCAACGGAATTGCAGCCCAGAAAAAGACACTCACTGCTCTGCACAATCAATACCAGCAAAATGAAATCCGGCTTGCTGGACTGCAAGCGGCACTGACTGGTTTTTTACAGCAGCGCCACGTCATTCAGCCGGATGGCACACAAACAGATTTTACGCATTACCAAGGCCTGTTGAACCAGAGACAGGCTGAACAAAAGCAGCTGCTCGAAAACCGAAGCCTGGCAGACTGGCGGCAGGAAATCACCATATTGTCCGGACAAAAAACGCTTGCGGCCCGAGCGATTGAAGCCACGCAATCGCTGGCTGCATTGAAGCAGACTTCTGCCGAACTGGAAAAACACACCCATTCCCTGCTGGCTGGAAAAGCACAGCTTGTGGAACAGCTTGCAGCAGAGGAAAAAATGCTGGGGGCGCTTGAGCGGGAAATCAGCCTGCTCGAAACACAGGCACTGCTGCTCAAAAAAATCAGCCACCTTGAAGAGGCCAGACAACAGCTGAAAGAAGATGAGCCCTGCCCGTTGTGCGGCGCACTGCAACATCCTTATGCAGCAGGAAATATCCCTCAGCCGGATGACAATATCACGGCGCTGAATCAGGCAAGAACGATGCTGAAAGCCCGGATCGATACCATTTCAACATTAAAAATCAGACAGGCGGAAACAAACAGGGACATCGAGCAGGTCACCAGCAGACAGCAGGAAATCCACAGACAGGTTCAGGCGGATGAAACCCTGCTGCAGCAATGCACTGCATCGCTGTTCCCCGGTCTGCCATCCACCACCGTGTTTCCGGAACTACCCCGGTTACTGCAGGAAACAGATGACAAATTGGCCCGAATGACCTGTATCCTGCAAATGGCAGAGATACTGGAAAACGAAATCAGTGTGCAGCGTGAATCACTGGATAAAACCAGAGAACTTGAGCAGAAAATCGGGATACTGAGGGTGCAGCGCCAGTATCAGTCCGCTCAGATCCGGCAACACGAAGCAGAACTGCAATCACGACAGGAGCAGTTCGATCAGCTCCGGCAGGAACTTGGCAAGCTGCATACAACACGCCTTCAGTTGTTTGCTGACAAACAGCCTGATCAGGAAGAACGGTTACTAACCACTGCAATAGAGGCCGCACAAAAATCAGCAGATCATGCCCGTCAGCAGCTGGAAACAGAAATACAACAGTACAACCGACTGAAAAACCGGGCAGAAGATCTGGCAAAAACCATCACCACCCGTGCCGTGCAGCTGGAAAAACTGCAGGCAGCCTTTGCTGCACGGCTCACTCAATCCGGATTTGCCGATGAAGCGGGCTTTACCGCCGCCTGTCTGCCGGAAACAGAACGCAAACGCCTTGCACAATGTGCCCAACAGCTTGCAGATGAGAAAACCATGCTGGACACCCGGCAAAAAGATAAAACGATTGCGTTACAGGCCGAACAACTGAAGTCCATGACCGACCAGCCCCGGGATTTTCACGATCAGGTGCTGGCACAACAGATCGCCCGTCAGCAGGCACTGCAACAGGAAATCGGCGGATTGCGGCAAAAACTTGCAGATAACGAAAACAGCAGACAAAAACAGCAGGAACAGTTGCAGGTAATCGAGGCGCAGAAACGGGAATGTGCCCGCTGGGATCTGCTGCATGGGCTGATCGGCTCGGCGGATGGTAAAAAATATCGCAACTTTGCACAGGGACTGACTTTCGAAGTCATGATCCGCCACGCCAACCGGCAACTGCAGAAACTTTCCGATCGTTATCTCCTGATTCGCGACCCGGCTCGCCCGCTGGAGCTTAACATTATCGACAGCTACCAGACCGGCGAAATCCGCTCCACCAAAAACCTCTCCGGGGGAGAGAGCTTTATCATCAGCCTGGCACTGGCACTCGGCCTTTCCCGCATGGTCAGCCGCAATATCCGGATAGATTCCCTGTTTCTGGATGAAGGCTTCGGCACGCTGGATGAAGAAACGCTTGATACCGCGCTGGAAACACTCGCCGGCCTGCAGCAGGAAGGCAAACTGATCGGGATCATCTCTCATGTTGCCGCGCTGCAGGAACGCATCAGCACCCGTATTCAGGTCATTCCTCAATCAGGTGGAAGAAGTATATTAGTCGGGCCGGGGTGCAGATACAGCCGGTAAAATGATATAAAAATTAACTGTCAAAGTGCACCCGGGAAAAATCAGAATTTGTAAGTGACTTGCATCGCGATCGAATTCTCATGCAACCGGTTGGTTACCTGCGTTCCGGGAATCGGCTGGTTAATCGGAACCATGCCCGTACCGTCACTGATGAAAGTACCGGACTGTTCCGCCGAGAAAGCGTGATAGTAGGAAACATTCAGCCCCAGACGGCGGGTCAGCTCGTAGCCGGCACCTGCAGTCAGGTGATGGCGGACAATGGCCGGAGCAAAGACATTGAAGAACTGCTGTCCGGAAGAAATGGGACTTCCCCCGTAGTTATAGCCCGCACGCACGGCAAAAGCAGGCGTAACCTTATACTGCGCACCAAGTGATACCGTCCAGATATCCCGCCATCCAAACCCCTGAACAAACGGCCCCGAAGCGGTCATCGCCCAGTTCTTCTGTTCGAAACCTTTTGTACCGCTGTAATTGATCCATTTGACATCAAGCGCCAGCAGCAGGGGTTCAACAGGCTGATAACTCAGTCCGCCACCGATGATCATGGGATAGTCCAGCCGGAAACGAAAGTTCGCTGGCGTACCATCGGGATACTGGGAATTCCAGGAAAAGCTGCCAAACCACTGCGGACTTTTGAATACCAGGCCGAGTTTCAGCTGATCAAGCAATCTGTAAGTTGCACCGACAGTAACCCCCCACCCCCAGGTGGAAGCAGCATGTGTGCCGGTGGGAAAACCAGATGCGTTGGGAGTAGTACCAGGCCAGGGATCGACTACCATCGCAGCCCAATCAACATTCACTCCCACACCCAGCGATAAATCTGGTGTCAACTGGTACGCCACTGAAGGGGTCAACTGCATCATCTGGCAATTCGAGTAAACAGCACCAAACCCACCCATTGACTGGGGTAACGCCAGAGGATTGAAATTGCCGCCAGGATTCGGATTGTTGGCCGGGTAATCCACGCCGAATCCTGATATTCCCATTGCTGAAAATCCGAATGCCCAGGGGCCTTGTGTCTTGTACACGAGGCCAAAAGAGGGCAGGATCGCTTCGCGGGTCTTACTGTCCACGGTACCGGAAGGACCGCCATTGACGGTCCCGGAAAAACTCCGGTTTGGGATAAACAGCTCCAGAGCAAACTCAATGGAACTTGTGTCAAGAAAGGAAATCGACGACACATTGTTATGGTTGGACCCGATCGCATCGATCGATGTCGCTATTCCAGCCCCGCCCATGGATTGATTAATGGGCCCGACCCCGTGGAGAATATGGCCGTTTGTTGCCAGTACCGGCATGGTGTGCAAGGCTAATGTAACCGGGATCAGCCTCCACCCGTTTCTGTGATTCTGCATGGCATTTTCCTGTTATAAGTATGGTTTGCCAATGTTAATTCCCTGATCTGGCAGGCAAACCGGGTAAAAAGGCAAGTATTTCCGCCTTTATCCATGCCAGGCCCTCTCCTCCATTTTCAGGCGGTACGTTTTATCGCGTGGCCGAATGAACCGGCAGAATACGCTCTGCAACCTGTCATTGATGCCAGCGGTGTACACAAATCAGGTAATTGATGCTGTACGCATCTGTTCCGGCGAAGTGACGATGTGCCTTGCCACACCCGGAATTGTTCAGCGGTGTCATTCCCGGAACGTCTTTTCCGGCTTCGGTATCACAGCGGTTTCTGGTATTGAGTAATGCAGGGTTGAAATCCAATGGTGAAATCGTAGTGCTGGCGGATGTCGGCAGCCCGGAACAGAACTTCATCCGCCACGACTATTCCGGCAGTGGAAATTGACGATAAAGCGACAGGGTTTGCCATCCCCACCCTGAAATCGATTGAACTCGTCGAATGGGAACCGGCATTACTGCAGTTTGGCGGATCGGCGGGCGATGATCTGAAATGTGTGATCCATTCCGGCAAACTGGCACGGATTGGCAGCGGCAGTACCATACGCATGCTGCCCGTGCTGGACCCCGAAAAAGCAGGCCGTGCCTTCCGCGCCCGGCGGCTGACAGCAGCCTGAACAATAAAACCGCTTACAGCCGGGGGACAGCCGGCAGATTCTGCATGGCCTGCATGGTTGCGCGGGCAAAGCACAGGTCTTCCCATGCTTTGGCTTTGTCAGCCAGTGATCGCAGCAGATAGGCCGGGTGATAGGTAACGATCAGGGGAATACCGGAGAATTCATGCAACCTGCCGCGCAGGCTGGCAATGCTGGCATCGGTGGCAAGCAGGTTCTGGGCAGCCACCTTGCCCAGTGCCACGATCAGCCTGGGCTGAATCAATGCAATCTGGCGCAGCAGATAGGGGCGACACTGTTCCGCTTCTGCATCCAGCGGATTACGATTTCCCGGCGGGCGACATTTCACGATATTGGCAATATAGACATTCTTGCCACGCTCAAGATGAATCGTCTGCAGCATGTTATCGAGCAGTTTCCCGGCCTGGCCGACAAACGGTTCACCCAGCTCATCCTCGCGCGCGCCCGGCCCTTCTCCAATAAACAGCCAGTCAGCCTGTTCATCACCGACACCGAACACGGTTTGCTTGCGCGTCTGACTGAGCGGACAGGCGGTGCAACTGCTGACCCTCTGCCGCAACTGATCCCAGCCGGCACGAGCGATAACGGCTGTACGATCCTCTGCTGACAAAGCATCCTCCACAGCGGGTGCGCCTGCAGATGATGCGGCAGGTAACTGAACGGAAGGTTGTCCGGGAATGGCACCCGGCCTGATGCGCCACGCCGGTAACAACCCGAGTTCCTTGAGCCTATTTGGATCCATGGTTGTACACCGTTTAATCAGACAAACCGGAAAATCCGGGAATCTGTATCTTCGGATTCACAGTTCCAGTCTCATGACCAGCGCATCTTCGCGCCCGCACATTGCCGGGTAATAGCCCTTGCGCACGGCAATCTGCTGAAATCCAAGGCGGCGGTACAGGTTTGCCGCCCCGGTATTGGATTCGCGCACATCCAGCAACACATAGTCCGCCTGATGCTCTCTGGAAAGCTCAATCAGGTGGTGCAGCATCTTGCCACCCAGCCCCTGATTCTGCCAGGCAAACCCCACCCCCAGTGTCAGTACATGCGCTTCACCCGGTCCGACCATGAGAATGCCGTAACCCGCCACCACATCCGCACCCGATATCTCTGTATCAGGTTTGGCGCCCGGTTCAGTCCCGGATCCGGCGCCTGGCTGTATCAGCACGCGACAATGGTAGCCGGCCCTGATTGAATCACTGAAGTTGATGATCGACCAAGGGAAGAGAAAAATCTCATGCTCGATGCGGATAACCTGTTCCAGATCTTCCTCACGCATTTCACGAATGCTGATCCGGGAGTTGCCGGTCGCTGCCGTTTCCATTGCTATCGCCCCCGCTCGCTTTCTTTCAGCGCGACTTTGTTGCGGATATACACCGGCAGTGCTTCTTCTGCTGCTTTGCCCTCTCCATTGTCAAATTGGATCACTGCCATTTGCACCATTTCCCTGGCATGCGGATAACAGCCGGAAATGATCTGCTGCAGGTTGCCATTGTAATGTTCAGACAGGCCAGGCTGATACAGATCAAAACCGCTGCCGCAGCCTGTCCACCCGCCCCCGGATACTGCCGGAGCCGTTTCCGGCCGGCACAGCAGGGGTTCATGGACAGCAGACCAGCCGGTTGCTGCTTTTTCATATGCAGCGAAATAGAGTTCACCCATGCGTGCATCCAGCACGGCCAGTACTTTAGGCGTATCTACCCGTTGTGCCAGTGCCTCCAGCGTACTGATTCCGACAACCGGTATATCCTGAGAAAATGCCAGCCCCTGCGCGACGCTACAGGCAATGCGCAACCCGGTGAATGAACCCGGGCCTGCTCCAAAAGCAATACCGTCAATCCGGTTGAGCGTAACCCCGGCCTCATTCAGCATGGTTTGCAGCATCGGCAACAGCAATTCGGAATGACGCTGTCCCGCCAGCACATCCCGGCTGATAAGCCTGCCATCCAGCCACAGCGCAAGGGAGCAATATTCGGTTGAGGTATCAAATGCGACGATGTTCATTAATTATCCGGTGGCGCGAGTGTCCAGTCTGCAAGCGATTGATAGACTGATCCGTATTGGGATAGCCGGGACTGCACCAGCGACCAGTGTGTGGCTGTCCAGGTAACAGGGCGGATTATTTCAGATATGTGATTACATTTTGCATTGCGCACCAGCGTAACATGCGGCACGAATTTCACCATGTCATAACGCACTCCGGCAGCAGTCAGCTGATTGCGCAACTCCTGTGCCAGTGCCGCCAGTTCATGACTGTTTTGCGAAATTCCGGCAGCGATGATATTGCCTTTACCCCAGCAGTACAGCTTGTCCAGCAGCAGATCAAACGATACATTTTGAATGACTGAACCCGCCTGACGCAATGCCGGAATCATATTGCGGTCTGTTTCTCCCAGAAACGCCAGCGTCAGATGCAGATTTTCCGGTCGTACAGGACGGCCGGGGCAGTGATCTGCAATCTTTCTAGCCAATCGCGCCAGTTGCTCGCGTACGGCTTCCGGCGGCCACAATGCAAAAAACAGCCTGACCGGAGACGACGTGTCAGACATGGTGCTCAGACCTCGTTTCTGCCCGCGATCAGACAAACCACTTCCGCAACGATGCCCTCCCCGCGCCCGACCACACCGAGTTTTTCAGCCGTTTTTGCTTTAACGTTGATATCACCCGGCGGGATAGCAAGATCCTGCGCGATGTTGGCGATCATCCCCGGAATATGCGGTGCCATTTTGGGCGCCTGTGCGATGATGGTCGCATCAACATTCACCACCTGATAGCCTGCTTCAGTCAGCAGCCGGTGAACTTCACGCACCAGCCTGCGACTGTCGATACCTTTGTAGCGCGCATCCGTATCAGAAAAATGCCGGCCAATGTCACCCAGTGCAGCCGCACCCAGCAGTGCATCACACAAGGCATGCAGCAGTACATCCGCATCCGAATGACCCAGTAACCCCTTTTCATACGGAATGACCACCCCGCCGATGATGAGATCACGCCCGACCACCAGCGGGTGAATATCAAACCCCTGCCCGATTCTGATTTTTTTCATAATAAATATTGGGTATCTCGAAAAACCATATCTCAGGAACCATTATTCCTTAAAAGTATCAAGATCAATTCCGGATTTTCCCGGTGCCAGAATATTGTTGGGGTCAAGTGCCCGTTTAATTGCATGTTCGACCCGGCGCTTTACCGGGCCATAACTCTGTGCAACACGCTCCATAAAGGCAGTGTTAACGCGGTAAACAGCATAACCTTCCTTTTCGAACTCATTGATCAGCTCATGAAAACACCGGTAGGCAGACTCGGTTTCTTCTTTGCTGGTACGGTCGTACAGCACATCGATGACGTGATGCATATCACGCCAGCCGACAATAAATTCACCCACGTAATCCAGGCCGTATTTGTTGAGAATTTTTTTTGCCAGCGTCTTCTGTCTATCACATTCGCTGCCACGAGCCTGACTGACTGGCGCAAACCACATGGAGCCGCCACCACCACGCCAGTTATACAATCCAAATTCCTGCAGGTTGGGTATCCCGGACATCAGCTCGGCACGATACTTGAATGGCTGAGTATTGCCCGCTTCTTCCTGAGTAATGATCTTACCCTTACCTGATTTTTTGATCGTTTCAGTAACAATCTTCCAGTTAACGTCAACCTGTTCCTGAGTACCGTACAGTGCGGCATAAACATTCCAGGCACCCAGATTTTTATCACGCTGGATTTGCCTGAGTACTGAATCCGGTGTTGCGCCACCTCCAGTTACATATTCAGAACGGCGCACATTGGCGCTCCCTGCTTCCCAAAGTATATTGGCAATCACGACTGAATTTGGAATGATCTGGGCAATTCGCAGCGGGCGCAGCAGCTCGACAATATCCGTTATATCAGATTCATTTTCGTACCGGATCTCAAATGGTTTGATTACCGGAGGTCTGGGCATCAGCCAGAAACCCATCTTGGTACAGATACCGTAATTGGACTGGGTAAACATGCCATCCAAAGTTGGACCATATCCCCACTTGAAAACCTGCCAGCTGTTTTCATTTTTAACACTTCCCATTCCGGTTCTCAGTATTTCACCATTGGCCAATACCAATTCCATACCGCATTGCATCATAAAATGCTCGCCATACGGGGTATAGCCGACGCCACGGTCCATGGTATTGCCAACCGGCCCGGCAATGACAGATGGCGCGGAAAATGACAGCATTAATGGCAGATTGTTTTTCTGCAGGTAGTCATATAGCTGCCCATAAGTTACCCCGGGCTCAACCAGTGCTGTACACAGATCCGGATCAACATGAATGATTTTGTTCATTCTTTTGAGATCCAGTATCACCTGTCCACGATGCTGCGGGGCAGCAGAGCCATAGCCAAAATTGCGACCGGTAGAAATAGTCCAGATGGGAATCTTGTATTTGTTACAGATCCTGACAATTCCCTGAACCTGTTCCACAGTCGTTGCGACCAGAGCAGCCGACGGAGCATGTTCGGAATCAGCAACCGGCATCATGATTTTTGTGTAGGGGACCAGCTGTTCTGGTTTGGTCAATACATTTTCATCACCAAGCAGCTTTTGAAATTCTTCGATGGCTTTCTGAAATTCCTGCTGGGAAATTCCCCGGGGCAACACAGCATACTTTTGTTCGCTCATAGTGAATCTCCTCAAATCTCAAAGGTAAAGGAAATAAAATGTCCGTTCAGTGGCACGATCGAGTTACTGTCAATCTGTGAAATATTCGAAAAATCGGCCGGGTCATTGCCGACCAGCGCAAATCCAAGGTCCATACTCCATTGCAAATCTTCCGTACCTCCTTCACGAGTGTACAAAACGGGCTCATATAATGGCTGTCCTTCTCTCATCCGGCCTCCTTCAGAGATACAGCTAAAGCCATGCGATGCAAGCCGGCGACCAAACAACCCACCGCGATCACCAGCAATCTCGCTGCTATACAACAAATGACGGGATTGTCCCGACTCCACTGTATGTTGTCCCAGCCAGCGCATACAGGCACCCAGAGAACGCGCCTGATCGATAATAAGCGTACCGTGAGCATCATCCGCCAGACCTGTAACGATAAGCCCTTCTGTTGACATCCCGCTAATATGGCGCTGTAGTGATGACAGAAAATCCCGCTCGGAGTCGAGGTCATATATTTTTATATTGGTATTCCCGGTAACTCTTGCTCCTTGCAGAAAAGCTGAATATTCAGCCTTCCGATTTACCAGCAGCAGAGTTGTGACAGGATTGATCAGCCCGGCAGATTGAGTTTGCCTGGCAGCAGCCAGGGCAGTACCTGAACCCACCCATCCGAGACAACCTGAAATTCCACCCAGAGCGATACTTTTGAGTAACAGGCGACGTTGCGTATCCATAGAATCACCCTCACTTTTTTTCAGAAGTGGTTTGCTGAATATACTGTCCAAGCGATTTCAAATCTTCATTGCTGATATATGGCTCGGGAAAGGCCGGCATGGCTCGAAATCCGTGCCGTACGACATGAGTAATATACTCAACCGGCAGTTGCCGGCCTTTGATAACAGGACCTACCCCGGTTTCGTGACAATGCTGGCATATCGTGTCGTAAACGTTTCTTCCACCTGACCACTGATCGCTATTTCCAATATCTTTCCCGACAGCTTCTTCAATCATATAAACGAACAGAACAAGCCATATCGTGGATAGCGTAATACTGGTCATGAAGATTCGTTTTCCAGCCCAATTTTCTTTAAGAAAAAACATTTTGATACCTCCGTTTATTGCTGACGAAACAAGTCACTCAACAAAAAAGATATAACAGCTATTTATACAATAGCTTATGCGCATTATGCGTTCTGTTTATATTCCCGGATGCAAATTTGAAGTGCAACGCTCGATTTGAAAAATCCTCAATCAGCCACCGTATCCATGTAAAACAGAACCTTCTCAGCACAGCTCCAGCAGATAATCCCGTAGTACCACCGCCTGATTGCATTCCTGATCATGCGCGCCGTATACCAGTGTCAGCCGTCCTCGGGCTGCTCTGTCCAGCAGTTCTTTCACATCAGCACTGGCAGACAGTTCATCCCGATAGCGCCGCTGGAATTCCGGCCATTTTTCATGCTCGTGGTTAAACCATTTGCGTAAATCCGTACTTGGTGCAATTTCTTTCAGCCACAGATCACACGCCACCTGTTCTTTTTTCAATCCGCGCGGCCAGAGTCGATCCACCAGAATACGGCAGCCATCTGCCGGATCAGCCGGTTCGTAAGCTCTTTTGATTTGAATGTCCATTTCAGTCAAAACCTCGTATGCTTTGATCACGTTCTCAACTATACAATATCCGGTATGAGCCTTACACCCGTTCTGGAACTGCACAAAATCAGCAAAACCTACGCCGGCCGTCAGGTGTTGTCCGGGCTGTCGTACCGCTTTACAGCCGGTGAATACATCGCAATCATGGGAGAATCCGGTGCAGGCAAATCAACACTGCTGAATCTAATTGCCGGCCTGGACAGCCCTGATAGCGGTGAAATCCGGATTGAAGGCGAAGTTTTACCGGTGGAAGATGAAGCCGCCACCCTGCTGCGACGCAGGCATCTGGGATTTATTTTTCAGGCGTTTCACGTTTTGCCGCATCTGACGCTGCTGCAGAATGTTTCACTGCCATTACTGCTCAACCGACTGCCACTTGATCGTGCACCTGCCATGCTGGCCGCAGTGGGGCTGCAGGGAAGGGAGCAGGATTTCCCGCATCAGCTGTCCGGGGGAGAGCTGCAGCGTGTGGCTGTTGCCCGCGCACTGGTACATCACCCGCGCCTGATCCTGGCGGACGAACCCACCGGAAATCTTGATCAGGATACTGCCGGAGAGATACTGCGGCTGATCCGCACCGAGATCAAAACCAGTGGCGCTTCTGCAATTATCGTCACTCATTCACACACCGCAGCGGAAACTGCGGACAAAATCCTGAAGCTGGACAGTTATGGCCTTGCTCCGTTTCACTCAGCCCAACCGGAAAACCGGCAATGACCCCGGCATTACTTACCCGTTGGCTGCTGCTGGGCGAGTGGCACTCACACCGCCTGCAATCCATTGTCGCCGTGCTGGCCATCATGCTGGGTGTGGCGCTGGGCTTCACCATCCACCTCATCAATACCGCTGCAGTTACTGAATTTTCTACAGCCACCCGCAGTCTCTCCGGCACATCCGATCTGACAGTGCGCGCCGTACGAACCACATTTGATGAATCCCTTTACCCCGCACTCATGCATCATACCGGTGTGGCACAAGCCAGCCCGGTATTGGAGATTACCGCTGGCGTACCCGCCAAAACAAAAACCATGCACAACCCCGTCCTCACGATTCTTGGGCTGGATGTGTTTCGTGCTGCTGCTGTCACGCCCGATCTGATTGGGGTTCCCGCCGAAGATAAGCGCATGGATACTCTGGCTGACGACGCTGTCTTTCTGTCTCCGGCTGCAATGGAATGGTTCGCTGTCAAACAGGGTGATTCAATTGAGGTCAGTACGGGAGCCAAACAGGTGAAATTGCGTGTCGCTGGCGGATTAACCCGGGTACATGCCGGCCAGCGTATTGCCGTCATGGATATTGGCGCGGCACAGTGGCGCTTCGACCAGATCGGCCGCCTTTCCCGCATTGAACTGAAACTGCAGCAAGGCGTGGATCACCATGCTTTCCGGGCAACACTGGATAAAGAGCTGGGCCCGTCTTTTCTGCTGACAGAAAGTGAGGATGACGATATACGGGCACGCAATATGTCACGCGCCTATCGCGTTAATCTCAATATCCTGGCGCTGGTTGCCCTGTTTACCGGTGCATTCCTGATTTTTTCCGGCCAGGTGCTGTCCACCATCCGGCGACGGTCACAGCTGGCTCTGCTGCGTGTGCTGGGCATGACACGCCGCCAGCTGTTGCGCCAGTTACTGCTGGAAAGCGGATCGCTGGGTATATTGGGATCGCTGCTGGGGCTGGCGTTGGGTTATCTGCTGGCGGCCACAGCCCTTCACCATCTCGGGGCAGATCTGGGAGCCGGTTTTTTCCCGGGGCTGGAGCCCCGCCTGCACCCCGATCCCCTCGCTGCACTGTTTTATTTTCTGCTGGGTACCGGCGTCACGATTGCAGGCAGCCTGCTGCCTGCATGGGAAGCGGCTCACACACACCCGGCGCCCGCGCTTAAATCCGGCAGTGAGTACACCGTGCTGGCTGCATTACGCGCTCCCCGACTGGCTGCTGTCTGTTTGCTGGCAGGCATCCTTTTTTCCGGTTTACCGCCAGTGAATGATCTGCCCGTATTCGGCTACCTTGCAGTTGTCCTGCTGCTGGTCGGCAGCATGGCTGCACTGCCATATTTGTGCGGCCTGTTTTTTTCCGCATTGTCACATGCGCTCAATCCGGGCAGATCCGGTGTACTGACTGTACTGGCCGTCACCCGGCTTTCCAACGCCTCCGGTCTGGCTGCGGTTGCGCTGGGCGGAATACTGGTCAGCTTCAGCCTGATGGTTGCCATGGCGATCATGGTGGCCAGTTTCCGTATATCGGTCGATGACTGGCTGACACGTGTGCTGCCGGCCGATCTTTATCTGCACTCCACTATTCATCAGGATATGCGTGGATTCATACGGGACGAGCAACAGGCAATCGCCGGCATTCCGGCTGTCGAACGCACTGATTTCATCCGCTCGATCCCGCTGACGCTGGATCCCGCCAGGCCAAACATTACACTGCTGGCACGGCCGATTGACGAAAACAACCCCGGATTGATTCTGCCGCTGACCGGAGTCGCACTTTCACCCGGCGATATTCCACCGGATACCATACCGATCTGGGCATCAGAAGCCATGGTTGATCTGTACGGCTATCAGACCGGCATGCGGGTCACACTGCCTTTTGCCGATCCCGCACAATCTTTTATTGTTGCCGGAATCTGGCGCGATTACGGCCGCATGTTTGGCGCTGTTCAGATGCAGCTGTCTGATTATCGCAATCTGACGGGAGACGATCATATCAGTGATGCTGCACTGTGGCTGAAAAAAGGGGCTGTAACCGACACGGTAATTGCTTCGCTGAAGGCACTGCCGTTTGGCAACACACTGGAAATCATGGAAACCGGCCGGGTTCGCGCCGTTGCCCTGAAGCAGTTTGATCGCAGTTTTGCCGTCACCTATCTGCTGGAGCTGGTAGCAATTGGCGTCGGCCTGATGGGTGTGGCAGCCAGCTTTTCAGCTCAAACGCTGACCCGGGTCAGGGAATTTGGCATGTTGCGTCACATTGGCTTCAGCAAACGGCAAATTTATCGCATGCTGACGCTGGAAGGCGGGCTACTCTCCGGATTTGGTATTGCTGCCGGATTTCTGCTGGGCACCGGCATCAGCCTGATCCTGATTTTTATCATCAATCCACAATCTTTCCACTGGAGCATGCAACTGCACATGCCTTGGACATGGCTGCTGCTGATGGCACTGGCAGTATTGGGGGCGGCGGCAACAACCGCATTTTCCGCCAGCCGCCGTGCAGCGTCCGGTAATGTCATTCGTGCCGTCAGGGAGGACTGGTAATGCGTAACCTTTTTATATTCTGGATAGTATCTGGCTGGCTGGCTGTTCAGGGTATGGCAACTTCCGCTCCACCCGCACTGGCACCGGTTGTTCCCGGAAAGATCCTTGAATTCCCGGATGATTTTGGCGCACATAACGATTTCAGAATTGAATGGTGGTATGTAACCGGCTGGCTGGAAACCCCGGCAGGGAAACCGCTCGGCTTTCAGATCACTTTCTTCCGCACAGCCACCCGGGCCGACAGAGACAACCCCAGCCACTTCTCTCCGCAACAGCTGATCATTGCCCATGTTGCACTGTCTGATCCGGCAATCGGCCGATTGCAGCATGATCAGAAAATTGCCCGTGCAGGCTTCGATCTGGCATATGCCAGAACCGGCAATACCGATGTCAAACTGGATGACTGGTCTTTTGTGCGCGAAGCTGATGGCCATTACCGCACCCATATCAGGGCAGAAAATTTCACCCTGGATTTCACGCTGACACCTGCACAACCCTTGATGCAGCAGGGTGAAAACGGCTTCTCCCGCAAAGGGCCTGAACCGGAACAGGCCAGTTACTATTACAGTGAACCGCATTTACAGATAACCGGCACCATCCGCCGCCAGGGAGAAGATATGCCGGTAACCGGCACCGCCTGGCTCGATCACGAATGGTCAAGCGCACTGCTGGATGCCAATGCACAAGGCTGGGACTGGATTGGCGCGAGCCTCGCTGATGGCGCTGCTCTGATGGCTTTCCAGATACGCGGAAAAGACGGCAGTAAAATCCGGGCACATGCCGCGTTACGCGATGCTGCCGGCCATATTCAGACATTCACGCCCGATCAGGTCAGTTTTCACCCGATTCGCACCTGGCATTCTGCCCGCACCCAGGCAGATTATCCGGTTGCCACCCGCGTCCGGACCGGAAAAATCGAATGGCTGATTACACCGTTAATGGATGATCAGGAACTGGATGCACGCACCTCTGCCGGCGCAGTTTATTGGGAAGGCGCTGTCACCCTCACGCGCGATGGTGAACCTGCCGGGCATGGCTACATGGAGCTGACCGGCTATGTGCAACCCTTGTCGATGTAAAAAACGCTCCCGGCAATCAGTATTAGATCTTCACTATCCCAAACAGGTAAAATTCACCGATCTGCTAATCGGGATAATCCTGAAAACCTCAGTTGGGCGGGCAGGAGTGAACTCGCCAGAGAGGTGAACACGAAAATGGAAATAAAGTTGAAAACTGTCATGATGTTAAGACAACAAACAAGCGGTCAACCGGGGTTTTCAGGATGATTCAAGACAATCACAAAATGAATCCGGATAACGAATTGTTTGACAGAGAGCTGGATGTACGCGGGCTCATCTGCCCGCTGCCTATTCTGCGGACAAAAAAATCCCTGTCTGAAATGGCGCGTGGACAGGTGCTCAAGATCATGGCGACTGATCCGGGGGCGATGATTGACTTTCAGGTGTTCGCCGATCAGACCGGACATGAACTGTTGTCCTCATCCGAAAATACGGGCGAATATTTGTTTTATCTGAAGAAAAAATAGAGCTGCCATTCCAGACAATCCCCCGGTATTAAACCCGGGTAATTCATTAAAGCGCGGGATGTGGCAACACGATTGTTTCGCCGCTGGAAGCGTGAAGCACGCGGGGCAAAAAAGGATATTCGCCCTGATAATGCAGCTGCTCTGATACTGTGTTATTTGCTTTTCTCAAAACACAAAATTACGCTGAGACCGCCACCAGGGCTGTTTTCAATCAGCAACCCGCCATCATAGACCTGCATAATGTCGCGCACGATGGCAAGACCAATACCGTGGCCGGGAGTCGACTGATCCGCACGTGCACCACGTTCCAGAATGCGGGTAATTTCCTGTGGTGGAATACCGGGGCCGTCATCACTGATCTGAATCACGACCTGATCTTCCTGATAACCGGCAGATAAACGGATGCTGTGGCGGCACCATTTGAAGGCATTGTCGATCAGATTGCCAAGCAGCTCCATCAGATCGCCCTCGTCGATACGCAAACCGATGCTGTCATCCACTTCCACTGTAATGTCCGGCTGTTTATTACGATAAGCCCTGGTAACCAGGCTGATGATTCTGTCTGCCACCGGGCGCAACAGAACCACCCCCATTCCGGGCGAACTGCCGGCCGTTGCAGCGCGGCGCAGCTGGTACTGGATAGTATTATCCATGCGCTCAATCTGCTCTTGCATTATTTTGTACCGGGCAGCCTCATCACCTTCGCCTTGAACTGCACCTTGCAGTACGGCCAGTGGCGTCTTAAGACTGTGAGCAAGATCAGCCAGCCCGTTGCGATAACGCCTTTGCTGTTTACGTTCATGCGCTATCAGGGAATTGATGCTGTCAGTCAGCAGTTTGAGTTCTTTGGGGTAGGTCCCTTTCAGATTGTCCTGATGACCGGATTCAATCGCTGCCAGCTCGGTGGAAACTGTACGTAATGGCAGTAACCCCCAGCGTAAAACCAGCATTTGCGTAGCCAGCAGGAAAACTACCATCAGCCCCAGCCAGCTCCACATATCTTCACGATAGCGTTCAATTTGCGCATCCAGCAGCACCGTATCGGTAATCACGTTAAAAACCAGCGGCACATCACCAGACGCGATTTCCCAGGCAACGCTGTAACGGTAGATAAAATAAGGCTCCCCCTCCAGAGTAATCTGCTCAAACTCCTTGCTGCCTTTCTCCAGCGGGGTGATGGCTGGCATTGGTTTATTCAGGGAGGAGGTGGAGCGCCAGAGGATGGTATTGGCAGGGCCCGTCACAAAGGCGTAGATATCGGAATTGACATGGCTGAATTCCGCATCCAGCAGATTGGTGGCAACATCCAGATCACCGGATTCTTCCACTTCAGCATCACCCAGCAGCATCAGCAGTTTGGCGAACAGCCGATCCTTTACGCCGACACGTGCACTGTCATAGAACGCGCGATCCAGTGTCAGGGTGATTCCGGCAATAAAGACCAGTAGTACCAGTGTGGCACTAATCAGGACGCGCTGATTGAGCGACATCATGATGGTTTGTTACAGTCGAGCGTGAAACGGTAGCCGCGCCCGCGCATGGTTTCGATCGGTTTCAGCGTGCCTTCCGGATCGAGTTTGCGCCGTAATCTGCCGATCATGACTTCAAGCACGTTGCTGTCGCGATCTTCATCGTGCGGATAGAGGGAATCCGCCAGCGATTCTTTGGACAGCACTTCACCGCGGTGGCGTATCAGCTCTTCCAGCAGACGGTATTCAAACGTGGTCAGTTCAATGTTTGTATCATTAATGCTGACGGATTGCGCCGTTACATCCAGCGAAATAGGGCCGCATTTCAGCAAGGTTTGCGGAATGCCGGTAGCGCGGCGCAGCAATGCCCTGACTCTGGCCTGCAGCTCTTCCATCTGGAACGGTTTGGTCAGGTAATCATCTGCTCCCGCCTCCAGCCCCTGCACTTTATCCTGCCAGCTGCTGCGTGCAGTCAGTACCAGAACCGGCAGCAGACTGCCGCGTTCCCGCAGTGCACTGATGATTTCCAGGCCGGATTTACCAGGCAGGCCGATATCAATAATCGCAGCATCAAAACGATACTCTGTGGCAAGAAACAACCCTTCATCACCATCACCGCTGGTATCTACCATGTACCCGGCGGCTTCCAGCTGCTGGCGAATCTGGTTTTGCAAATGCGGTTCGTCCTCAATGACCAGAATACGCATTCAGCTCCCCTGCGGCACACTTGTGGTAACAGAATGAATTGACTTGAATCATGCATCTGATTTCAGGAGTCATCCAGGAATCAGCGAGCGGATACGACAGAGCCATCCACGGCATTGATCAGCACCATATGAACGGTACCTCGCTCGCTAAGAATTTTGATGCGATAGTGTTTATCAGACTGGCTGATTGCCAGCACATGCCCCTTGAAATGCTGCTGCGCAATGGCAATCGCATGTTGCTCTGAAATGCCGCCGGCAGGACTGGTCGCGCTGTTACGCCCACTGGCAGAATTATGCCGACCGGCCGTGGTGTCCGATATCGCAGCGACCACGCTCAGCACCACCAGTGCCGCTTGCCACCATTTCGTCATCACACCCCATCCCCGTATACCGAAAATAGAAATCAAGCGGGGAAAGGGTAAGCTCTGACCCGTATCTGACGCCCGCTTGTACCGTCAGTAACGTAACATGAAATCTACATTTGGGGTATTGACCCCCACCGATACCCGGGGAGGCGGAACGATATAAACCGGGGCCGGAGGATAATAGCTGTACTGCGGTTGCGGGTAATACTGCTGCTGATAATAGACTGGCGGCTGACTGTAGATACGTACCTGCCCGCCAGAACGCCAGTAATGGTCATAATGGTCATGGTGATGGTGGCGATCATGATGATCGTGGCGATCGTGATGACCACGATGTCCCCCACCCGCATATGCCATAGAGGGTGCAGCCAGACTGGCAGCCAGGAATGCGGTCAACGCCAGGCCAGTCAGATTTTTTATTTTGATATTCATATTTTCCTCCTCGGTGTTGTACTCATCAGGCTGATTCCTGATGATACCAATTTACGCCACCCAATCTGAATGAAAACTGAATGGGGGAAAGCCTGATCAGCCTGGCCGGATTTCATAATCAAAATACCCCGACTGAGGAAGCGGTACAGTTCACTGCTGTACGCTTTCACCCGGCGACATACCGGCACCACGACAGAAGGAGTGTAAACCGGAAATATACCCCTGCTTTTCAGCGTAATTGGCATGGAATAGGCCATATATTTCGATATTGAACTTTATCTGATTTAAGGCATCACATAAGTACCTGTAAAAAAACAGGTTTTTTATTCACAAAAACAGAGGAGATGTTCGCCATGAAAGTGTCTGAATCCGGCAGTTGTATGAGGGTGGTTCGGTTAACCGCAATTTTCTCAGCAACCCGGAACTGTCCTAAATCGGATTTCACTTTGAAACCCGACTGGTAACTTACTTTTTTCTAATTCAGGAATTTCTCCGGAAATTCTGACTGTTACAAGAAGGAGTGTTATTTATGGCTACAAGCATATTGAAGGATAAGGCTGTACAGCAAGTCGCTGGTAAACTGGCTTACGACAAATCGGAATGGTTTGACGCCAGGTACTACAAATACGGCCTGCTGCCCATTCTGGGCATAGCGGTATTCTGGGTATGGTATCAGCGTACGTTTGCCTATTCCCATGGCATGGATTCGATGGAGCCGGATTTTGACCGGATCTGGATGGGT
>NZ_JADZAJ010000040.1 GCF_020852615.1 Nitrosomonas sp. | reverse complement strand
CGAAGGCCTTCTTCACTCACGCGGCATGGCTGGATCAGGCTTTCGCCCATTGTCCAAAATTCCCCACTGCTGCCTCCCGTAGGAGTCTGGGCCGTGTCTCAGTCCCAGTGTGGTTGGCCGTCCTCTCAGACCAACTACTGATCGTTGCCTTGGTGAGCCTTTACCTCACCAACTAGCTAATCAGACATCAGCCGCTCCTTTAGCGCAAGGTCTTGCGATCCCCTGCTTTTCTCCTCAGAGATATGCGGTATTAGCACATCTTTCGATGCGTTATTCCCCACTCAAGGACACGTTCCGATGTATTACTCACCCGTTCGCCACTCGCCGGCGGGCCGAAGCCCCCGCTGCCGTTCGACTTGCATGTGTAAAGCATGCCGCCAGCGTTCAATCTGAGCCAGGATCAAACTCTTCAGTTTTATCTCTTTCTCATCTTGCTTTTATCTTGTTACAGATTATTATGCAGACGTTTAAACTTTTTTGCTCAACTTGTACTACTTTGAGCCTTGCAATTTTTTATTGCTAAGTGCCCACACTTATTGGTTATTTGTTTTTAAAGATCTTTGCTTTGACTTGCGTCGTTGCTTTAGAGATGCGCATTATAAAGATTAAGCTGATTGAGTCAAGCGGTTTTGTTAATTTTTTTCAAACCAGTCTCTTTTTTTCATCAACACTTTGATTATTCATATTTTATTTTTTATTGTATTGGCAGCATAAAACTGTCGATTTACGACCATTAATGGTTTTATTAACGAATTTTTCCGCCACTCCTGGTTTTATCTTTTTATAGCCTGGTATATATCCACTCCAGCAGCGCGTCCATTGCAGGTCTGGCACCGCCTGATCTTGGATGGTTAACGATAAACGTTACCGCATATCGCTTTTTTCTGTGATCCAATACATACCCGGCTATTGCAGAGACATCTTTCAAAGTGCCTGTTTTTATATGTGCTTTTTTAGCAACCACCGATTTTTTAAGACGCTTTCTCACCGTGCCATCCACACCGACAACTGCTAAAGAAGCCATGAATTCCGGCATTGTTGGTGCTAAATAAGCTGCATTTAACAGATCATTCAGATGGCGTGTGCTAATGCGCTCCTTACGCGAAAGCCCCGATCCATTTTCCATTATCAGCTCCGGAAAATTCATCCCTTTTGATACCAGCCACTGTCTTATTCCCGCTCGTGCCAGATTAGGCGAAACATAGCCACTCCCTTTTGATTGAGTTTCTCCAAGAGACAGAAATAACTGCTTAGCTGCTACGTTGTTACTAAACTTGTTTATGCCCCGAATTACTTCAGCCAAGGGAGGTGATTGATAAACACTGACTGGATACATTGTTTTTGGCACCACCCCACGCCTGACTTTACCATTAAACGTACCTCCCAATTGCCTCCATAATTCTGTAAATAGCTGGTGAATATATGCTGAACTTTCGTGCAGGCTCACGTAATATGCTGTTGGTCCGCAATGTGCCGAATAATCACCCTCAAGCCCAACCGTCACCTGCCCATGCTGTGGAATATCTTCGCGGATGTTCACATGTACTCCACCATCCCCGCATTTCTTTTGTGTCAGCTTGAGATGATTTTGCACATTCAAATATTGACCATCCGGATCAGCCACTACCCGAACCTCACCATGCTGCAGCTCAGGGAACAGATGTAATGCTGAAGTTCGATAATTCACCAGTAACGCTTCCGGGGCAACGTTATAAGTTTTATAGCGTTTACCATCGAATGCGCCAGAATCTTCTGCCGGAAAATTGTAATAACTGTAATCCAGGACCAGGTCACCACTAATATCCGTTAATCCTGTCTGACGAATTTGTCGCAGCAATAGCCAAAAATTTTCCAGGTTAAGACTGGGATCACCATAACCCTTGATAATCAGGTCACCTTGTAATTTTCCATTCTCCAGATTGCCACCTGCGTAAGCCTCTGTACGCCACGTGTAGGTTGGTCCTAGCATCTCCAGCCCGGCGTATGTTGTTATCACCTTCATGACTGATGCAGGATTCATCGGGACATCCGCATTAAGCGATATCAGCGGTCGATCAGCACCAGTTTCTCTTACGTAGATACCAACAGCGGATTCAGGAATGGCCGCCCTTTTTAGCGCCTGTCGGACGGTGTCCGGTAAATCAACAGCATTAGCGGGAAAAATCAACGCACTACACAACAACAACAACAGTCTCAGCAAATTTTTCATGACAGCAAATAATCAGATTAAAGGAACATTTTATTTTCGCTTGCTACGGCAGATCGAAAATCCATCATTCCATCCCATCTGATATTGCACATCGGCTGCATAACGTTTTTTATCCTTAAACCCGTAAGCTGATTGCTTCGCTGTCTCACAGCCATCGATATAGCCTTGCTGCGCTGCCTCAGGGTAGCCAGCCAGGTTATAGACCGGTCGGGTGCTGGGAGGAAGCGGGCCTGAAGGCCGCTGCCGGACAATCGGATCGGGTGCCGGTACAGGTACCGGCTGCGCCGGATCTGACCGCTTGATCGTCGTACAGCCCACCAATAAAGCAATCATTATTAAAACTATGTTAACTCGCCCTGTTTTCATTCTTTTGTTATCCGCTAAAGATTATTTTTCACTGTACTAAATCATACTTTTCAATAATTTACCCATTTCAGCCGGGTTACGTGTTACACGAATTCCACACGCTTCCATTACTTCGATTTTTTCCTGAGCTGTACCCTTACCCCCGGCAATAATGGCACCGGCATGCCCCATCCGCTTGCCGGGCGGCGCCGTTGTCCCCGCAATGAAACCCACCACTGGTTTTTTCATATATGCTTTAACCCAGCGAGCACATTCTTCTTCATCAGTGCCGCCGATTTCCCCAACCATCAACACCGCATCTGTCCTGCTGTCCTCATTGAACAGCTTCAGAACATCCTTATGTTTAAGGCCATTGATGGGATCACCACCGATGCCGATACAGGTGGATTGCCCCAGCCCAAGCTCACTCAGCTGTGCCACTGCCTCATAGGTCAGTGTGCCTGATCTTGAAACCACCCCGATTCTGCCCGGCTGATGAATAATTCCCGGCATAATGCCGATTTTCAATTCACCCGGCGTAATAATTCCCGGGCAGTTGGGCCCGATCAGCAAGGTTTTTTTTCCATGCATCCGCGCCCGTGTCCGTAACATATCCCGAACAGGAATTCCTTCCGTAATACAAATCACCAAATCCAATCCGGCTTCCACCGCTTCATCAATCGCCGCAGCCGCATAAGCAGGGGGCACATAAATCACCGATACAGTCGCGCCCGTCATCCGCTTTGCTTCTTCTACCGTTGCAAACACCGGGATCCCTTCAAAATCCTCTCCCGCTTTTTTAGGATTGACACCCGCTACAAAACAATCTTTACCAAAAGCATATTCGCGACATTGGCGAGTATGAAACTGTCCGGTTTTACCGGTAATCCCCTGCGTAATTACACGTGTATGGCGATCAATCAGAATAGCCATGGTCATCCCTCCCTGATTGCTGCTTCAGCACGATGCCGGGCAGCCGCATCCACCACTTTCCTGGCGGCATCTGCCATATTGCCGGCTGAAATAACCGTTAACCCTGATTCTGCCAGAATCTTTTTTCCCAGCTCCACGCTGGTTCCCTCCAAACGAACAATCAATGGCACAGCCAGTTCCACTTCGCGTGCCGCTGCCACTACTCCTTCAGCAATCACATCACAACGCATAATCCCACCAAAAATATTGACCAGTATTGCCTGTAAATCAGGATTCTTCAGCATTAGCTTGAATGCTTCAGTTACTTTTTCTACCGTCGCTCCGCCGCCCACATCCAGAAAATTTGCTGGATTACCTCCATAGAGCTTGATGATGTCCATCGTTGCCATTGCCAATCCGGCCCCGTTAACCAGACAACCAATATCACCATCCAGCGGAATATAGGAAAGTCCATATTTTGATGCCTCCACTTCAAGCGGATCTTCTTCATCCGGATCCCGCAAAGCGGCAATTTCAGGATGGCGAAACAGGGCGTTATCATCAAAATTTATTTTGGCATCCAGTGCAATCAGCCGATTATCCGGTGTAACAATCAGCGGGTTGATTTCGAGCAATGAAGCATCGTTTTCATCGAATGCCCGATATAACTCACCCAGCATGGTTATTGCAGCCGACCTGCATAATTCCGGCAGATTGATCTCGCACACAATTTTTTCAGCATCCTGAGGACTTAGCCCTGTAAGTGGATCGATCCGTATTTTGTGTATTTTTTCCGGTGTACCGGCAGCAACCTGCTCAATATCCATTCCCCCTGCCTCACTGGCGATCAAACTCACACATTGCATAGCACGATCCACCACCAGCGCCAGGTAATATTCGTGACTGATTTCGACTCCCTGTTCAATATACAGCCGGTGAACTATCCGGCCTTGCGGGCCGGTCTGGTGTGTTACCAGCGGCGCAAACAACATCGCTTCAGCAAACTGCCGAACTTCCGCAACCGACTTTGCCAGCTTCACCCCGCCGGCCTTACCGCGCCCCCCCGCATAAATCTGGGCTTTAACCACCCACCTGTCTCCAGCCAGCTTTTCAGCGGCCAGCACCGCCTCCTCCACACTGAAGCAGGCAATCCCGGCCGGCACACTTACGCCATAGCGACACAGTATCGCCTTAGCCTGGTATTCATGAATTTTCATATTTCGTCCTTTTGAGCCTTAACATCAGGCTGCGCCAATACTGATTTGACATATCTTTCCACTTGAACCCATTCCCGCTCAAAATCCGGCAGCAATACGGCCAGTTTTTCCACCTCACCCTGCTTCACAGCAGTTTCCATTTGCGCACACCATTCACTCAGGGACAGCGCACCGACTGAACGTGCTGAAGATTTCAGTTTATGTGCCGCAAACTTTGCTTCATCTGCCTGATTATTCGCTATCACACTCCGTAACTGTTCAACAATCTTGCGAGAACTCTCAAGAAAATCCTGCAAAAACTCTCTGATAACCGCCGGATCATCACCAACCAAAGATTTGAGCATATCAATCTCCATTACCGCTTTTGTGGCGACAACCGGCAATTGCTGTATATCTTCCTTCCGCTCTTCTGCCTGCTTTGACCCCGGCAGCCATTTTTCCAATACCGGTTTAAGCTGCTCCAGTTGTACCGGTTTGCTCAGGTAATCATTCATTCCCAGTGCACGGCATTTTTCCGCCTCACCCTTGAGCGCATTTGCTGTCAGCGCAATAATCGGAATCTGGCTTTGATCTCTTTTTTCGGAGCGGATTGACTGTGTTAACTGGTACCCATCCATTTCCGGCATGTGCAAATCCGTCAATATCAGTGCATAGTCTCCACTTTTCCATCTGCGCAATGCTTCATTTCCGTTGGCAACGATGTCTGCAGCAAACCCCAGTAAAGCAAGCTGCTGACGAATGACTTTCTGATTAATCTCGTTATCTTCAGCCACCAGAATCAGCCTGCCCTGCTGCAATGCTTCCTCTCTCGACGGAGGAACAATTTTACCGATAACTTCTGCAGGAGCGATCTGACCCTCCTCCAGTGTTGCCCGGCCAGCCGCAACGGCTACTGCATGAAGAAAAACCCGGCGATACAGCACATTTCCATCCAGCGTTACCACCCCCTCATCCTCCATACGGCCACGATGGCGCCGTCCACGCCTGACAATCACAAACTGAAGTCTGTCTTCCACGCTGAAATCCGGCCGATTGCCAAAGAGCGCACGCAACTCGCCAACAGGAAATTCCCCATCGTTCGTATCCGCCACCAGCAGCCACTGGCCAGCCGGAAGCCGGCTGATCCGTTTACGAACGGCTGGCAATTCCATGATGTGCTCAACTGCAGCACCGGCGTATTTCAAATAAGCCGCCAGCCCGGAGCTTAATCCATCTTCTTTTCCCGTTACGAGACATGACAGTCCGGCAAGATCCGGTACTGATTCCTGCTGCTGAGCGGTTTCCGGCTGAATCACCCTGAACGGGATGCGCACAACAAATGTGGAGCCAATACCGAGCCTGCTTTCCACCGCAATACTGCCTTTCATCAGTTCAACCAGATGGCGGCTGATTGTCAGCCCCAGACCAGTTCCGCCAAAACGGCGGGTCGTTGAGGTATCACCTTGGGAGAAGGGGGTAAACAGACGCTCCCGGGCCGTATCGTCCATACCGATGCCGTTATCCATAACCTGAAATAGAACGGTTGTGGTATCGCTGTCGACCCTGTCTGCCGGCAATACCTTTACAGCAATCTGTCCCGGCCGTGTCATGCCACTGGAAAATTTGATGGCGTTATTGATAAGGTTGATCAGTATCTGCCGCAAGCGCAATGCGTCACCCAGCACATTTTCCGGTAAAGCCGGATCGATAAACAGGGTTAATTCAACTTCCTTGCTGGCAGCCATGTGAGTCAGTGTGCCACATGCCCGCTCCACCACTCTTTCCAGAGATAATGGTGTCTGTTCAATTTCCAGCCTGCCGGCTTCGATTTTGGAAAAATCGAGAATATCCTCGATAATCTCAAGCAATACGAAGGCGGATTCCCGGATGAGATCCGTCATTTCCTTCTGATAACTGCTCAAACTGGTCTGGCTCAGTATATCAATCATGCCGATCACGCCATTCATCGGTGTACGGATTTCATGGCTCATGGCAGCAAGAAAAGCCGATTTAGCCTGATTGGCCAGTTCAGCATCATGCCGCGCCCGCTCTAAATCCTGCCTGATTTTCACGTGTTCACGCATATCACGCATGATTCCACTGAAATGTCGTTTCTCACCAACGAAATACTCACTCACGGCCAGATAAAGCGGGATGATTGTTCCATCCTTATGTACGCCTTCCACTTCCCGCCCCAGCCCGACATTATGCCCGCCCGGCAGCTGCGGACGACCCACGTATTCCTGACCATACCCGGTATCACAATACCGCTGCATATAGTACGCATGCTTGCTCCGATCCGGCTCCGGTACCAGAATAGCCACATTCTGCCCAATTGCCTCCTCTGCGGTGTAACCGAACAGTTTTTCCATGACCGGGTTTACCGAGAGCATAACGCCCCGTTCATCCGTTGTTACTACACAATCCACCAGATGCTCGACGACTGAACGGGTTTCTTTCTCCTTGATTGCCAATTCAGTGTTAAGTTGCTTCAACCGGGCGGTACGCTCCGCGACGCGTGCCTCCAGATGCTGATAACTGACCGCCAGACGTTCGGTCATCATATTGAAAGCGCTCGCCAGTTGCCCGATTTCATCCCATCCCTCACCCGGAATATGGTACTGAAGATTGCCGGCAGTAACTGCCTGTGCACATTCGTTAAGGTTTTTCAGGGGATTTACTACCCGCCGGTTAAATAACAGCGCCCCCAGAATCGCCATCAGAAAAGTCAGGCCCAGCACCACTAATCCCATGGCACGCATCTGTGTCACTGATGCAAACGCCTCCCTGGTATCAATCTGCACCACCATTCCCCAGTCCATGCGCGGCAGATACCGCCAGGCTGCAATTACCGGGTTTCCATGAAAATCCGTCACAATCCCCCCACCGCGCTCACCTCTCAGACTGTTTCTGATCGCCGGAGAAAATAACGGCTCGTCCAGCGGTATCGTGCGTTTCAGAGCGGCATCAGGATCTTCCCGCAGTGGCGCCATAACCAGTGCTGAATGACTGTTTTCCATATGGGTGACAATGGTCTCGCCACTCTTACCCAGCCCAACATTGTTCGTTAGTACACGAAACACATGCTCGCTGTAGATCTGCAGCGCCAGCGCGCCATGGAAATCACCTTTTATTATGATGGGCACAACGACAAACGCAGCAATCGCACCATGCGATGGCGGGTAGTATTCAAAGCTGGATAAACTGCTCTGCCGTGTCTCTTTTGTCTGACGAAATGCCCGGCCCAATCCACTGTCCCGGTAGGGGCCGGTCAGCAAACTGGTGGCAAAATCGGATTCGTGGCCAGTGGAAAAAACAACCTGGCCATCAGGAGAAATCAGGAACAGATCGTAATAACCTGTACCTTCAAGATAGCGTTCATAATGCGCCCGATAACGGGCATCCAGCGCACGCCAGGCTTCCGAATCCGCGCCGGACTGGCTGAACACCTGTGAAAATTCATCTATGGCCTGGCGGGTGGTGTCACTTGACTGGATAAGCGTTGCATCCAGTATTCGCTCGTGCAAATAGGAATCAATCTGTTCGACTTTTTTATCCGCAATTGACGAAACCTGCTGAATTGCTGATTTGTGGATTTCACCTTCAAAAATGTGCAGCAAACCGTAGCCAACCAGTGCAATCGGCAATAACGCCACCAGCGCAAACCAGATGGCAAACCGCTGAGTCAGCGATGTGAGGATCATCACTCCAGCAGGCAATCAGGAGAATGTTTCAGGGAACGCCTGGCGTAATAGGCAAAGGCAGTTGCGTTACGTTGCGGGCGCAAAATCCAGTCATGCGCTTCCCGCGCAAGTTCGGGATCAATCGGCTGAATCCGGCCGGCGGCACCTGCCAGCAACTGCATGCGTGCAGTCCGCTCAAACGCCAGTGCAATCAGACAGGTTTCCTCGATACTGCTGCAGGCCACCAGTAAACCATGATGCGCAAGCAGTAATGCGCGTTTATTGCCCAGCGCGCCTGCTATCAGCTCACCTTCCTCATTCCCCACCGGCACACCCGGCCATTTGGGTAAAAAGGCAACATCGTCATACAACACGCAATTATCCATGTGAGAAACAGCGAGCGGCTCTTCCAGCATACTCAGTGCCGCCGTATGCAGCGCATGGGTATGGATAATGCAGCGCACATCGGGGCGTGCACGATAAACCCAGGAATGAAAACGGTTTGCGGGATTAGGCATACCTTCTCCCTCCAGCACCTGCAAATCCTCATTAACCAGCAGCAAATTCCCTGCGCTGATCTCATCAAACCCGAATCCCAGGCGCTGGGTCAGGAACGTACCCGGTGCCTCTCCACGTGCCGTGATCTGCCCGGCCAGACCGGAATCATGGCCGTTATCGAATAAAATACGACACGTCAACGCCACCTTCTGACGAATGGAGTAGGTCGCCCCCGGCAACTTACTCTCCATCTGGGCAAACTCACGCTGCATCAGCTGCCGCTTATCCAGATCGAATGTTTCTCCGCTCATAAACCGCAATCTCCCTGTTTCTCATAAAAAACGCTTTTGCTTTCGCGATTGACAGTTTTCCGCATTTTTTCCGGCGCTGCAAGCAATGTATGGCAGAAACCAGCCCGCGGTCCTGCCGGGTTCCGGGCAACCCCTCCGTGCAGATGCGGCAATTTGTCACATTTGCGCGCTTGTAAGCGTATGCAAGAATTTGCAGTCCATTACACAGAGGAAACAAGCATGTACAAAACATACGCCATATGGACAGGAATCGCACTGTTCGCCTGCAATGAAGCCTTTGCCCGGTCAGAGGAACAAACAGATAACAGGAATATTCCAAGCGTAAGAATGAAGGAAATCACGGTCAGCAGTGAGGCCTTCGCCGTTCCCAACGAACGATTGCTGCTGGACACGCCCACGACTACCGGCAGCCGTCTTGGATTGACCCCGCGTGAAACCCCTGCCTCCATCAATATCATTGATCGCGCTACCTTTGAGTTACGCGGGGCGCAAACGACTCAGCAAATCCTGGAGCGCTCTCCCGGGATAACCGTCTCCGATCAGCCCGGCTCTGCCGGAACCGTTTGCATGCGCGGCTTCTGCGGTACTCAAATCACCCAGCTGTTCAACGGAATTACTGTGCAGTACGACGTCGTTGCCGCTCGCCCGATCGATAGCTGGCTTACCGAACGCGTGGAGATCCTGGGCGGGCCATCGAGCTTTCTCTATGGCCAGGGAGCCGTGGGAGGATCCGTCAATTACATTAGCCGGACTGCCAATCGTGATCAGCAGGGCCATGAATCCCTCATCCTGCTCGGATCGTGGCTGAACCGGCGTGCAGCTTACGGCTATAACGGACGTATCGGCGATACGGATAACTGGCTGCAGGTGCATGCCGGTTACAAGGGTTCAAACGGCTATGTCGACAAAACGCAGCATAATTCCGGTGTTTTTTCATTTTCCCTGTTAAGCGACCTGACCAGCCGGATTTCCAACACGATAGCCATCGAATATCAGAAAGAAGCACGCGAGGCATACTGGGGAACACCGCTATTAAACCCTGTTACAGCAGGCAAATATGATCCGGAAACCCGTTTCAAAAACTATAACGCCGAAAACCCCGTTTTTGATCAGCAGGTCATCTGGGTGCGGGATATTGTGGATTTTCACCTGAGTGAGGCGACACAGGCCCGAAATACCTTCTACTGGTATGACGCCGGCCGCCAGTACAAAAACGTGGAAGTCTATCGCTGGAACGCCACCAATACACGTATCAACCGATCGGCTTCTTTCGCAACCGACCACAAACAAAATCTGATCGGCAATCGCCTGGAGCTCTCTCATCAGCAGAATCTGTTCGGGCTCCCTGCAAAATGGCTGGCAGGAACTGATATTGCATTCAATGACCAGACCCGTTTCCCCAGCACGGAGAGTGGACTGGCCGTCGATACGATCGATCCTTACAATTTTACTGTTGGCGATTATTTCGATAATCCAAGGGCAAGCGGTCCGATCAAGGATCGCCGCAACAAGCTGTTTACGGTTGCGGGCTATGCCGAAAACCAGTTGACGCTGCTCTCCGGGCTGAATCTTGTAAGTGGAATCCGAGTTGATCATATTGAACTGGATTCCAGAAAATACACCCCGCCAACAGCTACAGAACCTGTCTCTTTTTCACGCAGCTGGACACCGGTTACCTGGCGGGCAGGTTTTGTCTACGATGTCACGGACAGTTTCAACTTTTATACCCAGTACAGTACGGCCGCTTCCCCTCCCGGGAGCATTCTGACCACCTCCAACTTTAGCAGCATTCGTGATTTCAGCCTGAGCACGGGTAAACAAATTGAAGGCGGAATGAAATTCGATTTCTGGGAAAAGCGTGGAACTGCAACAATTGCCGGCTATTACCTGCAGCGCAGGAACATATCGACCAGAGACCCTGATAATCCGGCCAGTGTCATCCCCATCGGGGCACAATCTTCACGCGGCGTGGAGATCAATCTTGGCGTCCGTTTATCCCCGCAATGGCATTTCCAGGGCAACATGGCCTATGTTGATGCCCGTTACGACGATTTCAACGAACTGGCAAATGGTATCAGTGTTTCCCGTAAAGGGAACCGGCCGGAAAATGTTGCCAAATGGGTAGCCAATACCTGGCTGAGCTGGAATTTTCATCCGGATTTCCAGTGGATGCTGGCGACACGATACGTGGGTGATCGTTATGCCAATGCGGCAAATACCATACCCGTCAAACCTCACATTCGCCTGGACACACAAATTGCCTGGCAGGCGCACCGCAACGCGAGAATCATTGGCCGAATCATGAATCTGACCAATACCGATTACATCGAATGGGCCACTTCCACGCCTATGTATCTGATCGGCGCTCCCAGAAGCTATGAGGTCGCAGTAAAACTCGACTTTTGATAAATGAAGCTCATTGTTCAACTGCAATGAGGCAGCCATTCCGGTTCCGGCTTTTATACGGATTTCAGGCAATAAAAAACCCAGTTGAGTTTAACTGGGTTTGCTGTAATGGTGCCCGGGGCCGGAATCGAACCGGCACGGACGTTGAGGTCCGAGGGATTTTAAGTCCCTTGTGTCTACCAATTTCACCCCCCGGGCTATTGCGAAGCTGGAGGCTAACGTTGCTAAATGGAGGCGGGGGTCGGAATCGAACCGGCGTAGACGGCTTTGCAGGCCGCTGCATAACCACTCTGCCACCCCGCCATAAACTAATTGAAACGTCGCCTGTATACGACGCCAAAACTGAAAATTTAACGTGGACTAAGAAATGTCGAAGAATACGACATAAAAACTGGAGCGGGAAACGAGACTCGAACTCGCGACCCCGACCTTGGCAAGGTCGTGCTCTACCAACTGAGCTATTCCCGCAACTTATACCGGCCTAACCCCGGATTTGCCTCTCGACAGAAGAGGCGATTATAGAGACCCTCCTGATTTTGTCAAGAATAATGGTTTGTCGTTTCTGTTAGCGTAAAGCAGTGTATTTTACTGTTTCAAATCATTCAAATGATTCATGCTTTCCAAGATAGCGCCATTTTCCTTCCGGCAGGTCAGACAAGCGGATTTTACCAATCCGTACGCGCTTCAGCCCAATTACATTCAGCCCGACCAGCTCGCACATACGCCGGATCTGCCGTTTTTTTCCTTCCTGTAAAACGAAACGGAGCTGATCCTGATTCAGCCAGCTCACTTTCGCCGGTTTCAGCACCTGGCCGTCGAGCCGCAAGCCGTGGTTAAGCAAAGCCAGTCCCTCACGAGTCAGATTTCCGGCCACTCGTACCAGATATTCCTTTTCAATTTGCGAGTGCTCCCCGATCAACTGTTTGGCAATACGGCCATCCTGGGTAAATACCAGCAGCCCCTGTGAATCAATATCAAGCCGACCGGCCGGTGCAAGATTTTTAAGATGCTGCGGCGAAAATCTCCGCGCAGAAAGGTCTTGCTGAAAGCGGGAATCATGATTGATCAGGCTGACAGCAGGTTTATAACCAGGCTCGGGCTGACCGGATACGTAGCCAACCGGTTTGTTCAGAAAAATGGTCACCTGCTCATTCTGTTTTTCCTGAGCAGCCCGGTTAAGCGTAATCTTCTGCCCGGAATAAACCTTTGTCCCCAGTTCACGGACCTGCTGCCCATCCACATACACCCAACCCTGTTCAATATAAACATCTGCTTCTCTGCGTGAACACATTCCCTGCGCAGACATTAGCTTGGACAAGCGGATTTTTTCCATCAATCAACCTGGAAGGCTGCTTATAAAAAATGACGAGCTACCTGTTCTAACCCTGTTTATCCCTTACAGGCAGGCGCCAGATAAACATGAACAGGATGGCAGCCAGTAAAACCAGCATGCTTTTTAATCCCCAGGAAGGAACGATCAGAATGGAGCTCCCAAAAGAAAGCAACATCACCAGATACGCCCAGTGTTTAACCTTGCGTGTCACACTGCGGTACTGACACCACTCCTGAATAATCGGGCCTGCAACACGGTGACTGAGCAGATAGCCGTGAAACCGACCGGAACTGCGCGCAAAGCAGCCTGCTGCCAGCAAAATGAACGGGGTGGTAGGTAATATTGGCAGAAATATCCCCAGTATTCCCATAAACAGGGCGGTTATGCCTATGCTGAGATAAAGCCAGCGCATAACAGGCGAATCATGCAGCTGCAGCAAGTGGATGCCTGCTGCTGACCGGTTTACTGTTTTATCAAAGTCGGATGACACGATACACCTCCCGCAAACAACCCAGGAAACCTAAATATCAATATTTTTTGCACGCAGAGCATTACTTTCGATAAATGCGCGGCGTGGTTCAACCACATCTCCCATTAACGTGGTAAAAATTTCATCAGTCAGGATACTGTCCTCGATCTGTGCTCGCAGCAGTCGACGATTACCCGGGTCCATCGTCGTTTCCCACAATTGTTCGGGATTCATTTCCCCCAGCCCTTTATAGCGCTGGATAGAAATCCCTTTTTTGGCTTCTTCCAGCAACCATTCCAGTGCTTCCCTGAATTCCAGGACGGCTACCTCCTGTTCACCACGCCTGATTTTCGCACCTTCCCCTATCAGACCCTGCAACACCTGCGCTGCCTGCTTAATTCTGGTGAAGTCACCACTTTGCAGAAAATGATCATCCAGATAGCTGATACGCAGATTCCCGTGCTGCCTGCGAATGATCCTGAGCCGGTAGCACTCTGAATCCTCATCATATTCAGCATGGATTTCAACATCGTCCAGCAGAACTGACAGTCTGGCAGCACTCTCCTGTGCAACAACTTCTGAACCCAGATCAATATCCGGCTGCTTAAGCAGCGCATGTAAAACAGTTCGGTCGATCAGGCGGCTCATCCGTTCAATAACTGCTTCGGCCAGCAAATATTCATCTGCAATTTTTGCCAGTGTTTCACCGGTAATTGGCGGATTATTCGTCCCCGTATGCAGCTCTGCACCCACCAGAGCCAGGCCAAGGATGTAACGTTTCAGCTCGTAATCATCCTTCAGGTAGCGCTCCTGCTTGCCATGCTTGATTTTGTACAGCGGTGGCTGTGCGATGTAAATATGCCCGCGCTCAATCAGCTCAGGCATCTGGCGGTAGAAGAAAGTCAACAGCAGTGTCCGGATATGCGAGCCGTCCACATCCGCGTCAGTCATGATGATAATGCGATGGTAGCGCAGTTTATCGGGGTTATATTCATCCTTGCCAATGCCGGTTCCCAGCGCCGTTATCAGGGATACGATCTCCTGGGAAGAAATCAGCTTGTCAAAACGGGATTTCTCGACATTCAGTATTTTTCCCTTAAGCGGCATAATCGCCTGGAATTTGCGATCGCGCCCCTGCTTGGCAGAACCGCCGGCAGAATCTCCCTCCACCAGATAAAGCTCGCATAATTTGGGATCTTTTTCCTGGCAGTCGGCAAGTTTGCCGGGTAATCCCATACTATCCAGCACTCCTTTTCTGCGTGTCAGTTCACGCGCTTTTCTGGCGGCTTCCCTCGCTCTGGCAGCTTCAATAATCTTGTTACAGATAATTTTGGCCTCATTCGGATTTTCCTCCAGGAAATCAGAGAGCTTCTGCGTAACGATTTCTTCTACCACCGGGCGCACCTCCGATGACACCAGTTTTTCCTTGGTCTGGGATGAAAACTTGGGCTCGAACAGTTTGACTGACAGCACGCAAGTCATCCCTTCACGCATATCATCCCCGGTCGTATCCACTCTGGCTTTTTTAGCCAGTTCGTTTTTCTCGATGTAATTGTTGAGTGTCCGTGTCATGGCGGCACGCAATCCGGTTAAATGGGTGCCGCCATCCTTTTGGGGAATGTTGTTGGTAAAACATAGTACCTGTTCAGCATAGCTGTCGTTCCACTGCATCGCAATTTCAACAGTGATATTGTCCTTTAACCCTTTAGCATAAAAGATACCGGGGTGCAACACGGTTTTACTGCGGTTAATGTACTCAACAAAATTGCGGATTCCACCGGTAAAGGCAAAAACTTCTTCCCGGTTATCACGCTGATCCGTCAGTCTGATTCTGATGCCATGATTGAGAAAAGAGAGTTCACGCAACCGCCTGGCAAAAATATCGTAATGGTAGGTAACATCACCAAAAACAGACTGGCTGGCAAGAAAATGGACTTCAGTACCGTGTTTTTCACTCTGACCAATCACTTTCAGAGGAGCAACAGCCACCCCGTCGCGAAACTCCATCTGGTGAACATGGCCGTTACGACGAATGGTCAGGCGTAACCATTCAGATAAGGCATTTACCACAGATACTCCCACACCGTGCAATCCGCCGGATACTTTGTAGGAATTGTCATCAAACTTTCCACCCGCATGCAGCTCGGTCATCACAATTTCAGCAGCTGAACGTTTCAGCTCGTCATCCTGTTTGATGTCGGTCGGAATTCCCCGGCCGTTATCATGAATACTGATGGAATTATCCGTGTGGATAGTGACTGAAATATCGTCGCAATATCCGGCCAGTGCCTCGTCAATGGCATTATCGAGAACCTCAAATACCATATGATGCAAACCAGTACCATCGCTGGTATCCCCGATGTACATTCCCGGGCGTTTGCGCACAGCATCCAGTCCTTTCAGGATTTTAATGCTGTCCGAATTGTAGTCACGTTGGCCGTTATCGGTTTTTTTAGCAGATTCAGACTGATTTGTATTCATGCTTGCAGTTATCTCTTTTTTAATGTCCGGTAAATACTGGTAAAGCAATCAGGGATCTTCTGAAAAATGTCGGTGATGACAGTACAGCCAGTTTTTCAGAGAATTCCCGGGGCTTAAATCATTCGCGCATCGGCATCAATACATGCCTGAACTGATCATTATCCGGTAACGTAATCAGAACGGCACTTTGCATGCTTTCAAATGAACATCTGATTTGCTCGCTGTCCAGGTTATTCAGCACTTCCATCAGATAAACAATATTGAAACTGGTATCAATTGTTTCATTCGAGTAGACAATCTCGATTTCTTCCTGTGCTTCTTCCTGTTCTTTGTTTCTGGCTGAAATGTGCAGTTTTCCGCTTGTAATATTCAGGTGGACGTTACGAAACAGATCGTTACCACTGTAAATAACTGCCGTGCGCTGAAGTGCATGCAGGAAATCCAGCCGGTTTATATCAAACTGGAAAGCGCTTGTTTGCGGAATGGCGCGTTTGAAATCCAGAAATTTCCCGGAAACCACTTTGGAAAACAGCACAACATCCGAAAAACGGAAACATATTTTTTTCGGATAAATCTCGATTACTGCCGGCCTGTCACTGTCTTCCAGCTGTCTGATCAGTTCCAGTACGGTTTTACGCGGAACGATGGTCTCGGACATTTCGAAACGCTCATCAAGCATGATCGAAGTGACTCCCAGCCTGTGGGTATCCGTAGCAGCCAGTGTCAGTCTGTTATCTTCAATCAGCAGCAGTAACCCGTTCAGATAGTAACGCAAATCCTGCTGCGCCATGGCATGTGCCACCTGTTGCAGATGTTTTTTCAGAGTCTGCTGGGGCAGTGTATACACAATGCGGCAAGGTTCGTTGTCCCTGACCATTCTTGGAAAGTCTTCCGCCGGGAGCAGTTGCAGGCTGAAACGGCTTTTTCCGGAAACAATCTGTAAGCGGTTTTCCGATTGGGTCAGCTCGATTGCCGTACCGGCTGGCAGGGCACGCAGTATGTCCTGCAGTTTTCTGACAGAAACTGTCGTTCGCAGCGTACCCTGATTTTCCAGCTCGGGAATGCCGGAACTGACCTCGGCTTCGATTTCCAGGTCAGTGGTAACCAGTGTCAGCTTACCGTCTCTGATATCGATCAGCGTATTTAAGAGTATGGGCAGGGTGTGTCTGCGTTCCACGATACCACTCACTGTCTGCAACGGTTCAAACAGCAGATTACGATCAGTTATTGTTAATTTCATTTATTTAAAGAACTAAATAATAGTTAATCAGTGAAGTTAATCGGGATAAGTCAAAAACAGTTTATATTTTAACCAGTTATGCTGAAAATGAGTTCTGTATGATTCCAGTATGGCCTGTGGATAAAATGTGAATGGAATTTCACAACCAGAAAATTGTTCAGGTTATCCACAAGTTATTCAAGTTTGTTACACAGCTGCTGTTACATAACCGTCTCATCTGCGCTATCCACGCAAAATATGCATCAGTGCGTTGAAATCCCGGTTGATTACCGGATCGGAAGTACGCAGTTCAACGATTTTCCGGTGGGCATGCAACACGGTCGTATGATCTCTTCCACCGAATGCTTCACCGATATCAGGCAGACTTAACTGGGTCAGTTCCTTGGCAATCGCCATTGCAACCTGACGGGGGCGGGCGATGGCCCTGACACGTTTTTTTGAATACATGTCAGCTACTTTGATTTTGTAATAATCGGCAACCGTTTTCTGGATGTTTTCAATCGAAATTTGCCGATTTTGGACAGCCAGTAAATCTTTTAATGCTTCCTTCGCCAGTTCAAGGGAAATCGGATGGCCGGTAAAACGTGAATAAGCCAGGATTCGTTTCAGTGCCCCTTCCAGTTCCCGGACATTGGAACGGATATGTTTGGCAACGAAAAAAGCCGTATTTTCATCCAGCCCGATTTTTTCAGCGAGTGCCTTTTTCAACAGAATGGCGACACGCATTTCCAGCTCGGGTGGCTCGATTGCTACTGTTAATCCCCAGCCAAAACGGGATACCAGGCGTTCTTCCAGTCCGGAAATTTCCTTTGGATAGCAGTCTGACGTAATGACGACCTGTTTATGTGCTTCGATCAGTGCGTTAAACGCGTAAAAGAATTCTTCCTGTGTCCGGTTTTTTCCGCTGAAAAACTGGACATCGTCCACCAGCAGCAAATCAAGCGAGTGATAGTAAAGTTTGAATTTATCGAATGATTTGTGCTGATAAGCGCTGACGACATCTGACACGTATTTTTCAGCATGAACGTAACGGACTTTGGCGTCCGGATTTAATTCCAGCACGCAGTTACCGATTGCCTGCATCAGATGGGTTTTACCCAGCCCGACGCCACCATAAATAAATAACGGGTTGTAGGCGATACCCGGTCGCTCCGCAACCTGTATGGCGCCTGCGCGTGCCAGCTGATTGGCTTTGCCTGTAACAAGCGCATCAAAGGTGAAACCGGGGTTAAGCTGGCTGGGACTGGCTTTTTTACTGACAATGCCCTGTGGTTTTTCAGCCACCGGTTTTCTGTCCTCTTTATTTTCCCTGTTTTTTCGTGCTGCCGTTTTGACTGGAGTCGTTTCAGCTTCTGCCGGTTCACGCAGTTCCAGCCTGAAATCGACTTCTTCATTAAAATGAGCCCGCGCCATTTCGTCGATTCGGGTGATAAAGTTATCCTTGATCCATTGCAATACGAAACGGTTGGGTGCAATCAAAACCAGGATATTTTCCTCATCCGGAGAAGCTTCCAGCTTGAGTGGCTTGATCCAGGTATTGAACTGCTGCCCGTTCAGTTCCTGCTTGAAATGTTTGAGACAGAAATGCCAGAAAGCTTCTATTTTCTGCATGACGAATACGTGAAACAGGTTCAGCTTACAAAAATGTGTCAGTGAACCTGGAAAAACCTGAGAGGAAAAACAAACGGTTAAGTGTGGCGGTAGCGCATACGGTTTTATTCCAACAGCCCGTCAGGGCAGGAATGGATTTATTCTTCTGCCAGCCGGGTAGTATAAAGAAGTTTTCTGATGAAGGTTACCTTATTCATTAAAATCACTAAAACCCGGTTTTTTAACAATAAAATTATTCTGAAAACAATAACTGATCTCATTATCATCTGCCATATCCATACAGTTTTGCCTGATTATTGCTTTATGCATACGGGCAAGGTGTGATAAAAAGCAATCTTTACGAAAAAATTCTGGAAAGTTCCTCTGATTTCAGAGAAATTCCATCTGATTAATGACATTTTCATCTCCGCAAATTACACAAGTTTTTTTACTGTCCTGTCAATGTGTTAGCAAGCTATTGCCTAATATTTCTCCAATGCTGGCTGTCCGGTATCTGGTCTTTTTTACGCTGATCTTTACTGTTTTTTTTGCTGCTGCAGAAAATCAGCCTGCGGCAGTTAATGCCGATGCCATACGTGCGCAACTGGGAAAAAATTCCGGAGACGGGATGAATGAAGCTGAGCTGACAGAACTGCGACGTTTTTATTCGCAGCGGAACTATCAGCCGGTCTGGAGTCAGGCTGAAAATGCCCGCGCTTTTCTGGATATGGCGCTGATCCTGATTGGTAAAGCTGACGAAGAAGGGTTGGACAGCGGCGATTACCACATTGAAGTGTTACACCGTCTGCGCGATGAATCCCCTGTTTCCCTTGCGCTTGAACTGGGTACAACCCGTTCCCTGCTGGCACTGGCGCATGATATGTATCGCGGCCGGCTGAAAGCGACGTCAGCTGATCCGGACTGGTACATTCCGCAACCACCGTTCGATTCAGCAGATTTTCTGCAGCAAAGCGTTGCTTCCGTCAATCCGGGCGGGCTGGAGCGGGCCTTTGCAGGCCTGCCGCCTGATATGCCGCAATACCGGGCATTGAAACAGCAGTTTTCCCGGCTGCAGAATCAGGTGGCTGCCGGTACGAAGTGGACGCAGATTCCGGACAATATTCCCTCGCTTCATCCACAAACCCGGCATGCTGCCATCCCGCTGATACGCCGGCGTATCAGCCAGGCATATGGTGTTTTTGAAAAACCGGAGTACGACATCGCCGGTAATGACAGCAGCGATTTTTACGATAACCGGCTGGAGACGGCGATCAGAACCCTGCAGCGTCAGTACGGACTGAACGCGGATGGTGTCATCGGAAAAAATACCCGGCAGGCATTGAACATGTCAGCAGTTGAACAGCTTCAGCAGTTACGCATTACGCTGGAACGGCTGCGCTGGTTGCCCAGAAAACTGGGCAGCCGGTATATTCTGGTTAACATCGCCGGGTTTAACCTGACCGCAGTTCACGATAACGAGCGTGTGCTTGAAATGCGTATCGTCGTTGGACGTGATTACCGTTCCACACCGAGTTTCAGCAGCCGGATTTCACACCTGATTCTCAACCCGTACTGGAATGTTCCGGCGAGCATTGCTGCCAAGGACTTGTTACCCAAGCAAAGGCACAATCCGAATTTTTTTACTTCCGAAGGAATCCGGGTATTTTCGGACAGCCGTCATGAATTTGAACTGGATCCGTACGCTATTGACTGGAGTTCAGCGGGCCGCTCTTTTCCCTACACCCTGCGCCAGGAACCCGGCCGGAAAAATGCACTGGGTACCATTAAATTCATGTTTCCCAATCCATTCAGTATCTATTTGCACGATACTCCTTCCAAATCACTGTTCCAGAAGGATATTCGCACTTTCAGCTCGGGCTGCATCCGCCTGGAAAAACCGTTGAATCTGGCTGAGTTTGTGCTGGGGGCGGCTTTTTCAAAAGCTGCTATTCAGGAAAAAATCGACAGCGGCAAGACACAAACCGTGCATTTGCCTGAACCGGTTTCCATTTATCTGTTGTACCTGACCGCCTGGAGTGATGAGCAGGGTGAAGTTTATTTTTCATCTGATGTCTACGGGCGCGACAGGCGGGCACTGACTTATGCCCGCTGGCTTCAGCCGGAGCCGCACCTGTCACAATCTTTTTAATCTGGCACGATCATGGAGAATAACAATGTCCAAACTTATCATTGCTGATAATCTGGAAATGCTTACCGGGCAGGGTGCCACCCGCCGCCGCCTGCTGCAGGCCGGTTTAGGTGCCTGCACACTGTTTGTTATGCCGGCAGTTAACGCTGCCTATTCCCCTCGTATTTACGAAAAACGGGTGTCTTTGTTAAACATGCACACGGGCGAAAGAATCAGAACCGCCTACTGGGAAAAAGGAAGATATATTCCCGGTGCGCTGAAGGAAATTGCAAAAGTGTTGCGCGACCACCGCTCCGGTGAGCGCCACCCGATTGATCCAAGATTGCTCGATCTGATACAGCATCTGCAGGGCAAGATCGGCAGTTCCAGGGAATTTCAGGTTGTTTCGGCCTATCGTTCACCGGCCACCAATGCCGCCCTTTCAGCGCGAAGCCACGGTGTGGCCAAGCATAGCCTGCACATGCAGGGCAAAGCGATCGACATTCGCCTGCCCGGTGTTCCGCTCCATACGTTGCGCCGTGCAGCGATGTCGATGCACGCTGGCGGGGTGGGCTACTACCCGGAATCGAATTTCATCCACGTCGATACCGGTAACGTTCGCTACTGGTAACCCCCATTTCTTCCGGCACAGCGCGGGACAGCTGTGCCGGGGATTCATGCAGACCGGCCTACAGTATGTTGACCGGTACTTTCAGATACACGGTACCGTTATCCTCGGCGGGCGGCATTTGTCCCGCACGCACATTGACCTGAACCGATGGCAGGATCAGTACCGGCATCCCCAGTGTGGCATCGCGTGCAGTACGCATTTTCACAAATTCATCCTCACTGATACCGTCGTGCACATGGATGTTGTGCGCCCGTTCGTCAGCGACCGTGCTTTCCCACTGAACCGGACGGTCGCCGGGAGGATAGTCGTGGCACATAAACAGCCTTGTTTGCGGCGGATAGTTATCCAGCAGCTTGCGGATGGAACGGTAAAGTGCTCGCGCATCGCCGCCGGGAAAATCAGCACGGGCTGTTCCCACATCCGGCATAAACATTGTATCTCCGATAAAAATGGCATCTTCAAACTGGTAAGCCAGATCAGCCGGCGTGTGACCGGGAACAAAAATTGCCTTGCCTGTCAGTTCACCAACCTTAAAGATATCTCCATCATCAAACAGATGATCGAACTGTGATCCGTCCGGCTGGAAATCCGGCCCCATGTTGAACAGTTTTTTGAATACCTGCTGCACACCGGGAATGTTGTTGCCGATTGCCGTTTTTCCGCCCAGTTCCTGTTTGAGATAATGTGCGGAAGAAAGATGATCGGCATGGGCATGGGTTTCAAGGATCCAGTTCACTGTCAGATTTTTCGAGCGGATAAACCTGATCAGCACATCGGCAGAATGGTGTTTCGTCCGGCCGGATTTAGGGTCGTAATCAAGCACCGGGTCAATAATGGCGCAACACCCGCCCGGTTTGTCAAACACGACGTAGCTGACTGTCCAGGTAACCGGATCAAAAAATGCTTGAATATTGGGCTGCATCATCGGCTCCTTATGATATTTACCGTATTTGTATTCACACAACTTAATATGTAAAATATTAAACTATCAAAATGTATAGTGTATTAATACAATTTATCTGTCAAGGAGGAAAAATTCATGGTCGACTGGCAATCGTTTACACCTGTCAGTGCATTTGCCGGTGGTGTGATTATTGGCCTGGCAACGGCGATACTGCTGCTTCTGGCCGGCCGGATCGCAGGTATATCCGGAATCATCGGGGGGCTGATCGAATTGCGCAAGGGGGATATTGCCTGGCGAGCAGCCTTTGTCAGCGGATTATTGCTTGCCCCGTGGCTATGGCGCTGGGCAGGAGAATTACCCCCGATCCGCATTGAAACGGGTGATGCACTGCTTGCACTGGCCGGCCTGGCTGTCGGTATCGGAACCCGCTACGGTTCAGGTTGTACCAGTGGCCATGGTGTCTGTGGCATGTCTCGCCTTTCACCGCGCTCGATGGTGGCAACGTTTTTGTTTATGACCGCGGGAATGGCCGTGGTTTATATTATTCGTCACAGTCTGGGGTAAATACATCATGCTTATACCGCTCATCGCACTGTTTTCCGGTCTGATTTTTGGTTTGGGCCTGATCCTGTCGGGCATGACCGACCCCGCGAAAGTACTGGCTTTTCTGGATATTACCGGGCAATGGGATCCCACGCTGATGTTCGTCATGCTGGGTGCCGTCAGTGTCGGGTTCTTCGCTTTCAGGATAGCAAAGCAGCGCGGTCAGACTGTTTTTTCAGCACCGATCCAGCTGCCCGGAAAACGCACGGTCGATTTGCGTCTGGTCACCGGCAGCCTGTTGTTTGGTATCGGTTGGGGACTGTCGGGGATCTGTCCCGGACCGGGGCTGATCATGGCAGCATCAGGCGAGACGGGCGGCATCATCTTCGTACTTGCCATGCTGCTCGGCATGTTCATTTTTGATTTGCTGGAAAGGCGCCATCAGGCAAATTTGAATTCAAATCATCGACAACGGGAAGTTATTGAAACAAAATGACGGATTCATACGTGCAACCGGATTTTCTGATCATGCCGGAAAAAAAGGCTTCTGCAGCGCAAGCCTGTTCCATACTGAAAATTCTGGCTAACGAAGATCGACTGATGATTCTGTGCCAACTGGTTGAGGGGAAAAAAAATGTTGGTGAACTGGAACAGCTGCTGGGCATCCGGCAGCCTACCTTGTCACAGCAACTTACCATCTTGCGGGATGAAAAGCTGGTTTCGACAGAACGCCAGGGAAAATACATTTATTACAGCATCGCCAGTACGGAAGCGGTGCAGATCATGAATACGCTGTTTAGTCTCTACTGCCGGAAAGCAGATCGCCAGTCACCGGATAGCACCGGTAATAACGGGTAATCAGGCGGTTCGGCAACCTTCACCCGGAAATTTCATCTCTAAACAAGGAGAAAACACCATGAGCAGTACTTCTGAAACAAGCTGGAAAAAGCTGGATGAAAAAATAGCGGTCTCAGGTCAGATCAGCGTGGATGATGTGGCAGCAATTGCTGCAGCCGGCTACAAATCCATCATTTGCAATCGTCCTGACGGGGAAGGAGGAGAAAACCAGCCTGCCAGCACTGAGCTGGAAAATGCGGCGAAAGCAGCAGGGTTGCAGTTTGCTTATTTGCCGGTGGCAATCGGGCAGGTTTCAGATGAAAAATGCTCTGCTTTTCATCAACTGATGGCAACTTTACCCGGGCCGGTACTGGCATTCTGCAATTCGGGCAACCGTGCCCGCGCACTGTATAACCGTGATGCAGGCACAGCCGCTGCCCCCGCCCCCGTTTCTGCCGCCTGTGACTGGGAACATACGGCTGATGAGGCTGCAGCCGGATCAGCATCAGCACCGGTATCAACCGGGGAGACTTCCCGGCCTGCAGCTGCAGATCGGCCATCTGCAGTGACACCTGCCTGTAACTGGGGCAATGCTTTTGATGTCGTGGTGGTGGGGGGAGGCTCTGCCGGTCTTGGTGTGACGGCCAGCCTGCTGCGCCGGCGTTCTTCACTGCGCATTGCCATTATCGAACCCAATGACAAACATTATTACCAGCCCGCCTGGACGCTGGTCGGTGGCGGTGCATATGCGATTAACGATACCGTGCGCAATACAGCGGATGTTATCCCGCGCGGTGCGGAATGGATCCAGGCGGAAGTCTCCGGATTTTCACCCAGCGAAAACCTGGTTCATCTGGCTGATGGCCGTACCATTGGCTACCAGCAGCTGGTCGTATGCCCCGGTATTCGCCTGGCCTGGGAGAAAATCGAAGGCGCCAGGGAAACGCTCGGTAAAAATGGCGTAACGTCCAACTACCAGTTTGATCTGGCGCCCTACACCTGGTCGCTGACACAGGATCTTAAGGGCGGCAGAGCGCTGTTTACACAGCCTCCCATGCCGATCAAATGTGCGGGTGCACCACAAAAAGCAATGTATTTATCGTGTGATTACTGGCAGCGCCAGGGTGTACTGGACAAAATCGAAGTGGAATTCGATTCAGCCGGAGCCGTGCTGTTCGGTGTGGCTGATTTTGTACCGCCACTGATGGAATATGTGCAGAAATATCACGCCAGCCTGGTTTTTAATTCCAATCTGGTCAAGGTTAACGGTCCGGAGAAGATTGCCACTTTCGAAATTAAAGATGCAGCCGGGGCAGTCACGCGTGTGGATAAACCTTTTGATATGCTGCACATCACACCGCCGCAGGCAGCACCGGATTTCCTGCGCGACAGCCCGCTGGCAGATGCCAGCGGTTTCTGTGAAGTCAATGCAAAAACCCTGCAGCATACCCGTTTTGCCAACATTTTCTCACTGGGCGATGCCTGTTCTTCTCCCAACACCAAGACGGCAGCAGCAGTCAGAAAACAGGTGGTCATTGTTGCCGAGAATCTGCTGGCAGCGAAAGAAGGCCGTGAACTTCGTGCGATTTATGACGGGTACGGTGCCTGCCCGCTGACGGTTGAAAATGGCAAGGTTGTGCTGGCTGAATTTGGTTTTGGCGGCAAACTGTTGCCAACGTTTCCGCTTAACCCGACGATTGCCAGAAAGTTGTACTGGTGGTTCAAAGTCAGGCTTTTTCCGTGGGTATACTGGGATTGCCTGCTGAAAGGGCGTGAATGGCTGACCGGCTCCACCGAGGCAAAATAAGCCTTCATGGAAATCCAGTGGCCCGGCCTGTTACCTGGGGTTCTTACCGGGTTCGTGCTGGGGCTGACCGGCTCGGGAGGGGCCATCATTGCGGTCCCGCTGCTGGTTTTTGGTCTGCAGGCAACCGTTGCAGAGGCTGCACCGGTTGCCTTGCTGTCAGTCGCCGTATCAGCAACGGTTGCCACCTGCGTCGCTTTCCGGCAGGGAATTGTCCGCTACCGGGCAGCCGGTCTGATCGCGACTGCCGGGATGCTGGTTTCACCGGCCGGGATATGGATTGCCCGGCAACTGCCTGATACATTGCTGACAGTATTATTTTCCGCAGTGCTGGCTTTTGCGGCCGGGTATATGTTTCGGCAAAGTAAACGGGCCATGCAGACAGCGCCATCGGAAGCGGCGATATATCCGCCCTGTCTGCTCAATCTGGAAAGTGGCCGCCTGATCTGGACCATTCCCTGCGCCAGAGGATTGCTGCTGTCAGGTGTGGCGACTGGCTTTTTGTCCGGGCTGCTTGGTGTCGGGGGTGGGTTCATCACCATCCCCGCACTTAAAAAAGTATCGAATCTGCCCATGAAATCGCTGATAGCCACTGCACTTGCCATCACCGCGCTGATTTCTGTTACCGGTGTTGTTTCGGCTGCTTCCATGGGGTTCATGAACTGGCCGCTTGCGTTACCTTTCACTGCCGGGACTGTCGCCGGCACACTGATTGGCAAGCAATATGCTCACCGTTTTGATGAAGCGAGGTTACAGCATGGTTTTGCCTTGCTGGCCTGGGGTATTTCACTCAGTATGATCGTCAAAGTGGCTTATACGGTTTACGCATCCCACTTTTCCACCTGCGCATGACTGAAAAGAGCGTACAAACCACGGACGAGAAATTCCGCATTGATAAATGGTTGTTTGCTGCACGTTTTTACAAGACACGCTCACTGGCAGCGGATGCAGTTGAACGCGGGCAGGTGCAGATCAACGGTATGCGCGCCAAGCCTTCCAGAATCCTGAATGCGGGTGATCTGCTCAATATTCGCATTGGCCCTTATCACCATCAGATAAGGGTGCTGGCCTTGTCTAACCAGCGCCGATCTGCCACGGAAGCTCGCGTGCTTTATCAGGAAACCGAAGAAAGCCGGCAGGCACGGGAAATTCTGGCGGAAAACCTCAAATCACAGCAGCCTGCGCCGCGTTATGCCGGCAAAGGCAGGCCCACCAAGCGCGCCCGGCGTAATCTGGATCGCTTCACGGGTGAAGCATGATTTTGCCATGACCGCGCACCTGACAGCACCTGCCCGGACACTGCTCAAGGAAATTTTTGGTTACAGCGAATTTCGTGGTCAGCAGGCCGAAATCATCACCCATGTCGTAAACGGGGGGCATTGTCTGGTACTGATGCCGACCGGCGGTGGCAAATCATTGTGTTACCAGCTTCCGGCATTGTTAAGAAACGGCGTGGGTATCGTTATTTCACCACTGATTGCGCTAATGGAAAATCAGGTGGCCGTGTTGCGTGAGCGCGGTGTGCGGGCGGCGTATCTCAATTCTGCACTCGTGCCGGAAGCGGCTGAAGCTGTTGAACAGAAGATGCTGGCGGGAGAGTACGATCTGGTTTACGTTGCGCCGGAAAGACTGCTGACCGCCCGCTTCCATGCATTACTGCAGCGCATCGCCATCTCCCTGTTTGCCATTGATGAAGCGCATTGTGTTTCCCAGTGGGGGCACGATTTTCGCCCGGAATACGGCAGGCTTTCGGTTTTGCCGCAACAATTTCCACAAGTGCCGCGTATTGCCCTGACTGCCAGTGCAGATGCCAGAACGCGCGCGGACATACTGCGCTGCCTTGATTTGCATCAGGCGCGCACATTCATCAGCAGTTTTGACCGCCCCAATCTGTGCTATCGCATCACTGCCAGGTCCAACGGCCGGATGCAGCTGCTCAACTTCATCCGCAACCAGCATCCCGGAGAGGCAGGCATCGTCTATTGTCAATCCCGCAGAAAAGTCGAGGAAACAGCAGCGTGGCTCAATACCAATCAAATTCCGGCACTTGCCTATCATGCCGGTATGGAAGCACCCGTACGCACCCGGCACCAGAAAAAGTTTCTGCAGCAGACAGGTTGGGTCATGGTCGCCACGTCTGCGTTTGGACTGGGCATTGACAAACCCGATGTCCGTTTTGTTGCTCACCTGGATCTGCCCAAAAGTATCGAAAGCTATTATCAGGAAACCGGCCGTGCCGGTCGTGACGGGCTGCCCGCCAACGCCTGGATGGTTTACGGACCGGGCGATATTATCCGTCTGCGGTCACAGATTGAATCTGCCACAGAACAGCGGTCAATCCTTGTCAGACAGGCAGCGACCACCCGGCTGGACGCCCTGCTGGCGCTGTGTGAAACCACTATGTGTCGCAGAAGATCATTGCTGGATTATTTTGGCGAACCCCCTGCTTCGAGCGATGAATCGGCATGCGGCAACTGTGATGCCTGCCTGGCAACCGTTCCTGTTCAGGATGTGACGATCGCCGCCCAGAAAGCGCTGTCCTGTGCTTACCGGACAGGCCAGTGTTTCGGTACAGAATATCTGATTGATATTCTGACCGGAAAACAGACAGACCGGATCAGGCAATGGGGGCACGATCGCATCAGCACATTTGGCATTGGCTGCGAATTAAGCAGCGAAGGCTGGCGAATTGTATTCAGACATCTGCTGGCACTGGGCTACCTCATTGCGGGTGAAGATCGTGCAGGTGGGGAACGGATCGCCCTGCAACTGACACCTGCCGCCAGAAACCTGCTACGTGGAGAAATCCGCGTAAAACTGCGGCTTTCATCCCGCCATCATGCCCCGCCCCACCGGCAGGCACATCCGGATTTATCCGCGCCGGACAGATGTGAAATCCGGTAAATACAATCCTTGCGAAGCCCGTCGGGCCGCAGCAATCTGCAGTAATCCGTTCTTTTCTAATTTATGCATGACAAAAAAGCAGGATTTTTACAGCGATAGCAAGAGTGTTGCAATAACACAACATAATTTGAGATCGGGAGCGTAAAAAACCGGTTTTGTGTTGCACAACATAGTCTGCTTGGGCACAATCCGTCCAAGCCTTCTGACCGGAAGGTGTGAAATAAACAACACACCCGGTCGGTTTGGAACAGAAGTAGTGGAAGAATGTAGGAAGCGCGGTATTACGATCTACCTTTATTG
>NZ_JADZAJ010000039.1 GCF_020852615.1 Nitrosomonas sp. | reverse complement strand
CACCAAATTTTTTGGTCAGAATCGTCGTAATCGCTGCCGTTAGCGTCGTCTTACCATGATCCACATGACCAATCGTCCCCACATTCACATGCGGCTTTACACGCTCAAATTTACTTTTCGCCATTACGTTTATTCCTTTTATTTATGTTCCACTACAGCAATTTACCAATCCTGACCACGGTTTACCTGGTGCCCATGGCCAGGATTGAACTGGCGACCTCTCCCTTACCAAGGGAGTGCTCTACCACTGAGCTACATGGGCTAATCGAATATATCCTCGCCACCATATTGGAGCGGGTGAAGGGAATCGAACCCTCGTCGTAAGCTTGGAAGGCTTCTGCTCTACCATTGAGCTACACCCGCTTATACCCGGTCCACCTGCCTTATGCCCAAGATAAACAGTTATCTCGCTCGTGACTGTCAATACAACAACCAACGATATTGCCTGCCACGCATTCTGATTTTTATTTACTGGTGGAGGGGGAAGGATTCGAACCTTCGAAGGCAGAGCCGTCAGATTTACAGTCTGATCCCTTTGACCGCTCGGGAACCCCTCCAAAATAGCGGGGCATTATGAACGTTTAGCACGATCAAGTCAACGCTGCTGTTAGCCTGTACCGGTTTCAATGATGTTGCACTGCCGGACGGGCAGCTTTACACTTGCTGCCCATGAAAGAAGAGAAGAGCGGATGTGTAGCGGGTCAGTTCTAAAGAAATGGGCGGATCCATATTTTTACTTATGCCTGAGGAAACGGATAATGTCAAACCAACTGACAGTAAATCGGCGATCGCGGGAAAGGCGTATCAGGGCTGCTTTTGTTTGCCCCTACCAGCTAGGGTTCAAACAGGGGAGACGGCTTGTACAGAGACGTTCCGTCAGGGGAGCCGCTTACGTTGACCAATACGACTGGCTCTTAACAACCTGCTGCCTCGCCATCGTTTTACTCAGCGCAGCAGACGCTTTCCTGACCGTCAGCATATTGACCGGCGGTGGTACAGAACTCAATTATTTCATGGAAATACTGATTGAGAACAGCACACAGAAGTTTATTGCCTTCAAACTGGCACTGACTTCTCTGGCAGCCATTCTCCTGACCATCCACCATGAAGTACAGATTCACGGTGGATTTCGGTGTCGACATCTGCTTTACATGATCTCGACAGGTTACACCTGCCTGATCAGCTATGAACTGATACTGCTGCAGGTTATCGGTTTTTGATAGTGCTCAGACATATACCCTGAACTTCTCCTTACAGGCCGGATGGAACAGATTGCCCGTTGGTTAGTTATAGCTGGTGTGGTGATACTCGCTATTGGAGTAGTGCTGTATTTTGCTCCCTGGTTACTTAACTGGTTCGGAAAACTGCCGGGTGATATCCGGATAGAAACACGGCACAGCAAGGTATTTTTTCCTGTTACCTCTATGCTGATTGTAAGTATCGTGTTGAGCATCATAATTAACCTATTCAAAAAATAGCCACCGGCAGTTTCGTTGTCTCCCAAGTATTTTAATTCCATTGTTGTTGCTGCTGCTTATTTATATAAATCAGGATTGTTCATGAATATTACCTTTATTGGCGGCGGGAACATGGCAAAAGCCATGATTGGCGGCTTGATACACCATGGATTCACCCCCTCTCAGGTTTGCGTCGCAGAAATCAATGCACAGCAACGGCGACAACTCGCTGATGAATATGGTGTCACCACAACTGAATCAATACCTGATGGAACACATTGCAGCGAAATTATCATTTTTGCTGTAAAGCCGCAGCAGTTGCATGAAGCAGCCAGCCAGGCTGCGCAATTCCTTCAAAATAAGCTTGTTATATCGATTGCAGCCGGGGTTCGTACAAGTGATTTAAGCCAATGGCTGAATCAGCATAAATTTATTATCCGTGCCATGCCCAATACGCCAGCATTAATTGGAAAAGGAATCACCGGTTTATATGCGCTGCCCTTGGTTAGCAGCCACCAAAAAGAGCAGACTGCTGCTATTCTGAAAGCTGTCGGCACAATAATCTGGGTGGATAAAGAGGCTCAGCTGGATGCGGTAACTGCTTTGTCAGGCAGCGGTCCTGCTTATGTTTTCTATTTTCTGGAAGCCATGCAGGAAGCAGGAGTACAGCTGGGGCTGACTGCTGATACCGCAAAGCTGCTTGCTGTACAGACATTTCTTGGAGCTACCGATCTTGCCGCACAAAGCAATGACACGCTGGCAATACTGAGGACAAAAGTAACTTCAAAGGGCGGGACAACAGAACAAGCTTTACTCAGCATGGAGCAATCCGATATTAAGAACGCGTTTATTCGAGCTATGCATACAGCCTGTGATCGCTCCCGGCAAATGGGTGAAACATTCGGACATATATGATTTTGCCCGTAACCGGGCCATGATCCGGCAACCACCACAACTTCTAACGAGAGAACTATGCCTAATCAAATATTGGTGTTTTTACTGGATACTTTACTTGGACTGTTTTCGCTGGCGCTGTTACTGCGGTTTTATGTGCAGTGGTTTCGCGTGCCTTATTACCACCCGTTTACCAGGTTTCTGGTGATGGTAACGGATTTTATGGTTAAACCGGCACGCCGGGTAATCCCAAGCTGGCGCGGCCTTGATTTATCCACTTTCGTATTGGCCTGGCTTACCCAATTTATCATTCTGACAGGTATCAGCCTGTTGAGTGGCCATGGTGCAGGTATCAGCATACCGGCATTCACTTTATTAGCACTGGTTAAACTTGCCAGCATGACCCTCAATATTCTACTCATTTCAATTATTGTGCAGGCTGTATTATCCTGGGTTAACCCGAACACACCACTTGCACCCGTGCTGGAGAGTTTTACCGGGCCCATTCTGGAGCCAATACGCCGGTATATTCCTCCCATAGGCAATTTTGATCTTTCTTCATTATTCGCTTTTATCCTGCTACAGGTACTGCTGATGATTGTGGAAAATTGGCAGCATCAGATTCTGACCCTATTTTAATGAGCTGGTACAGCTTTGAGAATGGCCGGAATCTGGTTTTGAAACTTTACATCCAGCCAGGTGCCAGACAGACAAAAGTTGCTGATATTCGTGAAGGGGAGCTGAAAATAAAATTGGCCGCCCCCCCGGTGGACGGAAAAGCAAATAGCGCACTGATAGTATTTTTGGCAAGACGCTTTAATGTCCCCCTGAAATATGTCTCGTTGAGACATGGTACTCAGTCCCGGCACAAGGTCGTAGAAATCTGCCAGCCATCCGGTGGGCCCGAAGTATTGTTCAGCGAGAAAAACTGAGCAGCCTGCTGCACTCAGGGGATTTCTGCACGAATCCTCCATGCGCCGTGCTGCCGGCAAAATTGCAATGACTGTAAGGTGTGCAGCCACGAGGAAAATTCGTACAGGGATTCCTTAATACTCACCGGATATCTGTTTTTTTAAGTGTGGAACAGGAGATTACATTTATGCCTGATAAAAATATACAGGACCGTGCAGCAGGAGCCATCATGGGTGCATTCATTGGAGACGCACTGGGGCTGGGGCCACACTGGTACTATGATCTTTCGGCACTTCGCCATGATTATGGAGACTGGGTGGCCGGTTATATCGACCCCAAACCGGATCGATACCACGCAGGATTAAAAGCGGGACAGCTGTCACAATCCGGCTTCATCCTGAAACTGACCATCTCTTCCCTGATTGAATGTAATGGTTACGATACAGCAGATTTCTGTCGCCGTATAGACGAAGAACTGTTTCCGCTGCTCGATGGCACGCCAGCCAATGGTCCTGGCGGTTATACCAGCCAGTCCATTCGCGAAACATGGCGCAAACGGGTACAACAGAAATTGCCCTGGGGACAGACTGGTGGCCACGCCGATACGACTGAAGCAGCAGAGCGGACGCTTGCCATTGCTGTTCGTTATGCGTGCCAGCCTGCCAGACTTGCAGCTGCCATTTCGGATAATGTGACACTGACCCAGACTGATGAAACCGTAGTTTCAATGACGGTTGCATATGGTGCGGTGCTGGGCATGCTGATTCAGGGACATAAGCTTGATACTGACTTATCAGGCAAACTCATGAATCTTGTGAAATGTGGTGAACTGCCCTTTCATTCAGTGACCGGCAGCAACTTTCAACCGCCACGTTCCGACAATTTGAGTATGCCCTGCGCCGGGTGTTTTGCCTCTCCAGATGCTTTGCTCACACCATCTTATATGGCGGCAGCAGCAACAGACCCTGAAATTCGTATCGAACCGGCATGGAAAGTATCTGTTGTCTATGGCATGCCTTGCGCAATTTATCATCTGTTACCAGCCGCCTATTATCTGGCAGCAAGATTTCACCATGATTTCGAGGCAGCCGTTTTACATGCGGTGAACGGGGGCGGGCAGAATTTATCACGAGCAATACTGACGGGATCACTGGCGGGCGCTCAAGTCGGTTTATCCGGTATTCCTCCACATTTACTTGACGGGCTGGCTGATTCGGCGCAACTTCGCAAGCTGGCTACAGAACTTGCTGATGGGATGAATCAAATCTGAGATCGGGGAGAAAAAGATGGAATTTGGCATGATTGGTTTAGGGCGTATGGGAAGCAACATGGCACGCCGCCTCACCAGACAGAATAAACAGATTGCCGTGATGAACCGTACCTTTGATGTAACTGAAGCATTGGCCAGAGAAACCGGACACCTGGCCTGTAGGGATTATGCGGCGCTGGTGGCAGCACTTGAAGCACCACGTATCATATGGTTAATGCTACCGGCTGGCGAAGTGACTGAAGCAGCATTTTCCGCACTGCTGCCGTTGCTGTCACCCGGCGACTTGATCGTAGACGGTGCAAATGCCCACTGGCAAGATGATGCCCCTCGTGCAGCGCGCTGTGCAGCACTTGATATCGAATTTGCTGATGCAGGCGTATCCGGAGGGATTTGGGGACTGGAGAACGGTTACTGCATTATGTTTGGCGGATCAGATACAGCAGCAGCACGATTAAGGTCTTATCTGGAAGTATTGGCGCCGACTCCAACGACCGGTTGGTTGCATACCGGGCCGGTTGGTTCAGGACACTATGTAAAAATGGTACATAACGGGGTTGAGTACGGCATGATGCAGGCGCTGGCAGAAGGATTTGCGCTAATGAAAGATAAATCCGGATTCAATCTTGATTTGGCTGCGATCGCCGAATTATGGCGGCATGGTAGCGTGGTGCGCTCATGGCTGCTCGATTTGTCAGCTGATTTTTTAGCAGAAGACCAGGAGCTCGCTGATATTGTTCCGTTTGTAGCGGATTCAGGAGAGGGTCGCTGGACTGCTTTAGCCTCCATCGAACAGGGAATTCCATCGCCGGTGATGACTCTCGCGTTGATGATGCGTTTCGCAACACAGGAAAAAAATGATTATACGGCCAAAATACTTGCAAAGATGCGTCATGGTTTTGGCGGTCATGCCATTAAAAAAGATTAACAAATGGACGGCATGAAAACAGGTCAATCCGGAAATCTTCCCTGTTTATTTGTTATTTTTGGAGCAACCGGCGATCTTGCCTCAAATAAACTCCTGCCAGCATTGTTTGATCTGGAAAGTGCCGATCGCCTGGCAGAAAATCTTTCCATTATTGCTTTTTCACGCCGTGAATGGACAACTGACGACTGGGTCCTGCATTTGCGCGAGCTTTTAAAAAGCAAAGCCAGCCAGCCTTCCCGTGAATTGTTACTGGATCGTTTTCTTGCACGCTTCCGTTATCAGCAAGGCGATCTCAACGATGTTGAATCCTACAGAACGTTAGCAGCCAGTCTCGCGCCCTGCCCGACCTGTTTGCGCACGGTATTTTATCTTGCCATCAGGCCTGCCGATTTTATTGCGGTGATCAAAAACCTGAAAGCAGTCGGCCTCAATGAGCCAAGAGGCATGAATCGGGTAGTAATCGAAAAACCGTTCGGAGAAGACCTGGAATCGGCCCAAGTGCTGAATCGCCTGCTCCATCAGCATTTTGATGAAGAACAGATTTACCGTATTGATCATTTTCTTGGCAAGGAAACCGTACAAAATCTACTGGTCTTCCGGTTTGCCAATACATTGATCGAACCGCTGTGGAATCGTAATTTTATCGACCATGTTCAAATTACAGTAGCGGAATCGATCGGGATTGAAAAACGTGCGGGGTATTACGACCGTGCAGGTGCGCTGCGCGATATGCTGCAAAATCATTTGATGCAATTACTGACCGTGGTAGCCATGGAACCACCACCCGCTCTTGAGGCAGATGCGCTACGTAATGAAAAAGTCAAGGTATTGCGTTCCATTCGCCCGATCGCCAAACGTGCAATACACGCCCATGCCGTGCGGGCTCAGTATACGCATGGAAATATCGATGGTCAGGTGATAGCAGGTTACCAGCAGGAAGATAATGTTGAACGGGATTCAATTACTGAAACGTTTGTCGCTGCCAAATTTTACATAGATAACTGGCGCTGGCGCGGGGTGCCGTTTTATCTGCGTACAGGCAAACGCATGCCCAGACAGCACTCTATGATTGCAATTCGTTTTAAACATCCACCCCAGCAACTATTTCGCGAAACGCCTGTGGAATGGATTGCGCCAAACTGGATACTGCTTTCAATCCAGCCGGAAGAATCAATGCGCATGGAAATTCACGTTAAACAACCTGGCCTGGACATGAATACCCGGGTAATGCAGATGAATGCGAGTTTCCTTAAAACAGATGAACAAGCTCTGGATGCTTATGAAACATTGTTACTCGATGCCATAGAAGGTGACCGTTCACTTTTCATTCGTTTTGATGAAGTTGAATGGGCATGGCAAGTGATTGATCCAATTTTAAAACATTGGGAAGTAGAACGTGAATATATCCCGACTTATCCGGCCGGCAGCTGGGGGCCGGCGGAAGCAAACCGATTGTTTGACAATGACGATCAAACCTGGCGCAACGAACTTTAGAAGTCCGCGACCGGAAGATACGCCTGACTTTACAGGAAAAACGTATCCACATAGTAAAATTCACCCCAGTCCACACAACATCAGCCACAGAACTTGCGTTAAAAATACATGTAGCACAATCTTCCAAGGTTGGGCTACAATGCTCGGTTCAAAAAGGGCTGAGCTTGTTTCCATTAATAATACGGGCTGACTCTGCTTGGTTTTTTTGCTTGGTTTTTTCACTGTAAACACAAAAATATAGGCATCACTAAAAATGAAACGCACCTATCAACCATCCGTCATCAAAAGAAAACGTACTCATGGATTCCGTGTTCGCATGAAAACACGCGGTGGCAGAGCAGTTATTCGCGCACGCCGCGCAAAAGGACGAGCCAGACTCAGCGTGTAATCACAGATCAGCCCGAACACGCACACAGAATTGTATTTTTTGGCAGCCGGGCAAATCTGCACTCTACCCAAACAATGCAGACTGCGGAAATCTGAAGAATTTCGTGCTGTACTGCGAAATAAAATCGTGTTTGAAAGCCTTTCGTTAAGATTGCATGTAAAACCAGCCACCACTCACTGCGACTACGCGCGAGTTGGTTTGGTTGTGGCTAAACGGATTGAACGAAAGGCCGTCAGAAGAAATCGTATCAAGCGTCTGATTCGGGAGGCATTCCGCAAGCATCGACACATGCTCAAAAATTTGGATTGTGTCGTGCAGCTTCGGTGTCCCGCTGATCAGTCTGACTCATCGCACATCTATCAGGAAGCTGCAGTGCTTTTCAATAAGGCAGCAAGGCAATCATGAAGCAACTGCTCATCAGCCTTATCAAACTATACCGGTACAGTGTCGGTCTCTTGCTTCCCCCCTCCTGCAGATTTCATCCAACCTGTTCAAGTTATATGCAGGAAGCGCTGATCAGGCATGGTCTTACCAAAGGGTTATGGTTGGGGGTAAAACGTATACTGCGCTGCCATCCCTGGCATCAGGGAGGCTATGATCCTGTTCCATAGGTATTTACCGCTCATTTAGTACTTCGTATTTATCATTTTCCGCTTTCCTGAGTTCCAAAAATGGATAATAAAAAAATCGTACTGCTTATCATTTTTTCAACGTCACTACTTTTTTTATGGGATGCATGGGTAAAGGAACAGGAGAAATTTAAAAATCCCCCTGCTGTTACCCAGACTGTTGCTCCGGCCGATTCAGCACAAGCCGGTAATGACAGCAGCCTCCCTGTTCCGGGTAGCGAACTTGCTTCATCACAAGCAAACCCGCAGGATGGAATACCTGTAAGCAATGGCAGTGGCGATACAGCCACTCCGCGCCTGCTGCCTTCAGGAGAACAGATTCGCGTCGTCACCGATAAGGTAGTCGCTGAAATTGATACGATGGGGGGAGATTTACGGCGCCTGGAGTTGCTGCAGCAACCTTCAACAGAAGATAAAAACGTACCCTATGCCTTGTTGCACAGCGAAGCTGCTCGCACCTATGTTGCGCAATCCGGCCTGGTCGGAGAAGGGTTACCTAATCATAAAACCACCTACCGGGCAGAATCAGATGTTCGCAACTACGAGCTATCTGCCGGTGAGGATAAAATTACCGTTCGTCTGCTGGCACCGGAATCAGAAGGCGTGCAGGTTATCAAAACCTATACTTTTCACCGCAACAGCTATGTGATTGATGTTGGTTTTGAAGTAGCCAATAAAGGTGACGCCACGGTTCGTCCGTTTGCCTATTTCCAGATGCTGCGTGACAGCACCCCGCCAGCAGGTAAAACCATGATGATCCCCTCTTTTCTGGGGGCTGCTGTTTATACCGATGAAGGTAAATATCAGAAGATTCCTTTTACCGATCTGGATAAAGGCAAAGCAGATTATCCAGCCAATGCAAATAACGGCTGGATTGCCATGCTGGAACACTACTTCCTGACTGCCTGGTTACCGCAACAACACATTCCTCGCGAATTTTTTGCCAAACGGCAAAGTGACAATCTCTACACAGCCGGAGTAATTGTGCCTGCCGGGGTTATTGCTCCCGGTGAAACCACAACTACCACCATGCCATTTTACGCGGGCCCGGAAGAGCAGGATGATCTGGCAGGACTTGCCCCCGGTCTGGAACTGACAGTTGATTACGGTTGGCTGACTATGGTCGCCAAGCCATTATTTCGCCTGCTTTCTTTTTATCATTCATGGATAGGTAACTGGGGAATTGCCATTATCCTGCTGACCATGACGGTCAAGCTCTTATTCTTCCCGCTATCTGCTGCCGGTTACCGTTCAATGGCCAAATTGCGGCTGGTAACCCCTAAACTGCAACGCCTTCAGGAACAGTACAAAGGTGATCGGCAGCGCATGCACCAGGCCATGATGGAGTTCTATCAGGAAGAAAAGATCAACCCGATGGGTGGCTGCTTCCCGATCTTGGTACAGATCCCGGTATTCATCGCGCTGTACTGGACAATTCTTGCGGCAGTAGAATTGCGTTATGCACCTTTTGCATTATGGATCAATGATTTATCCTCACCAGATCCGTATTATATGCTGCCTGCATTATTGGGTATCTCCATGTTCGTGCAAACCAAGCTTAATCCGACACCTACGGACCCTATCCAGGCTAAAGTCATGCAGTTCATGCCGATTATTTTCAGTGCCATGTTCTTCTTCTTTCCAGCCGGGCTGGTTCTTTATTCACTGGTTAATAACATCCTGTCGATTGCACAACAATGGCAAATCACAAAAATGTATGGCTCAGCGGCCAGCAAAAATGTTTCCGGAAAATCTGCCGGTAATTCGAAAAAGACAGAGAAAAAAACGAAAGAGAATAAACGCTCGTAACTCTGCTGCCTTGTATTCCTTAACATGAAAGGAATATGCAACAGTCAGCCATACCAGTACAAAATAACGACATCATCGCGGCTATTGCCACCCCCCCAGGCCGGGGGGGTGTCGGAATAATCAGGATTTCCGGAACAAACCTGGAACCGTTTGCCCGGAATCTCCTGGGCAAACTTCCCGAACCGCGTTACGCCGGACTGTTCAATTTCCTTGACCAAAGCCAACAGGTTATCGATCAGGGAATTGCACTATACTTCCGCTCCCCGAATTCCTACACTGGTGAAGACGTACTGGAACTGCAGGGCCACGGCGGCCCCGCTGTCATGGGTCTGTTACTGGATCGCTGCCTGCAACTGGGTGCTCGACTGGCAGAACCGGGTGAATTCACTTTACGTGCCTTTCTCAGCAATAAACTTGATCTTGCCCAGGCCGAAGCTGTGGCAGATCTGATTGAAGCCAGTACCACCAGCGCCGCGCGCTGTGCAGTACGCTCGCTACAGGGAGAATTCTCCTCAACCATCCACCAGCTGGTAAACGCCCTGACTGATCTGCGTGTGCTGGTCGAGGCCACACTCGATTTTCCGGAAGAAGAAATCGATTTCCTCCAATCTGCTCATGCTGTCGAACAGCTGGCCGCCATCCAGACAAAGCTGGAACAGGTACTGGCCGCTTCTCGTCAGGGGAATATGCTGCAGGAAGGTATCAAGGTCGTATTGGCAGGTCAGCCCAATGTGGGTAAATCCAGCCTGCTCAACCGGCTTGCCGGTGATGAAATTGCTATCGTCACTGATATCCCCGGGACCACCAGAGATACCATTCGGCAATCCATCGAGATCGAAGGCATCCCGCTCCATCTCATTGACACCGCCGGGTTAAGAGAAACCAGTGATATTGTTGAGCAGCACGGTATTGCCCGCACCTACGCAGCAATCGAACAGGCCGATCTGGTATTACTGCTGGTGGACAGCCGCTATGGCATAACAGAGGAAGATCGTTCAGTACTGGCGCGCCTGCCACATCGGCTGCCTGTACTCACTGTCCACAACAAAATTGATCTGACTGCCCTGCCGCCACACGTAGCAGAAAATGCATCTGGCACAGCCGTTTATCTTTCTGTCAAAAATGGTGAAGGCATCGCGCTACTACAAACTACTCTGCTTAAAACAGCAGGCTGGCAGGCCAACCTTGCCGGGGAAGGCGCTTATATGGCACGCCAGCGCCATCTGCAAGCGTTATCACGCACAAAAGAACGACTGGAAAGTGCGGCTGTTTGGTTAAAAAACGCCGATCAGCTGGAAATATTCGCCGAAGAATTGCGTCTTGCTCAACAGGCGCTTTCCTCTATTACCGGAGAATTTTCCAGTGATGACCTGTTGGGAGAGATTTTTTCCAGTTTCTGTATTGGAAAATAACAAGCCTTTCTATTCAGTGCACGACAAAGATCGTGTGTCAGGGGTTGGGAAACCGTCTTCAGTTTTTTCCAGATCCCTGTGCTGTTTGGTCCCCCTTGCCCGGCACATTAAAACACTGGCTGATACCGGCCGGATTTCTCTATACGCCAATTATTTCCGGGGATACAAGCGTTCGTGAATTTCTTACAGCTTGTCAAATTCCAGAATTACCTCAAACGGAAAACCTGATCGGCCTCGTCCTTTCTCAACAACCAGCAGTTTTTCCAGATAACAATAAAACTCTGCATGCCCCCACATTAATTTAATCTGCTCGGCAATTCTTGCATAATCCCTGTCAAGAACAGATTCCCGCCCCCCCAGATAAGCAGCGAACTCTTTTATCATGTTCTTCAATGTCATCATCTACTCCCGCCTGGCTATTTCCAAGATAAACATGCTGCAAATATCGACCTGTATTTATTACAACTTTAACGGTAATCAATAGGTGCAACGTACTTTGTATCTGGCCTGCAAGAACCTGTGGGCCATGTCAGAAGCTTATTTTTCATCAAACTGTAACAATCGGTTTCTAGAATAAGCTGGCTCCGCGTATCCGGATTGATATTCAGACAATAAGAATGCCCACACCAGACACCCATCATTCACCTAAAAATTTACGCCATAACTACAAGCGATATCTGAAAGAAAGAACTATCGAGCTGCTCCTGTTCCTGGCTGCCTCTCTTTCTGTTTTCATCACTTTTGCGATTATTTACCTGTTGGTTTCAGAATCGCTGGTATTTTTCGAACATGTTTCCCTGTGGGATTTTCTGACTGATACACAATGGACACCGTTATTTGATGACGCCCACTACGGAATACTTCCACTGGTTTCAGGAACTGCCATCAGCTCGCTGGTTGCACTGGTTATTGCACTCCCTTTTGGCACTATCATTGCCATTTACCTTTCCGAATTCGCCCCTTTTGCGGTAAGAGAAATCGCCAAACCGTTCCTTGAACTGCTTGGAGGTATCCCAACTGTCGTCTACGGGTATTTCGCGTTACTGTTTGTTACACCGCTACTGCAAACTATTCTTCCTGGCCTGCCTGGTTTCAGTCTTCTGTCTGCCGGACTGGTCATGGGAATCATGATCATCCCCTATGTCAGTTCGATGACAGAAGACGCCATGCGTTCCGTGCCCATGCATCTGCGGGAAGGCTCTTATGCCATTGGTGCCACACGTTTTCAAACAGCGATTAAGGTAGTCATGCCTGCCTCCTTATCGGGTATCGCAGCAGCCTACATTCTCGGGATTTCCCGCGCTGTCGGTGAAACCATGGTAGTTGCCATTGCCGCAGGCATGCAGCCCAATCTGGTATGGAATCCCATGGAACCTGCAGCAACCATTACCACCTACATCGTTCAGGTCAGTCTGGGAGATTTGCCGCATGGCAGCATCGGGTACCAGACAATTTTTGCGGCAGGGTTAACACTCCTTCTGCTAACACTGGTTTTCAACATCCTGGGACATTTGCTGCGCAAACGATACCGTGAGGTCTATTGATACCCATGAATCACTCTGACAACCTGAACGAAATACGCGCCATTATTGCGCATCACAAGCGCTGGGATCTGCTGGCACTGATAGCGGGCATTATCGCCCTGATGATCGCGGTTTTGACGTTTATTGCACTGTTTGGGAATATGATTATCGACGGCATGCCACGCCTGAACTGGGAGTTTTTCACTTCTTTTCCATCACGCAAACCGGAAATGGCCGGAATTCTCTCCGCGTGGGTCGGCACTACACTGGTTATGCTGGTGACAGCCGTCGCCGCTGTTCCCCTTGGTGTAGCAGCCGGCGTTTATCTCGAGGAATATGCGCCGAAAAACTTCATCACTGAAATCATTGAAATCAATGTCACCAACCTGGCAGGTGTGCCTTCCATTATTTACGGCCTGCTTGCGCTGGGGCTGTTTGTTTATGAGCTGGGACTGGGTCAGAGCATTCTCTCGGCCGGATTAACATTGGCACTGCTGATTCTGCCAATTGTCATCGTAGCGACTCGTGAAGCAATCCGATCCATCCCCGTTTCCATTCGCGAAGGCGCTTATGCCCTGGGTGCAACCAAATGGCAAACGGTAGCGGACCATGTGTTACCTTATTCTGCAGCCGGTATTATGACAGGCATCATTATCGGGCTGGCGCGCGCAATCGGAGAAACAGCTCCAATCATCACTATCGGTGCACTTACATTTATTGCTTTTCTTCCCCCGTCTCCCCTGCAGGATCAGTTTCCGTTCATATCATTCGAATGGCTGATGGAGCCGTTTACAGTCATGCCAATCCAGATGTTCAACTGGATTTCAAGACCGCAAGAAGCTTTTCAGCATAATGCTGCAGCCGCCGGTCTGGTACTGGTTATCATGACGTTACTGATGAATGGACTGGCTATCTACCTCCGTTACCGTCTACGTAAAAATATCAAGTGGTAAATCACGATTATGCAAATTTTCAAACCGGCCAGCGGCAGCTCTGCTACGGCAATCCAAAAATCTGTAGTTAATAAACTGAATTTTTATTACGGCGGATATCAGGCACTTAAAAATATTGATATGGTGGTTCACGAAAAACAGGTTACTGCCCTGATCGGACCGTCAGGCTGTGGAAAATCAACTTTCCTGCGTTGTTTCAACCGTATGCATGATCTCTACCCGCACAACCGTTATGAGGGAGAAATCATTCTTCATCCGGATAACGAAAATATTCTTTCGCCCGAAGTCGATCCGATTGAAGTCAGAATGCGGATCAGCATGGTGTTTCAGAAACCCAACCCCTTCCCAAAATCAATTTTTGAAAATGTTGCTTATGGATTGAGAATACGGGGAGTCAAACGCCGCTCAATTCTTGAAGAACGTGTGGAAAATGCACTACGTAATGCTGCACTATGGGGAGAAGTCAAAAATCGGCTCGGGGATCTTGCCTTTAATCTTTCAGGCGGTCAGCAACAGCGCTTGTGTATCGCCCGTGCACTGGCGACAGACCCCGAGATTCTGTTATTCGATGAACCCACCTCTGCACTGGACCCAATCGCCACAGCAAGTATCGAGGAATTGATTTCTGACCTCCGAAACAAGGTCACGATCCTGATTGTGACCCACAACATGCAACAGGCCGCCCGGGTATCAGACTACACTGCCTATATGTATATGGGCGAGCTAATCGAATTTGGTGCCACCGATACCATCTTCATTAAACCGAAGAATAAACAGACTGAAGACTACATCACCGGCCGGTTCGGTTAGGACAGGTGAGCCCCCGCCCGGTCCCGCTTAGTCCCATTTGATCCCGCTTACCGCCACACCTTTCATACGGGTTGCGGGGCAATATACCTCATTCGGGTACCCTTTTCTCTTTCTTTATATGCAAGCTGATTCCGAGTGATCACACAGAAAAATCACTCACAACGCGCACGCTTTTCTCAACACATAAGGCAGGATACCGCCGTGGTAGTAGTAATCCACCTCGATCGCGGTATCAATCCGGCAACGCAGCCTGGCTTCCCGGCGTGAACCATCCTGTCTGTAAATAACCAGCACAACTTCCTGTTGCGGCTGAATATTGCCCAGGCCGGGAAGCTCGAACGTCTCATTGCCCTGAATACCAAGTGAACTGACGCTATCACCTTCCATAAACTGCAGTGGTAATACTCCCATGCCTACCAGATTGCTGCGATGGATACGCTCATAACTCTCCGCAACAACCGCTTTGACACCCAGCAGCTGTGTACCCTTTGCTGCCCAGTCACGGCTTGATCCTGTACCGTACTCCTTACCCGCAAATACAATCGTTGGAATTCCATCTCCGATATACCGCATAGCTGCATCGAAGATACTCATTTGTTTTCCTTCAGCATCATCTTTGCTGCGATACAGCGTTACCCCTCCTTCACTGCCGGGGATCATCAGATTTCTGATACGCACATTGGCAAAAGTACCGCGCATCATGATGTGGTGATTGCCGCGACGTGATCCGTAGCTGTTGAAATCTGTCCGGAAAACGCCATGCGCCAGCAAATATTGTCCTGCCGGTGAAGATTCTTTAATCGATCCCGCCGGGCTGATATGGTCGGTCGTGACTGAATCACCGAAGATTGCCAATGCACGAGCGCCGCGAATCACGTCCGGCATTCCGGCCCGATTGATTTCCAGAGAAAAATCTTCAAAAAATGGTGGTTCGGCGATATAGGTGGAATCCGGCCAGTCGTACAATCTGCCGGTAACTGAAGTGATATTGTTCCACAGTGGATGATCTCGGGTGAAATCGCTGTACAGACGACGGAAAGTTTCTGCCTGAGTGGCAAATTTCATCATAGACTCAATTTCAGCACTGCCCGGCCAGATATCATGCAGCCAGACAGGTTTACCATCTTTACCGTCCCCCAGCGGTTCGCGTGTCAGATCTTTCAGCACCGTTCCGGCAATTGCATAGGCCACTACCAATGGCGGAGAAGCAAGAAAATTAGCACGGATATTGGGATGAACACGAGCTTCAAAATTCCGGTTTCCCGATAATACAGCCGCGCATACCAGATCATCCTTGACGACAGTCTCTTCAATCACTTCTGCTAACGGCCCGGAATTTCCGATACAGGTTGTACAACCATAACCAGCAAGGCTGAAGCCCAACTGCTCGAGATAAGGCATCAAACCGGCTGCATTCAGATACTCCGTAACAACCCGGGAGCCAGGCGCAAGCGAGGTCTTGATATGTTTTCTGACCGTCAGGCCTTTCTCCACCGCTTTTTTAGCCAGTAAGCCAGCTGCAATCAGTACGCTTGGATTGGAAGTGTTGGTGCAGGAAGTGATTGCTGCAATCAGTATATCGCCATGGTGCAGCCCGATCGACTGTGCCGGCGCCCCGGTACCGGCAGCCTGCCGTGTGGGATGGTTATTGACCATTTCAACCGCGTTACGTGCGCTGCCCGGCGTAAGTGCCAACTCACTCTGACTGCTGTCGGGTGCGACACAGAGACTGGACTCTGCAGAATTACCATCACGTGTGCAATACGTATTTTGCAGTATTTCGGCCGGCTTGCCGTAACCGTTCTCCTTGATCGGTCTGCTGAACAGCCCGGTAAATTCGGATTTCAGCTCTTTGAGTGCTATCCGGTCCTGTGGACGCTTTGGCCCGGCCAGAGAAGATACAATCGTACCCAGATCCAGCGAGAGCTCCTGACTGTAATCAATTTCTCCCTGGCGTGGCATACCAAACAATCCCTGCACCTTGAAATAACGCTCAAAAGCATCAATCTCTTCATCAGTGCGGCCAGTTTGCCGGAAGTAAGTCAATGTAACTTCATCTACCGGGAAAAAGCCCATAGTCGCACCGTATTCGGGAGCCATATTGGCAATCGTGGCACGATCCGGCAGGCTGAGTGAAGTGGCGCCCTCACCGAAAAATTCGACAAACTTGCCTACTACATTAGCCCGGCGCAACATCTCTGTCACCGTTAGCACCAGATCGGTCGCAGTTACTCCTTCCTGCAGCTGCCCGGTCAGGTTGACACCCACCACATCCGGGGTCAGAAAATAGACCGGTTGTCCCAGCATTCCAGCTTCAGCCTCGATGCCCCCCACCCCCCAGCCCACTACACCGATACTGTTAATCATGGTGGTGTGTGAATCAGTTCCAACCAGTGTATCCGGGTAAACCAGCCCATCCTTCTGATGCACGCCGCGTGCAAGATATTCCAGATTAACCTGATGCACGATACCAATTCCCGGGGGGACTACGCCAAATGTATCGAACGCCTGCATCCCCCATTTAATAAACTGGTAACGTTCCCGATTACGATGGAACTCCACTTCCATGTTGCGGGCCATTGCCTGGCTGTCACCGTAATAATCCACCTGAATTGAATGATCAACTACCAGATCAACCGGTACCAGCGGCTCGATCAGTTCAGCGCCCTTACCCAGCCTTGCAGCGGCACTGCGCATTGCAGCCAGATCAACCAGCAGCGGTACACCAGTAAAATCCTGCAGCACAATGCGCGCCACCACAAATGGGATTTCCTGAGTACGTTCTGCTTTTGGCTGCCAGCCGGCCAGCTGCCTGACATGAACTTCAGTAATCTTCTTTTCGTCATAATTGCGCAATATTGATTCCAGCACGATGCGAATTGAAATCGGCAAACGTGAAACTGTTCCCAAACCAGCCGCCTCGAGCGCCGCCAGCGAATAAAACCGGAGTGCTTTCCCGCTGGAAAGCGATAATGTGCTTAAGCTATTGAATAAGTTATGAGCCATGTTTTAATTCCTTGAATGAAAGACTTTGAGCATTTTGTATTTATGCGGTAACCGATTGAGTTTATCATTCGGCATAGGTCGTAACCAAATACTTGGCCAGGTGCCGGTGGTTACAAGGTCTTTTGTATTTCTGAATAGGAAAATAATGAATATCGGGCAACTGAACAGAAATTACGGAATCGGGAAACAGGTCGTTTTCACAGAAGGAGAAGGTGGCCTGCCTTTTGTCCATGTCAGCAGTGACAAGGCCAGTGCACTGATCTCGGTTTATGCCGGACAAGTGCTTGCATACCGGCCAAAAGGCGTACAGGATGATCTTCTATTTTTAAGCAAGCGTGCTTATTATCAGCCGGGCAAAGCAATCAAGGGCGGTGTCCCAGTCTGCTGGCCCTGGTTTGGCCCTGACCCGGAAGGTCTGGGTCGCCCCGCACATGGCTTTGTACGTAACCGCATGTGGGATGTGATCGAATCATCCACCACACCGGAAGGCGATATTCGCATCGTATTGGGATTAACCGGCACTGAAGAAACACGATCCATCTGGCCCCGTTCATTCATTTTGCGACTGGAAATCACCATTGGCGACACACTCAATCTGGAACTGGTAACCCGTAACTCCGGATCACAGGCATGTACGATTACGCAGGCTTTTCATACTTATTTCAGCGTGGGAGACATTCACCAAACCCATGTGTCCGGCCTGGAAAATACTCGCTATATTGATAAAGTGGATGATAACCTTGAAAAAAATCAAACCGGGGCTGTAACAATTAACGCGGAAGTGGATCGGATTTACCAATCCGTCGGCAGTGATCTCATCATTCACGATATTGCTCACAAGCGCCGTATTTACATTACTTCCAAAGGCAACCGGACAGCCGTGGTGTGGAACCCCTGGGCAAAAATCTCGGTTGAAATGGCAGATCTGGAAGATGATGACTACCTGCACTTTATCTGCGTGGAAACCACCAATGCCGCCATAGACCGAGTACATATTCAGCCTGGCAGCGAATTCCGGCTGGTTGCCAATTACAGGGTTGAACAGGACTGACAATCGGTTCTTATGCCCGTGAACAAGGAAAAACAATGGCACTAAAACTTCATATCATCACCTGCAGCACACGCCCGGGGCGCGTCGGCCCATATATCGCAGAATGGTTTGGTACGGTCGCTAAACAACACGGCAAGTTCGAAACCGTTCCAGTTGATCTGCATGAATTCAACCTGCCGGTATACAACGAACCGGAACACCCTGTACGTCAGCAATATCAGCACGGGCATACCAGAAACTGGGCAGCCAGTGTTCATGCAGCAGATGCCTATGTATTCGTGACGCCGGAATACAATTTTGGTCCGCCACCTTCACTGCTCAACGCACTTAACTATGTTTACAGGGAATGGAATTACAAACCTGCCGGGATTGTGAGCTATGGCGGAGTATCCGGTGGATTGCGCTCAGCACAAATGCTGAAGCAAACACTGACCACTCTGAAAATCATGCCCATGGTGGAGGCTGTAACTATTCAGAACGTCTCCACACTCATTGAAAACAAACACTTTACGCCCGGAGAGTATCACACCAACTCCGCATTAGTGATGCTGGATGAGCTCTACAAATGGGCACAAGCACTCAAAACACTGCGATAACACTACAGCCACCCCTACACACAGGCACTTCCTGCATCGAACAATCTGATGCCACAAATCGCCACAAAAATTCTCCCTGCAACCCAATAAGCAGTCCCGTAAAACAACACAGCCCAGACCTTTAGGGGAAATCTTAAGTATCAACTATTCAGAGACAGAAAATGGCTTCTGTTCCAATCCGGCCATCAGTTTTCGCCTTTGATCAGGGTTCCCACACCTTCATCTGTCAGTATTTCAAGCAAGAGGGCGTGCTGTACTCGCCCATCAATGATATGGCAGGATTTGACACCATTTTTAACCGCATCCAGAGCGGATTTGATTTTGGGCAGCATTCCACCGGATATCGTGCCATCTGCAAACAGCTCATCCACCCGGTTGGCAGTCAGGCCTGTGAGCAGACTGCCATTTTTGTCTAATACACCGGGGGTGTTGGTCATCAGGATCAATTTTTCTGCTTTGAGTGTTTCCGCCAGGCAACCTGCTACCAGATCAGCATTGATATTGTAGGATTCACCATCTTCACCCGTACCAATAGGCGCAATTACCGGAATAAAATCACGACTGTCAAGTAATGTAATCAGGGTGGGATCAATATATTCAATCTCACCTACCTGACCAATGCTGACCCATTTTCCTGCTGTTTCTTTATCCTGGATCATCATTTGTTTAGCTCGAATAAATGATCCGTCTTTTCCGGTTAACCCGACTGCCTGACCGCCATGACGATTGATCAGGTTGACGATTTCCTTGTTAATGAGGCCACCCAGTACCATTTCAACAATATCCATGGTTTCAGCATCAGTTACCCGCATACCCTGTATAAATACTCCTTCCTTGCCAACACGCTTTAGCATCTGATCTATTTGCGGCCCACCGCCATGGACGATGACCGGGTTCATTCCTACCAGTTTCAGCAATACCACATCTCTGGCAAAACTTTGTTTGAGTACTTCCTCAATCATAGCGTTACCACCGTATTTAACTACGATGGTTTTATCGTGAAAACGCCGGATATACGGTAATGCTTCCGCGAGGATTCTGGTTTTTTCGTTTATGGCAGTAGAAGGTTGCATGTCTGAAGGGATAAAGAAATTGAATACGCTGTATCAGGTACAGCCAGGATAAGGTAGTGGTACTGGCGCTGATATTATTCAGCGGTTTACTTGCCGGAAAGATTCGAGCTGCACCAGTGCACGTAAATTCAGCATACGCCAGCGTCTGTCCTGGCGATCACTATATGTACCTGCAACGACAGATCGTCTATCTTCATGATTTTGCTGGCGGGTAAATTCCATTAAGTTTCGAATCCCCAGAACATTTCCGGCCAGTAAGGCATAGCCCGCACCCAAACGGGGTGTGGTCAGAAAGATTCGACTTTTTGTGCTAATACAGGTCGGTTTATTATCAAAATAACCGCTCAAATCACATAAACCATAGACACTGCCACGCACATTGATAACGCCGAGGAACCAGGGCTGCGTCAAAAAAACCGGGGTTATTTTAGGTACGGGCAGTATTTCGCTGATGTCGCTCATGGGCACCAGCCAGCGATCCTCACCAATGGTGATTCCCAGTGCCGGTATGGTGGCCGAAGTTTCCCGAGTTTTTTTGCTGATCTGTTCAACCAGTGATAGCGAATGCCCTGACATGGTATCCATGTGTAATTAATGTAGTAGTTATTGAAATCAATCCAGTCCGGCAATTTTTTGCAGTAATTCTGCAGCCATGACCGGCTTGGTAATATAATTCCGCGCCCCTTGTCTTATCCCCCAGATCTTGTCGGTTTGCTGATCTTTGGTTGTACAGAGAATAACGGGAATATGGCGGGTTGTTGCATCTCGCGCCAGTATGCGTGTTGCCTGATACCCGTTCATTCCCGGCATGACAACATCCATCAGCACCAGATCCGGCCGGATTTCCCTGACTTTGTTAACACCTTCTTCACCACTTTCTGCTATATCCACCTGATACCCGTTTTTGATCAATATGTCAGAAATAATATAGCGATCTGTCGGTGAATCATCGACTACCAATATCGTTCTGACTGTCATGTGTGATTCTCTATAGAACACTTCATTTTCATCCACACAATATGCAGCGTTTTAATAAATACCTGAAATAACCTGAACTGGAACAAGTAACAGGTTCGTATTCTAAAGTGTTGTCTACAGACAATAAAGATCAAAGGTTAGCAATCAGCAAGGTTAATCCGGTGTTAGACTACACACTGATATTTTCAGGGTTGCTCAATTGAACCCCTGTACTTTACAAAATACCTGGCAGCTTTCAGGTCGCCGGTCCGGGCAAGTAACCGTAAATCCATTGCAGATCCTTATTCGCCATGCAAAATACTTTCATCAAGCTGATATTGTGGGTACAAGCGCTACATCTTCTGACAGGTTGTGTACCGGTAGTTTTAACCGGTGTTGGCGTCGGCGCTGGTGCCGGTACGTTAATGGTTGAAGATCGCCGCAGTAGCGGAACATATATTGAAGACGAAGGGATTGAACTTAAAACAAGCCGTAGAATTGGTGAGCGTCTGGGTGATAAGGTTCACGTGAATGTCACCAGTTTTAATCGCAGTGTTCTGCTAACTGGTGAAGCACCCAATGAATCTGTAAGAAAAGAAGCAGAGAAACTGGCAATGAGCATTGAAAATGTACGGCACATTTCCAACGAAATTATTATCGCACCAAAAAGTTCATTAGCTTCACGCAGCAATGACGCACTGATCACTTCCAAAGTTAAAACTCGTTTTATTAATAACAAGGTATTTCAGGTCAATCACATTAAGGTAGTTACTGAAAATGGTGTGGTGTATTTACTGGGACTGGTTAAACGAAAGGAAGGTGAAACTGCCACACGCATTGCCAGTACCACGGAAAGCGTAACAAGAGTAGTAAAAGTATTTGAATATTTGGATTAAACCTTATCAATCCCTTAGGATCTCCTGAGCCTTCTTTGGCAATTACAAATGCTGCCTGCGAAGTTCACGGAATTACTCCAGAAACTGATTCCTCCCGAGCGCATCTACTTCGACCCGGTAGATTGTTACGCTTACGCTTACGATAACAGCAGGAAGTTTTTCCCTCCCGAGTGCGTTATATTTCCACTGACTACGGATGAAGTTGCAGAAACAATTCGGCTGTGTAATCAGTTTAATGTTCCTTTAACACCGCGTGGACGTGGTACCGGTACAGCTGGTGGCTGCCTGGCTGAAATGGGTGGCGCTACACTCTCACTGGAACGGATGATCCGAATCTTGTCCATTGATATTCCCAACCGGGTACTAATTACTGAGCCTGGGGTTTTAAATGATGCTGTCCAGTCTGTTATCAAACCTTATGGTTTTTTCTGGCCACCCGACCCATCCAGTGCAGCATTCTCAACAGTCGGCGGCAATCTTGCCACCAGCGCAGGTGGACCGCACGCAGTTAAATACGGAACAACACGAGATCATGTACTGGGGTTAATCGCGGTAACAGGCAAAGGCGATATGATTAAAACCGGCTGCTATACCACCAAAGGGGTTGTCGGCTATGATCTGACCCGCTTACTGATAGGATCAGAAGGCACACTGGCTGTTATAACGGAAATCACACTTAAGCTCACTCCATTACCCGCAGCTAAAAGTGGGCTTGTTGCACATTACCGGGATGCTGATAGCTGTGCCTTAGCAATCGTCTCTATCATGAAAGAGTCACGAGGGCCAAGTGCTCTTGAATTTCTGGATTCCGGCTCTCTCAATCTTATTCGCACCAGGAATCCAATACTATTACCAGATGATTCTCAAGCCATGCTGATGATTGAAGTGGATGGCACAGAGTATGAAATCCTGGAAACCACCGACAGGCTTCTGGCAGCCTGTCAGAATTCAGGATTACTAAAAGCCACCCCTGTTCAGAATACGGCTGAGTTATGGAAAGCCAGGAAGATACTGTCCCCCCTACTGCGGGATATAGCACCCAAGAAAATCAATGAAGATATTGTGGTACCGGTTGATAAAATCCCTCTGTTACTATCCGGGTTATCCATGCTATGCAAACAACATCAAATTGCAAATGTAAATTTTGGGCATGCCGGAAACGGGAATATTCACGTCAATCTGCTTATTGACCCGGATAATGCCAATGAAGGTAAACGAGCTTATCAATGCCTGAATCAAATCTTTGACTTGGTCATTAGCCTCAAAGGAACACTTTCAGGCGAGCATGGGGTTGGCTCCGAAAAACGGCCCTATATCAGCAAGGAGATTGATAACACTACACTCACACTGATGAAGCAGATCAAACTGACCTTTGATCCTAACAATATTCTGAACCCGGGCAAATTATTTCCTTAAACCTCCGAGCCAATAAAAATGGCCCCGCCTTAGTACAAAACGGGGCCACTTTCAACTAATCCCAATTTCCCGGATTAGATATGAATATAGTGGTCTACCAGCAATGCTGTAAAAAGTAACGCCAGATAAGCAATGGAGTACCGGAAAGCTTCCCGGGCAAGTTGGTCCGAGTAACTTAAATAAATCTTGACTGCATAGTATAAAAATACTGCATCAAGAATAAGAACACTTACCAGATAAATTAAACCACTCATCTGAGTAAGATAAGGCAAAACTGTTATTACACAAAGGATGATAGTGTAGAGTAACACATGCAGGCGAGTAAACTCATCTCCATGTGTTACCGGAAGCATTGGCATACCAATTTTTGCATAATCCGATTTGCGATAAAGCGCAAGCGCCCAGAAATGGGGCGGTGTCCATGCAAAAATAATTAAAAACAGTAACAATGCATCTGCTGAAACCTCACCTGTAATTGCTGCCCAGCCAAGTACAGGCGGCATTGCTCCGGATGCACCTCCAATCACAATATTTTGAGGAGTAAGCGGTTTTAATATTACCGTATAAATAATTGCATACCCCACAAAAGTACCTAAAGTCAGCCACATCGTTAACGGATTAACCCACTGATGAAGCAGAAACAACCCTGCCCCACCAACCAGCACAAGAAAGAAAAGTGTTTCAGGAACACTTACCTTTCCCTGAGGTAAAGGCCTTCCCTTAGTGCGCGCCATGATGGCATCAAATTTATATTCGACAAGACAATTAAGTGCTGCTGCTGCACCAGCAACAAGTGAAATCCCAATTGTTCCAAAAATTAGCTTATCTAAAGGCACTGCACCAGGGACAGACAGAAACATCCCTATCACAGCTGTAAATACAATAAGAGATACTACGCGCGGCTTCGTAAGTCGATAAAACTGCTGAATACGTGCCGATGTTTGTTGCCATGCCAAAGAACTTGTAGCCATAACATAAACCTCACATTCTTTTTAAAAATTCAGACTGATAACGTCTGTTTTTCCACACCGATCCAAGTCAGTGCCCTAACTTTATTATTAAAATATTCAGCTAATGTTCCGGATGAGAAAGCTTTATTAATCTCTTTAAATCACCGACTATTTTCTGAGCATCAGGCTTGTTAGGGTATCTCATCATCAAGTTACCCATAGGGTCCACTACATAAATATGATCTTCAGGTCTGGCCTCAAATGGAAATTCCTTTAACAGATCTCTGCCATTCGCTAATACCAGCCTGGTTCCTTTGTATTTGCTGATTACTTCCTGAGAAGGTTTAATATCATCGTTAATTAACCAAATTCGCTGAACTTTATCCTTATCAACATGTTGGGCTAAACGAGCCTGACGTATCATATACAGCTTCTCTTGGCAGTATGCATCACATTGGCCTGAGTCGATCATTATTAAACTCCAGACCCCCTTTAACTGTCTCGAACGAAAAATCGTATTATCTAAAAGGTTTGTTGCTTCTCCCTGTAGTGGCTTAACTTCGAGCAGCTCACCATAATTAATGGTGTGGCCCGGCCGGAAATTTGCTCTGTGCAAGTACGAAGATATTACTATTGGCGATAGTATTACCAGCGCCATCAAAATTAGTTTCAGTCGACTACGTAATACTTTTTCGTTTGACATTTAATACTATGTAGATAATTAAGGTCACAGCAGCGAGGGAAAACCACTGAAAAGCATAACCTGTATTTCTTGAAGATCCGGAATCAGGTTTATCCCACTGTCTTATTAAGTTATCCTCTGGCGTTTCATTCTGCTGTAACAGCAGGAAAGGCTGAAAAGTTAAACCTGTCTGGTTTTGATAACTATCCAGGCTGAAATTCTGCCAAACCCTGCCTGTATACTGCTTATCCGATAACGACAAAGTCCGGATCGACGGCGGCACTACAGTTCCCGTTAGCTTGATCAAACCTTCCGGAGTAAAAATATTTGGTAAAACTGATCGGTTGTTACCTACGGCTACCCAACCCCGATTAACCAGCACATAATTTGTCGAGTTCACTTGGCGAAGCGGCGTAAGCACGTGATAACCAGCCATCCCCTGATACGTTTTATTATCAAGAAGTATGGTACGCTCGGCTTCGAAATACCCGCTAACATCCACCCGATGGTACAAAAAATCATCCAGCTTTATTAATGAATCGGGGATATTTACAGGTGGAAGCTGGGCATAATATTCAAGTTGTGCAAAGCTGGACTCTTTTTCCTCCGCTCTGGATAACTGCCAGAATCCTAATTTTAAAAATAAAGCAATAGCTAATATTGCCGCTAAAGTTGACCATAACGGTGGCCTAAATTGTTGTTTGGACATCAGTATGGTCAAACAAATAAGCTAAGCACTTTGTCAAAGGTTCAACTCCTTATCTAAAAAGAGTTGAACCTCATTGTTTTACAACGATGATTTCTCAGATTTTTTGCTCAATTTCTATCTGTCTGCTACAGCAAATAGACAAAAATAAACAAACCTAACCAGACAACGTCAACGAAGTGCCAGTACCAGGCCACTCCTTCAAATCCAAAATGATGCTCTGGCTTGAAATGACCTGAAAGACATCTGAAAAATATAGATATCAGCATAATTGTCCCAACCGTTACATGAAACCCGTGAAAACCGGTCAACATAAAAAATGTTGATCCATAAGCTCCACTGGTCATCTTCAGGTTTAATTCTGAATATGCATGTGCATACTCATATATCTGGAAACAAAGAAAAGTTATACCCAAGGCAATTGTCGCAAACAGCCATAATTTCAGAGCACCACGATCATTTTTCTTTAACGCCCAGTGCGCAAGCGTAAGCGTTACACCCGAAGTTAACAGTAGCAGGGTATTAATGGCCGGTATCCCCCAAGCGCCCATCGGAGTAAATTTCTCATCAAAACCAGGCCCGGCAGTTGGCCATCCGCCAGAATAACCTGGCCAGAGTAATGCCTGATCAGCATCTGTTAACCAAGGCACCGACAGTACGCGCATATAAAATAAAGCACCAAAGAATGATGCAAAGAACATGACTTCGGAAAAAATAAACCACCCCATACTCCATCTGAATGATTTGTCTTCTTGAGCCTTATACTTACCAGCCTCACTTTCCCGAGCAACTTCTCTAAACCACCCAAAAATCAGAAAGGCCAGTATCACCAGACCCGTTATCAACATGCCATAACCAAGTGGCAGTTTGCTCATCGTAAATGCTGCACCAAACCCCATAAAAAAAAGAGCGGTAGAGCCTATGATCGGCCACTTGGATGGGGCAGGTACGTAATAACCCGTTCCTTGACTCATTTAATCTTCCTCCTTGTTATTAATTTAACCTGTTACAAACTTGACAACTGACAAAACACTAAAAATAAAAATAGCACCACCAATCAAGCCGCCAATTATTATTTGAACGGGTTTGATCCTGGCCGCATCACGTTCCAAATCACTCTTCTTCCTAATCCCGATAAACGAAAAAAATATTGCCTCTGCCACCTGAAATACTGTTGCCTTATCTTCAGCCTTATGAGGATCCATATTCTCTTTTTTCATTTACTGCTTAATCTGTCTTTACTTTGAAAAAAGTGTAGGAAATCGTAGCCGCATGTATATCCGCTGGTACCTCAGGATCAATCAAGAACCTAACAGACAACTGCTTCACTTCCTTGCCTTGTAACTCTTGTTTTGTAAAACAAAAACACTCTATTTTTTTCAGATATCTTTCTAAATTTTTAGGTGTGTAACTCGGAATAGCTTGCCCCACTTCTAAATTATCTGATTCATTACTGATCTCATACATAACCTCCGTAAGTTTCCCCGGATGGATCTGAACGCTATTCTGCAAGGGCCTGAACTTCCAGGAAAGCCCGCGTATGTTCGCATCCAGCAATAAATCTATAACTCTCGTACTATCTATTTCTGTATTTCTAGCCAGTGAATCCGGACGCTCCAGTTCATATATCCCGGTTACTTCACAAAACTTCTTATACAACGGAACAAGCGCGTACCCAAAACCAAACATGAATACACTAAAGATCAATAATTTTTTTAATACATCTATGTTGGTTTTGGTTACGTCTTGTTTCATTGCTGTTTAAATATAACAGTTGCAATATAAACCGCTAGCGCCATAGCTACCAGAATCAATGCAGTTTTTACCTTTCTGCGCTTTAACTCTGCATCGTCATTTTCAGACATTGAGAATATCCTGCTTATTTAACAACAGGAGGATGCTCAAAGCTGTGATACGGTGCTGGCGACGGCAGATGCGTCCACTCCAGTGTGGTAGCACCTTCCCAGGTTTTATCAGCAGCTTTCTCACCACCTTTCACACACTTAATAACAATGTATGCAAACAGGAGCTGAGTCAGCCCGAATCCAAATGCACCAATACTTGAAATCATATTGAAATCAGCAAATTGCAGTGCATAATCCGGAATTCTGCGTGGCATGCCAGCCAAACCAAGGAAATGCTGCACGAAGAACGCTACATTAAAGAAAATCATTGACAACCAGAAATGCCATTTACCTAATGTTTCGTCGTACATGTGACCAGTCCACTTTGGCAGCCAGTAGTAAGCGCCAGCAAACAGCGCAAACAGTGCACCAGAAACCAGAACATAATGAAAATGTGCGATGACATAGTACGTATCCTGTACCTGAATATCTATAGGTACGATTGCGCACACGACACCACTGAAACCACCAATAACAAACAGAAAAATGAATCCAATCGAAAACAGCATTGGAACTTCAAATGTCATGGCACCCCGCCACATTGTGGCTGTCCAGTTAAATACCTTAACACCGGTTGGAACAGCAATCAGCATAGTTGCATACTGGAAAAACAGCTGACCAACTACTGGCATACCAGCCGTAAACATATGGTGAGCCCATACAAAACAGGACAGCAGCGCAATTGATGCTGTTGCATAAACCATTGAAGAATAACCAAACAACGGCTTACGTGAAAAGGTTGGAATGATCTCCGAAATAACACCAAATGCCGGAAGGATCATGATATATACCTCTGGATGACCGAAGAACCAGAAAATGTGCTGGAACATTACCGGATCGCCACCACCAGCAGCATTAAAGAAGCTCGTACCAAAGTTACGATCTGTCAGTACCATTGTGACAGCACCAGCAAGAACAGGCATTACCAGCACCAGCAGATATGCGGTAATCAGCCAGGTCCACACAAACATTGGCATCTTCATCAAGGTCATACCTGGTGCGCGCATATTCAATATGGTCGTGATAATGTTGATCGAACCCATAATTGAAGACATACCCAGTATATGAACAGCAAACAGCATCATATCCGTACCCATACCACCTTGCGTGGAAAGTGGTGGATAGAACGTCCAGCCACCTGCAGCTGCTCCACCAGGTACAAAAAACGAAGTGATCAACAGCAAAGCTGCTACAGGCAGTAACCAGAAACTCCAATTATTCAAGCGTGCAAACGCCATATCCGGAGCCCCGATCATCAACGGTATTTGCCAGTTTGCAAAACCAACCCATGCCGGCATAACCGCCCCAAACACCATGATTAAACCATGCAGTGTCGTAAACGAATTAAATACTTCGGGTTCCAGTATTTGGATACCCGGCATAAATAATTCCGCCCTGATACCCATTGCCAGAAAACCACCTACAAACAACATAGCGAGACTGAAACACAAATACATGGTTCCAATATCTTTATGATTGGTTGTAGTCAACCAGCGCATTATCCCCGTCGGATGATCATGGCCATGATCATGGCCATGTACGTCTTGTATTACTGCCATTATCTTTTCTCCTTTACACTAACTTATTCCAAATCTCAAAATTTACCTGTAAATCAGTTTTTAGCTGCTTCATTCTCGACAAATGCAGTTTTCACAGCAGATGCAGAAGCACTTTTATGATTTTCAGCCACCCATTGTGTATATTTTTCCGGCTCCATCACCTCGACTACAATTGGCATAAATCCATGCTCTTTTCCACATAATTCTGCGCATTGACCACGGTATACACCAGGTTTTTCAACTGTAAACCATGCGTCACGAATATAGCCTGGTATTGCATCCTGTTTAACCCCGAATGCAGGCACCCACCATGCATGAATCACATCATTTGCCGTCATCAGGATTCTTATTTTCTTCCCCGCAGGGACCACCACGCGGTTATTCACCTCCAAAAGGTAGTTTTCTCCTTTTGGCGATTGATTACGAATTTGATCCTGTGAAGTCAATAACTGGCTGTAGAAACTAATTCCCTCTCCCTCTCCCTGAATGTAGTCATAGCCCCACATCCACTGATATCCCGTAGCTTTGATAGTGATATCTGACTCACTTGTATCTTTCATCTCAATTACGGTTTTGGTGGCGGGCCACGACATCGCAACCAGAATCAATACCGGTATCGCCGTCCAAATAAACTCGACAATCGTACTATGATGAAAATTAGCTGCCTTATAACCTACTGATTTACGATGTTTTAAAATTGAATACCCCATTACACCAAAAACACCAATAAATATTACCAAGCAAATCCATAAAGCCATGATGTGTTGATCATAGGTCTGTTGTGCTATGGGTGTTTGAGGATCTTGAAAATTATATTTGCTTGAAACAGCAACACTCGAATAAAAACCCAGAATTAAAACACTTGACAGCATTGCCATCAACTTACTACCGCTCATATCTTACCCCCCCACATTAATTACTAAATCAATAACTACACCCCATCTGTGACCATGGAATGTCTACACCCAACTGTTGCCTTTATCGGCTTCTGTTTATCTCTCGCCAGATATAAAAATAAAAAACCTGGCGACAGCTTTTTTGGGGCAATGTTAGCATTCGAATGCTACCAGCACAAGGAAGAAAATCATGATTCTTATAGATAAATTACCACGCTACCGCCAGGGGAATTAACCGGTTTTTACCCTGCAAGATTCTTTTTAACAGAATATTTCGTATCCCACACTCACCGATGTTGCTTGCACAAGCTTAGTTTATTCATAGATATTATTAATACATTCATTAATCCCACTTTACCATTGCGGGTTTAATTTTATTCCCCAATGTCCAGACCTCAGTCATAAGCAATAAAACTCCAAAAATTGCGTCTCGGGGCCATCCGAACAGTCTGTCAGTTTTATTTACATAAGCAGATACCGGCGAATGAACTCATCTTATTAGTTCTTACAAATCAACATCATAATTATTAGGCATACAAATTGCTTTATTAATAAAGCAGTAGTCATGGATTGCCGTAATAGCGATGAAACCAGGGTTTTATGCAGCATCCATTCCCAAACAACATGACATAGCGTCGTACTGCTGTGTACTGATGTTTTGTCAGCTGCGGGTGGAAACAAGATAAAAAATTTTAGCGATACAAATATTGATTCACTATCTTTACGGTGTTTTGAAATGAAAAAAAAGACGATCAGAATAGTTTGTGCAACAGCGCTCCTAACTGCTGTATTAACTCTTGGCCAGCAAATGTTTACAAAAGATCGGGACGCTCGTGGTGATCAGTCTGCCAGCACCCGTCCAAGCCCTGTGACAAATATCACTGCTCGCGGTCACAGCAGCACACCCAGAATCAGAAATGAAGCAGAAATTATCGGTATCGGAGAAGGTATCAGTAATTTACCCATTGGGAATAGCGATGTTGCCCTGGTAAAGGAACCTGCTATCGATAACGGAGACAGTCTCAGTAATGGCGAGAATGACTATATTGCCTATAACCCCGGGTATAACGAGGAAATTACGGGCTATCATGGTCTAAAAAATGATAATTCAGCCCATACCGGCCCGAGTACGGGTGCCCTTCACGGAGCCGCCGGATTTCCCTCGAAAAAAACAGATCAGCCTTATACAAGCCCGATCGGAAATGCGGGTAATGGAGGAGGAGGCTATGTTGGTCCTGGTGCCGGAAAAGATAGAAAAAATGTGGAAAATGAACACGATACCAGCAATACTCCCGGTACGGACACCAGTCCTAATGCGGACCGCGGCGACAGCAAGCCCAATGGCAATGATAACAAACCGACTGGTACCCAAAAACCATCAGATAAAGAAGCTCCAACCGGCACAGGTACAGATGCGGACGGTACCACAGACCCCAAAGATAAAGCCGACACCAGCCCGGGTGACAGCACACCTGCCAATAAAGATCAAAGTAAAGATCAAGCCGTTCCGAGCGGCTCACCAGACACAGAGAACCAGACCCTCCCCCATTTTAGTGACTGCCCTCCCGGTCAGCTGGGCAATATCTTCTGCTCACCAGTTCCCACTCAAAAAATTGGCAATCAGGGCCACGAGGGAGAAAAAATATCGGACACTCCGGGAGAAACGACTGTTTCCGAGCCCGCTGGCATCTTGCTGATCGGGCTGGGTGGAATAGTGTTGCTGTGGTCACAACGCAGAATCAGTCAAAGCTGATTTATCGGCGATAAATCAGACCTCAAGATTGGCAGATATGTTTACAGCATATCTGCCACCAATCGCAGAAACCAATCCGGAAGATATGGCATACTCCCCCTTTACTTTCTAATACCGGGGAAGTTTTTTTGTGTCCAGCTATGAATTCCTGATTGGGTTACGTTATACACGCGCCAAACGCCGCAATCATTTTATTTCCTTTATTTCGCTGATTTCGCTACTGGGGATGACGCTGGGCATGACGGCACTAATTACTGTCATGTCAGTCATGAATGGTTTTCACAAGGAAGTGCGTGCGCGTATTCTCGGTGTAGCTTCGCATGCACAGATCGGTAGTTATCAGGGCAGTTTATATGATTGGGAAAAAATCGGGGAGATCGCCACTCGAGACCCGCGAGTTGAAGCAATCGCCCCCTATATTGATGCACAGGGTATGCTTTCGCATAACAGTATGGTACGTGGCGTAATGGTACGAGGTATTTTACCGGAAGATGAAAACAAGGTAGCCGACTTTGCCGGAAAAATGGTGATAGGAGGCCTGAATCAACTCGTACCGGGAAAGTTCGGTATTGTAATAGGTCAGGAGCTGGCACGTAACCTGAACGCATTTATCGGTGACAAAATCGTGCTGATTTCTCCGCAGGGCCAGATTACGCCTGCTGGAATACTCCCGCGCCTGAAGCAGTTTACTATCACCGGTATTTTTGATGTCGGACACTTTGAGTATGATTCCGGACTGGCATTGATCCATCTGACCGATGCACAAAAACTTTACCACATGGCACCCAATCAGGTTTCCGGTGTACGGCTCAAACTACATGATATGTTTGAAGCACCACAGGTCATTCAGGATCTGACTGCCGTGCTGCCTGGCGACCTGTATCTTACTGACTGGACACAACAGCACGCCAACTATTTTCGGGCCATTCAGATCGAAAAACGCATGCTTTCACTGATCCTCGCGCTGATTATTGCAGTAGCAGCATTCAACATTGTTTCCACGCTGGTCATGGCGGTAACCGACAAACAGTCCGATATCGCGATCTTGCGCACACTGGGAGCGAGCTCTGGCAGCATTATGAAAATATTCATCATACAGGGCGCGCTGATCGGTATTCTTGGAACACTGCTGGGGTTGCTCGGCGGAGTGCTGCTGGCCTATAACGTTGGCGATGTTATTGCGTTTATTGAACATATGTTCAACATTCAGTTTCTATCACAGGAGGTTTACTACATCAGCAAAATTCCTTCTGACCCACAGTTAACCGATATTGTGACAGTTGCAGCAGTTTCCCTGGTTCTGACACTGCTGGCTACACTCTATCCCAGCTATCGTGCATCAAAAGTCAATCCGGCTGAGGCGTTGCGCTATGAGTAGCATTATTATCGCCTGCCGTGATTTGTATAAAAGTTATTTCCAGGGTGAAATTGAAGTTCCCGTACTGCATGGCATCAATCTGCAGGTAAATGAAGGTGAAATGATCGCAATTGTCGGTGCTTCCGGCTCAGGCAAGAGCACCCTGCTGCATTTATTGGGAGGGTTGGATAAACCGACGCGCGGAGAAGTCACGTTGCTGGATAAAAAATTTACCACCATCAGCGAAACGGAACGCAGCTCGCTGCGCAACCATGCGCTCGGTTTCGTCTATCAGTTCCACCACCTGCTGCCCGAATTCAGCGCCCAGGAAAACGTAGCCATGCCGCTGTTCATTCGTCGTATGGATAAAAAGGCAGCGATGGAGCAGGCCGCAGCAATGCTGCAGCGGGTCGGCCTGGGACACCGGCTTACCCATACTCCCGGTGAATTATCCGGCGGAGAACGTCAGCGGGCAGCAATTGCACGTGCATTAGTCACCCGGCCAGCCTGCGTGCTGGCGGATGAACCGACCGGCAACCTTGACCGGCACACAGCTGAAGCAGTATTCAACCTTATGCTTGAGCTCAATCATGAAGCCAATGCGGGGCTGGTAATTGTCACCCACGACACCCAACTGGCCAGTCGTGCAAATCGCACATTACAGCTGGTAGATGGCTCGCTGATATAACTCCCTGAAACCAGCTCTCTGTATCTTATGCAGGATCTGTTTTTTCCCCCGCCTTTTCATCCAGCGTGCGCAAATAAGCAAGTTTCTCACCAATCCTGGTTTCCAGCCCGTGGGTAGTCGGCCGATAAAACCGGACACTCGGCATACCTTCAGGAAAATAATTCTCTCCGGCAGCATAGGATTCCGGTTCATCATGCGCGTAACGATAAGCTGCACCGTGACCCATCTCGCGCATCAATTTAGTGGGCGCATTACGTAAATGTACCGGAACCGGGCGGGAAATATCCTCCTTTATAAAGGCTTGTGCCTGTTTATACGCCACATAAGCAGCATTGCTTTTTGGTGCACAGGCCAGATAAAGCGCAGCCTGCGCCAATGCCAGCTCACCTTCAGGACTGCCCAGCCGCTCAAACACTTCACAAGCGTTCAATGCCAGCGTTAATGCACGCGGATCAGCCAGCCCGATATCCTCCGTGGCAGTACGAATCAGTCTTCTGCCGATGTAACGCGGATCGGCACCGCCATCGAGCATACGACACAGCCAGTAAAGAGTCGCATCAGGAGAAGAGCCGCGAATCGATTTATGCAATGCTGAAATCTGATCATAAAAGGTATCACCGCCTTTATCGAACTGACGAATATTGCGCGCCAGTATTCTGCCCAAATAATCAGCATCAATTTTTATGATTGCCTCAGTCTCTGCCGCATTTCGCACCTGCTCCAGCAAATTCAGCAAACGGCGCGCATCTCCATCCGCAAACTCTGTCAGCAACTCAACAGCGGTATTGTCAAACTGCAAGTCCGGTACCGTAAGACTGCAGGCACGTTCAAATAACTGGCATAGCTCCTGACTGGAAAGCGCTTTCAGTGCATATACCTGAGCGCGAGACAATAATGCACTGTTAACTTCAAATGAAGGATTCTCAGTAGTGGCGCCAATAAAAGTAATCAACCCCTGCTCTACATAAGGCAGAAAAGCATCCTGTTGCGCCTTGTTAAAGCGATGAACCTCGTCTACGAACAGCAGGGTCGCCCTGCCTGTACGCTGCAGTGTGATCTGGGCACGCTCAACTGCTTCCCGGATATCTTTTACACCGGACAATACAGCAGAAATGGCAATAAATTCGGCATCAAATGCGTGTGCCATAAGCCGTGCCAAAGTAGTTTTACCACTGCCGGGCGGCCCCCAGAGAATCATGGAATATGGCTTGCCTGATTCGAAAGCCAGTCGCAAAGGCTTGCCGGCGCCCAACAGGTGAGATTGCCCGATCACATCGCCCAATACCCGCGGGCGTAAACGCTCAGCCAGCGGAACAGCTGGATTTTGGGCCATACAGGAATCAGTCACGAATTACATCCACCCCTTCCGGTGGTGCAAATTGAAATAAATCGGATGTGAGTACCGGATTTTCCTCAATCCCGGAGAAAATCAGCCATGTCACCTGACCAAAACTGTCACGCAAAACCATTTCCCGTAAATTACCGGTTTTTGAAAATCCCAGTCGGATCAACTCAAACGAATTTTCCTGATTTTTGGGAATCGCCTCCAGCCATTCTGTATCCCCCTGCACTTCGATTTCATGCAGGTTAAAGTCACGCTCGATAGTATTACCACCTGCAAGCAGTGCTGCCGGCGTACTGCCTAAAGCCTGGTCAAGCCGGTGCACCGTAACCTGGGCAAGATCCTGATCGTAAAACCATACCTGCCTGCCATCACCAACGATCAACTGCTGGTAAGGTTGTTCATATATCCAGCGAAATTTCCCGGGGCGCTCGAACATCATACTGCCACTCGCCTTCTTGATAATCTGGAAATTTTTATCGAGCAATGTCTGGGAAAAATCAGCTCGAAAGGTGAGCGCCTTGTTTACAAAAGATTTAAGGCTTTCAATTGCATTCGCTTTTGCCGGTAATGGCAACAGACACGCTGACAGCACAATCACTAAAAATAAACGGGGCATAATAAATTATCTGATTAAGTTGGTTAATCGGATACAGGCATACAGGTATCCGAATCTGATTTACTCATTACGGTCGGGAACCAGTACTTCCCGGTTGCCATTGCTTTGCATGCTGGAAACAAGACCTGCACGCTCCATTTCTTCAATCAGCCGGGCAGCACGGTTGTAACCGATGCGTAACTGCCGCTGTACCAGCGAGATTGAGGCGCGGCGAGACCTGGTCACGATACTGACTGCTTCATCATAGAGTGGATCGGACTCTCCACCGGCAGATTTACCATTTTCGCCCCCGTTTTCATCAGACAATCCCCCTTCCTCACCTGCCTGAAGAATTTCCTCGATGTAATGCGCTTCGCCATGCTGTTTAAGATATTCCACTACCTTATGAACTTCATGATCCGCCACGAATGCGCCGTGAACGCGCTGAGGGTAGCCGCTGCCAGGTGGAAGATAAAGCATGTCACCCTGGCCCAGCAGTGCTTCCGCCCCCATCTGATCGAGAATGGTACGGGAATCAATTTTGCTGGAAACCTGAAAGGCAATACGTGTCGGAATATTGGCTTTGATCAGCCCGGTAATCACATCCACCGACGGGCGCTGCGTGGCAAGCAGTAAATGAATACCAGCTGCCCGTGCTTTCTGGGCAAGCCGCGCAATCAGTTTCTCAACCTTTTTGCCCACAATCATCATCAGATCGGCAAGTTCATCGATCACCACCACAATCAGCGGCATTTCTTCCAGTAACTCAGGAGAATCGGGCACGGAACTTATCGGGTTAGTCAGCGGTTCCTCATTTTTAGCAGCATCACGCACTTTCTGGTTGTAACCGGCCAGGTTACGTACACCCAGCGCAGACATCAGTTTGTAACGTCGCTCCATTTCAGCGACACACCAGTTAAGCGCACTGGCAGCATCGCGCATATCGGTTACCACGGGTGTCAGCAAATGTGGAATGCCTTCATAAACCGACAGTTCCAGCATTTTCGGATCAATCAGAATCAAGCGGACATTTTCCGGAGAAGCTTTGTAAACCAGACTCAGGATAACAGCATTAATTGCCACGGATTTACCGGAGCCTGTCGTGCCCGCAACCAGGGCATGCGGCATTTTGGCAAGGTCAGACACTACGGGACGGCCGCTAATATCCTTCCCGAGTGCTATCGTTAATGGTGAAGCGTTATTTGTATAAACATCAGACGCAAGAATTTCATGTAAGCGAACGGTCTGGCGTTTCGGATTGGGGATTTCCAGTCCCATCACTGTTTTGCCCGGGATCGTTTCCACTACACGAATGCTGGCAACCGTCAGTGCACGGGCCAGATCTCTGACCAGGTTAACGATCTGGTTACCTTTAACACCCACTGCAGGTTCAATTTCATAACGGGTAATAACCGGTCCGGGATAGGCGGCGACCACTTTCACCTCCACTCCGAATTCCTTCAGTTTTCGTTCAATCAGACGGGAAGTGAACTCCAGCTTGTCACTGGACAACATTTCGACATTACTTTGCGGCTCATCCAGCAAATAAAGAGGAGGAATAATTTCATCAGATGAATTCGGAAACTGTAGTGCCTGTTTCTCTTTATTGCTTCGCGGTACTTTGGGAACAACTGTTTCCGGTATTTCAATATGCAGGGGGGCCGCTGGCGGGGAAGCAGCTTTCCGAATTTCTTCAGCGCAGACTTCCCGTTCACGAGCCGGGGCCGTATCAGCATGGCGATTTAACCACCCCATACATATATCCCTGACAGCAAAACAGATTGTCTCAACACCTGCTCCGGTTTTTTCAGACAGCCGCACCCAGGATAATCCTGAAAACAGACTGAATCCAATGGCAAAAACAATTACCAGAATCAGTGTGGCGCCGCTAAAACCGAGTAATGACAGGAGCTGTTTGCTGAGCATTTCTCCCAGCTGACCACCGGGAGTGAGAGGAAGCGAAACACGCAGTGTATGAAAACGCAATGCTTCAATACCGCTGCTGGCCACCAGCAAGGTGATAAATCCGGTAAAGGACAGCATGAGTACACGTGGATCGAAAACGCTGGCAATATCAATACGGCGATAGCCCCACCAAACTGCTGCAAAGAAAAATATCACCCACCACCACGCCGAAACCCCAAAAAAATAGAGCATCAGATCAGCCAGCCACGCGCCGGCACTTCCTCCCGCATTGCTTACCTGCTGAGACGCCCCGCCGCTATGTGTCCAGCCTGGATCAGTACGATCATAGCTGATCAGAATAAGTGCAAGGTAAAGTGCAATCCCGCTTAAAACCAGCGAAACAGCTTCTCGCAGTAACCGGCTAATTCTGGGCGGCAGGGGATTACTGGCGACTTTTTTCGCCATGGGCTTATTGCTCATGTATACATCTTCAACTTCAGAATGGAGGCCGGCAAACAGCTTGCCACCCTATTTTTATTTTAGCGCGGTAAAAAAGAGGTACGCCACCGTGAAACAATTCAACCAATGTTTCAACAGCGGCGCCGGATAGATAAGCAGCCTGTTACTGCCTGACACCTCACCTGCTCTCGTGAAGCGGAACAGGTTTCTTACAATATTGAGAATATCGCAAATTAATTCTTTACTGCTTTGAGCAACTCAATAATCTCGGGAAGTTTGGCGATTTCCAGGACAGTTTTACCGCTGGCCGTCTTGAGCGTGGTATCAGCTCCTTTTTCCAGCAATAATTTGACAGTATCAACATTTTCATTCAATACCGCCGACATTAATGCAGTCATCCCATCCTTATTTTGAAAATTGATTTGTGCACCTTTTTCCAGCAGCGCTTCAATAACCGGATTCTGTCCGTTTTGTGCCGCCAGGATCAGCGCAGTAAAATCATTGGTTGCTTTCAGATCCGGTTGGGCACCATGGGCCAGTAATTTCTGAACGATCGGCAGATGACCGGTCAGAGAAGCGAGGACCAGTGCGGAAGCACCATTGGTATCCTGTAAATCCACTTTGGCCCCTTTTGCCAGCAGCATATCAACGATATCAGCATAATCATTCATGGCAGCCAGGTGCAACGCTGTCGCCTTATTTTCATTTTGCAGATTGGGCTGAGCCTGATGTTCAAGCAGTAACCTGACTATTGCAGCGTTACCTTTAACAGTAGCCAGCATAAGGGGAGTCAGCCCGCCTTTATCCTGCAGATTGGGATTAGCCCCTTTAGCCAGCAGTAAATCAACAATTTCCTGATGGCCTTTCTTACTGGCCAGCAGCAAAGGTGTTCCCCCCTGGACATTAGCCAGGTCAACCGCCGCCTTCCGGTTCAGCAGCAGTTTTACGACTTCCTGATGACCGTTCTGTGCAGCAACCGATAATGCGGTAAAACCCTCGGGAGATTGCAGATCGACGTTGATTCCCTCCTTCAGCATTTTTTCAACATCCGGTAAATTCCCTGTCAAAGCAGCTTTGAGAAAAGCGGCATCTTTTTCAGTATCAGCATGGGCATGTGGTAACTGAAAAAACAAGAACAGGACTGCAACACTAATCAGGCAGATTTGCTTCAATCGGGCAGGGAATAACATGTTTTCCGTTGATTTCATTTGAAAATAAAGTTTTGTAAGAAATTGGTTTTGTTTTGGTGATAAGAAAACAGGTCACATTCCAGATACGGAGCTGCTTAATAAGTCCTTGCTTTGGGAGGGAATGACTCCACGGTCAATGGTTTCAGTCGCACCGGCTTGTAGTCAAGACGCTTGTCTTTACTGAAAAACAGGGAATGTTTGAGCCATTTCTGATCATCGCGCTCGGGAAAATCATGGCGGGTATGCGCACCACGGCTTTCATGACGCGCCTCCGCTGCAACCATGGTAGCCACAGCCACTTCAACCAGATTATCCAGCTCCAGCGCTTCAACTCTGGCGGTGTTAAACACCCTGCTTTTATCGTGAATTTCGGTATGCCTGACCCGTTCAGCAACTTCACTGATTTTTTCCACGCCTTCTTTCAACACATCCGGAAAACGGAAAACGCCACAATGTGTCTGCATGGTATTACGCAATGCTTCACTGACCGCAGCCACATTTTCTCCATCCTTCTGGGTTTCCAGGCGTAACAGCCGCGTCAGGGACTGTTCTCCCGCTCCTGGCGGCAGCGGCTTGTGATGATTGTTCCTGGTCAGATCCTCAATAATCTGATTACCGGCAGCACGCCCAAACACGACAATATCCAGTAGTGAGTTCGTACCAAGACGATTAGCGCCGTGCACAGACACACAGGCACATTCACCGACAGCGTAGAGCCCCGGCACAACTTCCTCAGGACTGGTTTTATAAGGGGCAACCACCTGGCCGTGATAATTGGCAGGGATACCGCCCATCATATAATGCGCGGTCGGAACAACCGGAATAGGATCAACAATGGGGTCGACATGCGCAAACTTGAGTGCAATTTCCCGAATTCCAGGTAATTTCGATGTGATCGTTTCCGCACTCAGATGATCCAGTTTCAGCAGCAAATGATCCCCCTTGGGGCCACATCCACGCCCTTCCCTTATTTCCATTGTCAGCGCGCGGGAAACAACATCACGGCTGGCAAGATCTCTGGCATGAGGCGCGTAACGCTCCATGAAACGCTCCCCTTCCGCGTTGACCAGATATCCTCCCTCTCCCCGCACCGCTTCACTGATCAATATGCCTGCACCATATACGCCGGTTGGATGAAATTGCCAGAATTCCATATCTTCCAGCGGAATACCTGCTCGTGCAGCCATGCCCAGACCATCGCCCGTATTAATGAAGGCATTGGTGCTTGCTTCAAAAATACGACCGGCACCACCCGTCGCCAATAACGTTGCACGAGCCTGCAAAATCATGATTTCACCGGTTTCCATTTCCAGTGCGGTGATTCCCAGCACATCACCTTCCTGATCACGAATCAGATCAAGCCCCAGCCACTCTACAAAAAACTGGGTGTTAGCACTGACATTGCGCTGATAAAGGGTATGCAGCATGGCATGGCCGGTACGATCGGCAACCGCACAGGAACGGCTGGCCTGTTCTCCACCAAAATTCAAAGATTGTCCACCGAACGGACGCTGATAAATTTTACCGCTCTCCAGCCGGTCGAACGGCATTCCGAAATGTTCCAGTTCATACACCACCTCGGCAGCGTGGCGGCACATGAATTCGATTGCATCCTGATCCCCAAGATAATCCGAGCCTTTGACGGTATCGTACATATGCCATCTCCAGTCATCTTCGGTCACATTACCCAGTGCGGCCGCAATCCCGCCCTGCGCCGCTACCGTGTGGGACCGGGTGGGAAATACCTTTGATAAAACAGCAACCTTGAATCCTGCTTCGGATAACTGCAATGCGGCACGCATACCTGCCCCGCCCGCACCAACGATAACCACATCAAATTTCCTTTGCTTAACTTTCACATCATCCCCACATAATATCCAGGAACCATATCAGGTAACCCAGTAATGCCACGATGCACATTATTTGCAAAGTCAAACGAATGGACATCGGATGAATATAGTCCATCAGGACATTACGCACACCCACCCACGCATGCCAACACAAACCGGCAAAAAAAAGCAAAGAAGCAATTTTTATCCACCGGATGGAAAATAGTGCCTTGAATTCTTCATAGCTTTCCGGTTGATAAACAACTATAAATACAATAAGCAACCCGATATATACCACCATCAGGACAGCAGTAATACGCTGAACCAGCCAGTCTTTCAGCCCGTAATGTGCGCCCGTAATAATTCGATTCGCCGGTTTCACCATAACCACACCCCTGCCAGCATTGTTAGAGCCGCCCCAAAAATCAGCACCAGTTTACTGCTCAGGCGAGCATGCTCCAGTTGCAGGCCGTAATGTAAATCAAGCATTAAATGGCGGATACCGGCGAACAGGTGGTGCAAAAAAAACCATGTTGCCAGCAGTAAAAACAGCTTGCATAGCGGATGAGCCAGACCAGATTGCAGGCTGGCAAAAGTTTCCGGTGATTGCAACAACAGCTGCAATCCATAGAGGAATAATGGAATTCCCGGAAAAAAAAGCAGTACACCGCTAATGCGATGCAAAATGGAAACAACAGCAGGAAGTGGTTCTCTGATTTTTAGCAGATTCAGATATTTAGGGCGTCGTCTCGCCGGATATTGCGCTTCCATAAACAGCCAGTCAGACCAGGTGAGTTTATCGATGGGTTAGACAGCCCCAACAGTCACTTTACAGTTTTCTAGTTTAATCCGTTCCATGTCAGCAGACAACTTAACCTGCCGGCGAGTCATCACCCCGGCCGCTGTATACATATTCATGAGACTGGACTAAACAGACGTAGCGCCTTAAACTTCAGCTGAAGCTTATTATTCTGTGTCAACTACATAAAAGGGAACGGCAATGTCACTGATTAACACTACTGTAAAGCCATTCAAAGCAACTGCGTACCATAATAATGATTTTGTCGAAATAACTGACAAAACCCTGAAAGGGAAGTGGTCGGTTATTGTTTTCTACCCCGCGGATTTTACTTTTGTATGCCCGACCGAGCTTGAGGATCTGGCTGATCACTACGAGGAATTCCAGAAAATCGGGGTCGAGGTTTACGGTGTTTCAACAGACACACATTTCACACACAAAGCCTGGCATGACACCTCCAGCGTGATTCGTAAAGTTCGCTATCCGCTGGTAGGCGATCCAACCAGAGAATTGTCCCGTAATTTTGATGTGCTTATTGAAGAAGCCGGACTGGCTCTGCGTGGAAGCTTCATTATCAATCCTGAAGGTCAGATCAAAGCATTTGAAGTGCAGGATAACAATATTGGCCGCAACGCTGCAGAACTGCTGCGTAAGGTCAAGGCAGCACAATATGTTTCCACACACTCTGGCGAAGTGTGTCCGGCCAAATGGACTGAAGGCGCCGCCACACTAAAACCTTCCATAGATCTGGTTGGCAAGATCTAAGGAACCTCTGAAAAATTCCTGCGTTGCCATTTCTGCGCTAAAAGTCGGCTAAAAATGCTCATTTATCACGTATAAACTCCGCTTTCTTGCCGACTTTTTCCTTGAACTGGCTGTCTCGCTAACATTTCTCCAAAGCTCGCTGCTTCATTTAAACCGGCCGGGATATTTTTCTTATAAAGCATCCCGACCGGTTTTCTCTCCTCTGATACCGAATACTTATACCAAACCCCACTGAACCGCGCAGTCGCCCCTGCTGGACTGGATCGTGTACAGCCACATTCAGGAGGTCGATCTGGAACAGCCCATTCCGGAACAATCCGATACAGGTTCCTGAGCCGGCCGTATACCCCCCACAATATCATGATGACATTCGCAGTTAATGCCAGGGCATAATGGGAATGACTGAAATACTGTTTTGTGGTGACCCTTCAATAATCCGGTCACTATAAGAAAGGTAAACCAGAACATTGCGTTTGGCATCGTAAAAGCGGACCACCTGCAAGGTTTTGAACAGCAGTGAAGTATTCTTCTTGAATACCTCATCACCATCCGCCTTACCGTTTTTTATATTCTCAGACAGCGTGATCGATCCGGTCTGGCGGCAGGCGATAGAAGCCTCAGATCTGTCCTCGGCCACCCCCACCGTACCGCTGATTCCGCCGGTTTTCGCCCGACTCAAATAACATGTTGCGCCAGCCACTTCCGGGTCATCAAAAGCCTCCACCACGATTTTATCGTTGGCACCCAGCAGTTTGAACCGGGTTGATACACTACCGATATTTTCTGCCAGCGAAGGTAGTGCATACGAAGCAATTGCGGCTGCCACCCCAATCCATATCCCCTGCCTGACCCGAGCTGCAAGATCAGTATGGCTCGTTTTCCTGTTTCCCTGATGATTCATGGTAATCCTCCTGTTTTCACCAATGGCTGCTGTTTTGCCGCGATAAATTGGCAGCAATGTTGCCGCCCCTGATTGGCAACCGATCGCCAAGCTGGCAGAATCCCCGGCTTATCCGATCACTTACGTATATTTCAGCAACCTGCTCCCATCCCTATAATAAACAACCTGCTGCTCTGCCCTGTTATGAAAGCTCTGTTTTTTCTCCGTCATTATAACGATATAGATCACATTACTCCGGTTGTTACCAAGTGGTCGGAATCGGGCCATAGTGCTGATGTGGTTCTGCTGGGACCCCCCAAATTTCTGGCTGATTACCGTATTCGGTTTCTGGGTACACTGAACCATGTTCGTGTAGCACATCTCCGCAGCGTGTTATTTCCACATGAATTTTTGTTATGGAAACTGCAGGCATTCCTTCTGGCCAAGGGGGTGCGGCGTATTTTCCTGCTTGGGCGGCTGGCTGAAAAACTGGCCCGGAAATACGATGCCGGTAAACGGGCGGCAATCTGGCAGAAAACAGCCCGACGATTGCTGGATCGTGCTTTTGGCAATACCGGTGAAGGCGTGGTTGTCTTTGACTGGATTACGAAAGGGTCACCCATCCCGATTGAGTGGGTTGAAACCATTATCAGCATGGCACAGGAAAGGGGACATGGCGCGGTATCACTACCGCATGGTGACAGCCCGCATGCCAACCGGCTGATACGCCATCGTGAATGGGTCGTGAAGCCGGATACCCTGTATGCCGATGCCAGAATATTCGACAAACTGGTCGTCCCCAATGAATTATGCGCAACCCGTTTTCGCCCGTTTCTGAACAGCCAGGCCATTGCTGTACTGGGCTCTCCACGCTATTGTGACGAATGGCTGGAGAGGCTTGCCAAACTGTCACCGGTATCCGGGCACCAGACTCGACCGGATACTCGCCTCAAAATCGTCATGTTCCTGAGAAAGAGTGAATTCACCACGTTCTGGGAAGAAGTCAGTGAGATCACCGGCCTGATTGCTGCACTTCCCGGCGTGGAGCTGATAATCAAACCTCATACGCGAGGCGGCTGGCGACAGTCATTCACCAGAAGCGCTTCTCTGCGTGAGCTTCCGAATGTCAGCGTGGCAGCAGACAATGTACATTCCATTCCTCTGATGAACTGGGCGGATGTCATCATTGATCTGGCGACTTCCGTCGTATTTGAAGCCATCAAAGCAAAAAAGCCGGTACTGGCAGCAGATTATCTTCATGCCGGCCGGTCCGCCATGGCGCATTACATGCCGGAAACAGAACTGAAATGCCGGGATGATGTCTACCTGCTGATCAACAAATTTTTATCCGAAGGGTGCGATAATTTTTATGTGGAAGAAAATCGCCAGCGCTTCATCAATGAAATGTTACATGCTGGTGGTGCTGATGTTCTGCCACGTTATGTAGCCCTGCTTGAGAATGAAACCCGGCGGGCAAAAGCGGGAAAAACCGGGGCCTCAGGCAAAACAACAGATGAGCAGCAGGGATGAAAATGTCAATATGGATTAACAGCCTGATGCGGTAGGCCACATCCTTTTTATGCATACCCCGCCGGATTCACCATTTTCTGCAGAATTTTCACCTGAAATTCATTTTGGCGGCCCGGATCAGATGCCCGGCCACCTGCGCAATGTGCTGGAAGCACATATTGCAGCTGTCCCCGCCGGCGGCACGATTGATTGGGTAACCTACTATTTCCGTGACCTTCGCCTGGCCGATGCACTTATTCAGGCAAAAAAACGGGGTGTCCGCGTTACGCTGTGCCTGGAAGGAAGGCCGCGCATTCCTCACGCCAATGATGCTGTTATTACCGGGCTTTCAGGGCCGGACGGGCTGGATGATGCATTGCGAATCATCACTCTTCCCGGGATCCCTTCTCCATCAAATAAATCATGGAAACCGCAGCTGCATGAAAAACTGTATTGTTTTTCCCACCCTCAGCCTGTTGCTTTTATCGGTTCTTTCAATCCTTCGGGAAACATGTTGCAGGAAGATCCTGCCATCCTTCAGGAAATTGGTGACCAGGACCGTGGCTATAACGCGCTGTTCGGCCTCATAGATCCTGTTCTGGTAGACGGCCTGGTGAAACACGCAAGACAGTTGTACCAGTCCCCTCCCGGGCTCTGGTATCGTTTTTCTGCCAGGGCGAGTCATGATATCCAGGGTACGGACACCATTATTCACTTCTGGCCGCGACTCAGTTCGCATCCTGTCATCCAGTTCTTACGCGGCATCAGCAGCAACGCGCGCGTCCGTATTGCCGCCTCGCACATCAGGACAAAGAGTGCAGTCGATGTCATGATCAACCTTGCGCAACGCGGTGTCACACTGGAAATCTTTGCAGAATCCACCCACCGGCGCGTAACCCCCGAAGTAGAACAGCGTCTGGCTTCTGCCGGAATCCGGTTCAGACGTATTCTTAATTCCGAAAAACTTCCGATGCACCTTAAATTTGTGCTGATCGAAGACGGCAATCGCGTCTGGTCAATTTTTGGCAGTTTCAACTGGACCCAGCCCTCGTTTTGGCTTAATCATGAAATTGCTGCAATTTCCAGTAACCCTCTGGTTTTTCAGATCCTGGCAGAGCGCTGGAATATATTAAGGAACGAAAGCGGGATAGCAGCAAGGTAACAACAGTCAACCCGCCTTGCAGCAGGTGCATCCTCGATACACTTCCAGCGATCTGTTAAAAAATCCCGATTCAGATTTTTTGTTTGGTCAAGGCTATCTGTGCACTTTATAATTCGGGTTTAACATTTTTACCGCGCTTCCCGAAAGCAGTGCATCCAATCCGCAAGCGTAATGTCGCGGACAATCTTGAAAAAGTATGAACCCTTCACTGGAAAATCTTCAGTTATACCCCTTTCAGAAACTTACCAGGCTGTTTGAGGATCTCACCCCCGCCGATCCTTCACTGACCTCGATCGGGCTGCATATTGGTGAACCGAGGCACAGCACGCCCGAATTTATCAGACAGGAGCTGATCAGCAATCTTGAAGGGCTGGCGCGTTATCCCACCGTGCTTGGTGCAGATAACTTACGTACCGGTATCGCAGCCTGGCTGATGAAACGCTATCACCTGCCTTCCATCAACCCTGATACTGAAGTGATTCCGGTCAACGGCAGTCGGGAAGCATTATTCGCATTTGCCCAGGCGATTATTGATACACACGGTACCTCCCGGCCGGCAGTGGTTTGTCAGAACCCTTTTTATCAGATTTATGAAGGTGCCGCGTTACTGGCGGGGGCAACCCCTTATTTTCTCAACCAGCTACCGGAAAACAGTTTTTCAATCGACACCACGCAACTTCCTGATACGGTATGGGAACGCACGCAGCTGGCATATATCTGTTCCCCCAATAATCCTACCGGCAAGGTATTGACGCTGGATGAATGGAAACATTTATTCGATCTGTCCGATCGCTACGGGTTTGTGATCGCGGCGGATGAATGTTATTCAGAAATTTATTTCGACGAGGCGCACCCTCCGCTGGGTGCACTGGAAGCAGCAGAAAAACTCGGACGCAGCGGATTTCCCCGCCTGGTTGTTTTCAGCAGCCTGTCCAAGCGTTCCAATGTACCGGGGATGCGTTCCGGTTTTGTGGCAGGGGATGCAACTATCCTCAAAAAATTCCTGTTGTACCGCACTTACCACGGCAGCGCCATGAACCCGGCTGTACAGGCGGCCAGCACCGCCGCCTGGAGTGATGAACAGCATGTAATTGAAAACCGCATACTCTACCGTGAAAAATTTGCTGGTGCCATGCACATTCTGGGAGACACGCTTCCAGTCAGCATGCCGGATGCCGGGTTTTATTTATGGCTGAGAACACCCATCAGCGGTATCGATTTTTCCAGGCGTTTATACTGTGAAAGAAATATTATTGTGTTGCCGGGCAGCTATCTGGCACGGGAGGCACATGGTATCAACCCCGGGGAAGATTTCGTGCGGATCGCACTGGTTGCGACTGTCACGGAATGTATGGAAGCAATGGAGCGAATCAGGGACATTGCCGGAAAATTCTGATCTGATTATTTTTAGTTAGGAGTCACATGGAGCAATTACAGGCTGTCATCGAAAATGCCTTTGAAAGGCGTGCCGAAATCACCCCGCGGAATGTTGAAGCCAACCTGAAGGAATCGGTTGCCCAGGTTATCAGCATGCTGGATAACGGCAAACTGCGTGTTGCTGAAAAAATCAATGGCGAATGGACAGTTCATCAATGGATCAAGAAGGCTGTCCTGCTGTCTTTCCGCATGGAAGACAACAACTTCATCAAAGGCGGGTTTTCCAACTATTTTGACAAAATCCCATCCAAGTTTGCGGATTACAGCTCACGCGACTTTCGTGATGGCGGATTTCGCGTGGTTCCACCGGCAGCGGTCCGCAAGGGTGCCTTTATCGCAAACAACGTGGTGCTGATGCCTTCTTATGTGAATATTGGCGCTTATGTTGACGAAGGTACCATGGTGGATACCTGGGCGACAGTAGGTTCCTGCGCACAGGTTGGCAAGAATGTACATCTTTCCGGGGGTGTCGGCATCGGTGGCGTACTCGAACCCGTGCAGGCAAGCCCAACCATCATCGAAGACAACTGCTTTATTGGCGCCCGTTCCGAAATTGTCGAAGGCGTAATCGTCGGTGAAAATTCAGTAATTTCAATGGGGGTATACATCGGCCAGAGCACCAAAATTTACAACCGCGAAACCGGTGAAGTTACCTATGGCCGGATCCCTCCGGGATCAGTAGTGGTTTCCGGTAATTTACCGGCTGAAAATGGCCGCTACAGCCTGTATTGTGCAGTAATCGTAAAACAGGTCGATGCCAAAACCCGTTCTAAAACCGGTATCAATGAGTTGTTGCGCGGTATCTGATCAGTTACACCAGCGTAAATACTCGTAATACTATCTGCTGGCAATGAACTGTGATATAAAAACAAGTGTGTGGATTTCATAAAGTGGGCGGCGGGGTCCGGTTTGTACGTTAGTCAGCTTTTCCCTGCATTCACCGTGTTGTGACTGAAAATTCATACACCCCGAACGACTAATACAAAGAGGAGAAGCTATTATGAAAACCCTGATAAAAATAATTGCAGCTTTAACAACCGCACTGCTTTTGAGTACACAGGTATATGCCGATTCGCATACCGTTCATGTTGATGAAGCACTGAAGCACGCTGATGAAGCGGTGGTGCATGGCAAAGAAGGCCATGTTAAGGAATTGCTTGAGCATGCCCGGGAAAGTCTGGAACACGCTAAAGAGGCAGCCAATAATGCCAAGGGCGCAGGCACTGAGCACATTGTTCATGGAATCAAACACCTGGAAGACGCCATCAAGCATGGTGAAGAAGGCCATGTTGGCGTGGCTACCAAGCATGTGGAAGAAGCAATCGAGCACCTGCGTGCCTCCGAGCGTTAAGCTGAGCAGCAGTATTATTGAAACACGTGTGCCTCTGGCAGAATCAGGGGCACACCCGGAAAAAAGCGGAGCAATCCGCTTTTTTCATTATGATCTGCCAAATAGTGACAACACCTGCAGCAGAATTGTCCGTGCCGGATAAATCGGAAACGTTTGTAAAAGCAGCCCGGAACCTGTCATGAAGCCACTGACGTTTGCCATCCTGAGAATGTTGAGCGATGGTAATTTCCACTCCGGTACAACATTGGGACAGGCACTGAATGTTTCGCGTGCAAGCATTTCCGGTGCGCTGCAAGACCTGGGAAATTACGGCCTGACAATCCATAAAATTCCCGGGCGCGGATACCACTGGCTGAATCCGGTGCAATGGCTGGATAGCGCGCAAATATACCGGCATCTTGCCGATCATGCTGATTCCGTACAAATAGAAATTGCAGATATAGTCGAATCAACCAATTCGCTACTGTTACAGCGTGCAGTCAGTCAAGCTGCTTCCGCTAACCGGGTCAGGCAGGTTCTGGCAGCAGAACTGCAGACACAAGGGCGTGGCCGTCGGGGGCGTTCATGGTCATCAGGATTGGGAGACAGCCTGACTTTTTCGGTTCTGTGGCCATCACAATGTGCCGTCAATGCACTTTCCGGCTTAAGTCTGGCGACGGGTGTGGCAATTGTTCGCGCCCTGAAAAGGATTGGTATAAGCGATGTTTCGCTGAAATGGCCAAATGATGTGCTGTCCAGCTCCAGCAAGCTGGCCGGGATATTGATCGAATTACACGGCGACATGCTGAGCCCGGGCACCGTGATTATCGGTATCGGGCTGAACCTTAAACTTTCCAGCGTTACGAAAGATCGGGTTGATCAAAAGATAACCGATATCGCCAGTGTTACCGGAAAAATGCCGGACAGAAATCAGCTGCTGGCAGTTTTACTGAAAGAATTGATCGGGGTGCTGGATATATTTGAACAACACGGTTTTGAGCCTTTTGCTGAGGAATGGGTGCAATGTCATGCCTATCAGAATAAAGCAGTGCAGATCCGTTTTCCGGATGGCTCCAGCAGGGATGGTATCGCAACCGGCGTAGCCCCGGATGGGGCCTTGCTGGTCAATACCCCCGAAGGTATCGTGCAATTAAGAAGCGGGGAAATCTCCCTGCGCGGATTGGCATAACATGAGCACTTCTTTTGTACTGGCGATTGATTCCGGTAATACTGCCATCAAATGGGGATTGCACGATGGTGAACGCTGGCTGGCTAATGGCAGCACATTGCAAGACCGGCGCATGATGCTGAAACAAAGCTGGACCCGGTTACCGATACCATCGCTTGTACTGATTTCCAACGTGGCAGGGCTACAGGCTGAAAAGGATTTAGCAGTATTACTGCAACCATGGCAGGTACCGCCCAGGTTGATTAGCGCCAAAGCCAGCCAGTGCGGTGTCATCAATCGTTATACCCGCCCGGAGCAATTGGGATGTGATCGCTGGATGGCACTGATCGCCGCACGGCACAGAGTACAGCGCGCGTGTCTGGTTGTGGATATCGGTACCGCCATGACAGCTGATGCACTGGCTGCCACAGGCGAATTCCTGGGAGGTATTATTGTACCCGGGCCGGATACCATGAAACAGGCGCTGGCAGGCCGTGCCGGAACATTCGCCATCCCGAATTCAGGCAGTTTCCAGAATTTTCCGATCAATACTGCAAACGCATTGTTCAGTGGCATGATCCAGGCGCTGACGGGCGCACTGGAACGAATGCATGATCAGCTTTCCAGCTATTCAAACGGGCAGATACCGGCAGAAATCATCCTGACGGGTGGCGGTGCCGCACTTCTGGCTCCCCACATACGTATTTCGCATCAGATTGTGGATAATCTGGTGCTGGAAGGGCTGATTATTATTGCCGGAGAACAGGAATAGCCACCTGCAACACGTTATCTATCAGGACACCATGACACACCCGCTTTTCAGACACGCTGAATTTTTCACAACGGTCAACCAGTTACAGGGCTTACCAAAAACCGCCGGAATTGAAGTTGCTTTTGCCGGGCGCTCAAATGCCGGGAAATCAAGTGCAATCAACACACTGGTGGGAAGGGGACGATTTGCCTTTGTCAGCAAAATGCCCGGCCGGACGCAGCACATCAATTTTTTTCGGCTTGCGGAAGGACGTTTCATGGTTGATCTGCCAGGATACGGTTATGCCCAGGTACCGCTGGCTGTCCGTCAGCACTGGGGACATCTGCTGAGCACTTATCTGCAAACCCGCCAGCCGCTGTACGGCATGGTACTTATCATGGATATTCGCCATCCGCTGACAGAACTCGATCTGCAAATGCTGGACTGGTTCAGGCAGACAGAAAAACCGGTACACATACTGCTGACCAAAGCAGACAAATTAAGCAGGAGTGCGGCACTGGCGACACTGAACAAAGTCAGGCGATTTTTGTCTGCCAATTACCCGTATTGCACCGTCCAGACATTTTCCAGCCTGAAAACAAGCGGAGTGGAGGAAGCCTCGCAATTATTGCAAAACTGGTTTGATGCAGGAGAATCCGGCGTACTGCAGCAGAATAACGCTGAAATCAGCGATCAAAAAAAAACCCCGGCTAAAGGGGATTGAGCCGGGGAGAATCGCCTTGTTTGTAAGGCCTCGCCTCAGGGAGGGAAGGCGAGAGGCAGCAATTACCGACTACCTGCACATAAGAGCAGGCCTCAGTTAATTTAGTTCCATTACATATCAATTTTTTATTTTTAATTAATAAACATGACCTTTCTCAGCCAGTTTCCACAAAAAAGAATGCGCCGTAACCGCCGGGATGATTTCTCCCGCCGTCTTGTTCGCGAAAACCATCTGCAGGCAGATGATCTGATTTATCCGGTATTTGTACTGGATGGCAGTAAGCGCGAAGAACGGGTGGCATCCATGCCCGGGGTTGTCCGGCAAAGTATCGACCTGCTCCTGTTTCAGGCTGAAAAATGCCTGCGTTTGGGAATCCCTGCACTGGCAATTTTTCCGGTAATCGATTCCTCCCTGAAAAACCTGACTGCCGATGAGGCATATAACCCCAATGGTCTGGTACCCCGCACTGTAAAAGAACTGAAAAAACATTTTCCCGAGCTGGGAGTCATCACTGATGTGGCACTCGATCCCTATACCAGCCATGGCCAGGACGGGTTGATTGATGAGAACGGTTATGTGCTGAATGATGAAACTGTCAGCGTGCTGAAGCAACAGGCATTATCACACGCTCAGGCTGGTGCGGATGTCGTGGCCCCATCCGACATGATGGATGGCCGGATAGGTGCTGTTCGCTCCATACTGGACCGTGACCGCTTTATTCATACCCGGATACTGGCTTATTCAGCCAAATATGCTTCCAGTTTTTATGGCCCGTTCCGTGATGCAGTCGGCTCGGCCGCCATGCTGGGATCAGGCAACAAACATACCTACCAGATGGATCCGGCCAATTCAGATGAAGCAATATGGGAAGCAGGGCTGGACATCCAGGAAGGGGCGGACATGATTATGGTTAAACCCGGCATGCCCTATCTTGATATTGTACGCAGAGTCAAGAACGAGCTGGGTGTGCCCACCTTCGTCTACCAGGTGAGCGGTGAATATGCCATGCTGAAAGCGGCTGCCATGAACGGCTGGCTGGATGAAAAAGCCTGTGTTACCGAGGCGCTGCTGTCATTCAAACGTGCCGGCGCCGATGCAATCCTGACTTATTTTGCAATGGAAGTTGCCACCTGGTTGCAGGAACGCCAGTGAAACCGGATTGCCGTACGCCATTAAATGGATCACCCCTGGCACATCACAAAATAAGAATTACCCGGTAATCATTGACGTTGGTACGGGTTGGACCGGTAACAACCAGATCGCCAAGCAGGTTAAAGAAAGCCCAGGCGTTGTTGTTATCCAGTAGTGTGATCGGATCAATGCCGGCCTGCCCAGCCCGGTGGAGGGTATCCGGGGCAATAATTGCACCGGCATTGGTTTCGCTGCCATCGATACCGTCGGTATCGCAGGCCAGTGCATACACCTCTTCCAGTCCGTTGAGCGCGATAGCAAGCGAGAGCAGAAACTCGGTATTGCGCCCGCCCTTACCCGACCCTTTGACCGTTACCGTGGTTTCCCCACCAGAAATCAGAGCGACAGGCGGTTTGGACGGATTACTGTAATGCCGTACTTCCCGCACGATAGCTGCCTGCATTCTGGCAATTTCCCTGGCTTCCCCGGTAACCGTGTCACCCAGAATAAGCGGCGTAACGCCCTGCATACGAAAAAACTGAGCGGCTGCCGTGAGTGATTGTCGCGCTGTGGCGATAATCCTGTTTTTTACGTTTCTGAAAACCGGATCTCCCGGCTTGAGGGTTTCATTTCGTCCTGTACGACTGTTTTCCTGCAAAGTCTGCAGAACATGTGGAGAAACGGTAATTGCATAGCGCTCAATCAGTGCCAGCACATCCCGCCAGGTGGAAGCATCCGGTGCACACGGCCCGGATGCAATGGACGAGGGGTCGTTATCAGTAACATCCGAGATAATCAGACTCTGTACCGGTGCCCGACTGGCCGCTGTCAGTCTGCCACCCAGCACGACGGACAAATGCTTGCGCACAATATTGATTTCCTGAATTGCAGCGCCGCAACGCAACAGCTGGCGAGTGATCGATTTCAGTTCATCCAGCGTTACCCCGGGAACAGGTGCGGACAACAGACTGGAGCCCCCGCCACTGAACAACCCCAGCAGCAGATCATCCGGCCCGAGCAGACGTACCGATTCCAGCATGGCGCGGGCAGCCATTTCTCCCTGTGTATCCGGTACCGGGTGGCTGGCTTCAATTACCATGATGCTGTTCGTTGTCAGGCCATGGCGATAAGGGGTAACCACAATTCCTTCCAGAGGATTACCCGCCGGCCAGTTTTCTTCCACTGCTCGCGCCATGGCCGCTGCCGCTTTACCGGCACCGACCACCAGCGTATTACCTTTTGGCGGCTCAGGCAGATGAGACGGGACAATTTTCAGCGGATCAGCCGCGCCAATGGCGGCATGAAAACTATCAAGCAGGAGTTCGCGCGGATTCATGAAGTAATTTGGATTACGCCGGAAAGCAGTGGCTGGAGAAACTGGCCGGTAAAGCTGCCGGGTATTGCTGCCACGGCTTCCGGTGTACCCTCGGCGATGATTCTGCCGCCTCCGGCACCCCCTTCCGGGCCGAGATCAATGATCCAGTCAGCTGTTTTGATCACATCCAGATTATGCTCGATGATGACCACCGTATTGCCGCTATCACGCAAGCGATGCAGGACTTTGAGCAACAGGTCAATATCCTGGAAATGCAGGCCGGTGGTGGGTTCATCCAGAATATAGAGCGTGCGGCCGGTATCGCGCTTGGACAGCTCCAGAGACAGCTTGACACGCTGCGCCTCACCACCGGACAGCGTTGTCGCGGATTGCCCCAGTGTGATATATCCCAGCCCCACATCCAGCAAGGTTTGCAGTTTGCGCGCAATAACCGGAACGGCTTCAAAAAATGTACGTGCATTTTCGACGGTCATTTGCAGGATTTCGTGGATATTTTTACCTTTGTATTGAATTTCCAGTGTTTCCCGATTGTAACGCTGCCCGTGGCAAACATCGCAGGCGACATAAATATCCGGCAGAAAATGCATTTCCACCTTAATGACACCATCGCCCTGACAGGCTTCGCAGCGCCCGCCTTTGACATTAAACGAAAACCGGCCCGGGGTATAGCCGCGTTCACGTGCCTGCGGCACACCGGCGAATAATTCACGCACGGGTGTAAACAGGCCGGTGTAGGTGGCAGGATTGGAACGAGGGGTACGCCCGATCGGACTTTGGTTGATGTCGATCACCTTATCGAAAAAACCCAGTCCGTCGATTTTCTGATAGGCCGCCGGATCAGTCTGACTGCCATACAGATGCCGTGCAACAGCGCGATACAGCGTATCGTTGATCAGCGTGGACTTTCCTGAACCTGAAACACCCGTCACACACACCAGCAGCCCGACCGGCAAATCAAGTGCAACCTGTTTGAGATTATTACCACTTGCGCCACGTATAGTCAGCATTCTCTCCGGATCAGGCGGCGTACGCGCAGCCGGGATGGCAATGGAACGCCAGCCGGAGAGATACTGCCCGGTCAGTGAGGCTGGATTGGCCTGAATGGCCGCAGGTGTGCCTTCTGCAACCACGCGCCCGCCATGTTCACCTGCCCCGGGGCCCATATCGACCACATGGTCCGCCAGCAGAATGGCGTCCTGATCATGTTCCACCACGATGACGCTGTTGCCGAGATCGCGCAGGTGTTTGAGTGTGTCCAGCAAGCGTTCATTATCACGCTGATGCAGTCCGATTGAAGGTTCATCCAGCACATACATGACCCCGGTCAAACCGGAGCCGATCTGGCTGGCAAGGCGGATACGCTGCGCCTCACCACCGGAAAGCGTATCGGCGGAACGATCGAGCGAAAGGTAATCAAGCCCGACATTATTGAGAAACTGCAAACGGCTGGAAATTTCCCGGATGATGCGCTCTGCAATGGCCTGTTTGTGACCTGACAGCTGCATATCATCAAAAAACTGTTTCGCCTGCCGCAGCGGCCAGGCACTGACAGTAAAAATCATCTCGCCATTGACCGTAACATGACGTGCTTCAAGACACAGGCGTGTGCCGGCACATTCCGGACATTCACGCGCATTGATAAATTTGGCCAGCTCATCGCGTACGGTTTGTGATTCAGTTTCCCGGTAACGACGTTCCAGGCCGGGAATAATGCCCTCGAAAGGGTGTGTCTGCTGGTGTGCACGGCCTTGTTCGTTGAGATAGGTAAAAGTGATTTTTTCCTTACCGGAGCCATACAAAACGGCCTGCCGCGCAGCCTCACCCAACTGTTCAAATGGAACTTCCAGATCGAACTGATAATGGCTTGCCACCGCCTGCAACATCTGGAAATAGAACTGATTACGCCGATCCCAGCTGCGAATGGCGCCTGCAGCCAGTGACAGGTACGGAAAAGCCACCACCCGCGCCGGATCAAAAAAGGTAATCTGCCCCAGCCCGTCACATTTTGGGCAGGCACCGGCAGGGTTATTGAAGGAAAACAGACGCGGTTCCAGCTCGGACAAGGCATAACTGCACACCGGACAACTGAATCTGGCTGAAAAAAGATGTTCTTTGCCACTATCTATTTCCACTGCCAGTGCCTTGCCTTCGGCATGACGCAGCGCGGTTTCAAATGATTCCGCCAGTCGCTGCTTGGCATCCGGAGAGATTTTCAGGCGATCAATGACGACTTCGATCGTATGTTTTTTGGTTTTTTGCAGTTTCGGCAATGCATCAATATCGTGCACTTCTCCATCCAGCCGGACACGCACAAATCCCTGTGCACGCAGCTCATCGAACAGCTCTGCCTGTTCTCCCTTGCGCCCGGTGACCACCGGCGCAAGTATCATCAGGCGGGTATCTGCCGGTAACTGCAAAACCTGATCAACCATTTGCGAAACACTCTGTGCCGCCAGCCCGATACCATGTTCCGGACAATGCGGCTCTCCCACCCGGGCAAACAGCAGACGCAGATAATCGTGTATTTCAGTGACGGTTCCCACAGTGGAACGCGGGTTGTGGGAAGTGGCCTTTTGCTCGATGGCGATGGCGGGCGACAATCCTTCAATCAGATCCACATCCGGTTTTTCCATCAGCTGCAAAAACTGTCTGGCATAAGCGGAAAGCGATTCAACATAGCGCCGCTGACCTTCCGCATACAGCGTATCGAAAGCCAGTGAAGATTTACCGGAACCGGATAATCCGGTAATCACAATCAACCGGTTACGCGGCAAATCAAGGTCAACATTTTTGAGATTATGTGTCCGTGCACCACGGATTCGGATGAGTTCCATCGGCTACCTAAGAGTGAGTCAACCTGTTAATATACCTAACTTCCCGGATTTATCACACATACGCTTCATGTCTGCCTCACCCACACCCAGCACAGCAACCAAACTCCCTGAAAAAATGTCCCGCGTGGAAATGCGGGCTTCCGCCAGTCTGGCGGGCGTTTATGCACTTCGCATGTTCGGCCTGTTCATTATTCTGCCGGTTTTTACCTTTTTCGCAAAAGGGCTGCCGGGTGGCGATAATTTCACACTGATCGGCATCGCACTGGGTGCTTACGGGCTGACGCAGGCGATCCTGCAAATCCCGTTCGGCTGGCTGTCCGATCGCCTCGGCCGCAAACCGGTCATTTATCTCGGATTAGTGCTGTTTGCGCTGGGAAGTTTTGTTGCCGCCACGGCAGTTGACATTTACGGCGTGATTTTCGGACGAATCATTCAGGGAGCCGGTGCCATTTCAGCTGCAGTGATGGCACTGGCCGCCGATCTGACACGTGAAGAACATCGTACCAAAGCGATGGCGATGATCGGCATGAGCATCGGCGTGGTTTTTGCGCTGTCACTGGTGATCGCTCCCCTGCTGGATCAGTGGGTCGGTGTGCCTGGTATCTTTGTGATTACCGGATGTCTCGCCATACTCGCAATAGGGGTGGTGTACAAAATAGTGCCCGATCCGGTCATCAGCCGGTTTCACTCGGATACTGAAGTAACCGCCAACCGCTTTGGCAGCGTCATTCGCAATGTGCAGCTGCTGCGGCTGAACTATGGTATTTTTGCCCTGCACGCAGTACTGATGGCGCTCTGGCTGAGTATTCCACTATCCCTGAAGGAAACTGGCCTGGCTGCGGCTGACCACTGGAAGGTCTATTTTCCGGTCATGGTGGGTTCCATACTGCTGATCGTACCTGCCATTATTTATGCAGAAAAAAAATCCCGGCTGAAACAGGTTTTTATTGTTGCCATTGCGCTGCTGCTGCTGGCACAAATTTTACTGGCCGTCTTTAATACCTGGTTCTGGGGACTGGTTTTTGCGCTGCTGCTGTTTTTCGCTGCCTTCAATCTGCTGGAAGCCACCCTGCCTTCCCTGATCTCAAAAATCGCACCGGTTGGCGCCAAGGGAACAGCAATCGGTATCTACAGCAGCACACAGTTTCTGGGAGCGTTTGTCGGCTCCGGTTTAGGTGGATACCTGTTTCAGCATTTCGGTTTTTACGCTCTGGCAGCCATGTGCAGTATATTACTGATTTTGTGGCTGATTCTGGCTGTTACCATGCAGGCACCGGCTGCTGTCCGTTCCAAAATGTATCAGGTCAGAAAAATGGATACGGATGAAGCCAGTACTCTGTCACGTGAACTGACAGCGTTACCCGGTGTTTATGAAGCCCTTGTACTGGCCAGTGAACAGGTGGCTTACCTGAAAGTTGATCTCAAGGGATTTGATGAAGAAAAAGTGACTCAGTTACTGGAAGGAAACAAATAGATGGCATCACTGAACAAAGTTATGTTGATTGGCAATCTTGGCCGTGACCCGGAAATTCGTTATATGCCCAGTGGCGATGCCATGGCAAACCTGAATATCGCCACCACCGACACCTGGAAAGACAAAGGTGGCGAAAAACAGGAGCGCACGGAGTGGCATCGGGTAGTCATGTTTGGTAAACAGGCCGAGATCGCCGGTGAATACCTGAAAAAAGGCTCGCAAATTTATATCGAAGGCCGCCTGCAAACCCGTAAATGGACCGACAAATCCAACGTGGAACGCTATACCACTGAAATCGTTGCCGACCGCATGCAGATGCTGGGAGGCCGCTCCGGCGGCGGCAGCAGCGGTAACTATGAACCCCCGGCCGGTGGAGATCAGGAATACACGAATACTCCTCCCGCCAGGGCAGGTACGGGTTTTGATGATATGGAAGATGATATTCCGTTCTGAAATTAACGGGGTTTGCAGGATCGCCAGCCGCCCGGATATTCCACTGTTCTGAGCAAAACTTGTAATAACTGATCCGGCCCGATAATCGCGGCCGGTATCGGATTTATCCGTCTGTAAAGCCGGTACCGCAAGATACAACTTTCGGCACCACCAATATTCTTTTCCCGTCGTCTCTGATGGACGAATCTCATCATCCCGTACATGCGCCGGCATTGCCGAGCGAGCCTTTTGCCTTTCTGCTGCATTTCTTCCGGCATTATTACGGCTGGTGTGTGCTGGTCGTGGTGCTGGAAATCGGTTCATCTGCCAGCAGTATTCTGACACCGTATGCCATCGGCCAGATTGTCGGTGGTGTGACCGATACCCTGACAGCACGGGAACAGATTTTTTCGGCAGTCGCTTTTCCGCTCGGGCTTTATCTGCTGCTCAACCTCGGTGAAGTGATATTCAGCCGCGCCGGTGCCTCCTGCCGCATTGTCGTTGCACCCCGCTTGCGGGCACAGGTGACAAACGAGCTGTATGCCTATCTGCAGCACCATTCGCATCGTTTCCTCAGTAACAACTTCGCCGGTGCGCTGGCTAGCCGCATCTCGGAAACCTCGACCAGCGTCAATATGACATTATGGACGCTGGTATTTGATTTTTTACCGATTGTCGTCACGCTGGCCGTCTCAATCGCACTATTGTGGTTCGCCAGTATCCCCCTCTCGCTATTTACGCTGACATGGGCATTGCTCTATCTGAGTATTTCCTACTGGCTGGCACGGCGCTGCCGGCCGCTGGCGCATAAATCGGCTGAGGCACGCAGCATTACCGTCGGCAAAGTGGTGGATGCCGTTACCAACCTCGCCAGCGTACGGCTGTTCGCCATGCTCGGTTTCGAACGCGGTTACCTGGAAAGTTTCCTGAACAATGAAATTGCCGCTTCACGGCGCTGGCTCTGGTCGAATGAGAAAATACTCTGGTTCCAGTTCCTGCTGGCGCTGACACTCAAGGTGGGTACACTGCTGTTTGCCTTGTGGTTGTGGCAGCAGAACCAGATCTCCGTGGCCGATTTTGTGATGAGCGTCAGCCTCTCGCTGCTGATCATCGGGGAAGTGCGCAATATCAGCCGCCGTTTCATCGATCTGTTCGAATACATCGGCAATATTGCCAACGGGGTGGGCATCATCGTGCGTGAACATGAAATCGTCGATCGCCCCGGCGCGCAGCCGTTGCACATTACCCGCGGCTGCATCGAGCTGCGCGGCATCACCTTCGGCTATTCTCCCGACAATCCGGTATTTGAGAACCTCGATTTGCGTATCGAGGGCGGACAGCGTGTAGGGCTGGTGGGTTACTCCGGCTCAGGCAAATCGACATTGCTCAACCTGATCCTGCGGCTGTACGACCCTCAGCAGGGCAGTATCCTGATCGATGGTCAGGATATCCGGGATGTTACCCAGCAATCCCTGCATGAACAAATCAGCCTGATTCCGCAGGATCCCGGCCTGTTTCATCGCACGCTGCTGGAAAATATCCGCTATGGCCGTCCCGATGCCACACGAGAGGAGATTGAACTGGCCGCACGCGGTGCCGATGCACACGAATTCATCGAACGTATGCCCAATCAGTACGAATCACTGGTGGGTGAACGTGGCGTGAAACTCTCTGGCGGCCAGCGGCAGCGTATCTCCATTGCCCGTGTCATTGTAAAAAATGCACCCATCCTGATCATGGATGAGGCCACTTCCAGTCTGGATTCGATTACCGAACAGGCCATCCAGAACAGTCTGGATACACTCATGCAAAACAAAACCGTGATTGTTGTTGCTCATCGACTTTCCACCATCGCACACCTGGATCGCATCCTGGTATTCAACCGCGGGCGCATCATCGAGGATGGCAGTCACGCTCAACTGCTGGCTGTCAACGGTGCCTATACCCAACTCTGGAGCCGGCAGGCAGATGGATTTCTGGTCGAAGAAACGGAACAGGATAGTTGACGAAAATGATTACAATGACCTGGTCAAGTAAAACCGGACACTCCAGTTAAGCAACATATTTCAACATTTCCCTTTCAGCCTCATATTGGTTTGGACTTTTGTAGCCCAGGTATGAATGCAGTCGCTGGCTGTTATAAAACATGGAAATATACTGCAGCACATCTTGCTGTGCTGCATAGCAGGTCAGGTAGCATTGCCAATGGATTTGCTCCCGTTTAAGGCTACCGAAAAAGCTCTCGGCTACTGAATTATCCCAATGACGTGGTTTAATGAAACCGGACAGCCCAGTTAAGAGAGGATATCCTATGCATTTTCCCTTTGGGTGTGCAGTTGCGAATCAATCAATAGTTCTCACAAAGAATTTTTCGGAGGAATTTATTGATTTCCTGATCTTTGATGCAGGCAAGGTAATAAGTGATAAGAATTTGTTAACTGAAGATTGGTCAAAAATGATTTGGGATCTTCTGGAAATAACGAAAGAGAAATGTGCCAAGCGTGGTCATTCTGGTTTGGGAAAGGGATTCTCTCGTCAAAATACAAAAACATTGGATGCGTGCTTTTTCATAGCTGGAGAAAACCCTCCTGATTATCTGAGGAGTATTGGTAATGGGGGCCAAGGTCGGGATGATGTGCTGGATCAGCCACCTGGGGACGATGATGGAGGGATTTCAGTCTTGTATGTTCAGATATCCGCTGCCGAATCTGATGAAAACACATAATCGGGTAGCCGAGAACTTTTAACCCCCCGCTTCACACCACCCACCGTGCGAGTCCGCAGTGGAACCTTTTTTGCTTGTGCGCTTTTATATGCGGTCGCGAACGCACAGACTCAAGCTGATCTCAATGATGATGCGTGTGGGGCGTATCGAGAAGCGGACAAAAAGCTCGATGCCATCTATCAGCAACTTTTGGAGCAGCATAAAGACGATGCCGACTTCACGACCAGGCTACGCAAGGCGCAGCGTGCCTGGCTGGCGTTTCGGGATGCCGAGCTGGAGGCGATTTACCCCGCTGATAACAAGCGTGAGGAATATGGTTCGATCTACCCAATGTGCAGTTGTTTGGAGCAAGCCGCATTGGTTAACCACCATATTGAGCAGCTTTCGGGTTGGCTCACTGCGGAAGGAGAGAATGCGTACCGAACATCCGGTAGCCAGGCACTCGGTTGGCCTATCCGCCTTCACTTTACGACGAAACTCAGTTCAAACATTAAACGTACCACCAACAATCGCTAATCATCGAGGTTATTTTATGGAACCAGCAGAACTATAATGGGCCCTTATCAGGAGGTGGTATGTCTATAAATGTAAAGTTATCAGAGGATCTGGTTGCTCAAGCCAGACATCATGCGCAGATCCAGCATCGCTCGGTACCCAAGCAAATCGAATACTGGTCGCGGATCGGTAAAATTGCCGAGGAAAATCCCGATTTGCCGTTCAGCATGATTCACGACATTCTGCATGCTGATCAAGAGGAGCCTGTCGGCGAATATAAATTCGGCTGATGCAGCTGCTTGTTACCCCTGTATTCGAGCGTGCTATCAAAAAGCTGCGTCCCCGTCAAAAATCCGAACTGGATGAAGCCGTGCGCACCATCGCTGACCACCCCGAGAGCGGTGAAGCGAAAGTGGGAGATCTGCAGGACATCCGAGTCTACAAATTTCGCTTGTCGAATCAGTTGTGTATGCTGGCTTATCGCGTTCTTGACGAGAGCAGTCTGAAACTGCTGGCCTTTGGCCAACACGAAAATTTTTATCGCGATCTCAAACGCCAAGACAAATAATTTCTTAAGCTATTCCAAGATCAAATAACTGCGAAAAAATTCCAGAAAATACATTGCTGTCGAACTGCGCCTTTAAACTTGATTACTGGATCTTAATAAAATGAATATTCGATTTATCGTCTTTTTTGTCGGTGCGCTTTTATGCGTAACTGCGAATGCGCAAACACAAGCTGATCTCAATGATGATGCGTGTGCAACATATCAGGCGGCAGATAAAAAACTCAACGCTGTTTACCAGCAAGTGTTGAAACAGCATAAAGATGATGCCAATTTCACAGCTAAGTTACGCAAGGCGCAGCGTGCCTGGCTGGCGTTTCGGGATGCCGAGCTGGAGGCGATTTACCCCGCTGATAACAAGCGTGAGGAATACGGTTCGATCTACCCAATGTGCAGTTGTTTGGAGCAAGCCGCATTGGTTAACCACCGTATTGAGCAGCTTTCGGGTTGGCTCACTGCGAAAGAAGGTGATGTGTGCCGGGGCAGCCGGTAAATAGATCCAGCAAGCTGGTTTGACAAAAAAGACCGAGGCTCTCAATTTATCCGGGGGGCGACAAAGCAGACAGCGCACCTGCATTGCTGCTTAAATGCAATCACAGATCGCCCTGTTGCAGCACCTGTTCGTACAGTGCCACGTAGTCGGTTTTGCCGGTGGCGAGCAGCGGCAGTTTGTCTATATACAGAATATTTTTCGGTATCCCCAGTTCTCCCAGGCCATTCTGATTGAAATAGGTGATGATTTCACTGCGATCCGCTTGCTGGTGAGTCGTCACCAGAATAACCTGCTCACCTTTTTTCGTATCAGGAACCTGGATGACGGCATGGCCATAACCCGGCCATAACCGGTTAATCGCTTCTTCCACCGCCGTCAGTGAAACCATCTCTCCACCGATTTTGGCAAACCGCTTGGCACGCCCTTTGATGAAAACATAGCCTTCATCGTTGATTTCAACAATATCACCAGTATCATGCCAGCCCCCCACCGGCGGGATGATTACCCCGGGATTGGCGGCCAGGTAATAGCCCAGCATGATATTCGGTCCGGATACCAGCAGCTTGCCCCCTTGCATAATTCCCGGGACAGGTTCCAGTTTGCTGGAAATACCGGGTAACAGGCGGCCGACCGATCCGGGACGGTTGTGCATGGGCGTGTTCAAACTGAGGATGGGTGCGGTTTCCGTCGTGCCATAGCCTTCAAAAATACGCACACCAAAATTTTCCGACCACAGCCTGCGTGTGCTGTCACGCAGCTTTTCAGCGCCGGCAAATACATAGCGAATGCTGTAAAAATCGTAGGCATTGGCATAGCGCGCATAACCGGCAAGGAAGGTATCCGTACCAAACAGTAAAGTTGCATTGGTATCGTAGACCAGCTCGGGGATAACCCGGTAATGCAGGGGTGATGGATACAAAAAGATCCGGATACCGGACAGCACCGGCAGCAGCGTGCCGCCTGTCAGACCAAACGAATGGAAAATCGGCAGGGCATTGAATACCAGATCAGATGGACCAAAATCAATCCGGGCAGATGCCTGGAAGCGATTGGCCTGCAGATTGGTATGGCTGAGTACCACGCCTTTAGGCACATCTTCCGAGCCGGAGGTGAACAGAACGACTGCCGGTGCATCCGGGTCACGCCGGGCAGCGGTGCAGCGATAACACAATCCGGGCAGCAGCCCGGCCACTCCTCCTGCAAGCTTATGCCACCAATGCATATGCTGTGCCAGATCTTCCAGATAAATCAGCGTGATTTGCTGCACTCTCAAGCTGTCTACCACCCCCTGCAATTTTGCGGCACCAATAAACCGGCGTGCGGTGATGATTGTTCGGATTTGTGCCACCTGGCAGGCGGTTACCAGATTTTTTGAGCTGGCAGAAAAATTCAGCATGGCTGGCACGCGCCCAAACGCATGCAGCGCGAAAAAACAGATCAGGTTACTTACCATGTTGGGCAGCATGATTCCCACGTTTTCCTGCGTGTGGGTATGGCAGCGCAGAACGGTGCCCAGAACGAAGCTGCGCGTGATCAGTTGCCGGTAATTCAGCGGGCGACGTTCCATATCTTCCGCGATAACGTGCTTTCCGCCATGCGTAGCCGCTGCATCAAGCAGGGATTGAAACAGAGTTTGCCGGATGGTATTGCTCTGGAAAGTTGCCGTGGTCATGATGTCATACAGCTTTAGCCCGGCTGCACGGCGACGGCGTTTGCCACGCACCGGCTCCGGCAGATCAAAGCTTTCCGGCGGCATAACGGTTACCGTGATTTCCGGGAACCAGCGTATCCTCACTTTCCCTTTCAGGCGGGAAAAAGGGGTGTATTGGGCACCGGAAAGACTGACCGGGAGTAATTTTGCACCGGCTTTATCTGCAATCATGGCCGGACCTTCATAGATTTTCATCAGCGCCCCGGTCATGGTCAGTCGGCCTTCCGGAAAAATTACCACCCTGTCCCCCTTTCTGACCCGCTCGATCAGTTGACGTGTGGAAAGGGGATTAGTCGGATCCAGCGCGACCGTATCTGCCAGAAACAGAAACGGTCTGACCCACCATTTACGCGCAATGCCGGAATGGATGGCAAAGCACAGGCGCTCGGGGAAGCAGACACTCAGCAACGCCGCATCCAGAAAGGACAGGTGATTGGCCACGATCAGCACCCGCTCTCCTGCCTGCCGGTAATGTTCCAGTCCATTGATTTTCAGGTGATAGAACGTATGAAACCCCCATTGCAGCAGGGATCGGGTCAGCTCATACGGCAGCAGCTGTACAACATAAACTGTAACCACACCATTTAACAGTGCAATGGTAAGAAAAACCTCCGGCACGGTAAAATCCAGCGCCAGCATGATGCTGATACCTATCGAAGAAACCACCATGAACAGGGCATTCATGATGTTGTTGGCAGCAATATCGCGTGAACGGTGAGAAGGTTCGGCACAACTTTGGATCAGGGCATTCAGCGGTACGATATAAAGACCACCACTGATTGAGATGATCAACAGATCAAACATGATGCGCCAGTGAGCAAACGATTCCACAAAGCCCGACACGCCAATGAGCTCCCCGCCGGCTGCGGGTACAAGTGATGTACTGGCGAAATACAGGTCGATAGTGAAAACAGCCATTCCCAGAATGCCCAGAGGCACATAGGTTGCAGCAACCTCACCCTTGAGCAGCTTGTCACACAGCAGCGCACCGATGCCGATGCCTACCGAAAACAGTGTCAGAAACAGCGTGACAACCTGCTCATTCCCGCCAACAATGTCCTTGGCAAATGTTGGAAATTGCGACAGAAACGTTGCACCAAACAGCCAGAACCACGACACGCCGAGAATGGCATGAAACACGATGGTATTTTTGCGCGCCTGATGAATAATGACACGCGTTTCTTCCAGGATATGCCAGTTCACAATCGTATCCGCTGCTGCCGGGCGGACCGGAGGAATGAACAGGCTGAACAGCCAGCCGGCAAAAGCAGCCCCGATCGTCAGGCCGGATACGATCATTCCACCATTTTCCGCCAGGATGAACAGACCACCCGTAATCGTGCCAATCAGAATAGCAACGAATGTACCGGCGCCAATCAGTGCGTTACCGCTGATCAGTTCATCCTGGTGCAACTGATCCGGGAGAATGCTGTACTTGAGCGGGCCAAAAAAAGTAGACTGTATTCCCATCAGAAACAGCAAAACCATTAACAGCGGCATGCTGTTCAGATAAAAACCGACAGCAGCCCCCCCCAGTAACACCAGCTCGGCAAATTTGACATAGCGAATCAGTTGCGCCTTGTCCCATTTATCCGCCAGCTGGCCCGCAGTCGCAGAAAACAGAAAAAACGGCAGAATGTAAATACCGGCTGCCAGTGTCACTGTGATCTGCGGACTCAGCCCCGCATTTTCTGCGGTGGTATAAGTGATCAGAATAACCAGCGCATTCTTGAAAACGTTATCGTTGAACGCATCCAGAAACTGGGTAAAAAAGAGGGGCAGAAAACGCCTGCTCGAAAGCAGCTTCCACTGACTTGAGTGCATAACGAACCCTCCCGGATAGTGATTTCCTGATTATAGGGAACTCCCCCCGGAAACCCTAGCATCATGACAAAACTCTGTCTGCTGTTGACAATAGCATTTCACAACAGGTACCATTGTTTCGTTCTGTCAGACACAATATGTTGTGTTATCGGGTGTTCAGCAGTGTTCAGCCATTTCCTTTCCAGCCACTTGATTTTCGACCATTTTTCGATCAGCAGCACCATCGGATCGCACAGGAGAATTTGACCATGCAACTCGCCACAGAGACGCTTTCTTCCCACGCCACTCACCAGAAAAATTTTATGGAAGAGATGACTGATTTGCCGGCAGTCCGGCAGAATTACTCACAATATAAAGTTATCCGTCGCAATGGTGCCGTGGTGGCATTTGAGCCGGGCAAGATTTCCATCGCGCTGACCAAAGCGTTCATTGCTGTACGGGGCGGGCAAAGTGCGGCTTCTTCCAGTGTGCGTGAGATCGTGGCGCAACTGACCGGAGAAGTCGTACATGCCCTGACCCGCCGGCAGCCGGAGGGGGGTACGTTTCACATCGAGGATATTCAGGATCAGGTCGAATTGGCGCTGATGCGCTCAGGCGATCATGATATTGCGCGCGCGTATGTGCTGTACCGGGAAGAGCGGACGCGTGAACGGGCCAGACAGCAGAAGGAGCAACCTGCTTCAGCACAGATAGCCGTGTTGCATGTTGTGGAAAATGGACAAAGGATTCCGCTTGATTCCGCCCGGTTGAAGGCACGCATCGAATCGGCCTGCCAGAATCTGGGCAATGTGGCTGATGCCGGGCTGATCGTCAAGGCGATGCTTAAGGATTTATATGATGGCGTACCTGCAGGGGAAGTCAGAAAATCAGCCATCCTGTCTGCGCGCGCACTGATCGAGAAAGAGCCTGCCTACAGTTTTGTGACGGCCAGGCTTTTGCTCGACAATATCCGTCACGAGGTTCTGGGAGAAGAAGTGGCGCATGAAGCCATGCAGTCACGTTATGCCGAGTATTTTCCTGAATTTATCCGCAAAGGGATTGAAGCCGGATTACTGGACGAGCGTTTGAGCCAGTTTGATCTTTCACAGTTGTCGGAAGCGCTGGTGGCGGATCGTGATCTGCAGTTTGGCTATCTTGGCCTGCAGACTTTGTACGATCGCTATTTTCTGCACGTTTCCGAGCGGCGTATCGAGCTGCCACAGGCGTTCTTTATGCGTGTCGCCATGGGATTGGCGTTAAATGAAATCGATCGTGAGGCACGTGCTGTCGAGTTCTATCACCTGTTGTCCAGATTTGATTTCATGAGCTCAACACCGACCCTGTTCAATTCCGGCACACGGCGCTCGCAATTATCCTCGTGTTATCTCAGCACCGTACCGGACAGTCTCGATGGCATCTATGAAGCCATCAAGGAAAACGCGCTGCTGTCCAAATTTGCGGGCGGGCTGGGCAATGACTGGACACCGGTCAGAGCAATGGGTGCGCGTATCAAGGGCACCAATGGTAAATCACAAGGGGTGGTACCTTTTCTCAAGGTGGTATCGGACACAGCGGTGGCGGTCAATCAGGGTGGCAAGCGCAAGGGGGCAGTGTGTGCCTACCTGGAAACCTGGCATCTTGATATCGAGGAATTTCTGGAATTACGCAAAAATACCGGCGATGACCGCCGGCGAACACATGACATGAATACCGCTGTCTGGGTACCGGATCTGTTCATGAAACGCATGCAGGATGACCAGGAATGGACGCTGTTTTCACCATCCGACGTGCCGGATCTGCATGAAAAATTCGGTAAAGCGTTTGAAGAAGCCTATATCGCTTATGAAGCGCAGGCGGCACAAGGCAAACTGGTGTTACACAAGCGTATCCCGGCACAGCAGCTGTGGCGCAAAATGCTGACCATGCTGTTTGAAACCGGCCATCCGTGGATTACCTTCAAAGATCCGTGCAATATCCGTTCGCCACAAAATCACGTCGGCGTTGTGCACAGTTCCAACCTGTGTACCGAGATCACGCTGAATACCAGCGAAAAGGAAATCGCTGTATGTAATCTGGGGTCCGTCAATCTGCTGGCCCATATCGTCGATGGCAAGCTGGATCAGGTCAAGCTCAAGCAGACGGTTACAACTGCCATGCGCATGCTGGACAATGTGATCGACATCAACTTTTATGCCGTGGCAAAAGCGCGTAACGCCAATTTCCGGCATCGCCCGGTGGGGCTGGGGATTATGGGCTTTCAGGATTGTCTGCATAAACTGGGCATTTCCTATGCTTCTCCGGAAGCGATCGAATTTGCAGACAGATCAATGGAAGCCGTTGCGTATTACACTTACTGGGCATCGACTGAGCTGGCAGAAGAGCGCGGCACTTACGCGACCTACCGGGGCAGTCTGTGGGATCGCGGTATCCTGCCGCAGGACACGCTGGCATTGCTGTACGGAGAACGGGGGGGCCATGTGGAGGTTGATACGTCTTCTGCACTGGACTGGGCACCTTTACGTGAGCGGATCAGGCAGCACGGCATGCGTAATTCCAACTGTCTGGCGATTGCGCCGACTGCAACCATTTCCAACATCATCGGCGTTTCCGCCAGTATTGAACCTACCTATCAGAATCTGTATGTCAAATCCAATCTCTCCGGTGAATTTACGATCGTCAACCAGTGGCTGGTAAATGATCTGAAAAAACAGGATTTATGGGATGAAGTCATGATCGCTGACCTCAAGCATTATGATGGTGCAGTCAGCAAAATTGACCGGGTGCCGGAGCATTTGCGCCATCTCTACGCGACTGCGTTCGAAATCAACCCCCAATGGCTGGTTGAAGCGGCAGCCAGAAGACAAAAATGGATTGATCAGGCGCAATCCCTCAATCTTTATATGGCAGGCGCCTCCGGTAAAAAAATGGATGAGCTGTATCGGCTTGCCTGGTTGCGCGGACTCAAGACAACTTATTACTTGCGTGCGCTGGGAGCAACCACCGCGGAAAAATCAACAGTGCATACCAGCACACTGAATGCGGTCCCTGCACAACATGAACCGTACGCAGCCGGTTCAACCCATACAGCACCCAAGCAATGTGCGATCGACGACCCCGAATGTGAAGCCTGCCAGTAATTACACATCAGAATCCACTGAACATCCAAGGAGCTAAACCATGCTGACTTTTGAAGATGAAATACGCCTGTCAAAAAATAACCTTACCGGCACTGTTCCACCCTCATTTGAAAAAATGGCAAAACCGGAATTTCCGGATAATGAAATACCGACAGAAAATCATCGCCGTGTGTCTGTCGAAGATAAACGTATCATCAACTGCAAGACGGATGTCAATCAGCTCGTGCCATTCAAATACAAGTGGGCGTGGGAAAAATATCTGGCAGCCTGTGCCAATCACTGGATGCCGCAGGAAATCAACATGAACCGGGATATCGCTCTCTGGAAAGATCCCAACGGATTGACCGAGGATGAGCGCCGTATTGTCAAACGTAATCTGGGTTTCTTTGTTACGGCCGATTCACTGGCAGCCAACAATATCGTGCTGGGGACCTATCGGCATATCACCAACCCCGAATGCCGCCAATACCTGTTGCGTCAGGCATTCGAGGAAGCCATCCATACACATGCCTATCAGTACATCGTCGAATCAATCGGCCTGGATGAGGGTGAAATTTTTAATGCCTATCATGAAGTTGGATCGATTCGTGACAAGGATGAATTCCTGATCCCCTTTATCGACACGCTCACGGACCCTTCATTCCGGACAGGCACACTGGAAACTGACCAGCAACTGCTAAAAAGCCTGATCGTATTTGCCTGCATCATGGAAGGGCTGTTTTTCTATGTCGGTTTTGTACAGATTCTGGCCCTTGGCCGGCAAAACAAGATGACAGGAGCGGCCGAACAGTATCAGTACATCCTGCGAGATGAATCCATGCACTGTAATTTTGGTATCGATGTCATCAACCAGATAAAACTCGAAAATCCGCATTTGTGGACACGCGAATTCCGTGAAGAAATCAGCACATTGATGCGCAAGGCAGTGGAACTGGAATATCGCTACGCTGAAGACACCATGCCGCGTGGTGTTCTGGGACTGAATGCGCCGATGTTCAAGGAATATCTGCGTTTCATTATCAATCGCCGCTGCCACCAGATTGGTCTTGATCCGTTATTTCCGGAAGCAAACAACCCTTTTCCATGGATGTCGGAAATGATTGATTTAAAAAAGGAAAAAAACTTTTTTGAAACGCGTGTAATTGAATATCAGACAGGGGGCGTATTAAGCTGGGATTGAGATGCTGATCTGTCGATTGCCAATCTGAAAAATGATGTAGAATACGCGACGGGCCGGCTGGTTCACTTTAAAATTAAAAAATACAGGTGACCAGCCTTTTTTCTTTTCAGAAACCAATTATGCGAGCGAATCGTTCATTTTATTCAGGATGAAGACAAAATCGAATACCTCACTGGCATTGATTGCTGCAGCAATATTAACTTCCCTCCCTGTTACGGCGAATGCCGGCAGAGCTTTAGAAAAAAATGTAAGTATCACCGCCCTGGATACCAGACAGTACCAGGTGCAGTTACACAAGCAGCAAGATGATCTATGGATGCGCGTACGGGCCGGATTTTCCCTGACTGGCACACAAAGCCAGGAAATCAGGCAGCATGAAAGCAATTTCTGTAAAAATCAGCAATTCATAGATCATATTGTTGAACGCAGTCAGCGTTATCTGTTTTATATCCTTGAGGAAGTAGAGCGCCGCCGCATGCCGGCTGAAATTGCACTGCTGCCTATCATTGAAAGCGAGTTTGATCCGGACGCCTATTCCCATAAGCATGCTGCAGGATTATGGCAGTTCGTCCCTTCAACAGGAAAAGCCTTCGGATTGGAGCAAAACTGGTGGCATGACGAACGGCGCGACATTATTGCCGCCACTCAGGCGGCGCTGGACTATCTGCAGATGCTCCACAAAATGTTTGGCAACTGGAAGCTGGCACTGGCTGCTTACAACTGGGGACAGGGGTCACTGAAGAAGGTAATTGATGAAGATCACGGCGGTAATAAATCAGTCCACTACCAGGAAATTGGCCTGCCAGCTGAAACCAGAAACTATATTTCCAAACTGATTGCCATCAGAAATATCATTGCCAATCCCCGCCGCTATGGCATCAAGCTGAAGCCGATTTCAAACCGGCCCTATTTTGAGCAGATTACAATTACCCAGCAAATCGATGTGCAGCTGGCGGCCAGGCTTGCCGGAATTTCAGAAAATGAATTCAATGCATTGAACCCGGCCTACCACAGACCTGTCATCAAAGCGGAAGATTCTCCGCGCACCCTGCTGTTACCCGTTACCAGCATCAAAACCTTTGTCGATAATCTGGAAAATTATGATAAATCACTGGTATCGTGGCGCATTTACCAGGTTGAAAAAACGGAAACATTGCAGGATTTATCCATCCGGTATCGTATCCCGGCCGGCAAACTGGCTGCAATCAACGGGATTGCTGAACGTGCAGCACTGAAAAAAGGCCAAAAGCTGCTGGTACCACGTGACGGCAGCAGTGCAAGAGAGGTTACGTACCTTGCACTGCATCAGCCCAGGCCCGTAACGAAACGTTCCTCATCGGCAGCAGGGCATGTGATCTATACCGTCAAAAAGGGAGATACGCTCCACGATATCGCCAAACGCTACGGAATTGATGTCAAAACAATCCGTTTATGGAATAAGGGAAGCAATCAGCTCTCCATCGGGCAGAAGCTTACGCTCAAGCTGGCCCCTCTACCCTTTAACAACAACGCTCATTCTTCCTGAACGATCAGCAGCATCTGCCCGGAAAATACATAATCACCCTGTTTACAGCCGATCTGCTGTACGGTTCCACTAACTGGCGCACTCAGGGTGATTTCCATTTTCATGGATTCGATAATGATAACCGGATCCCCGGCACTGACTGTTTGTCTGGTTTCAATTAACAGCTTCCATATTGTACCGGTTACGTCAGAGCTGACAGGATATGCCCCGGCGGGTAAATCCAGCATATGCTGAACACCGGATGAATCCGGTGTCGTCTCAACTTCACTGCTGTCATCCGTTTCTTCCTGTAGATTGCCAAGCTTCCAGCGTTCGCGCTCGGCTTCAAAAGCCTGCTGCTGACGGGCCTTGAATGCCTGAATGCTATCCGTGTGCCGGTGCAAAAATGCTTCGTAGGATCGCAGACTGAAAACAGTATCTTCAGTACGCAGTGAAAAACGTCCGGTAATAAAATCCTGACGCAGTTCAAGCAGCTCCTGTTCTGAAACCGGATAAAACCTGATCTGGTCAAAGAAGCGCAACAGCCATGGCTTGCCTGCAATAAAATCTCTGGTCTGACGGTAGCGGTTCCACATCTGGATGGTTCTCCCGACAAACTGGTATCCGCCCGGGCCTTCCATGCCATAAATACAGAGATAAGCACCACCAATTCCCACCGCATTTTCCGGCGTCCAGGTACGCGCCGGGTTGTATTTGGTTGTAACCAGCCGATGGCGGGGATCAAGCGGGGTCGCAACCGGAGCACCGAGATAGACATCCCCCAAGCCCATGACCAGATAGCTGGCATCGAAAACAATGCGCCTGACTTCTTCGATACTCTCCAGCCCATTGATACGGCGGATAAATTCAATATTGCTCGGACACCAGGGCGCATCCGGCCGAACCGATTGTGTGTACTTTTCAATGGCAAGCCTGGTAGCAGCATCATCCCAGGAAAGTGGCAAATGCACGATACGCGAGGGAATTTCCATTGCGTCGCTCGCCGGCAGGTCTTTCTCGGCCGCAATGAGTTTTTTCAGGAGATGCTCGCGCGCCAAAAGCCGGGAATCAAAATGTATCTGCAGGGAACGAATACCCGGTGTCATATCAAGAATTCCGGGTAAAGCCTCCGTTTCAACAACCTGCTGCAACCAGGCCATCAGGGTATGCACACGAAGGTGCAGTGCGATATCGAGTACCGGTTCACCATATTCAATCAGCAGGTACTTATCGCCGGATTGCCGGTAAATGACCTGCATCTGTCCGTTGCTGGCCGCTATCCGGTGTAATACCGGTGTGTCCGGTTTTGCTGAAAGCGCAGACAGATCAGGTGCTGCATGAATGGAGGAATCTGCAGCCTGAATCATCTGGTCCTGCTGTTTCTCCAGCAACAGCGCCTGTTCCTGTGTCAGCGGATAAAAGCGCACACTATCACCCGGCTTGAGCTGGCCGGTTTTCCACAACTCCGCCTGCACAATTACGGCAGGACAGACAAATCCACCCAGGCTGGGGCCATCCGGGCCGAGGATGATAGGCATATCACCGGTAAAATCGATCGCACCGACCGCATAGGGATTGTCATGGATGTTGGACGGGTGCAGACCGGCCTCCCCCCCATCCTTGCGTGCCCATTGCGGTTTAGGACCGATCAGCCGTATACCGGTACGGCTGGAATTGTGGTGTACCTTCCAGTCGGTGGCGAAAAATTCATCAATATCGGCTTCGGTAAAAAAATCTGGCGCACCATGCGGCCCATACAACACCCCAATCTCCCACCGATTGGTATAACGCGGGATATTCTCAACAGGCAATATCTTTGATTTAACATCTGTTGCGGGCAGGATATGCAATACATCCCCGGCACTCAAGGCTCGCCCGGCATGTCCGCCAAACTGCCCCAGCGTAAAAGTGGAACGGCTGCCCAGATACTCCGGCACCTGGATTCCGCCATGGAAAACCAGATAGGATCGACTGCCCGATTGCCCGATTTTGCCGAAACGCAGCTGCGAACCCGCCCTGATAAAGTGCGATTGCCACTGTTCCAGCGGCTTGCCATCCAGCCAGACATCAATGGGTGCTCCACAGACTGCAATCCGACTGTTGCAGTTAAATTTCAGCGTGGGCCCGGATAGGGTAATTTCCAGTCCGGCTGCACCTTCCGGGTTATCCACCAGATAATTGGCCAGGCGAAAAGCCAGATTATCCATCGGGCCGGATGGCGGTACGCCTACACTCCAGCAACCCATCCTGCCCGGAAAATCCTGCACCGTCGTCTGTACACCGGCATTCAACACATCCAGGGTATGGGGCTGATAGTGAAATCCGGCGAGGAATTGCGTACTGACCCGGCCGCTGCGAAATACTGTTCCGGATAACACCTGCCTGAGGTAATCCAGATTGGTTTCAATCCCATAGAGCGTGGTTTCATTCAATGCGGCCATCAGACGATCAATCGCCTGATCGCGATCATCGGCATGCACAATAATTTTGGCCAGCATCGGGTCATAGAAAGCTGAAACATCACAACCGGCATCCACCCAGGTTTCGACCCGTGCCGTCTCCGGGAATTTGACAGCACTCAGCAAACCGCTGGCAGGCTGAAAATTCTTTGCCGGATTTTCCGCATAAACACGCGCTTGTATGGAAGCGCCCTGCGGCCGGATAGTGAATGATTCCAGAGGAGCTAATTCACCTGCACCCAGCCGGACCATCCATTCAACCAGATCAATACCAGTCACCATCTCGGTAACACCATGCTCCACCTGCAGACGAGTATTAACTTCCAGAAAATAAAACCGGTCAGCCAGGGCATCATAAACATATTCCACCGTACCGGCAGACTGGTACCGGATTGATTCCCCCAGGCACACAGCCGTATCCAGCAATGCTTTCCGGGTTGCAGGCGACAGGCCCGGTGCAGGTGTTTCTTCAATCACCTTTTGGTTGCGCCGCTGCATGGAACAATCCCGTTCCCCCAATGCGATAACTTTTCCACGGCCATCACCAAAAATCTGCACTTCAATATGGCGAGCCTGGTCGATATATTTTTCCAGGAACAGGCCGGCATCACTGAAATTGCTTTGTGCCAGATTTTTGACCGATTCGTATGCATCTATTAATTCCTGCCGGTTACGGCACAGCCGCATGCCAATCCCCCCTCCTCCTGCTGTACTTTTCAGCATAACCGGGTAACCGATCTGATCGGCTTCCTCACAGGCTGTATCCGCGTTCTCCAGCAAGCCGGTACCGGGCAACAGGGGCACGTTGAATTGCTGCGCGAGTGCTCTGGCAGTATGTTTCAGGCCAAAAGTACGCATCTGCTCAGGTGCGGGGCCAAGAAAACAGATCCCTTCTGCAGCACATTGTTCGGCAAACAGCGCATTTTCACTCAGAAACCCATACCCGGGATGGATAGCCTGGGCACCGGTACGGTGTGCCACTTCCAGTATCTTGTCAGCACGCAAATAACTTTCACCGGCAAGCCCTTCACCGATACAAACACTCTCATCTGCATCCAGCACATGGCGTGACAGCGCATCCGCTTTGGTAAAAACCGCTACGCTGCCAATTCCCATACGGCGCAAAGTGCGGATAACACGGCAGGCAATCGCACCACGATTGGCTATCAAAATTTTGGTAAACATGAATTCTCCTTACTGCGGATTTGGCCTGATCAAACAGACGGAAATAAACACAGATTGCAACCGATATGCAGGGGCGGGCCCTGAGCGAAGGAAACAGAGAATACGGAATAAAGCCGGAAATAAAGGCAGGAATAGCAGAAAAGGTGGAAAAGCAGACAGCACATGCGAACCTCCAGATTGTCGGAAAATAGCCTAAATCGATAATGCACTCGGCACTATGCAACCTCCCGGGCTTTTATCCCTCCGTGGAGCTTCGTCACTTCGAAGCCTCAGGCTCTCGGACCAGACACTTTTTGCAAAGCCGGAACCCTAGCCTGAAGTAATTTCAACCAGCTGGCAGCAAAATCCATGGTGACAACTTTGACACTACCGGCCACAGTAGAAACAGCTTTAAGGGTAGCCGATCTTTCTCAAAACGACAACATTCTGTTAAAAACATACCGGCCCCGCGCCGTTATGTTCCTCCTTCCGGTTTTGAAGGGGAATGATCTGACAGTTACAGCAAAACAACGTCAGCAGGATGCGGCCGGCTGCAGGATGCCGGTACCGGAGATACCGTCCAGTCCCCGGTGTATGTAGCAGAATTTACCGGGATTCTGATAGAATCACGGGTCTGTTAAGAATAGTGTCGCTAAAGGAATATCATTATGACTTATGTAGTAACCGAGAGCTGTATCAAGTGCAAATACACCGATTGCGTAGATGTATGTCCTGTGGATTGTTTCCGGGAAGGTCCCAATTTCCTGGCGATTGATCCGGATGAATGTATCGACTGCACATTGTGTGTAGCGGAATGTCCGGTAGAAGCAATTTATGCGGAAGATGATGTACCTGACGATCAGCGCCAATTCATTGCACTTAATGCAGAACTGTCAAAAATCTGGGAGCCCATTATTGAGAAGAAAGATGCGCTGCCGGATGCGGATGAATGGGCATCTGTTTCAAGCAAGCTGGACAAACTGGAGCGCTGACAGGATTTGTCGTTACGAATCCCGCTATCCTTTCCGTCGAATACACCAACAGGGTCAGGAGAACGCCAATCATGAAAACTTTGATCACGTCAGTTATCTTTCTGGTGTTTTTCTGCACACTTTCACAAACAGCCACGGCACAGCACAATATGGTGCAAAGCTACCCGGTTACAGCGAGTGAAAAGCTGGTCAATGGCATTACCAATGCTGCTACCGGCTTTGTTGAACTTCCTAAAACCATCATTCTTACCAGCCGGCGTGATGGGGCTGCCTACGGACTGACCATCGGTTTTGTGACTGGCATTATGCATACGATTGGCCGTACCGTATTTGGCGTACTGGATGCCGCAACTTTCTTTATCCCCACGCAATCAACGGTCCACCCTTCCTATATCTGGCAGGATTTCGATAAAGAAACAACCTACGGGCAATAGTTACCGGTTTTATCTGCGTGCCCGCTTCAGTTTTTCAGCAGTGCCATCAACTTTCTGATTTTCTTAACCCGCTCACTCACATCCGCTATCTGCAGCCGGATATTCAAGCGGTCAGGTCCCGCCAGGCCGTATTCTTTACCACTTTGAATCAGCTGGATAATTTTGGCAGCTTCAACCCGGGGATCAGGCGCAAACTGCACCTGAATATTGTCCGGGCCGGCATCAATGCGCGTAATATCCAATTCCCTGGCTTCAATACGCAAACGGTGGCTGTCCAGTAATGCACGGGCAGGATCCGGCAGCAAACCAAAGCGATCGATCAGTTCCTGATGAATTTCGTTCAGCTCGGCCTCATTGTTACAACCCGCCATACGTTTATATAGAATCAGCCGCTCGTGAATATCACCACAATAACTTTCCGGCAGTAATGCCGGTACATGCAGCCGGATCTCGGCGGAAACACCTAAAGGCTGCTGCATATCCGGTTCGTGACCGGCTTTCAGCGACTTGATTGCCGCATCCAGCAGTGCGCTGTACAGGCTGAATCCGACTTCCTGCATTTCACCGCTTTGTGAATCCCCCAGCACTGCCCCTGCACCACGAATTTCCAGATCATGCATGGCCAGGTAAAACCCGGAGCCAAGCTCTTCCATAGCCTGAATAGCCTCCAGCCGCCTGATCGCCTGTGCAGTCAGCGTAGCCTTTTCCGGTGTCAGCAGATAAGCGTACGCCTGATGGTGTGAACGGCCAACTCTGCCGCGCAGCTGGTGCAACTGTGCCAGTCCAAATTTATCGGCACGGTGAATGATAATCGTGTTGGCGGTAGGTACATCAATTCCCGTTTCAATAATGGTCGTACATAGCAGCAGATTGAAACGCTGCTGATAGAAGTCGCGCATGACATGTTCCAGCTCGCTTTCCCGCATTTGCCCGTGGGCTATGCTGATTCTGGCTTCCGGCAGCAGTTTGGCCAGTTTGGTATACATGTTCTGAATGGTACTGACCTCGTTATAAAGAAAATAAATCTGGCCACCCCGTTTCAGCTCGCGCAAACAGGCTTCGCGAATGATTCCTTCTGCATAAGGGTGCACAAATGTCCGGATCGCCAGCCGCCGCTGCGGTGCAGTGGCAATCACTGAAAAATCCCTCAATCCTTCGAGTGACATCGCCAGAGTACGCGGAATCGGTGTTGCCGTCAGTGTCAGTACATCCACTTCGGTACGAAGTTTTTTAAGCTGCTCTTTCTGGCGCACCCCGAAACGATGTTCTTCGTCGATGATAACCAGTCCGAGGTTTTTGAATTTAACCTTGTCCTGAATCAGCTTATGCGTGCCGATGATAATGTCAGTCGTTCCCTGCTCCAGGCTTTTCAGTGCTTCAGACTGTTCTTTGGCAGAACGAAAACGTGAAAGCTCGGCGATCTTCACCGGCCACTGTTCGGCAATCAACCCGAAACGATCAGAGAAATTCTGATAATGCTGCTCTGCCAGCAGTGTGGTTGGGACCAGTACCGCCACCTGCCTGCCATCCGCAATCGCGATAAAGGCTGCCCGCAAGGCAACTTCCGTTTTACCAAAACCGACATCACCGCAAATCAGCCGATCCATCGGTTTGCCGGACACCATATCCTGAATGACAGCATTAATGGCAGCAGCCTGATCCGGTGTTTCCTCAAAACCGAAGCCATCAGCAAAGGCATTGTAATCATGCTGGCTGAAACGAAATGTATGGCCTGTACGTGCAGCGCGCAGCGCATACAGATTCAACAGTTCAGCAGCCGTATCACGCACCTGTTGCATTGCTTTGCGCTTGGCTTTTTCCCACTGACCGCTTCCGAGTTTATGCAGAGGGGCTGCTTCTGGTGCTGCACCACTGTAGCGGCTGATGAGATGAAGCTGTGTGACCGGCACATACAGCTTGTCCCCCCCCTGATATTCCAGAGCAAGAAATTCACTGGACTGGCCGGAACCGTCTCCACTCATTTCCATATTGACCAGCCCGAGATAACGCCCGATACCGTGTTGTTCATGTACGACCGGGCTGCCGGGTTTAATTTCAGACAGATCACGCAAAATGGAATCAGCTGATGTGGTTTTGCGGGCTTCGCGCGCACGTTGTCCACGCACATGCGCGGCATACAGCTCATTTTCAGTAACCAGTGCCTGATTTTCTTCAGACAGAATAAAGCCGCCATACAAAGGGGCGACACTCAGCATGCAGGGCGCAGTATCCGACTGAAATGCTGCAAAATCTTCGCACAGTTTCAGTTGCAGGCCATATTCACGCAGATACTCAGCCATAAGCTCGCGCCGCCCGATGCTTTCTGCCAGCAGCAAAACCCGCCCGCCATTCTGTGTAAACGTATTCACAAAAGTGGTCAGCTGCTCAATGGGATTGGCAGCACGACGGTCCACGTGCACAGAAGGCAGAGCGCGAGTGAAAGATCTGTCAGCATCTGCCTGCTGCCCGGGCTGTATTTCAATGCGGGCATAGGATTTGAGATGACCATAAAACCGGTCTTCCGGCAAAAACAGATCTATTGGAGAAAGCAGAGGCCGATCCGGATCGCCGCGCATCAACTGGTAGCGTGAACGAGTATCCTGCCAGAAGTTATCAATAGTGGCGGCAACACTCCCATGCAGACACACGCGGGAAGGTTGCGGCAAATAATCGAACAACGTGGCGGTCTGTTCGAAAAAAAGCGGCAGATAGTATTCGATACCGGCCGGAATATTACCTTTGCTGATTTCCTGATAAAGCCTGCAACGTGTGGGATCACCCTCGAATTTCTCGCGGAAACCGGTACGGAACCGGCTGCGCCCACCTTCATCAAGCGGAAATTCCCGTGCCGGCAGCAGCCGGATTTCCCTGACCGGATAAATACTGCGCTGGGTATCCACATCGAAGGTACGGATTGATTCGATTTCGTCATCGAATAAATCAATACGATAAGGGAGCGAACTGCCCATCGGAAACAGATCGATTAACCCTCCGCGAATACTGTATTCCCCCGGTGAAAGCACTTGCGATACATGGGAATACCCCGCCAGTGACATCTGGTTGCGGAATACCGGCAAATCCAGCGTGCTGCCCTGGCTGACAAAAAATGAATGTGCTGCCAGAAATTCCCGCGGCGGCATCCGGTACAACGCCGTCGTAACCGGTACGATCAATACATCGCAGGCATTGTGTGTAATCTGGTAAAACGTGGCCAGACGCTCCGAAACCAGATCCTGGTGAGGCGAAAAAATATCGTATGGCAGTGTTTCCCAATCCGGTAACAGACTTACGCGCAAATCCGGCGCAAAAAATGGAATTTCTCCCAGTAATCGTTGCGCATCCAGCGCATTAGCCGTGATAACGGCCAGCATCTGCCCGGTCTGATCCTGTTTTGCCAGTCGGGCCAGTGCACAGGCATCACCGGAACCTTCAAAACCGGCGTAATGCCGTAACTGCTCCGCAGAAAATGAATTGGATCTGGATAACATGATTTTACAAACGAGGTGTGAATTGCTCAGAAATATGACAAATAAGTGGCTGTGAAAAGTGCGCCTGCCAGGCCGGTAATAATGGCGATTGTCCCCGCGAAGCATCGCCTGGTCAGCACCGTGTTACCTGTAAAAAAAATCAGCCCCAGTTTGAAAATGAGGTTGGCAATGATCCCAAGCGTAATTGCAGTGACCACTTCCACGATTTCCAGCCTGCCAAGCCCGTGCAAACGCAAACTGCTCAGCGTGATTGCATCTACGTTGGTCAGACCTGAGATAACCGCCACGGCATACAATCCACTGCTGCCGGCAATATCAGACAGCCATCCGCTAAAAAATAAAACAACCGCATAAATCAGGCCGAATCCGATGGCAGTAGTCAGTTCTGCCGGATTTTTGGTATCGGGCATGGGAACGGTTTGCTGCTGGCTGAATGTGCGCCACCAGAACAATGAGGCAATCAGCCCCAGAAAAAACCCTCCTCCCAGAACCGGCAGCAGATAAGGAAAAATTTCCGGAGAAATCATTTCAGTAATCAGCGCCAGCCGAACCAGCATAACCAGATTGGCCAGCAGAATCACAACGACAGCCAGGCTGGTAATATCAGGCTTATCCACGTTACGGCGTGTAAACACCAGTGTAGTGGCTGTGCTGGAAACCAGTCCGCCCAAAATACCCAGCAAAACCGCACCATGGCGCTGGCCAATAAAACGCAGGGCAATATAGCCCACCAGACTGACCCCCGAGATCAACACGATCATCAGCCAAACCTGATAGGGGTTAAAGGTATCGAAAGGTCCATAATTTTTGTCAGGCAGAATCGGCAGGATGATGAAACTGAGCACTGCGAACTGCAAAATTGAAATCAGATCCTTGCGGGTCAGGTTTTGTGAGATACCCTGCAATTCAGTTTTGAAATACAGCAAAATGGTTGTGATGATTGCCAGCATGACAGCCAGCCTTGACTCTTCATACCACACCATGGCGCCTAACCCGTAACAAATAAGTACAGCGGTTACCGTGGTGGTACCGGGATCTTCCGGCAGGTCCCGCCTGTCCCGATAAGAGGCAATCACCATGATGCCAACCAGTAACAAACCGCAGATCAGCAGCCATGGCGTCTGCGCCTTATGCGACAGCATGGCAGCCAGTGTGCCAAACATGGCCACCAGCGCAAAGGTACGCAGCCCTGCCCTGGCTGATGGACTGCGTTCACGTTCCAGGCCAATCAGCAAACCGATAGCAAGACTGGTGGCAAACCGGGCGAGATAACCGCGCTCCTGCGAGAGCAGAAACAGATCATCCATACTGCGCCTGGCCCGATGCAAACCAGTGTTCCAGCAATAACTGCATCCGTGTGCTTCCATTGTATTCGTTCACCTGCACCCGATAAACTGCATCAATTTCGGCGGGCAGTCGTTCAGCACAGAAAAACAAAATTCCGTCATACACCTGTGCGGTACCGGCTTTTCGCAATTTCAGCTTCAGGTGCTTTTCCCCGACGATACGCTGATTCTCAACCCGAAAACAGCCATTAAAACTGGGTTCAGGAAAACCCTGCCCCCATACCTGATCCGACAGATATTGCGCCAGCTCCAGAGTCAAATCCGCCTCTTCCAGCATACCGTCAGTTTCAATTACCTGTATCAGATCAGCCGGTGTCAGCAGGGATTGTGCCACCTGCTCAAATGCGGTGCGAAACAGCTCGAAATCCTGTTCGTGTATTGTCAGACCGGCAGCCATGGCATGGCCGCCAAATTTAATGATCAGCCCGGGACAGCGCTTGGCAACCAGATCCAGCGCATCACGCAGATGCAGGCTCAAGATCGATCTGCCGGAACCTTTAATCTCACCATCGCCACCCCGGGCGAAAACGATCACTGGCCGGTGCAGCCTGTCCTTGACACGTGAAGCAATCAGACCAATGACACCCTGGTGCCAGCCGGAGTCATACAGGCACAAGCTGTAAACGGACTGGCCATCGTTATTTGCCGGCGTATCGGGCAAATTCAGGGAATCAATTACGCCGCCCAGTTTATCCATTGCCTCATCACGCATACCGGACTCGATTTCGCGACGCTGGCGGTTCAGCTCATCCAGTTCACCGGCAAGGCGCAGTGCACGTGATTCGTCATCCGTCAGCAGACACTCGATTCCCAGTGACATATCATCCAGCCGCCCGGCGGCATTCAGTCTGGGTGCAAGAATAAATCCCATCTCATAAGCAGCGGCACGGCGGAAGTCTCGCCCGGCTGCCTTGAACAAAGCATGAATACCGGCACAACAAAACCCGTTACGAATGCGCTGCAACCCCTGTTGTACCAGGATGCGATTGGTTCCTTCCAGCCTGACTACATCGGCAACCGTACCCAGCGCAACCAGATCAAGCAGGCTGGCGAGATTGGGCTCTTTACCGGCTGCGGCAAAAGCATCCCGTTCACGCAATTCTGCCCGCAGCGCCAGCATGACATAAAAAATTACACCAACACCGGCGATATGCTTGTCAGGAAAAGGACATCCCGGCTGATTGGGGTTGACGATGACGGCTGCATCCGGCAGCCGGTCACCCGGCAAATGATGATCAGTGATGAATACCTGCATCCCCAGACGGTTGGCTTCCTCTACGCCTTCCACACTGGCGATACCGTTATCCACTGTAATCAGGATATCAGGAGAAGGCATCCGATCAGCGGCCAGGCGCACGATTTCCGGTGTCAATCCATAGCCGTATTCAAAACGATTGGGTACAAGGTATTCCACCATGGCGCCAAACTGGCGCAACGCGCGCAGGGCAACGGCACAGGCAGTGGCTCCATCGGTATCATAATCCGCAATCACAAGTAAACGCTTTTGTGCGGCAATGGCATCGGCCAGTAACACGGCAATCTGTTTACTGTTTTTCAGTTGCTCGAACGAAGCCATTCGGGAAAAAGTGGTTTCAAGCTGGCTCGGGTGAGCTATACCGCGAGCAGCAAAAATACGTGCAAGTACGGATGGCAGGCCATGTGCACTCAGTATCTCGTATGCATCGGCGGGAATTTTACGGGTAGTAATGTTGGCCATAATGCCAGCATTTTATCACCAGGCTGTAACTGGCCGTAGCTGCGGGGAGAACGAAGGAAAAAAACAGGAGTATTTCGCTGCGGTAATGCAACTATCGGGTTACCGCAATACTCCTGCTGCTTGCCAAATTTGTATCTGTTATTTACTTGGGTGCGACTACACCGGATTCACCGGTTGCCTTGGCGGCACGTAACACAGGATAAAATTGTGTGAAGACCATGTCTGTCTTCGCATTTTCCTTGTGACAGGCAGCGCAATCAGCAGTGGGCAGGTTTTTAGCTGCAGCAACCAGCGGAGTGCCGGGAACATAGAAAATATAGAAAGCCCAGTTACCCGGCTCACCCGCAAAGCGCCCGGAATCTTTGACAGACGCTTCCAGGCCGATGTAATCCCCCATGAAATAGCCGTTACCACTGCCCGGGCCTTTACGATCCCCCACGCTGACCAGCTCCTTCACGGTCATTGTTCCATCCCGGAATTCACCTGTTTTTTTCCAGTGGGCATAGCTTTCCGGATCGACATAAACTGTTCTGATTTCAGTAAAAGGTGCCTTCCCGTCATTCAGCTCATTGGGTGTTACCTGAGTGCCAACCATCACCCATTCACGGTAGTTTTTCGGTAACAGCAGTTCACCCTTGTCGTTAAATTCGGCTACACCGGCAGCCAGTGTACTGCCAGCCATAACTGCCGAAAGGATCAGGCCACTCAAACCATTTGCCAGTTGTTTCTTAAAACGCATAAAGATCTCCTTTTAGTGGATTGACAGCGTAATTGTTCCTGCTTCAGCCAGGCTGAGGTACTCTCCGGTTGAAGGCATGACACAACTTACGCCAGGTTGGTTGTAAACAGGTTTGCCAGCGCAGTGCCCGGATCCGGCGCGCGCATGAATGTTTCTCCAATCAGAAAAGCATAAACATGGCGGGAAATTATCATTTCCACATCGGCAGGTGTGCGGATACCGCTTTCGGTAACAGCGATTTTCCCGAATGGAATACGTTTAACCAGTTGCAGCGTAGTATCCAGTGTTGTTTCAAAAGTCCGCAGATTACGATTGTTGATCCCGATCAGCGATGTTGTCAGCTGCAGCGCCAGATCAAGCTCATCCGCATCGTGTACTTCCACCAGCACTGCCATCCCCAGCGCCTGTGCGATGGCTTCGAGCTTACGCATCCGTTCCAGTGCACTGTCACCCTGATGGATAGTGGCATCCTGCTGGAAAACCGGTGAAAGAAATGCAGCAACAATCAGCAGAATACAATCTGCCCCCATCACGCGCGCCTCATAAACCTGATATTCATCCAGCAAAAAATCTTTGCGCAGTACTGGCAAATCGCATGCTGCGCGTGCCTGCTGTAAAAAATCGGCACTTCCCATGAAAAACAGTTCATCTGTCAGGACGGACAAACAGGCTGCGCCATTTTTGGCATAACCGGCCGCAATTTCTGCCGGAACAAAATCTTCTGGAATCACATTCTGTTCAGGAGAATTTCCCGTGTACCCTGTTGCCTGTATTACATGAGCTTCTGTACGCCCGCGCAGCAGGCCCTTGCTTGGACTGGCCCGTTTAATTTCTGCAATGACGGCAGCCCGGTTCCGGCTGACCCGCCGGTATATCGCCTGGAAAAAATCACGCGGAGCAGGCATGCCTGCTGCTTCTTTATGGATTTCTTCCAGTGATTTTTTTACTTTGGCAGCTGTGATCTCCTGCTTTTTTACGGCAAGGATGCGATCAAGAATATCTGACATACAAACTAATCTGTTAACCGATTGGAAAATTCAATCAACGCCTGCATTTTCTGTTTTGCAGCACCACTGATCAGCATATCGCGAGCTATTTTCACACCCTGAATCCAGGAATCCGCTTTTCCCGCGACATAAATGGCAGCACCAGCATTAAGCAGAACAATATCCCTGGCGGGGCCGGAACGATTATCCAGTACGGATAAAAGCATATTCCGGGCCTCTTCCGTGCTGTCCACCTGCAACGATGCGATATCGGCGCGTTCCAGATCAAAATCTTCCGGTTGTACACTATATTCCCGGATTTTGCCTGCATTGAGCTCGGCGATTCTGGTCGGGCCGGATATCGTGATTTCATCCAGCCCGTCACTGCCGTGCACGATCATGGCATGCCGGCTTCCCAATCGCAGCAGCACTTGTGCCAGCACGCTGGTCAGATCAGGGTTGAATACACCCAGTAACTGATTTTTAGCACCTGCCGGATTGGTCAGCGGCCCCAGGATATTGAAAATCGTACGCACGCCCAATTCGCGCCGAACAGGGGCCGCATGTTTCATGGCATGGTGAAAATTGGGAGCGAACATAAAACCGATACCGACTTCGGTGATGGATTGGGCAATCTGATCGGGTGTCTGATTAAGGTTAATGCCGATAGCTTCCAGCACATCCGCACTGCCCACTTTGCTGGAAACGGAGCGGCCGCCGTGTTTGGCGACCTGTACACCTGCAGCAGCGGTTACAAAAGCAGAAGCGGTTGAAATATTGAAAGTGCTGCGTCCGTCCCCGCCGGTGCCGCAGGTATCGACCAGATGACCCGAATCAGCCACTTCGATACGCACAGCCAGCTCGCGCATGACCTGAGCAGCTGCACTGATTTCACTGATACTCTCCCGTTTCATGCGCAACCCGGCAACCAGGGCGGCTGTCATGATCGGCGATACATTTCCCGACATGATCGCGCGCATCAGCTCAACCATTTCCTCGTAAGGGATTTCACGCTGCTCAAGAATTCGGGCAAGAATTATCTGCGGGTTCACGCGTTACACAGATTCGAAGAAGACGGTTGAATATGGTTACCTTGAAGGAAATTACCCAGCAGCTGGTGGCCATGTTCACTTAAAACCGATTCGGGATGAAACTGCACGCCCTCAACAGGCAATGTGCGATGCCGCACGCCCATGATCTCGCCATCCTCAGTCCAGGCAGAAATTTCAAGACAGTCGGGTATACTCGAGCGTTCAATCACGAGTGAATGGTAGCGGGTCGCCGTGAATGGATTTGGCATCCCCTGGAAGACACCTTTGCCATCATGAAAAACCGGTGAAGTTTTACCATGCATAACTTTTCCGGCACGTACAATTCTCCCGCCAAAAGCCTGGCCAATGCTCTGGTGACCCAGGCATACGCCCAATATAGGAACCTTTCCGCCAAACCGGCTGATCAGCTCTATCGAAATACCCGCCTCATCGGGCGTGCACGGGCCCGGTGAAATGACAACACCGGCAGGATTCAGCTGCTGAACGGCTTCCAGTGTAATTTCGTCATTTCGAACAACCATGACTTCCTCGCCCAGCTCACCCAGGTACTGCACCAGGTTATAGGTAAAGGAATCGTAATTATCAATCATCAACAACATGAGGGGTAAAATCACTATTTGTTGGAATTCAGGGAAGTCGGACACTGCGGAAAAACCGGAGAAATGGCCGAAGGCTTCTTACCCGGGTATTTTCGCCCAGGTTGCATGAAAGGTAAACCTGCACTATGAAAATTTCTACCGATGTTTCATCACCCGAGCAAACACGCCGGAAAACCGGGTCCAGATATAAGCCGAAATCATTTCTGTCCTGGATTTTAATGGGGTTTTTCATTGTCGGACTGCCGCTGATCGGCGCGCTGATATACAGCGCCGTGCGCATTGATCAGTTATCCGAACAAAGCCGGAACAACATCTACCAGGCCACACAAATCACGAATGGCATCAGCGTTATCATCGGTGAGATCATGGCAATGGAGCGAAGTGTACAGCATGCGCTGGTACTGGATGATGCTTCCCTGCTGGAAGGCTATTTTCTCGCCCATACCAAGTTTGAAAACATTACCAATCATCTTGCTGCTATTTCCACCCGCCCGGAACAGCAACTGCCGTTAGAAAAAATGCGTTTGCTCGAACTCAGCCTTTTCAGGGAAATGCTGAGCTTAAAAGAGCATCCGCAGGAACTGCAGTATCTGCTTGAACGTTTTGCAATGCTGCTCTCACTGACGCAGGAATTTTCCACCAACAGTTTCCATATCATCGAGCAAAACGTGGGGAGTATGGATGAAATTGCCACACAAACCCGCTCCCTGGTCGAATGGGAATTACTGACCCTGGTTCCACTGGTTATTTTTCTTGCGCTGAGTTTATCTGTATTCATTGCTCGCCCGGTTCGCCAGATCGATGAAGCCATTGCGCAAATGGGCCGGGGTGATCTTACTCAGTCTATTCGTGTCAACGGGCCGCAAAACCTCGTTTATATCGGGGAACGGCTGAACTGGCTGCGGCAGCGTTTGCTCAAGCTGGAAAGCCAGAAAATACAGTTCTTTCGTCATATTTCTCATGAATTAAAAACACCACTGACCGCTATTCGTGAAGGTGCAGATTTACTGGCGGAAGGTGTTACGGGAGAACTCAATCAAAAACAGCAGCTTATCGCAGGAATCCTCCATACCGGCAGCATGCAGCTGCAAAGACGGATTGAGGATCTGCTGAATTTCAGTGCACTTCAGGCAGAAATTATCACGCTCGTTAAACAACACGTTAACCTGAAGCAGATCATTCATTCGGTGATACAGGCACAAAATCTTTCTGTTCTGAGCAAAAACCTCAAAATCAGGCTGGATTGCCCGGAGTTATCCCTGAAATGTGACAAGCAGAAACTGGATATTATTTTTGATAACCTGCTTTCCAATGCAATCAAATTTTCTCCGGCAGGCAGTCTTATTGAGATAGTGGCGTCGTACAATAGCGACAATGTGCAAATCGACGTACAAGACGCTGGCCCGGGCGTGGATAGTATTGATGGAAACCAGATATTCGAACCTTTTTACCAGGGCCGCAATACGCCGTCTGAAAGCTCTGTCAGAGGTACCGGCCTGGGTCTGGCAATTGCAAAGGAATATGCAATTGCGCACGGCGGAAATATCGAGCTTATCCAGGAGGCCGGAAAACACGGCGCCCATTTCCGGCTAACGTTACCCCTTAATCATTCTGAATCTATAACATGACAAGTATTCTCAAATTATCAACCCCCTTCCCGAATACCCTGATTCTGTCCGCTCCATACCTGCCAAAGTTACCAAAACTGCCAATGCTGCCAAAAGACACGTTCAGCAGGATTCCGGCAAGCCTGATCCGGATGGCAGGGTATCGGATCAGTCTGGTGATAACAGGACTGATCGTTCTGTCCGCAGTGCTGGCAGGGTGTGTGCATCCGCCAGCCCAACCCGTACAGGTGCCTGTCAGGGAGGAAATCCATATCATCCGGGAGTCGGAAAACAGCCTGAGTGAACTGATGCATTACTATGATTCGCTGCAAGGCATGTCTAAAGCCGCACTTTTGAAAGAATACAAATATGCAAACAGCCACTATCGGGAAAGTACCGATATACAGCAGCGGCTTAAATTGCTGCTGTTGCTGACCTTGCCAAACACCGGCTTTCAAACCACACAAGGGGCGCTGAAACTGATGGAAACACTTCCTGAACAGGTTGAACCCTCCGCACCGGATACGATAGCCTTCAAAAAACTGCTGGTAACGTTACTCAAACAGCAGCGGGCTGCGAAAGTGCAAATCGAAAATCTGACTGAAAAATTACATTCATCCGAAGCAGAAATCAAAACATTAAAGAGTAAAATCAACGCAATTAAAAATATTGAAAAACACCTGATGCGTAAAAATACGCTTTGACCCGTACATAAAATGACGCAAAACAAAAAAATTCTTTTAGTGGATGATGACAGGGATCTGCTGGAGCTGCTTTCCATCCGCCTGACTGCTGCCGGCTATGAAACCATGCTTGCGGACAGTGCCGAAGCAGCAATCAATTATCTTGACATTTCCCGCCCGCACCTCGTTATCAGCGACATGCAAATGGGTGGTCTGGATGGGATGGCACTGTTTGATCACATTCATCGCAACATTCCCACACTGCCGGTCATTATCCTGACGGCTTACGGCACCATTCCGGATGCGGTCACAGCAACACAACGCGGAATTTTTGGCTACCTCACCAAACCTTACGATCCAAAAATCCTGCTGAGCCAGGTGGAACGTGCGATTGATATGGCACCAGCCGTTGAGACGCTTCCCGGAAAGGAGCCGGTATCTTCATGGCGTAAAGCCATCATTACCCAAAGTGCGGTCATGGAAGATCTGCTGGCCAAAGTAGACCGGGTAGCCCAAGGAGATGCCAGCGTACTGCTGTCCGGTGAAAGCGGCGTCGGCAAGGAACTGTTTGCCCGTGCCATCCACCAGGCATCCCGGCGTTGTGATCAGCCGTTCGTCACCATCAATTGTGCCGCCATTCCGGAACAGTTACTGGAATCCGAACTGTTCGGCCATGCTAAAGGGGCTTTTACCGGTGCGGTGCGGGATCACAAGGGATTATTTCAGCAAGCCGAAGGAGGCAGTTTATTTCTGGACGAGATTGGCGATATGCCTTTACTGCTCCAGGCAAAACTGCTGCATGCGCTGCAGGAAAGGGTTATCCGGCCAGTAGGCTCCCCACAAACGGTTCCGATTGATGTACGCATTATTTCCGCCACGCACAGGGATCTGAAATCCGAAATCGAGGAGGGAAATTTTCGTGAAGATCTGTACTACCGGCTGTTTGTAGTGGGATTGTCGATCCCCTCACTTGCCCAGCGCAATGAGGATATCCCCCTGCTGGCCAATCATTTTCTGCGCGTATTTGCGGAGAAGCATCAAAAGGAGGTTAACGGGTTTTCTCCAGAAGCAACCAGCTTTTTACTGGCTTCTTCCTGGCCCGGTAATATTCGCCAGCTGATGAATGTCATTGAGCAAAGCGTCGTCATGAGTGCCGTTCCGCTTATTTCCGGTGAGCTGGTTCGCGACGCCATGCACAAGGATGAAGAACAGATGACCTCATTTGAAGATGCCCGCAGGCAGTTTGAAAGAGATTATCTGGTCAAGGTGCTGAAGATCACATCTGGTAATGTGACTCAGGCAGCCAAACTGGCCAAGCGTAACCGTACCGAGTTTTACAAGCTGCTGCAACGGCACCAGCTGGATTTCACACTTTACAAATCATTGCAGGAAAAGGCCTGATATCCGGTTATCTTATCGGGTTAATGGCGGAAATTTTGCGATAACTTCAATCGTTACACCTTCCCGCAATACTTTTAGCGGCAGCCAGGTGCCCGGCGCCTGACGTTTAACCGTAGCGACAACCTCGCCGCTTTCCCTGATTGCACTGCCAGCCATTCCCAGAATCACATCGCCAGCCTGCAGTCCGGCAGATTCAGCAATACTGCCTGGCTCAACCTGCAGCACGAGTGCTCCACCGGTTTTTTTACTGAACTCAAAACCGATACCCAGGCGCTGATGCGAAGACGTACCTGGTTCCGCAGCAAACGGGGCCAGCCCGAATACCGCATCAGCATAGCCTTCAACCAGCGATTTACAGGATCGACCGGTATCCCATGGCAGCAATGAACCCGTTTTTTTCACACCCAGATCTTTTAACTGATGCGGAACCCCGAATCCTCCAAAAATATGCCCGGATCCCATAATGCCAACTACCAGCGGCTTCTTATGCCTGTCATACCGGTTCAGCGTGGCATGAATTTCCTGTGCCATTGCCCGGTCCCATAACTGCTGACTGACAACAAATCGCAGAAAATCCGCATCATACAGGCCAGGTTTCTGCTTATTACCGGCCGTTTTATGGCTGGTGCGATTATGCTGCTGATAAATTGGCAGCAGAAATTCCAGGTATTCCGGCACAGGTGGCGCGGGACGGGTGATACCTTCCCTGTCTTTTTCCGGCACACTGTCAAATCCCTTTGCCGTAACAGCCTGCCGCAAGTGCATATCGATGTTGAGTGCGCGCATCGGGATACGATTCATTCGTGCAAAATGGAACAGGGGCAGATACAAACCGGCATCGGTACTCCAGACAGACTGCCATTCTGAACGCAATAAAAATTCGGATTCTGTCAGTTCACCCGCCACCCATTGATCCAGCACTTTCTGCACCCGTCGTGGAAACATCTCAAAGCCAATCACCATATCCGGACGTACCGCATGCAAAGCAGCCAGCATCTGTAACTGCCAGCGATGATGTTCGGGGTTGATATGGGTTTCACCCAGCAACACGACTGATTTGTCTTTCACTGAAGCCAGCACACTGGCCAGAGTTACCTCTCCCCTGCCGGGAACCACCCAGTCTGCCACCGGCACACACTGGTTCTGTGACTGGTTTTGTATCACCTGTTCACTGGTGTCAGGCTTTTTTTCCGATCCGGCCCGGGCAGAAACATTGGAAATAACGGTTACCCCTCCCAGCAACAGCAAACTGCTTATGGCTAATCGCCAGCCCGGTCTGAAATCAATCATGGTTATTTTTCCTGGTAATCAGTAAAAACGGGTAATAAAACCTATCACCCCGAATCAGTCCACCCATTTGCGGGCGTTCCGGAACATTCTCATCCAGGGTGAATCCTCTGGCCAGTCGTCGGGGTGCCAAGAATGCTGAACGGTACGGAAAATCCGTTCGGGATGCGGCATCAGGATGGTTACCCGGCCGTCGGTCGAAGTCAGACCGGTAATACCTGCGGGTGAGCCGTTAGGATTCAGCGGATAAGTTTCCGTCAGTACACCCCGGTTATCGACAAACTGCAGTGCAACATAGGCCCGAGCCGCAAGCAGCTGTTCATTATCACGGAACTGTGCATAGCCTTCACCATGCGCAACCGTAACTGGCATAGCGCTGCCGGTCATGCCGTCAAAAAACAGGGAAGGGCTGTTCCCGATTCTAACCATGACGAAACGCGCTTCAAACTGCTCGGAACGGTTACGTCCAAAACGTGGCCAGTGCGCTGTTCCCGGAATGATTGCCTGCAGGTGGCTCATCATCTGACAGCCATTGCATACACCCAGCGCGAAGGTGTCCGTGCGGGAGAAGAATGCGGCGAATTCATCCCGTGCCCGGTCGTTGAACAGAATGGACTGCGCCCATCCACGGCCTGCACCCAGTACATCACCGTAAGAAAATCCACCACCGGCAATCAGCCCTTTGAATTCAGACAGCGCAACTCGCCCGGACAGAATATCGCTCATGTGCACATCCACGGCATCAAACCCGGCACGATCAAACGCTGCTGCCATTTCCACATGGCCGTTTACGCCCTGCTCACGCAAAACAGCAACTGCCGGACGGCTGACAAGCAGATTCGGCACAAAAACAGGATCGGTGAGTGAAAACGTCAGCTGCGCATACAACCCCGGATCATCCGTATCCAGAATCCGGTCAAATTCCTGGCGGGCGCATTCGGGATGATCCCGCAATTTTTGCATATGGAAGCTCGTTTCCGACCAGAGACGCTGTAACACCGCACGTTCTTCCTGGAAGACCACTTTATTGCCACACATCAGGCGAATAACATCCTGTCGGTTATCCTGCTGATCTCGCTGGTTCGGGCTGCCAATAACGTGGCTCACCTGCTGCAATCCTGCATCCGCCAGAACTGCCATTACTGCATCATGGTGGCGAGCCCCGATCTGGATAACAGCACCAAGCTCCTCGTTAAACAAGACCGATAGCACCTGTTCATCTGCATCATCCGCCATGCCGGAGATCAGCGGATCCAGTGTGATGCTGATACCGCAATGTCCGGCAAAGGCCATTTCGCATAAGGTGGCGAACAGACCGCCATCGGAACGATCGTGATAAGCCAGCAGCAATCCGCGACTATTGAGTATCTGAATGGCATCAAAAAAGGCTTTGAGCTGTGCCGGATTTTCCAGATCAGGGGCATCACTGCCCGATTGAGCATAAACCTGTGCCAGTGCTGACCCACCCAGCCGATTCCTGCCCTTGCCAAGATCAATCAGAATCAGCCCGGTTTCGCCTTTATCCGTGCACAATTGCGGTGTAAGCGTCTTGCGTGCATCGGATATTTTGGCAAAGGCAGAAACAATCAGTGAAAGCGGGGCAACCACTTCTTTCTGCCGCATCTGCTGTGTATCGTGCCAGGCTGTTTTCATCGATAACGAATCCTTGCCTACCGGAATGCTGATTCCCAGGGTGGGGCACAATTCCATTCCCACGGCGCGCACAGCGTCGTACAGCGCCACATCCTCACCCGGGTGGCCGGCTGCCGCCATCCAGTTGGCAGATAACCGGACCATCCCCAGATCAGCAATCGCAGCAGCAGCCAGATTGGTTATGGCTTCTCCCACCGCCATGCGTGCCGAGCCGGCAGCATTAATCACCGCCAGCGGCGTGCGTTCCCCCAGTGCAAACGCTTCTCCCAGATACGTTTGAAAACCACTGGTTGTGACCGCAACATCGGCCACCGGCACCTGCCACGGGCCAACCATCTGATCCCGTGCCGTCTGACCGCCAACGCTGCGATCACCAATTGTGATCAGAAAGGATTTATTCGCCACGGCAGGCAAGCGCAGCACGCGACTGGCAGCCTCTTGCAAGCGGATAATGCTTTTATCCAGCGGGGCAGGTGCAGGGGAAATACGCTGTACATCGCGTACCATTCTGGGCGGTTTGCCCAGCAATACGGGTAAAGGGATATCTGCCGGACGGATGGACGAGCATTCATCAGTCACAATCAGTTGCGGCTCTGCCAGCGCCTCACCTACCACGGCAAAGGGGCAGCGCTCACGTTCGCAGATTGCCTGGAACAGGGGAAGGGATTCCGGATGAATGGCCAGCACATAACGCTCCTGTGATTCGTTACACCAGATCTGCATGGGTGACATGCCCGGTTCATCGGAAGGCACTGCACGCAGATCAAACCGGCCACCGCGTTCAGCGCCATGCACCAGTTCCGGCAAAGCATTGGAAAGCCCGCCCGCACCCACATCATGGATAGCCAGAATCGGATTGGGCTGCCCATTACGGGCCTGTTGCCAGCAACGATCGATCACTTCCTGCGCACGCCGCTGCATTTCAGCATTACCGCGCTGCACCGAATTGAAATCGAGTGCTTCTTCATTGGTGCCGGCATCCATGCTGGATGCCGCACCGCCCCCCAACCCGATTGCCATGCCCGGCCCACCCAGGTGGATCAGTAAGGTGCCTGGCGGGAAAGGTTCTTTCACGGTGTGCGAGGCAGAAATCTGGCCGATGCCGCCAGCCAGCATGATGGGTTTGTGGTAGCCGCGCATCTGGCCGCTGACTTCCACTTCATAAGTACGGAAATACCCTGCCAGATTGGGGCGGCCGAATTCATTGCTGAATGCTGCACCACCAATCGGGGCAGTCAGCATGATGTCGAGTGCGGAAGCAATATGCCCCGGTTTGCCATAATCACCCGCTTCCCAGGGCTGGATCGCTTCGGGAATACGCAGGTTGGAAACACTGAATCCGGTCAGGCCGGCTCTGGGTTTCGCACCAGAACCGGTTGCCCCTTCATCTCGGATTTCTCCTCCCACACCGGTTGCAGCACCCGGAAAAGGGGAAATCGCTGTCGGATGATTATGTGTTTCTACCTTGACCAGCCAGTGAGTGAACTCCGGTTCGTATCCGTATCTGTTCCCCCGTCCGGGATAAAACCGCTCAATGGTTTCCCCTTCCAGAATCGCAGCATTATCCGAGTAGGCCACAATCGTGTGCCGGGGATGGCTTTGGTGCGTATGCCGAATCATGCCAAACAGCGAATGTGGCTGCGGAACACCATCAATTACCCAGTCAGCATTGAAAATCTTGTGGCGGCAATGCTCCGAATTGGCCTGCGCAAACATCATCAGCTCAACATCGGTCGGGTTACGCTCAATGCGGGCGAAATACGCCAGCAGATACTCAATTTCATCGGGCGACAGCGCCAGCCCCATTTCCCGGTTGGCCTGCAACAGGGCGTCCCTTCCTCTGCCCGTTATATCAATTTCACCCAGTGCACCCGGTTCGGAATGGTGAAACAGGACGGTTGCTTCTGACAATGAGCACAGCACCACTTCAGTCATGCGGTCATGCAAACAGGCGCCAATTTGTGAAATCTGCTCCGGCAACGGTGTCATCCGGCAGTGAAGCGTATAGGAAATACCGCGCTCCAGCCGTTCGATGCTGTTCAGACCGCAGCAACGGGCTATGTCAGTGGCTTTGGAAGACCAGGCAGAAATCGTGCCGGGACGAGGGACAACCAGTAACAGTTCACTGTCCGGAGAAGGCTGCACTCCGGTTTCATCGGCATCCAGCAGCTGCTGCAACCGGCTGATTTCGTCCGGCGTCAAATCACGCCCGGCCTGGCAGAAGTAGCGGTAATCAGCAGTAATGGCAGAAATTTGCGGTACGATTGCCTGAACTGAGTGAAGCAGACGTTCCAGACGAAAGAGAGAAAGCGCATTGCGCCCGCAAAATTGCAGCATTGGAATTTGCCCGTCGAATAAAAACCATGATTTTACACGAGTAACCTGCCGCCAGATTATTGGCGGGAGAATACCGCTTTCATGAAGTTTGCCGGGGCAGGATCTTTATTTTGCAATCGTGATTGGCATACCCGGCGGTTTGGTGTCGGTTACTGTCATCCGGAATAAAACATAAAGCAGCTGAAAAGCATTCCGGTTCCAGTGTGCATCCGCGCCTGTCGTATCCACTGCGTAATACTTGCCGTGTGAACGGGCGAATATATCAACACCATCCGGCAATTTACCGGTAACAATCATTCCCAGGGTCTGCACGGGATTTTCATTTCCGGTAATGGGCGGAGTACGCGGATCTTTTTCCACGTAGTACTCTTTTTCCTCTCCCAGCGCATGGCTGAGAAAATTAAGGATCGTATGAAAACTTCTGAGCCGGAATGTACCCCGGATCGGCCATTCTCCACCCGGATAGCCTGGCCGGATATCAAAAGCAACATCATTTTCGATCCACGGATTGATCAGATCGTCCAGATCAGCCCGTTCCTCACAGCAAAGAATATTAGGGTCATAATTGGTAATAAGGATGGGGCCAGGCAGCTGTTTGCTCAGTGTATAGGTATGCTTTTCCCGGTCATGGTTTACGGCAAAATCATTTTCGATGGCATAAAAAAGTCCTTCAGCCGAAACACTGCTATCTGCAATTTCCCAGCTGCGTTCATATACCAGCGGTTCGGCATACAGTTTTTTCTGATCCTGGATTGCTGAAAGGTGCAGGACGATGCGCCGAAATGTTTCATACCCGACACGATCTGATGGATTATTGCGATAAGTCGCTCGGGTCTGATGAACGTGCTGCCGGTAACGCATCCGGCGCTCCTGCTCCCGGGTAAGCTGAAAATCCGGAGCAGGCCGGTCTGCTGCAATTCGATCAGATTTGCCTGCCTTCCTGCCCCCACCCTCCCAATCCTCTTTTTTTGCATCACAGTGCAATCTGCGCGGATGATGTCCCCGCCCGTCAGCAGCAGGTGGTATACCCCGGGCCGCAGGATAGGGTTCGGGATCATGCAAATGAACTTCCTGGGCCATCATTCGCAGCATCAGGTCAATATCGTAGTGCTGGCGCAGCAGGAGCATCAGCTTGTGCTGACTGAAGGGGGTCAGCAGGCGTTTGGTAAATTCATCACCTGCAATCGGATCAATACTGAAAGTAGGATTTTCTGAAACCCCGCCACCAAAAACAGGAGCCAGCAGGCCGCCACGCTCTCCGGTCAGCGCCGGTGTGGCGCCTGCGTTCGCACTGAAACTGAATGTTGCTGCAATACTTGAAACCCGCGTGAAATGGATCGGTTCGTGGTGCTGTGCACGCGCCAGGTTGACCAGAAGCAGCTTTGATTCCGACTGGATGGCAGCCTGATCGTAAAGTTCCACCGCCCGATTCAGTGCAATCGGAGACAAACAGCCTGAAAGCGTTGTAACAGTGAAAACAGCCAGAACGGTACGCATTTTCACTCTTTCATCGTTTCCATATATTGCGCATGCAAATGCCGGAGCAGGACGAGCAAAACTGCACTGACCGGCAATGCCAGCAAAATCCCGATAAAACCAAACAGCTGGCCAAACGCCAGTAATGAAAAGATCACCGCCACCGGGTGCAGACCGATACGTTCCCCCACCAGCCGGGGCGTAATCAGCATACTTTCCAGCAACTGTCCTGTTCCCACCACCGCCCAGACAGTCAGTACGCCGCTCCCGTCCTGAAATTGCGTAATGGCGGCAAAGGTCGCCAGTGCCAGTCCGGTAATGGTTCCCAAATAGGGGACGAATACCAGGATTCCGGATATCAGCCCGATCGGTAAAGCAAACTCCAGCTTGACCAGCCATAACCCTGTCACATAATAAACACTCATGATGGTAATCACCGCTGTTTCTCCACGCATGAATTCAGCCAGTACGCTATCTGTATCCCGCGCCAGGCTGAAAACCTGTTTTTGCCAGACGGGGGGAATCAGTTCGCCCACCTGTTTAACCAGGTTGTTCCAGTCCCGTAACAGGTAAAACAGCACAACCGGCACCAGCACCAGATTCATCAGAAACGCCAGCAGGATCAGGCCGCCACTTTTCAGCGATGGCAACACCTGCGCAGCCACGCCGCCAGCACTTTTCCAGTGCTCCGCCAGCATCTCTTTGAGGGAGGCAATATCAATCTGAAGCTCGATGTTGAAATTATTTTCCAGCCAGGGAATAAACTGGTTTTTCACCAGATCCAGAAAAAACGGAACCTGTTCAATCAGCCGTGCCACTTCTTTTTCAAACAGGGGAAACAGAATCAGCACCATGGCAATAAATATTCCCATTGTCATGAGCATGACGAAAATTGTACTTAGCGTTCTGGGGATTTTTCTGGCTTCGAGCCAGGTAACCAGCGGATTACAGATATAGGCAATGACTGCTGCCAGAAGGAAAGGGGTGAGAATCGGGCTGAGCAGGTAGATCAGCGCGCTGATCGTGCCAATCACTGCCAGATACCAGAGAAAGCGGGAATCCTGGGAATATTTATCGTTCATTTACGGTAAAATCACGCTTCAAAAGCTGCACTCTAGCCTTAACCCTGCGAGAACTCAACTTGACTTCCCCCAACTCACCCCCAGACACAAACCCGATTTCCTACCGCTCATCCGGTGTTGATATTGATGCCGGCAACCGTTTGGTGGAAATTATCAGGCCATTGGCAAAGCGGACACTCCGCCCGGAAGCATTGGGAGGAATCGGCGGATTTGGCGCATTATTCGAAGTTCCCAAAAAATATCGTCAGCCGGTGCTGGTATCCGGTACCGATGGGGTCGGCACCAAACTCAAGCTGGCTTTTCAATACGCACGGCACGCAACCGTTGGTATTGATCTGGTGGCAATGAGTGTGAATGACATCCTGGTGCAGGGTGCCGAGCCATTGTTTTTTCTGGATTATTTTGCCTGCGGCAGACTGGATGTGGACACTGCCGCACAGGTGATCCAGGGAATTGCCCGCGGCTGTGAGGATGCCGGTTGTGCGCTGATCGGGGGAGAAACCGCAGAAATGCCCGGCATGTATCCTGAAGGGGAATATGATCTGGCCGGCTTCGCTGTCGGTGTCGTGGAAAAAGATCAGATTATCAACGGCTCCGGCATCAGGGCAAATGATGTCGTGCTGGGCATTGCCTCCAGCGGCCCGCATTCCAACGGTTTTTCACTGATTCGCAAAATTCTTGAGCTCAATGCAGTACAGCCCGATACCCGGCTGGGCGAAACCAGCCTGATTGATGCACTGCTGATGCCTACCCGTATTTATGTGAAATCCCTGCTGGCGCTGATGGCCGAATTGCCCGTCAAAGGGTTGGCACATATTACCGGCGGCGGGCTGCTGGAAAATATCCCGCGCGTTCTGCCCGACGATGTCACGGCACACATTGATCGCAGCACATGGGTGCGTCCTCCTCTGTTCGACTGGCTGCAGCAGCACGGTAACGTTGCTGAAGAAGAAATGCAGCGCGTTTTCAACTGTGGTATCGGTATGATTGTCATTGTTGCACCGGAACATGCCGGGATCGCCGCCAGAATCCTGCGCAATACCGGAGAAACCGTATGGCAGGTCGGTACCATCCAGTCCCGCCAGCCGGGAACCGCACCGATTATTATCATTTGAAGGAAAGTGTCATGGCGTCAGTGGTTATCCTGATTTCCGGACGCGGCAGCAATATGCGGGCGCTACTGGAAGCCGGTCTGCCGGTCGCAGCGGTCATCAGCAACAACCCGACAGCAGAAGGACTGTTGTTTGCCCGGTCACACGGCATTCCGACCCAGGCAATCAATCACCGCACCTTCCCCGACCGGGAAGCTTTTGATACCGCACTGGCCGCAATCATTGATACCTACCAGCCCGATCTGGTCGTGCTGGCGGGATTCATGCGCATCCTGTCGACATTTTTTGTAGATCATTATCAGGGCCGGCTAATCAACATTCACCCTTCTCTGCTTCCGGCATTTCCCGGGCTGAACACTCACGAACGTGCGCTGGAGGAAGGCGTCAGAATCCACGGCTGCACGGTGCATTTTGTTACATCGAAACTGGATTACGGCCCGATCATTATTCAGGCCGCCGTACCCGTGTTAACCGGAGATACGTCTGCAACACTTGCCGCCAGAGTGCTCGCACAGGAACATCGTATTTATCCGCAGGCAGTGCGCTGGTTTCTGCAGGGGCAACTTGCCCTGACGGGAAATCGTGTCGAAATCTCATCAGCCAGTGATGGGCAGACAGTTTTATGTTCACCCGAAATCAAATTATGAAACGACTGTTAACCCTCGTGCTGTGCTTATGGGCAGGTATTGCCGCCCGGGCGGAAAATCTGCCTGAACGTATTGATATCGAGTACACCCTCAATGGCAGCATCGGGCAGGGTAAAGCGCACGAAACACTGCTCCTGCGGAAGGAAAACGGCGTTCAGCACTACGCTATCAACAGCGAGGCTTCAGCCAGCGGATTGCTCAGGCTGATCAAGCGCGGCAGCATTCACCGCCACAGCGAAGGAACAATCATGCCGCGCAAAGGGATGAAACCATTGCGCTTTACTGATCAGCGTGGCGGAAAACCGGCACGTGAAGTCGAATTTGACTGGAGCGGAAAACATATTATTTACCGCCGTAAAGGCCTGGAAATAGTACAAAATCTGCCGAACGGGACACTCGATGAATTAAGCTTTGGTTACCATTTCATGTTCACTCCACCACCCGGCAAGACACTGGTCGTGCATGAAACTGATTACCGCATCCTGCAGCAAAACCATTACACCGTTACCCGCGAGCTGCTGGATACCCCCATGGGTAAACTTTCTACGATCGTGCTGACAAAACAGCAGGATCAGGACAATCCATCCAGAAAAAAAATCTGGCTGGCCACCGCACATCATCTGCTGCCTGTTCGCATTATTTCCACCGAAAAAGATGGACTGGAAATTGATCGTATTGTCACAAAAATCGACTACACACCCGCAAACAACACCACCCGGTAATTCAAACTGATCATTTATGCGACTCACTCCTGAACAACTGAAATTACTGATTGCTGCCGTGCGTAAAGTATTACCCCTGCCCGCCCCTGCCGATGTACTGTTACGGCAATTTTTTCAGGATCACCCCCTGCTGGGACAAAACGACCGGAGCATGATTGCGGAAACAGTGTTCGGCCTGTTGCGGCGCCGTTATTTTCTGGAAAAACTGGTTGGTAAAGCAACCGCCCGTGAACTGGTACTGGCTTATCTGACAAGATTTCAGGGTATGAATCTGCGGGAACTGGCCCCGCTCATCCGGGAAGTTGAGGTGAAATGGATCCAGCAAATCAAAGCTGTTAAGCTGGAAGAACAGCCGCTTTTCATCCGTGCGGAGTTTCCGGAATGGCTGGTGGAAAAATTACAAAAATCCTGGTCAGATGAAGCAATTTTACGCATGGGTCAGGCGTTGCAACAGCCAGCACCGCTGGATCTTCGCGTCAACAGTCTGCTTGCCGGACGTGAGGAAGTACTGGATGAACTGGAACAGCAGGGAATCGAAGCACAGCCTACCCCCTTTTCCCCGGTTGGCATTCGCGTTACCGGAAAACCCGCCATTAACCGGAATACATTGTTTCTGTCCGGAAAAATCGAAGTACAGGACGAAGGCAGTCAAATTCTGGGGTTTTTGCTTGCCCCCAAACGCGGTGAGATGGTAGTGGATTTTTGTGCAGGAGCAGGCGGCAAAACATTGCTGCTGGGAGCACTCATGCATTCACACGGGCGCCTGTATGCTTTTGATGTCTCCGAGAAACGGCTCAACAACCTTAAACCGCGCCTCAAGCGATCCGGGCTGTCAAACGTGCACCCGCAACGTATCGATAGTGAGCGGGATATCAAGCTGAAACGGCTGGCTGGCAAAATTGATCGGGTATTGGTAGATGCGCCCTGCAGCGGACTTGGCACTTTGCGCCGCAACCCCGATTTGAAATGGCGGCAAAGTCCGGAAAGTATTGAAGAATTACAAAAGAAGCAGTTAGCCATTCTTACAGCAGCTGCCAGTTTACTCAAGCCCGGGGGGCGCCTGGTTTATGCTACCTGCAGCCCGCTTCCGGAAGAAAACCAGCAGATTATCGGGCAGTTTCTGGCAGATCACCCGCAGTTTTCCGCACACCACTGTGGAGAACTGCTTGCACAGCAAAAAATCAACCTGCCAGATACCGGTGAATATTTACAGCTCTCTCCGCTTCACCACAATACTGATGGCTTCTTTGCCGCCGTGCTGGAACGTTCAAAATAACAGCACAAAAATAACAGTACCAACAAAAAGGGGTCTTTTCCTTCCAAGACCCCTTTAAGATGCAAGCAGTAACGTACTCTGTTAACGCTGGCGTTTTGCCAACTGCATCATCATTACTTCAGGTCAGCAATACCCGCACCAAAATTGATATGGAATGCCGTGCCATCAATAACGAGTGCCGGAACCGACTTCACACCGGCTTTCTCAGCTTCGGCGATACGTGCTTTATCTGTTCCCAGATGCACTTTCTCAACGGTATATTTTGAAGTGTCAATCGCATCAGCAATCGTATGCTCAGCTGATATACAAACCGGACAACCCGCATGATAGAAAATAGCTTTTGATGCCACGTGTTTCTCCTTGACTAAAGTTCATTAAAACAATATTTCCTGAAGCGAAAACTTCCGGCAATCGGTTGGAAAAAGTAAACCCGCCCTTGCCCGGAAGACCCGCCCCCGGATTTTAACACATTAAATCAATGTAATTACCTGCACCGGGATTTGCAAACGTCATGCCTCAATAAGGCGGGGGGGCTGGCGGATAACCCGGGGGAGGCGGCGGGATATATCTGCCGGAGGAAGAAGATGGATAGGGCATATTTCCCTGATTGACATTTCCCCCCACCCCTTCTGCCAGGCCACCGGGAACCGGCACACGATGGCCATTGGCATACATGCACTGGATATAGGCGATATCAAAACGCTCCTGGCTGATGGAACCTGAAGATTGTGCCGTACCGCTGCCCGCCAGCCCGCCTCCGAGCAACCCCAACCCCGCCCCCACAGCCGCTCCACGCCCGCCACCCAGTGCTGCACCTGCAGCAGCTCCCAAAGCAGCGCCAATAGCAGCACTTTCCATACCGCTGGAAGCAGCTGAGTTCCTCGGTGTTTCATAACTGGTTTGCTGACTGGCAAACTGGCGGCATAAATAATCATCGTTACGAAACTGATCGAAGCTCTTGCCAGCCCCCGGAAGCACCATCACGCTGGGCCCAAGCGGCACATGTACACACGCCGCAAGTGAAACTGCCATTGAAAGCACAATCAATCTGGAAAAATAGCGCATTACATACTCCTGCATTATTGGGCGGGTTGGGGAGGAACTTTTATCCAGCCACCGGGGCAACGTTCCACATCCGGGTAATAGCCAGCGGGATTTTCACAATAGTACCAGTAACGGGTAACAGCAGGCGCCGGGGGAGGGGCCGGCCGCACGGGCTGCTGGATATAAACCGGTGGATCAGCCGGAACAACCACAACCGGAGGATATACAACAGGAGGATAAGCGGGCCAGTAAAAATGGCTGTCAGGATAGCTGTATGGCCGGTAATATGGCTGGCGGTAATAGGAATAGGGCCGCCCGTAGTTAAAATTTCCATAAATTCCAACTGGGTAACTGTAGTGGCCATAAGCACCGTAAGTGCTTGCCAGACCGATACCCAGAGAAAAATTTCGCCTGCCTGAATAATGGTCACGGTAATGATTGTGAGATCCATGCGAATACCCACGGCTATGTCCCCAGGAAATACTGCTTCCTGTCATGCCGGCCAGAACCAGAGACAAACCAAACCAGCTTAGCCTTTTCACTCAGCCCCCCTTATCCATGATAAATTTCTGCCCAAACCCGTACGCCTGTATGCTGTCTTGTTAGGCCACGCCTTCTGATAAAGGTTTCACACGCCACCCAGTATACGCCGTCCTGAAAAAACACATAGCCGGGGGACAATGGCTGGTGTTTTCAGGTTCAATCAACTATTGCTTAAATTACTTAATTATCTGATCCGGGAGATGTCTGATGGCAGGATTGTTTAGTGCGCTCTCACGCGCCATGGTGAATCTGTTCAACCCTCGCATGTTATGGCTGTGGAGCTGGCCAATGCTGGTATCCGCCGCTTCCTGGTGGCTGATCGGCATGTACCTCTGGACGCCGTTATCCGGCTGGGTATTAACCATCATCCCGGCCGACACACTGCAAAACTGGCTGGAATCCTCTCGCCTGCAGGCCGTCGCTGACAGTATGGAGAATCTCATCAATATCATCCTGTTTGTCACACTGGCGATCACCACCAGCCTGGTCATCACGGCACTGGTCACCATGCCGGCACTGGTCAATTTTGTCGCAAAACGCTACTACCCTGATCTGGCCAGAATGCGGGGCGGCACCGTAGCCGGCAGCTTGCGCAACGTCATTTCAGCAATCGTCATTTTCTTCATTCTCTGGATAGCCACTATTCCTTTATGGTTCACCGGAATCGGTCTGCTGGCCCCTTTGCTGGCTGCAGCCTACCTGAACCAGCGGCTGTTCTTCTACGATGCCCTTTCAGAACACGCTGACAGTACCGAACTGAACAAACTGTCATCTGCCAACCGACCTGCGCGCTGGGGCCTCGGACTTTTAACCGGCCTGCTGCAATTTGTACCCTTCCTGAATTTTTTTTCCCCCACCTTTACAGCACTCGCATTCGTACACTTTGAACTGAGTCGACTGGAAAAATTACGCCGCACGGCAGACTGATCTTCAAGTCATGGCTCAGCTGGATTGTTTCACGCCTGCGGCAGTCATAATGACGCCGTTTCCCGTCATTACGAAGAGCAACGTGACGTGGTGATCCAGTTAATTAGCCGTGTAACCGGGACGCTGCGAATTCTGTAAAATTTTTCGACAGCGTTGTGCTCTGGATTGCTTCATCGGCCTCGTCATTTCGTAAAGACAACGGAGAATGAATGGGAGAAACAGGAAGCAGGAAAGATAAGTGTGCCTAATAAAAAACCCCAATAAAAACGCCGGATAACCGGCGTTTTTATTGGTAACTGTCAGTTTACAATCAGGCCAGCCTGCGGCGACGGCTCAGACCCAAACCCAGTAACCCGGCACCAAACAGCAGCATGCTGGCAGGTTCCGGTACTTCATTGGGTCCTTCACTGCCACCCCCAATATTACCTGTACCCACATAATGGCTCAAGCGCCCAATATTACAGCTATCAGGGGCTCCATTAAGGCCACAATTTCCTCCTGTCAGGAAATTTACCTGTTCATTTGTCCATACAAGCTTGGTCAAATCTTCTATATTTTTGAAAACATAATGATCAGCTAAAGCCGAGTTTCCAGGGACACCCAATTTCAGCATAAAGAAGCCTGGTGTACCCGGCGCAACGTCAAGATACCTTGATTCATTGTCATCTGTATTTACAGTAAAGCCACTTTCAACTTTAAAATTCATTGTCAGGGTGCTATCGCCCGTTACCTGTTTTATCCAAGCGAGCTCGGTTGCATCACCAGAGTTACTCAATCTGGCAGAACCTAATAATGTATCAACCTGATAAACAGGCCCAGCCTGGGCAACTGAAGCGCTCATCATTACTAATACAGCGGCTGAGGTTGCTATTGCTTCCTTAAATAATTTCTTTTTCATAATTTTCCTTTTCATTAAAACGAATCACCTGCTTTAGTAAAAGCATGAAACATGCCACAATAGTATCCGATTGATTTTATTAAATTTTTATAGGGAGAATGAGAGGGGAAAAATGTAAATTTTTCTGACAGAACCATCTGTCTTTACCATGTTTACCATGGCAACGACGCCGTCACTGATTTTCCAGGCGCCCGCGCAGCGGTAAAAGGCCCTTATAGCGCTGTTGCTGATGGACGTTACAGATAAAAAGGCGTAAAAACCGGCAAAAAAGCAGCGGGTATCGCTGTCAGATAAAGTTTTCTCCAGTCAGGCCGATACCAGAAGAAACTGGTCGGAAAAACATAACATGACGTATGGAAAACTGAAACTTCTGATTATTGGCCATTCTGATGCTGATGCAGCACAGTTATCTGCCGATTTTGCCTGCAATGGGATACAGCTCACCTGTCAATGTGTAAACAGCCTGTCTGATGTCCAGACAGCACTGGATGCCTCCAACTGGGATGCAGTCATTGCCGAATACGCGATGGCCGGGTTTGATGCCGTGCAGGTGCTGGATCTGCTGGAAATTCGTCATCAGATCATTCCTTTTATTCTGTACACATCTGAAATGGATGAGCAGGCAGTACTTTCCGTATTGCGAAACGGGGCAAATGACTGCGTGATAAAAGGGCATTCCATGCAGCTTATGCTGGCGATTCAACGTGCACTGGAATATCTCGACCTGAAGCGCAGAAAACGCCAGGCTGACAGCCATATTTACCGCATGACCTATTATGATGAGCTGACCGGCCTGCCCAAACACAGTCTCTTTTACGAAAAAGCAGCGTCCATGCTGCCGGATAACATAAATGACAGCCTGGTTGCCGCCGTTTATTTCATCAATATCAACCGCCTGTCGCACATCAACAGTAAGTATGGCTATAGTCTCAGCAACAACCTGATACAGCAGCTGGCAAGCCGGCTATCCATTTACTCTGACAAGACTTGTATCCAGGCACGTATTGAAGGGGGTAATTTTGCCGTCCTCAAAACCGGTTTCGTGAATACCGATCAGGTACAGGCCTTTGCCAACCAGTTACTGGAACTGATTACGACACCATTCACTGTTAATCAGCTGGAATTTTATCTCACTTCAAATATCGGCATCAGCCTCTACCCGCGCGATGGCCAGGATATTGAGGTGCTGCTTGCCAACGCTGAGAGCACGTTATCCTTCACTAAAAGAATCTGGCGCAACACGTGCAGGTTTTATGCCAGAGAGATTGGCGAGGCTTCATCGCAGAAAATAAAAATCGAGCAATCACTGCAGCGCGTCATTGATGAAAAGGAATTTGTGCTGTACTACCAGCCAGTAGTCCATACCCAAACCGGCAGCATTATTGGAGCTGAAGCACTGGTCCGGTGGCAGCATCCTGAGCTGGGGCTGCTTTCACCGGATAAATTTGTCGCACTTGCGCCAGAATCCGGCTCTATTGTCAAAATTGGCAAATGGGTCATACACGAAGCCTGCAGACAGGCTAAATTCTGGCAGGACAGCGGACACGGACCCCGGTTTATTGCAGTCAACATTTCCGCCATAGAGCTGGATCAATTGCAGTTAATCAATCATGTTGCCGAAGCATTACAGGCAACAGGGCTTGATCCTGCCAGGCTGGGGCTGGAAATCAGCGAATCTGTCCTGATGCAGGATATTGAAGGAAGCATCAAAATTGTGAATGAACTGAAAAGAATGGGCATTCACATTGTGATGGATAATTTTGGCACAGGCTATTCTTCCCTTAACCATCTGCGACGCCTGCCCATTGATACCATCAAGATTAGCCAGGCACTGGTTCAGGGCATTGCCAGCCAGTCTGATACATCCACCATTATTGCAGCCATCATCACGCTGGCCAGGAATATGGGCCTGCAAATATGTGCCGAAGGTGTTCAGTCACAAATACAGCTGGATTTTCTGCACAAGGTAAATTGCCATCACGTTCAGGGATTTTTGTTCAGCCCGCCTGTACCCGCAGAAAATCTGCTGCCGCTTATCGAACAGCGCAAAACCGGAACTTTTGCCTGATCCGGACGTTATTAACCTGGCCCTTGGGCAGGGAAAATTGCTTTATTATTCCTGTTGCCGGGCAGCAGGATGCCGGGCAAGTAAATTTTACCCGGCTACCAAAATCGCCGGACTACCAGGTCGTCAACAATATTTTTCAGGGGTAATAATGATCGACACAAAAAAATTATTGAGTTTTGCACTCTCAGGGTGGCTGGCTTTATCCATGAACACCCAAGCGGCCGAAGAACCGGCAGCATCGCACCACACAAATGCAGCAGATGTCACCACACTGGAAAAAACAGATACCCAGGTGGGCACAGGTGAGGAAGCCGATATTGGCAAAACGGCCAAGGTGCACTATACGGGCTGGCTGTACGATGCAGCAGCTGAGGGCCACAAAGGCAGAAAATTTGATAGCTCTTATGATCGGGGCGATACTTTCGCGTTCATGCTTGGCGCGGGGAGAGTGATCAAAGGATGGGATCAGGGCGTACTGGGAATGAAGGTGGGTGGCAAACGCACGCTGGTTATTCCTTCTTCAATGGCGTATGGCCCGCAGGGCGCCGGGCGTGTTATCCCGCCCAATGCCGCACTGGTATTTGATGTGGAGCTGATCGGTCTGGAATAATAAAGAAACCTCTGCACGAGCCCCGCATGGTCGTGCAGAGATTACCGGGAATAAAAGCTGACAGAAAAAGAAACAGCAGCACCCTGCCGGGTTTTTATACCGACTGTCTGTAATGCCAGGGCCGGCAAGATCCTTTCACTTACTTCCACCCGGGTGAAGATTTTTGCAGGTTTTTGACCAGCTTGTGGTAACAGGCCATTCGCCGTGAATCAAAGATACCTTCCTGTGCCGCCTGCAGTAATCTACAGCCCGGCTCTGAAACATGCCGGCAATCCCGGAACTTGCACTGTTGCAAAAAGGGACGAAATTCGATAAATCCCCATGCCAGCGCGTTTTCATCCAGCTGCTGCAGGCCAAACTCCTGAAAGCCGGGTGAATCAACGATGCTGCTGTCTGCATCGAGATGAAAAAGGCGAACGTGGGTAGTGGTATGCCGCCCGCCATCGAGTGCATCAGAAATTTCTGCAGTTGCCTGCTGTGCCAGCGGAACAAGTGCATTGAGCAGTGTTGATTTACCCACACCGGATTGCCCTGCCAGCAAACTGGTTTGCCCATTCAGGAATGGAACAAGGGGTTGAACAGAAGCTTTTGCGCTGACTTCGAGCATGGGATAACCCAGTTCACGGTAGAACAACAAATTGCGGGCAACAGTCTGTTTCTGCGCATCCCGGTCAATCAGATCAACCTTGTTCAGCAGGATAAGTGGCTTGATTCCCTGATTTTCAGCTACGATCAGGCAACGATCCAGCAGTTCCGGATTGCAGGTTGGAACCACCGCCAGCACAAAAATCAGCTGCGTAACGTTGGCTGCAATCAGCTTTTCACGGAAAATTTCACTACGATAAAAAAGACTGGATCGCGGCAATGTGGCTTCAATGATGCCCTGATCACCGGCAACAGACAGTATTTCAACGTGATCGCCGCATACGATTCCCTTCCTCTTGCCACGTACAACACAGGAGTAAATGGTACCGGGTGCTGTTTCCACTTCAAAATGGCGGCCGTAAGCGGCTACAACCTGGCCGGTCAGGACTGCACCGGCCTTTTTCCTTTTAGCGGACCCGACACTCAAAGTTTGAACAGCGCATCGATTTTTGCAGCACAGATGAAGTCATTTTCTGACAATCCGCCAATGGCATGTGTCGTATATTCGACCTGACACCGGTTATAGCCCACTGTCATGTCGGGGTGGTGATCCTCTCGATGGGAAATCCAGGCCGCCGCATTAACGAAAGCCATGGTCTGATAATAGTTTTTGAAGGAAAAAACCCGGCTGATTTTACTGTCTGCCAGTTGCCAGCCCTGTTCCAGCTGTTTCAGCAGATTTTCAGCTTCTTCTTTGCCCAGCGGCGGAATTCCACCCTCGCACGGTTTGCATGTTCGATCCGTTAAATCACAAACCTGAGTCATGCTGTGGCTCCTGTTGTCATTATTTTTCTGAGATGCGCAACACGAATTGCTGCCGGCGGGTGTGAATCATAAAAAGCCGAATGCAGCGGATCAGGGGTCAGTGTAGCCGCATTATCCTGATACAGCTTGACCAGCGCCCGGATCATATCTGCAGCGGAAGCCTGACTGGCCGCATACTCATCTGCCTCAAACTCGTGTTTACGTGACAAAATGCTGGACAGCGGCTGCAGCAGAAAAGTAAATACCGGCATCACCAGGAAAAACAGCAACAGCGCCATGGCGGTTGCAGGTACAGCAGCCACATGCACTCCCAGCCCTTCATAAAACCACGGTTGCTGCATCAGATAGCCCAGTATCCACAGGAACAGCAGGCTGACCGCAAACGACAGCACAATCCGCTTGATGACATGGCGACGCTTGAAATGCCCCAGTTCGTGCGCCAGTACCGCTTCGATTTCTTCCGCTTCCAAACGGCTCAGCAGCGTATCAAAGAACACTATTCGCTTGGTTTTGCCAAAACCGGTGAAATAGGCATTGCCATGGCTGCTGCGACGTGAGCCATCCATGACGAACAGCCCGCTGGATTCGAAACCGCATTTTTGCAGCAGCTTTTCAATACGGGTCTTGAGTGAATCATCCTGCAGCGGCGAGAATTTGTTGAACAGCGGCGCAATCCAGTTGGGATAAACCGCCAGCAAGAACAAATTGAAACCCATCCAGATCAGCCAGGTATAAAACCACCAGTTATCCCCCGCTTTTTCCATCAGCCACAGTACGACCAGCAGCAGCGGCGCACCCAGCAGCGCACCCAGCGCATACTGTCTGACCAGATCGGTAAAAAACATGCCCGGGGTCATTTTGTTAAACCCGTACTGCTGCTCTATTACGAAAGTACGATAATAACTAAAGGGGATTTCAATTGCGCTCAGCAGCGCCACGACGCTGAAAATCAGCACCATCCCGTGCCACAGCGAATCACTGAACCGGTCAGCCCAGAAACCGGACAGCCACTCCAGTCCTCCACCCAATGTAAGTACCAGCAACAAACCGGCGTGAAGCAGGATACCCGGGTAGCTCAGGCGTACCTTGGCACAGGTATAATCTGCCGCTTTCTGGTGAGCAGATAAATCAATCTGTGCGGCAAAATCATCCGGAACCCGGCTGCGATATGCCGTTATATGACGTATGTGCCGGGCGGACAGCCATAACTGCACCATTGTCGTTACTATCAGCGCAAGAAAGAAAACAAGGGTAAACGTGTGCATAAAAAACCTGAAAAGTTATGTTGCTGAAATGTCACTCGGCCGGCATTTCATTCTTCACTTCTGATTACCGGAAAAACAGAGAAAAACAGACCGAACACGACGGGTATACTTGTGTGTGACACAATCCAATTCTGAAAATTCACGCAACTGGCATTTTGAATTATGGCACAAGACAATAACAACCTCATCTGGATAGACATGGAAATGACCGGCCTGGATTCAAGCACAGACCGGATTATCGAAGTTGCGCTGGTTATCACGGACGCACAGCTCAATACGGTGGCAGAATCACCTGTGCTGGTTGTTCACCAGACAGACAGCATTCTTAACGGCATGGATAAATGGAATCAATCCACTCATGGCAAATCCGGCCTGATCAACAAGGTCAAAGCCTCAACGCTGAACGAACCCGAAGTGGAATCGCGCATGCTGGCCTTCCTGGAACCTCATATCCCGGCCGGCACGTCACCCATGTGTGGCAATTCCATTTGTCAGGACAGACGCTTTCTGGCCAGATCCATGCCGAAACTGGAAGCTTATTTTCATTATCGCAACCTGGATGTCAGCACGCTCAAGGAACTTGCCAGGCGCTGGAAACCGGAAATTGTCCAGGGATTCAGCAAACAGGGCAAACATGAGGCTCTGGCTGATATTTACGATTCAATAGAAGAGCTTAAGTACTACCGCCAGCACTTGTTCAATATCTGAAAAATCTGAATTTCATCTGTACCGGGAGACAAAAACGTATGGCACAACGCACCACATTTACCCTGACTGTCCGCCCCAAAATTCCCGCGCGGCTGGCCCGCCTGGAAGAACTGGCGAATAATCTCTGGTACAGCTGGGATCGGGCCACCCGCGCCCTGTTTTCCTGGCTTGATCCGCAACTGTGGGAAGCGGTTGGACACAGTCCCAAGGCTTTTCTCAGACGGGTGGATGAATCATCACTGCTTCAGGCAGCAGAGGATCTGACTTTTCTCAGCCATTACAACAGCGTCCTGTCCGCTTATGACTCCTATCACTCGGAACCTTCCCGCTACCAGACCCACAACGGAATTGAAGCACGCGATCAGGTAGCCTACTTCTGTTTCGAGTTCGGTTTTCATGAGAGTCTGCCAGTTTATTCCGGTGGCCTGGGTATTCTGGCAGGCGATCACTGCAAAGCCGCAAGTGATTTGTGCCTGCCTTTTGTAGCGGTAGGGCTGCTTTACCGGCAAGGTTACTTTTTTCAGACGATTGATGGCCAGGGCAACCAGCAGCCTGTTTACTGTGATTCAGATTTCGAGGATTTGCCGGTAAAGCCGGCACTGCATGATGATGGCTCTGAAGTTCACGTGCCAATCCGTTTCCCCGGCCGTGTTGTAACCGCCAAGGTATGGCGGGCACAAATCGGCCATGTCAGTTTATATCTGCTGGATACTGATTTACCGGACAACGCTGAATATGATCGCCTGATTACCCACCAGCTTTACGGTGGAAACAAAACCATGCGTATCGAGCAGGAAATCGTTCTGGGCATAGGAGGCGTGGCTGCGTTAAGGGCAATGGGTATTAAACCCACGGTCTGGCACAGCAACGAAGGCCATGCCGCCTTCATGATGCTGGCACGCGCCCGTGAACTGGTGCAACAGGGACTGGATTTTGCCAGTGCCGCGGAAGCGGTTGCGGTCAACACCATTTTTACCACCCACACCGCTGTCCCGGCAGGTCATGACCATTTTCCCGAAGACATGATGCAGCTCTACTTCGAAGCGCTCTATCATGAACTGAAAATTTCCCGGGAAGAATTCCTGGCACTGGGCCATACCGCAAACAATCATGATTTCAACATGACCGCGCTGGCCATTCGCATGTCACGCATGCACAACGGAGTCAGCAGAATCCACAGGGATGTCTCGGCTCGTATTTGCCAGGATATGTGGCCACAGATCGAACCGGAAGAAAATCCGATTGGTTATGTCACCAATGGCGTCCATGTGCCGACATTCCTGGCGCAGGAATGGGTGGATCTGTTTGATCGCCGTCTTGGCCCTCAATGGCGATACAAGCAGCATGATCCCGAATTCTGGTCACGCATTCACGAGATTCCCGACCATATCTTCTGGAGCGTGCGGCAAAGCCTGAAGTCACAAATGTTTTACGGTATCCGCGCACGGCTGGCTGAACAGAATTTACGGAATCACGGCTCCGAAGCACATCTGGAACGCCTGCTCAAATTTGCCGACCCGATCAATCCGAATATATTGACACTGGGCTTTGCGCGCCGCTTTGCCACCTATAAACGTGCCACCCTGCTGTTTCAGAATCTCGACTGGTTACGCAAACTTCTGCTTGATCCGGTCAGACCGGTACTGCTGATTTTTGCCGGAAAAGCTCACCCGGCAGATTTGCCCGGACAAAGCCTGATCCGGCACATTCACCAGGTTGCTGACATGCCGGAATTCAGAGGGCGCATTCTGCTGGTGGAAGGCTATGATCTGCGCCTTGCCCGGCGACTGGTATCGGGCGTGGATATCTGGCTGAACAATCCGATCTACCCGCTGGAAGCCAGCGGAACATCCGGCATGAAAGCAGGCATCAATGGCACGCTCAATCTGAGCATACTGGATGGCTGGTGGGGAGAAGGTTTTGACGGCAAAAACGGCTGGGGAATCAAACCTGTTTCTGAAGCCACAGAAGATGCACAGCGAGATGCTGAAGAAAGTCGGTCTTTCTACGAAATTCTGCAGGATCAGGTTATTCCGCTTTACTACAGCCACAGCAAGTTCGGCTATTCGGTTGAATGGGTCAAAATGGCTAAAAACTCGATGGCATCCCTGCTGCCGCGCTACGGAACCGGTCGCATGGTAAGTGAGTATGTGCAAAAATTTTATACCCCTGCGAGCCGGCAAGGTGCCGGTTACAGCCAGGATAATTTTGCCGTTGCTAAAAACGTTGCTGCCTGGAAAGCAAGAATCAATGTGGCGTGGAATGGTGTAAGCCTGCGACGGCTCGACACACCTGAAAAACAGCTCGAATTTGGCGGTGCACTGGGTTTCAGGCTCGCAGTAAAACTGAACGGCCTGCAACCTGAAGACGTTGTGGTGGAACTGCTGCTTTCACGGCAGTACAACAAAACCCGGCTCAATCAGTTCAAGCACTTTCGATTGGAATGTACCGGCACGCTCGGCCCGAATGAACACCAGTTCGAACTGAACCATGTACCGGAGCTGTGCGGCAGACAGCAATATTACCTGCGCGTATACCCCTACCACCCGTTACTCACCCACCCTCTGGAAATGGGCAAGATGGTATGGTTATGAAGTGAATACGAAAATGGAAATAAAGTTGAAAATTGTCATGCTGTTAAGGCAACAAACAAAGCAGTCAACCGGGGTTTTTAGGATGATTACTGCAGCATGAGCAGAAAATTATCAATCAGACGAATCTGACCCAGCCGTGCCGCACCCAGTATGGCCAGCCTGGAATCATCCGCAGAGGCTGGCAGTAACGTGTCTTGCTGCCGCACGGCAATATAATCAACCATCCAGCCGCGCTGGCTCAGTTTTTCAATTGCAAGCTGCTCCAGCAATGGAAAATCCCGCTCACCAGAGGCGATGCTATCCCTGATCTGCCGCAGGTGACGGGCCAGTTCCACTGCCTCCTGCCGCTGAATTGCATCAAGATAATGATTGCGTGAGCTGAGCGCCAGCCCGTCTCCTGCCCGTATTGTTTCACCCGCAATAATCTGCACGGGCAGGTTCAGCTGATCAGCCATTCTGCGAACAATCTGCAGCTGCTGATAATCTTTCTCACCAAATACGGCCACATGAGGCTGCACAATATTCAACAGCTTCAGCACCACCGTTGCCACACCACGAAAGAAACCGGGCCGATACACTCCTTCCAGCGTTTCAGCCATCACCGGGAGCAATAGCTGAAACTCCTGCGAAACAGGGTAGAGTGTTTGCTCATCCGGCATAAAGACGACATCCACACTGCTTTCTTCCAGCAACCGGCAATCATTCGACCGGGTACGGGGATAACGGTCAAAATCTTCATGTGGTGCAAATTGCAGACGATTGACAAAAATACTGACAACCGTGCAACGGGCGTGCTGTTGTGCAATTCTGATCAGTGATACATGCCCGGCGTGCAGATTGCCCATGGTGGGCACAAAAGCAACTGAAGTTTCATACTTCAGCCGTGCGCGCAATGATGCAATATCAGCAATGATTTCCATGTGAATGATCCGCTTTGAACCTGTCAGAACGTATGCTCACGTGCAGGGAATTCTCCAAGCCTGACAGCCTCCACATAATTTCTGACAGCAGTCTGAATACTGTCAGCACCTGTCATGAAATTTCTGACGAAACGCGGCAAAGAACCGGGACTGATACCCAGCATGTCGTGCAGTACCAGCACTTGCCCGGAACACGCTGCACCCGCTCCGATACCGATAGTGGGAATGGAAAGCGACCGGGTGATTTCCCCGCCCAGTGCAGCAGGAACCATTTCCATCAACAGCATAGATACACCGGCTTCCTGCAGCAGCAGTGCATCTTCGCGCAACTGTCTGGCGCCATTTACTGTCTTTCCCTGAACCTTGTACCCCCCCAGCTGATGAACAGACTGTGGTGTCAGTCCGATATGCGCACAGACCGGAATCCCGCGGCTGACAAGGAATCCGGCTGTTTCCGCCATATTCCGTCCCCCTTCGATCTTGACCATCTGCGCACCGGCAGCCATCAACCGGGCCGCGTTCCCGAACGTCTCCTGCGGCGAAATCTGGAACGTGCCAAAAGGCATATCCGCCATGATAAATGCCCTGCGAGTACCGCGCTCCACGCACCGGACGTGATAAATCATTTCATCCAGCGTTACCGGCAGGGTGCTGGATTGTCCCTGTATCACGTTTCCGAGCGAATCTCCCACCAGCAGCACATCTACTCCCGCTTCATCCAGCACGGAAGCAAACGTTGCGTCATAGCAGGTCAGTGCAGCGATTCTCCCTCCCTGCTGACAGGCTTGCTGCAAGGTCGAGATCGTCATCCGCCTGATGTCTGGCTGTCCCATCAATCAACCGGCCCTGACATTGAAATATTCGCGTGCACTGCGCATCTGGTCAATGCGTGTCAGCAGCAGATCAAGATCAGCGAGGTTGTGTGCCAGATCTATATGCTCGCTGTTGATGATCATGACCGGGGCCTCATCATATTCGTGAAAAAAATACATGTACCGCTCGGTCAGGCGTCGCAGATAATCTTCTGATATGCGCTGCTCGAGTACATTACCGCGCTGTTTGATCCGTCTGATCAGAATTTCAGGGGCTGCCTGCAGATAAATCACCAGATCAGGTTTAGGCGCACTAATCGGCATATGTTCACGTATCTGCCGGTAAAGGCCATGTTCAGGTTCACTGAGTGTGACATCAGCGAACAATTGGTCTTTTTCGAACAGAAAATCACTCACCACTGAACGTGAAAAACTATTCTCCTGCTCCATCAATCGTAATTGCTGCATGCGCTGGACCAGGAAAAACAATTGTGTGGACAGATTATGGCGCGGCATGTCCCGGTAAAACTTTTCCAGAAATGGATTCGCTTCCGGCTGCTCCAGCACAAGTGAATAATTCAGCCGGGTTGCCATGTTGCGGGCAAGGCTGGTTTTACCTGCTCCGATCGGGCCTTCAATAACGATATAGCGACAACGCTCAAGATTCATGATGATGCAATACACTCCAGTGATTGACCCGCACATGCTGCAAGACATGCCGCCACTGAACCTCGCCCCGGAATCACACAATCTGCCGCAATTTCCAGCAGAGGCTGCAGCACAAAGGCCCGTTCATGCATGCGCGGGTGTGGCAGAACGAGGCTGGCATCGTCATGTTGCAGGTTTTCGAATAACAGAATATCCAGATCAAGGATACGGGGAGCATTGGGAAAAGTACGCACACGACCACAGGCCTGCTCAATTTCCAGTAAAGCATCGAGCAGATGATGCGGTGTCAGACACGTTTCCAGCTGTACGACTGCGTTGATGAAATCCGGCTGGTCCGTATGCCCCATCGGGGCGGTGCGATACAGAGAAGAACGTTTTACCAGATGCGACTCTTCCAGTGCGGCCAACAGCATAACCCCGCGTCTGACCTGGGAAAGCGGATTTTCCAGGTTACTGCCGAGCGCGACGAAAACCTGGCTGGCGGATTGGGAATGCAAACGGGCTGTCATGAAATTTCCTGATCAGCTGATTCCGCCGGTCCCGCCTCCACCTTCTCGCCAGCCGGTTTACTGCGGCTGCGGCGTTTCCGGCGGCGTCCGGCTGGTGATTCCTGTAACAGCATTGCTTCACGACTGGCATTGTCAGCATCTTTGAATATCTGCCACCATTGCCCCAGCTCTTCGTCAATCTCCCCGCTTTTACAACGCAGCAACATGAAATCATAGGCAGCCGAGAAATGCGGGTGCTCCAGCAGACGGAACGGCTTACGCCCGGCTCTTGCCTGAAACCTTGGCTGCATCGACCAGATATCGTAAATAATACTATCGTGCCTGTGTGGTATGGCCAGCCTGCTGCGCTGGGCAGAAAGCACCTCTCCCATTGATTTATGGAGTGCAGGGGTCGTTTTTTCACCCGCCTGCAGGTGGGTATTCCACACCGCCAATACCTCATGCCACAGTAATGCCGCGAATAAAAAACCCGGTGAAACCGGTTTATCCTGCCGTACCCGTTCATCCGTATTTTTCAGCACCAGCGAAATAAACCGTTCACCCAGAGGCTGCTCCAGAATGACGTCCAGTATTGGCAGCAATCCGTGATGCAGACCGCGAGCACGCAGATCAATTACAGCAGCCAGTGCATGACCGGAAAACAGCAGCTTCAGCATTTCATCAAACAGCCGTGCTGGCGGCACATTCAGCAGCAGTGGCGCCAGATCGCCAATGGGCGCGGCAGTTTTGTCATCAATCCGGATATCGAGCTTGGCGGCCAGACGTACCGCACGCAGCATGCGCACCGGATCCTCCCGGTAACGCTGTTCCGGCTCCCCGATGATGCACAGCCGTTTTGCTTTGACATCCTCAAAGCCATTGAGGTAGTCAATAATCTCCTCTGTCCCCGGATCGTAAAACAGGGCATTGATAGTGAAATCACGACGTCTGACATCTTCTTCCTGACTGCCAAAAACATTGTCATGCAGCAGCCGTCCGGTCTCATCAGTATGAGCCCGCATGTTTTTCGCTACCGCCGCATTATCCGACACCTTGCCGCGAAAAGTGGACACCTCAACAGTTTCACCCCGACTGATAACATGCACCAGACGAAAACGGCGACCAATGATACGAGAGTGGCGAAAGACAGCGCGTACCTCTTCGGGTGTAGCATTGGTAGCAACATCATAGTCCTTGGGTTTCAATCCCAGCAGCAGGTCACGAACAGCCCCTCCCACGACATATGCAGAATAGCCCGCCTGTTGCAGGGTTGTGGCAACTTTTAATGAACCGGGGCTGATACGGCTGCGTGCAATGCCATGCTGCTCGGATCCGATAGTGCGGAATACCGGCCCGGCAGTTACAGATTCATTGGAACTGAAGGAAAAAATACGGTGCAGAAATTTACGGATCATGCCTGGATGTAATTCTTATGTGCGGTAAATTATACACTTGGAGATGATTCCAGCTTTGATGAAAGATTGAAAAACAAGAGCAAAACAGTATTTATCTGTTATTCCCGCCGATAACCCAGTAACCCCTGCAGGATACGCAGAAAGTAGTAGGATGCCCAGTTTAGTGCGCGCCTGATTCGCGACCGGTTTTTCCAGGAATATCGCGAAATGGGGTGAGACTCTGCCATCGCCTGCTGCAAACTGCTGCGCAACCCGGCAGCAAATATCGGATCGCTGACGATGACATTGGCCTCACGGGCCAGCAGCAGACTGAACGGGTCGATATTGGAAGAGCCAACCGTAGACCAGACTCCGTCGATAACTGCCACTTTGGCATGAAGATAGCCTCGACGGTATTCATAGATATGGATACCGGCATTCAGCAGGTGGCCATAGAGGGCGTGCATGGCGTAATGCTGCAGGCGATATTCTGATTTTCCCTGTAATAACAGCATGACCGAAACCCCGCGCTGTGCCGCTCGAACAAGCGCTTCCCGGAAACGCTTGCCAGGCAAAAAATAGGCATTGGCCAGAATGATTTCCCGGTGCGCAGCCGCAATTGATTTGAGATAACAGCGCTCGATACTGCGCCGGTTACGTAAATTATCCCGGATGACGAATGCTGCACGCTGATGCCCGGCTGGCTGATGTCCTGCGGTGACCGGCGAACCCCTGGTCCAGCGTTTTTTGAAATAAACCCATGCAACCAGCATCCACAGATGTCTGGCTGCAGCATGAATTTTTTCCAGCAGCGGGCCGGCAACCTGAACCGCGTAATCAAAACGGGGAAATAACGCATCTGGCTCATAACAGTCATCAATGATATTGATACCGCCCACAAATGCCACTTTTGCATCAATTACCGCCAGCTTGCGATGCATGCGACGCAAACGGTGCCGCCTGAACCGGAACGAGAAAAATTCGGGCCGATAAACCAGCACGCGCACACCGGCTTCGAGCATCTCCCGAATTGCCTGTCCGGGTAAACCGAGAGAACCGAATCCATCAATCAGCAGATGAACAGCCACCCCGCGCTGTGCCGCCCGTTTCAGCGCAGTGGCAATACGGGTACCGGTTTCATCAAGCTGAAAAATATAGGTTTCAAGATGAATTTCCTGCCTGGCGGAATCAATGGTGGACTCCAGCGCCGGGAAATACTCAACGCCGGAATGTAATAAGGTTATCTGATTGCCTTCAACAAAATCAGGCCAGCTCATGTACGCACGATGTTGGCCGACAGTACGGCGTGATCAGAAATACGTGACCAGGGACGATTATGAAAAATCCGGGCATTTTTCACCTGAAACCCTCGAATATAAATCCGATCCAGGCGCAGCAACGGTAAAGCGGAAGGAAAACTGCGCGCTGCCTTTCCATGCGTATGCTGGAACACCTCAACCAGATTCAGGCGACTGGCAAGCAGCGGATTTGCAGCACCGCGCCAGTCATTGAAATCTCCGGCGACAACCAGAGGTGCTTGTGCAGGCACCAGCTGCCGGATACGCCTTTCGATTGCATCCAGCTGCTGGCTGCGGCCCTGTCTGAACAGCCCGAGATGGACGCAAATGCAGTGCAGTGTGTCTTTCCAGCCGGGAATAATCAATTTGCAATGCAACAATCCGCGACTTTCAAAACGATGCGCCGAAATATCTTCATTTTCCCAGCTCACAATGGGAAAACGGCTGAGAATGGCATTACCGTGGTGGCCATGGTCATAAACCGCATTCTTTCCATAAGCAAAATCTGACCATACCGAGTCTGCCAGAAATTCATACTGGGCGTTCTTCGGCCAATCCTGGAAACGGGTAGCGTGCAGCACGTGTTCTCCCACCACCTCCTGCAAAAAAACGATATCCACATTCAGGTTTCGCAGCTGATCGCGCAATTCATGCAGAATCACACGCTGATTGAAAAACGACAGCCCTTTGTGAATATTGTAAGTTGCGATGTGCAGTACCCGCCCGGCCTCATGCTTCTTCCCGTTTTCAGGCAAAAAAACCGGTTTATCGAGATCAGGAAAGGCGCCGGGCATAGGTATTATTTTGAAACCTCCAGCATTTTTTCCAGTGCCTGTTTAGCCAGGCCGGCCTGTGGCTCTGGCACTTTTATCTGGTTGACGACATGTCCTTCTGCCAGGTTTTCAAGTGACCAGGCCAGATGCTGCGGATCGATCCGCGCCATGGTTGAGCACATGCATACCATTGGCGACATGAACTGGACGATTTTCCCCTCTGCTTTGAATTCCCCGGCAATCCGCCCGACCAGATTCAGTTCGGTGCCGACCAGCCAGCGGGTACCGGCTTTTGCTTCCCGGATGGTGTTGATGATGTATTCGGTCGAACCGACATAATCGGATGCCTTGCATACCTCAAAGCTGCATTCGGGGTGAGAAATAACCAGTCCGTCCGGGTGCTGGTTACGGAAACGGAGAATATGCTGCGGCTGGAACATCTGATGAACTGAACAATGTCCTTTCCACAACAGAATTTTGGCTTTTTCAATCTGTTCAGATGTCAGTCCGCCCATGGGCTCGTCAAAATCCCATACCGGCATTTCCTCCGGTGTCAGACCCAGCTTGTAGCCACTCCAGCGCCCCAAATGCTGATCAGGAAAGAACAAGACCTTTTCACGCCGGGAAAACGCCCATTGCAAAATTTTTACAGCATTACTGGAAGTACAGACAATACCGCCATGCTGACCGCAAAAAGCCTTCAGATCGGCACTGGAATTGATATAGGTAACAGGGGTTACCAGTGCATCCGGATCCAGCACTTCTGCCAGCTCACGCCAGGCGCGCTCCACCTTGGCGAGATTGGCCATATCCGCCATGGAACAACCGGCAGAAAGGTCAGGCAATATGGCAATCTGCTCCGGGCCGGAAAGAATATCTGCCACCTCGGCCATGAAGTGCACCCCGCAAAAAACCAGAAATTCGGCGTCGGTCTGCGCGGCAAGATAAGAAAGCCTGAGTGAATCCCCGGTCAAATCAGCGTGGCGGTAAACATCTGCACGCTGATAATGATGTGCCAGTATGATGGCACGCTTCCCAAGTTTCTCTTTAGCCGCAATCACCCGCCGGGCGCATACATCGTCCTGCAGTAACTCGTAATTTTCAAAATCAGTGGCATTTGCTTGCATTGTCAACCCAGCTTTACTTTATTTATCGTAAATGATGACCATAATCACATTGGAACGCTTATTCAAGCATAAAGTGCAAATTGTAAAAATGAAATTGTGCCAATCTTTTTACAGTTTGCTGTAAAACAGCAGAGACAAGTCACGGGTGTCATAACCATTATGTGAGCAGGGTTCTGTTATAATCCTGGAAAACAGCGTATTAACAGTGTGTTGCCTCTTTCCAGTCATATTATCCATCCGGAAATAACCGAAAAAACAATCTATGTTCGTAACGAACTCCAGGCAAGCGATGTTTTAACATGGGGCGCTCATTTTTCCTGAGGCCATCCGTGTGGCTGGTCGTTTTACTCTTGCTCACACTCTGGCTGGACAGCAATTTGCAGCACCCGAATCCGCAACAGGACAGTCATTCGCAACTGGAAGTGGACTACATTATCGAAAACATGAATGGCGTACAGGTTAATCACGATTTGAAGGCCAATCGTTTTTTTTCTGCGGATAAACTGACTCATTATCCGGCGGGAGATATCTCACAGCTGGAGCATGTCAGCCTTATCAGCGTTGAACCGGATAAACCTTTGCTCAGAGTCACCTCCGATCAGGCCGAGCTGACCGAGGGCAGCAATGATATTTTTCTGCGCAAAAATGTGATTATTATCAGAGGAAAAGACGAGGATAAGGATAAAGTAACGATGCTGACCGATTTTTTGCATGTGATCCCGGATACAGATATTGCTAAAACTGATCAGCCTGTTACCGTAATCAGAATGAACAGTACTGCTAGTGCCGTTGGACTGTTCGTAAATAATCAGACTGGAGAGATTCTGCTTCAGTCCAGGGTTACTGCACATGATGACCGCACACCACGTACAAACCGTTAACGGCTGACTTCACCCGCATAATTTTGTTTTCCCGGACCAGACAGAAGACGGACAGGTTTTTTTATTTAATTTTCGTGAGCACCGGTTTATGCAGGTTTTAAGCACGCTGTTAAGTTTGTTCCTTCTGTTTTTGCCAGCCATTGTTTCAGCTGAACGCGCTGATCGCGACAAACCGATTCACCTGGAGGCGGATCGTGCCACGGTAGAGGATTACAAGCGTAAAGGAGAATTCCGGACCAGTGTTTTCATTGGGAACGTCATCATGACCCAGGGAACACTGATTGTACGGGCAGACAAAGTCATCATGAAAGAGGACACAACCGGTTACCGGCACGCCACAGCGTACGGTGATCTGGTCAGCTACCGGCAGAAACGGGATGGTGTCAATGAATATGTGGAAGCATGGAGCAAGCGGGCGGAATATGACGACAAAACCGACAAAATAGAACTGTTCGGCAGTGCCCGTCTGAAACGCGGCACTGATGAGGTAGAAGGCGACTACATTTCCTACGATATTGCGAGTGATTTTTTCCAGGTATTGGGTCAGCCGCAGCCGGAAAACGACAAAAAATCTGATCATCGCGTACGTGCTGTGATTCAGCCCAAAGCAAAACAACCCTCTACTGAAGACGAAAAATAAGCCTGTCCGGGACTGAACTACGGTTGGCTCAGACATATGAGTGAATTACGTGCTGAAAATCTGAAAAAAAATTATCAGGCCCGCAAAGTGGTAACGGATGTATCTTTTTCCGTTCGCAGTGGCGAGGTCGTTGGTTTGCTTGGTCCCAACGGTGCCGGAAAAACGACCTGTTTTTATATGGTGGTCGGACTGGTTCCACTAAATGGCGGGGAAATTTTTCTGGATGAGCACAGCCTGAGCCAGTTGCCCATTCATAAGCGTGCCCGCCTTGGGTTGAGCTATCTTCCTCAGGAGGCTTCTGTTTTTCGCCGACTCACAGTGGAAGAAAACGTCCTGGCCGTATTGGAATTACAAAACCTGCAGCAGGATGAAATTCAGCAGTATCTCGATGAGCTGTTGCACGATCTGCATATCAGCCATCTGCGTGACAGCCTGGGAATGAGTTTATCCGGCGGCGAACGGCGACGGGTTGAAATTGCCCGGGCACTGGCCTCCCGGCCACGCTTCATTCTGCTGGATGAACCTTTTGCCGGAGTAGATCCAATCGCCGTCATGGATATTCAGCGCATCATCAGTTTCCTCAAGTTACGTGGCATCGGTGTACTAATCACGGATCACAATGTTCGGGAAACACTGGGAATCTGTGATCGCGCTTATATCATCAGCGGCGGAACCGTACTGGCAAGTGGCGCCCCTGCTGAAATCATCACAGATGAGCGTGTCAGGGAAGTTTACCTCGGTGAAAATTTCAGGCTCTGAACCATGAAGCCAACTCTGCAGCTCAGGCTTCATGCCGGATTAACACTAACGCCACAGTTACAGCAATCTATCCGACTGCTTCAACTGTCCACGCTTGAGCTTAACCAGGAAATCACACGTCTTGTCCAGGAAAACCCCCTGCTCGAACTGGATGAGGGAGCAGATCGGGAAAGCTATGAAACTGATGGGCAGGATACTTCCTTATCCGCTCCGGAATTATCTGCGGCAGCAGAAACCGATGGCATCGCAGAAACCGGGAAAGAGACAGATCTCCAGAATGATTGGCCAGATGAACCGATACACGCTGACCAGGAACTTTTTTTCGATACCCATAGGCAGGGGGGAGATGAAGATCAGGATTTCTCCCGGTTAATCAGTCACCCCACCAGTCTGCGTGAACACCTGCTTGCACAAATCAGTTTAGGACAATGCGATGAACGCAAAAAGAAAATTGCAGAACTCCTGGTGGACAGTCTCGATGATGATGGCTATCTGTCTCAAGATCTGGGAGAGCTTGCGGGGCTGCTCCCGGCTGAACTGGAAATCAGTGTTGATGATCTGGAATCTGCCCTGGATTACGTTCAGCAACTGGATCCCCCGGGCGTAGGTGCTCGCAATCTGCGTGAGTGTCTGTCCCTGCAGCTCTTGGCATTACCAGACAACACGCCACTGCGGGACGAAGCGCTTAAACTGGTAAATACGCATCTGGAAAATTTCGCTGCTAAAAATTTTCCGTTACTCCGGAGGGTGCTTGGCTGCAATGAAGCCTGCCTGCAATCGATTTATCAGCTGGTTACTCAACTTAACCCCAAACCTGGTGATGATTTCAATGTGACCACAGCACGTCACGTCATCCCTGATGTGATTGTGGCCAGATCAGATAACAGCTGGGTAGTGCAACTTAATTCTGGTTCGGTTCCGCGCCTTCGCATCAATGACTTGTATGCGGGCATCCTGAAACGCCATCGCAGTGAGGCCACTTCGATGCTGATGGGCCAGCTGAAAGAAGCCCGCTGGCTGGTCAGAAATCTTGATCAGCGAACAGCTACGATACTGCGGGTCAGTCAGGCGATAGTCGATCGCCAGCACGCTTTCCTGGAGCAGGGGGAAACAGCCATACGCCCTCTGGTTATGCGCGAAATTGCTGAAATGCTTGAGCTGCATGAATCGACCATTTCTCGTGTCACATCCCAGAAATATATATGGACACCACATGGTATTTTTGAGCTCAAATATTTTTTTGGCAGTCATATCCCGGCAGAAACGGGTGAAGCCCATTCAGCTATCGCTGTCCGCGGGCTAATCAAGCGATTGATCCAGGATGAAAATCGCAAGAAACCGCTCAATGACAGTCAAATCTCACAAATACTGGCGCAACAAGGTATTGTGATTGCTCGCCGCACGGTTGCAAAATATCGGGAGTTCATGCATATTCCCCCGACTAATTTACGCAAAATGCTCTAGCAGACTGTTGAGAAATACAGCAGGAATAGTCATCTTCAACAATCTGCCGGGCACTTCCCTGAAATATCTTTGAATACGATCCTCTCATATAAGGAATAAGGAGAAAGAATGAATCTGAACCTCACCGGCAATCATGTAGAAATTACACCGGCCATGCGCGACTACGTTTTATCCAAGGTTGAGAGGATTACACGTCATTTTGACCATATTATTGATATCAACGTGATCCTTTCAGTCGATAAGCTCAAGCAAAAAGCTGAAGTTACAGTTAACCTTCGGGGAAAAGAAATTTTTGTGGAAGCGGACGGTCTCGATATGTATGCTTCCATTGACAGTCTGGTAGATAAACTTGATCGCCAGATCCTCAAGTACAAGGAAAAAAATATTGATCGACGTGATAACCATGGTGGATTAAAAGATCAGGAATTTGAACAATCCGAGTAAAATATCACGCCTCGCTTATCTGCCAAAAACCCAGCAGCCATGCTGGAACAATATAACGGGGTAATACCGGCACAATATCCTCCAGCTGCTCGGGCTGTGCTGGTACAGCATGGAAGACAGTAATACAAGTCAAATAACCGGCCCCGTTTCCCGTTCAATGTTTTTATACCGCCTGATTTCCAAGGGGTTTGCGTATCTATGAATCTCATTGCTCAATTATTGCCGGAATCCAACATCATTATTGATCTGGATGTAACCAGCAAAAAACGTGTATTTGAGCAGGTTGGTCTGTTATTTGAAAATTCCCTGCATATCGCGCGCACTCAGGTATTTGACAGCCTGTTCGCACGCGAAAAACTCGGATCAACCGGACTGGGCCAAGGGGTGGCCATTCCCCATGGCCGCATTAAGGGATTGCGTGAAGCTGCTGCCGCACTCGTCAGGATGAAAGAGCCGATTCCTTTTGATGCTCCGGATGGCCTGCCAGTCAGCATTGCCTGTATTTTGCTGGTGCCGGAAAAGGCAACTGACCAGCATTTGCTGATACTGAGCGAGCTGGCACAGATGTTCAGCAACAAAAATTTCCGTGAGAAACTGCTCCACGGCCAGAATACCAAAGAGGTTCGTCAGCTCATCTCGGACTGGGTACCAGAACATGTCCCAGGTTAGCATCACACAGCTATTTGAAGAAAATCAGAAAAAACTGGGCTTGCAGTGGGCCGGGTTACCTGCTGCTTTTGACAGACAGCTTGACAGTCTCGAAATAAACAATTCAGCGCAGGAGCTGATTGGTCATCTCAATTTTGTCCACCCGAACTGGATACAGGTGCTGAACCAGACATCCGTCGACTATCTCGAACAGCTTGATGATGCCTCTCGGCAAAAACGACTGAACCAGCTTGCCGGAAGTCAGCTTGTCTGTCTGATTGTGACAGATAATGCGCCAGTCACAGATGCACTCAGACAATTTGCAGATAAACAGTCCATTCCGCTGATTCAGTCCGTTACGACAAGCCTTGAAATTATCTGGGGGTTACAGTCATATCTCGTAAGAATGCTGGCGCCTGCAGTCACTCGTCATGGCGTACTACTGGATGTTCTTGGTATGGGCGTCATGATCACGGGTGAAAGTGGTGTTGGTAAAAGCGAGCTGGCGCTGGAGCTCATCAGCCGCGGACACGGGCTGGTTGCAGATGATGTCGTTGAACTGCATCGTATCGGACCGGAAACCCTCGAAGGTCAGTGCCCGCCACTGCTGCGTGATTTTCTTGAAGTACGCGGACTGGGAATGTTGAACATCCGCACCATCTTTGGAGAAACTGCGGTGCGCCGGCATAAGAACATGAAGCTGATCGTACATCTTGAAAAAACAATTGGCAGCAGTATCAATGCTTACGAACGGCTGCCACTGAGCAACCTCAATGAAGTCATTCTGAACGTCAGCATACGTAAAGTCATTATCCCGGTTGCTGCCGGCCGTAATCTGGCAGTGCTGGTGGAAGCTGCCGTTCGAAATTACATATTGCAACTGCGAGGAATTGACAGCACCCAGGAATTTGTCCGCAGACATGAATCAGAGATGGCGGGTAATACCGCAGAACGTTTTGATGATCCACATAACGAATAAAACAAAGCGCCATTTCCGGCGTATTTCCTGAAAAAAGTATGCGCACAAAGAAAACCATTACTGTTGCCCTGACTGGTGCATCTGGCATGCCATACGGTATTCGCTTACTGGAGATTTTGCTGAAGCAGGGCCACCGGGTTTATCTACTCTATTCACAGGCGGCACAAATCGTAGCACAACAGGAAATGGCGCTGACACTGTCTCCACGCCCTAAAGAAACGGAAGTTTTCTTAAACGGCTATTTTAATGTTGAACCGGGTCTGCTCAAGGTTTTTGGCCGGGAAGAATGGTTTGCGCCTGTTGCATCCGGCTCCAATCCAGCTGATGCAATGGTGATCTGTCCCTGTACTATGGGCACTTTATCGGCCGTGGCAGCCGGTCTGGGACAGAAACTGATCGAGCGTGCAGCTGATGTGATGCTGAAAGAACAGCGTAAACTTATTATTGTTGCCCGGGAAACCCCGTTTTCTGCCATCCATTTGGAAAATATGCTGAAACTTGCGCGCAGTGGTGTGGTGATATTACCTGCCAATCCCGGTTTTTATCACTTGCCTGAGAGTATTCAGGATATCGTTGATTTTATTGTTGCACGCATACTGGACCAGCTCGGTGTAGAACATACCCTGATACCGCGCTGGGGAAATGATGAATAAACTTAATGCTGCTCAGTTTTTCAGCAAAAATGGTTAATTCCTGATCGGTCTGTTTATCGCTGCACAATCAGCCACTGTCAGCGGTACAAGATCAGCACCGGAACCTGGCCGACGTAAAACGGACCGCTCCGTCACAATATAATCCATCGGAATATCGTGTTGCTGCGGATGAATCGTTGGCAGCCGAAATATTTCAAATGCCACTCCAATTGTCAGCGGGCGCGGACTCAGTGCAGCCAGTGTCCGGTCAAAATAGCCGCTGCCATAGCCGAGTCGGTAGCCCCGTTCATCAAAACCAAGCAACGGGATAATAATACTGTCAACAACCATTTCACGGGTGTTATCAGGAGATGGAATTCCGTAAATATCTTTTTTCATCGGTGCTTCCGGCCACCATTCGACAAACCTCAGTGGCTCACCTTTATTAACGACTTCCGGCAAAGCAAGCGTGGCACCACGTGTTCTCAGAAATGTCATCGCCGGGAGAGGGTCGTATTCACCCTGATGTGGCCAGTAAAACCCGATCCGATGCTTTTCCAGAAGGGGGAATCCTTGTGTAAGCGCAACAGTAATAGCATCGCTCCAAAGCGTACGCTGTTCTGCTGATATCTGCTGCCGTAATTTACGTAAACAGGCGCGCTGCTGCTGTTTCCACTGCTGGAAGGCCGGGTTATTTACCATCTATGGATCGTATTTTTAACAGAAGTGTTCTAACCGGAGCGGGTATTGCCCTTTGCAAAGCCTGCTCAATTGTTAACCAGATATAATTATTTTTTTCACTCATCTCTGTACATGCTGACTGATGATGTATCGTTGATTGCAACAACTGTGGCTGAATACTCAGTTTGAAATGCGTAAAAGTGTGCTGTACGCGGGGAAGCTCAGTAAATTTTGTCGCCCGTACATGTAATTTTTTTTCACAGTAATCGGTACTATCCTGATCGACCGGCATTTCCGGAAAACACCACAACCCGCCCCAAATACCGGAAGCAGGTCGTTTCTCCAGAAGAATTTGTTTGCGGTCATCGATAAGAATCAAATGTACCGTTTCTCTAACAGGAAGCACCTTCCTGGGCCTGGGCACCGGCAAATCAGTTGTCAGATTATGCTGGTAAGCAACACAATCTGCTTGTAACGGGCAGTATTGACAACGTGGCCTGCCACGTATGCAGATCAGTGCTCCCAAATCCATCAGTGCTTGTATATAAGATGCAATGATCGGGTGGTAGTGATCCTTTCCGGCGGGCAGCAAGCTTTCTGCCAACTGCCACAGCTGCCCTTCCACCGTTTTTTTACCTGGATATTCTTTGACACCGAAATAACGCGCCAGAATGCGTTTGACGTTTCCGTCAAGAATCGTACAGCGCTCACCAAACGCAAAAGCAGCGATGGCAGCCGCAGTAGAACGGCCAATCCCTGGTAGCTGCTGAAGTGTAGCCGCATCCCGTGGAAAAATACCGCCGTGCTGCTCCATAATGATACATGCAGTGCGGTGTAGATTACGGCCGCGTGAGTAATAGCCCAAACCACTCCATAACGTAAGCACGTCTTCTACCGGTACAGCCGCCAACGACTCAACATCCGGAAAAACCGTCATAAAACGCTCATAGTAGGAAATGACTGTTGTAACCTGTGTCTGTTGCAACATGACCTCAGACACCCATATCGCATAAGGATCTCTGGTACCCTGCCAAGGTAGGGAATGTCGTCCATTCTCAAGTTGCCAGCAAATCAGCCGGCCGGCAAAAGAAGTTGGCGTATTGGCTGGCAAAAGACTACACGGAAAGCTGTCTGCAGGACTATTCAGTTCGCGCAATAACTAATCAGGGTATCTATGGTTAGGATTACCGGTCATCCTTGTTTTCAATATATTTTCCCAACAGCATTGCCTGCAGAATAACAAAAACGAACATCAACCCCATAAAACCAAACAACTTGAAATTCACCCAGGTATCAGTCGAATAGTTGTAGGCCACGTAAAGGTTAACCGCCCCCATCAATGTAAAAAATACCACCCAGCTTATGTTGAGTCGAGTCCACACTATCTCTGGTAATTTAACCTGCTCTTTCATCATAACGCGTATCAGATTTTTACCAAAAATCTGGTTTGCCAGCAGTAGAACAGTGGAAAACAGCCAGTAGAGGACTGTTGGCTTCCATTTAATAAAAGTTTCATCCTGAAAAATCAGGGTGGCTCCTCCAAAAAGGAGGATGATTGCAAGACTCATCCACAGCATATGGTCGACCTTGCGATAACGCAGCCACACCCAACCGATTTGAGCAAATGTTGCTACGATCGCAACCGCAGTCGCGTTGTAAATACCATAAACTTTATAGGTAATGAAAAAAAGGATTATCGGAAAAAGATCAAAAAAAAACTTCATGAAAAACCTTTAAGGTTACCGATAAAACATCGACATCCAACAACAAAGCATATGCGGAATATCAGGGTAAGTACGATCAAGCAGTACATAAGGAAACAGGATTACCCGGGTCAAACTGCTGATCAGCAAGGCCACGCATCACCGACCTTGATGAAAGTATTAACGATGTACGATTATTGAGCAATACTCGCAATGCCTGTAATAAAGCAGCATTATCAGTTTCAAAATAGGCCGTAGTTTCATCGAGAATAACAATACTTGGGTTTTTTAACAGTGCACGAGCAATAAGTATACGCTGACGCTGATCATTTGAAAGCATCCGCGAAGTGTTATCATTTTTAGTCTGCAACCCCTGTGGTAGTTCCCTGATAAACTCCATTGCCAATCCGGCATGGGCTGCTGCTGTTATCGCTATTTCCCTGCTGCAACTAAAACTGCCGTAAGCAATATTTGCCGCAATCGTATCACTCAACAAATCCTGGTCAGGTGAAATCCAGGCAATGTGCTTATATAATTCGGATGAAATTATCTGCCTGGTATCATTACCATCAAGCAAAATTCTACCTGTTGAAGGTTGCGCAAAACCACAAATGAGGTCTGCAAACAATCGATTGATACCCGGATCCTGATTTATCAATACAACTTTTCGCCCGGATGCAATTTCAAGGTTAAAGCAAGGAAGCCGGGGATCAGACTGCCTACCCTGGAAGCTGATTCCTTCAAACTGCAACTTCCCTTTACAATGATTTAAACAAATAATATGGTAATCATCCTCCACAGTTCCAGAAGTCTGGTTCAAAAGAGAAAAAACTACCTGTAATGCTTCATTACATTGTTTTAATAAAAAATTACTATTAACAAGCCGCCATAATGGGAAAACCAGCATGATTCCTGCAGTAACGAAGGCGACCATATCTTCAATAGTCAGCCTGTTCAAGGTATGTTGCTGCAGTAAATAGTAAAAGGATATCGTAAATATCCCTATCAAAAGACTATAAGAGAACAATTCCAGTATTCTTTTTTGCCTAGATTGTATGTACAAAGATGATTGCCATTGATCAAAACTATTCTGAACGTGTCTGACTTGTTGTGCGTAACTGTTATCCAAATCAACAGATCGGCGAAGCCTTAATATTTTGGCTATACTCCCAGATATTTCATGTTGCTTCTGTTCCAGTTTATTTTGCTGGCCAGCATCAAAATAAGATATCTGTCGAATTAAAAAAAAAGAAATAAGGATTGCAGTAATAAATAAGGACATTTCCAAATTTAACCCAACCATCACACTCAATAACCCAATTGCAATCAGGAAATCTCGTGAAAAATTGAGTCCCAGCAGCGTAACGCTATGGCACAGTTTTTCAATCGACTGAAAAAAATATAAAGAAATTATCTCGGTTGTAAAATCAGAAAAGGCCGGAGGCAGGGTCAGCAGTTTTTCAAATATCTCCACACGCAAACCAAGTACGATCCTACTTAGCAGCCGCTCATGAATATAAGCGATGACGCTACTCGTGAAGATAATTGTTAATAAAAGGACAGCAAGTAATATTGGCAGGAATTCCAGCACACGTTGATTACCATCAGATGTCATTTGAGCAAACAGCTGCCCAATCACTAACGGTACCAACGCCACCGAAATGGAAAAAAAGACACCAACAACCAACGTTGGCATCAATGCTTTCCAATAAAATTTATTTTTTGAAAAAAGAAGAATTAGCTGCTCTATTTTACCAGCCGGTTGTTTAACTGGCATTGAAATATGAGAAAACTAAAAGATCAACGCAGCAAAAAACCACCTGATCCAAGTGAAAAAATAAATAAGAATATTTTTTATTTTACAAACACAACTCACTATCAATAAATAAAATACCAAAAAACAGTATATTTCTAGTGACTTGTATGTTGGTATAGAAATAGGGTGCCTGGCGGTGACCTACTTTCACATGTGTAAACACACTATCATCGGCGCTGCTTCGTTTCACTTCTCTGTTCGGGATGGGAAAAGGTGGGTCCAAAGCGCTATGGCCGCCAAGCAAAAACTTGTAATATCAGGTAACTTTACGGCAGTAAAATTACTACCATCAAAATTTAATTTTCAAGATTATAGGATCAAGCCTCACGGTCAATTAGTATCGATTAGCTTAACGTATTACTACGCTTACACACTCGACCTATCAACGTTGTAGTCTTCAACGAACCTTTAGGGGAATTTAATTCCCGGGAAATCTAATCTTATGGCAAGTTTCCCGCTTAGATGCTTTCAGCGGTTATCTCTTCCGCACTTAGCTACCCGGCGATACGACTGGCGTCATAACCGGTACACCAGAGGTGCGTCCACT
>NZ_JADZAJ010000038.1 GCF_020852615.1 Nitrosomonas sp. | reverse complement strand
GTGTTGTCTTTCAGATGTCCCGTCACAAAGACACAGGATTGTGCATGATCACGGTGGGTCAGGGGAATCCCTGCATAACTGGCCACGCCTGAAGCCGCCGTGATCCCGGGAACCACCTGAAACGGAATGTGGTGTTGCGACAGGGTTTCGATTTCCTCACCCCCTCGCCCGAAAATAAAGGGATCTCCTCCTTTCAGGCGCAGAACGTGTTTACCCTCCTGGGCGAGCTTTACCAGCAGTTCATTGATCGATGTCTGCGGCAGGGTATGCTGATTACGCACTTTTCCAACATAGATGCGCGTTGCATCCTGTCTGACCATATCGAGAATGGCGGGAGAAACCAGCCGGTCATAGATGACCACATCCGCCTGCTGCATCAGGCGCATGGCCCGGAAAGTGAGCAAATCGGGATCACCCGGGCCTGCACCCACCAGATAAACTTCTCCGGTCGGAAACTGATCGGTACTGTTTTCCAATGCTTCTGACAGATAATCCTGTGCAGCCTGATCTCTGCCGGCGAAAACCATTTCTGCAAACGGCCCCTGCAGCATTTTCTCCCAGAAAAAACGACGATTCTCCTGATGGATAAAACGTTGTCTGACCTTGCCACGAAACTGTGCGGCATACTCGGCCAGCCGACCATAGGCAGCAGGAATCAGCGCTTCCAGCCGCGAACGTAACAGCCTCGCCAGTATCGGAGAAGTACCACCACTTGAAACCGCAACGATGATCGGAGAACGGTCAAGAATAGACGGCATGATGAAGGTACATAAATCCGGGTTGTCTACGATATTTACCGGAATGTCTGCTTTCCTGGCGGCAGCGGAGACTGCCTGATTCACTTCATGATCATTGGTGGCAGCAATAGCCAGCGCCATATTCAGTAAATGCGCCGGTCGAAAAATTTCAGCAATGTGTGTAATTGTTTGCGATTGTTGCAGCAGATTACCCAGTTCATCGTTGATAACAGGTGATACCACGTGAACACAGGCACCTGCCCGCAGCAGCAGCCTGGCTTTACGAACAGCAACATCGCCTCCCCCCACTATCAGACAATTACGCCGCCTGATATCAAAGAAAACAGGTAAATAATCCATAACAGAAAATAATGACGATAGCCAGTTGTGGAAATCAGTCCGTTATTGAGTACGTTCGCGTTTATACAGTTCCTCAATACTTAATCCCATACCGGCCTCGCCTCCAAATGCAGTACCTGGATTTTTACTGCGGAAATGTTTGATATTGAAGTCATAAAACTCCTTTTTCAGAGGGAAATATCTGACTTCCTCAACCAGCTGCTGTGCATGTTGCATATAAAAGGTGACAAATTCTCCGATTTCCGGTTTATCTGCCGATTTTATATTCACATAGATAAAGAGGGGGCGCGATAACGGCTGGTAACTTCCATTCTGCACCGTAAGCATTGAGGGAAGGATACCGCCATTACCATTATCGATTGCGACTGCCTTCAGCTTTTTGTTGTTTTCAATGTAGTAGGCATAGCCAAAGAAACCCAGTGCATACAAATCACTTGCCACTCCCTGTACAAGTACGTTGTCATCCTCGGAAGCCGTAAAATCTCCTCGACTGGATTTTACCTTACCGACCACGGCTTCCGTGAAATAGTCGAACGTACCTGAATCCGCTCCCGCACCGAAGAGTTTGATTTTGGCATCAGGCCAGGCTGGATTGATCTGGTTCCAGCTCACTATTTTTTCCTGCGCTGCCGGTTCCCAGATTTTTTTCAATTCGGCTATCGTCATGGACTGAATCCAGTTATTCCCGGGATTAACCGCCACGGTCAGGGCATCGAAAGCAATCGGTAATTCTATGAACTGTATGCCATTTTTCCGGCACTGTTCCATTTCGGAAGACAGGATTGGACGAGATGCATTCACAATATCAACTTCATTCCGGCAGAACTTTTTAAATCCGCCACCTGTACCGGAAATACCGGCGGTAACCATAATGGCTCCCTTTTTGGCAATCTGAAAATCTTCTGCAACAGCCTCTGTAATCGGAAAAACCGTACTCGAGCCATCAATTTTGATAAGCGGTCTGGCAAAAACCATCGTGCCAGATCCACCCAGAAGCATAAAACCAAAAATTAAAGTCAGTGTTCCGGTACTAAACCTTAATAAAGCATACGACATGGTAACCACCCTGTTTTCAGTAATTTAGAAATGGTAACTGCGACCCGGACTCCCGGGCAGCAATTCAATTCATAACAAGAATAAACAGGGGATGTTACAGATTTGTGATGATTTCAGTATTCGGTGGTTAAGGAAGTGGCTTCCTGACGGATCGTTTCCGCAATTTTTTCTGCCCAGTATTCAGTTTTTTGCGGTACTTTTCCTTCTACCATCACTCGGATCAGCGGTTCAGTTCCTGAAGCACGCAGCAATATACGTCCATCATTTCCCAGAGCCTGTTCTGCCTCTTTTTTACAGGATTCGACTACTGAATTAGTCCGGAAATCAAAATCTCTGGAAACCTTTACATTTATCAGCCGCTGAGGAAAGAAACTGATATCACGTGTGAAATCGGCCAGTGTCGAACCGGAATCGCGCAATGCGTACAAAACCTGCAGTGCTGAAATAATACCATCACCTGTTGTATGCTTATCCCGGCAAATAATATGACCGGAATTCTCGGCACCCAGATGCCAATCGTTCTTTTGCAGTAGTTCAGAAACATAGCGATCACCCACATTTGCCCGGGCAAATGGAATCCCCAGCCGCTCAAAAGCCTGTTCAACCGCCAGATTTGTCATGAGTGTTCCGGCCACTCCACCTTGTAATATACCGAGCTGCTGCCGATGTTTGGCAATAATGTAAGCAAGACTGTCGCCATCATAAAGCTCCCCTTCCCTGCTCACCATTAACACACGATCGCCATCACCATCCAATGCCACCCCAAGATCGGCCTTATATTGCAGGACTGAATCCTGCAGAGCCCTGATATAAGTCGCTCCACATTCATAGTTGATATTAAAACCATCCGGATTGGCATATGTTGTAACCACATCGGCACCCAGCTCATGCATCACATGCCCGGCAACGTTGTAATCCGCACCATTAGCGCAATCAACAACGATTCGTAATCCGCGCAGATCAAGCTGATTGGGGAAAGTACTCTTGCAGAACTCGATATACCGGCCGGCAGCATCCCTCAAGCGTTGAACTCTACCCAGCTTAATGGAAGGCGCTGTTTTTACAGGTAGCTCCAGTTCAGCCTCAATCTGGAGTTCCATACTGTCAGGTAATTTAGTACCCTCGGACGAGAAAAATTTGATCCCGTTATCATCAAACGGATTATGCGAAGCAGAGATGACTGCCCCTGCCTGAATACGTAAAGCCCGAACAAGATAAGCTACAGCAGGTGTCGGCAGAGGGCCGGATAACAGCACATCCACACCGGCAGCTGAAAAACCGGCCTCCAGTGCTGATTCCAGCATATAGCCGGATATTCTTGTGTCTTTACCTATCAGTATAGTTGGCCGTTTATCCGCAGCAGCCAGCTGACTGTCAGACGCCAGTAACACTTTGCCTACAGCGTAGCCCAGATGCAGAAAAAAGTCGGGAGTAATGGGAAATTCTCCCACCTTTCCCCGAATACCATCAGTACCAAAATATTTTTTTTTCATTTCAATATTTCTCATCAGTCAAATTTTGGAGTCATTATCACCACAGCCAACCATTATCAGGTTTGCGAATGCACCAGGAAACCCGGATAAATCAGATTTGCCGCAGAAAAAACTGAAAAAGCATCACGGGTAGCTTTAACATCATGCACCCGAACAATCCTGGCACCTTGCCCCACTGCCAGCAGTGCCGCAGCCACACTGGTATGGATACGATCATTCACAGTATTGCCTGTAATCATTCCCAGCATGGATTTACGCGACAACCCTGCCAGGATGGGAAGATTTATGGAAATAAGGCGACTCAGTTGGCGCAATAAATCAAGATTATGCTCAAATGTCTTCCCAAAGCCAAAACCGGGGTCAATGATAATACGATCCCGCTCAATTCCGGCTGATACAGCTGAGGCTATCCGTTGTTCCAGGAATAAGATGACTTCGGCAACCACATCAGAATATTGAGGATCGTGTTGCATCGTTTCCGGCCTTCCCTGCATATGCATAAGACAAACCATAACAGTGCTGTCCGCGATGGCTTCCAGTGCCCCAGGTGACTGCAATGCATTGATATCATTAACAAGATCAACTCCGGCAGTAATTGCAGTACACATAACTTCCGGCTTTGAAGTGTCAATTGATACCGGAATATTCATACGCAGGGCAAACTCGATAACTGGCATCACCCGGGCCAGTTCTTCATCCGCTCTTACAGGCTGACTCCCCGGACGGGTTGATTCTCCTCCAATATCAAGAATATCAGCTCCCTCCTGGATCAGACGCCTTGCCTGTTCAGTTGCTTTCTCTGTGGTATCAAAACGCCCGCCATCCGAAAACGAATCAGGCGTGACATTGATGACCCCCATAATCAGCGGACGATTTTCTTGAAGAATCTTTTGTAATCTGTTCACTTGAGCAAGAAAAATGGCCTGTGCATCACAAAACGTACAGGCCATTGAAAGGAAATAACTTGATTTTTAAATTTCTACTTTCTGAGTAGCGGGTGCCTCGGTTGTTGCCGGTTCACTTGTGGGCTGCTTCACCTCACCAGCTGATGACCCTTTATCCGACCGGGTAGAAGAAATTGGAGCCTGTGGTGGACGTGGCGGGCGACCTTCCATAATATCCTTGATCTGGTCACTGTCTATTGTCTCCCACTCAAGCAATGCCTGAGTCATTGCTTCGATTTTATCCTTATTCTCCTCAATCAGCTTGCGTGCAAGTGCATACTGTTCATCGATGACACGGCGAATTTCAGCATCCACCTTCTGCATGGTTGCCTCGCTTACGTTCTTCTGAGTGGTAACCGAACGACCCAGAAACACTTCACCCTCATTTTCAGCATATACCATAGGCCCCAGCGCTTCGGACATGCCCCATTGCGTCACCATCTTACGCGCGGTATCCGTTGCCCGTTCAAAGTCATTTGAAGCACCGGTAGTCATCTGGTTCATAAATACTTCTTCCGCAATACGACCGCCAAACATGACTGATATCGTTTGCAGTATCTGGTCACGATCCATGCTGTAACGATCTTCGGAAGGCAATTGCATGGTGACACCCAATGCACGACCGCGCGGGATAATCGACACTTTATGAACCGGATCAGTTTTAGGCAGCAGATAAGCCACAACTGCATGTCCGGATTCATGATAAGCCGTATTGCGACGCTCATTCTCCGGCATAACAACAGAACGTCGCTCCGCACCCATCAGAATCTTATCTTTTGCACGCTCAAAATCATCCATGTCAACCAGGCGTTTACCGGCGCGTGCAGCAAATAATGCAGCTTCGTTAACCAGATTGGCAAGATCAGCACCTGACATACCGGGCGTACCTCTGGCAAGAATACCGGCCTTGACATCGGGTGATATGGGGACCTTACGCATATGTACCTGCAGGATCTGTTCACGGCCGCGAATATCCGGCAATGGAACCACAACCTGCCTGTCGAACCGGCCCGGGCGCAACAGTGCGGGATCCAGTACATCAGGACGATTGGTGGCGGCAATGACAATTACACCCATATTACCTTCAAAGCCATCCATTTCAACCAGCAGCTGATTCAGGGTTTGCTCGCGCTCGTCATTCCCCCCTCCCAGTCCGGCGCCACGCTGGCGTCCTACGGCATCTATTTCATCAATAAAGATAATGCAAGGAGCATGTTTTTTCGCCTGCTCGAACATATCTCTCACTCTGGATGCACCCACACCCACGAACATTTCAACAAAATCCGAACCGGAAATACTGAAGAACGGCACCTTCGCTTCACCGGCAATTGCACGGGCAAGCAGCGTTTTCCCTGTTCCCGGATTACCGCACATTAAAACTCCGCGAGGAATACGCCCGCCCAGCTTCTGGAATCTGGACGGATCTTTCAGAAACTCCACCAGTTCAGCAACCTCTTCCTTGGCTTCTTCACAGCCGGCCACATCAGCAAAAGTTACATTATTACTTTTGTGATCTAGCATTCTGGCTTTACTTTTTCCAAATGAAAAAGCACCACCGTTACGCCCCCCTCCCTGCATCTGACGCATAAAAAAGATCCAGACAGCGATCAGCAGCAACATCGGGAACCAGGACACCAGTATGCTCATCAGCATAGATGGCTCTTCTTCCGGTTTTGCTTCCACCGCCACGCCCGCCTTTAGCAGATCACTGACCAGCCAGGGATCAGAAGGTGAATAAACAATAAACTGACGACCGTCCGATTTTGTCCCTCTCAAAGTTCGACCATCAATTACTACCTTGGCAATCCTGCCCTGGTGCATTTCACTGATAAATTGTGAATACTCCATGGGAGGTTGTGACGGCTGCCGTGTGGAAAACTGGTTGAATACTGTCATCAGTACCAAAGCAACCACCAGCCAGATGGCCATGTTTTTAATCAAATTATTCATATTAGCTCCTCAATTTTGCTTCTCGACGAAACCGATTTCTTGGAACACTACGGTTTACCTTTTACAAGGCTGTTATTGCAGTCTATCAGATTATTTTTTCCAGTCCCAGCAAATATAACTCTTTACTGCGATCTCGCGAGGCTTTGGGTTTTCTGATAACAACTTTTGCAAAATCGGCCTGCATCAGCCGGCGAAATGCTTCAAAGTCAGTGCCCTGGAAAACTTTGACAAGAAAATTTTTCCCGGGGTTCAAATGCTCACGACAAAACATCAAAGCAAGTTCAGCCAGATACATGCCCCGGGCCTGATCACTCACACGCACACCAGTAAGATTGGGCGCCATATCGGAAATTACAAGATCAGCACGCCTCCCGCCCAGCGCCGTTTCCAGTGTTGCCAGAATCTTATCTTCGCGAAAATCTCCCTGAATAAATGTCACACCAGGTAACGGTTGCATATCCAGCATATCCAGTGCAAAAATTTTTCCTGCCGGCCCGACCAGGTCGAGTGCCACTTGTGACCAGCTGCCTGGAGCGGCTCCAAGATCAACAACCGTCATCCCCGGGGTAAAAAGAGCATCATGCTCGGCAATTTCCTGCAATTTATACGCGGCACGCGAACGATAACCTTCCTGGTTAGCCTTACGGACAAAATTATCATTGATATGCGCTCTTATCCAGGCTCTGCTGGTTCTGGCTGATTTCATCAGGTAAAATCGAACTCTTTTAGGAAAGTTTAATGCTTGAACTCGATATGGCACAGCGCCGGCAACTTGTTGCCAGCGCACATCACCTAAATCCGGTGGTCATGATAGGCAAAGATGGTCTAACTGAAAATGTCATCAGTGAGCTGGATCGAAGTCTTTTAAAGCATGAGCTTATCAAGGTCAAGATTCTGGAAGGAGATCGGGATCAGAGAACTTCCCTGCTGGAGCAAATCTGCTTTTCACTGAATGCAACACCCGTCAGGCAAATTGGCAAGATTCTGATTATCTACCGGATAAATCCGGATAAAAAAATCGCCCGCACCCCCAGCTCGGATACTACCACTACCCAATCTCGCACAAAACCAAAACTCAAACCCCGGGTACACCCGACGCAGTCTGCAAAAAAAACAAGATCACGAAAATAAAAATCAGGACAGCAGTACTGCAAATATATCTTACTGCTTCCTCCCGATGATTCACTAAAAATCTGAAAATACAATCTGCAACAAACCCGAAACCCGGTACCTCAAAACGCACACCTTGTAACGTATACCTTGTTCTTCGAAAATAAACCGGTCTAAACCGGCCTTTACCCTGGCAAGATTCCCTAATATTCTGCGATCTGGTATAACTCAAACCCGTTCACGTACATGGAGATGTGTTTATGCGTACAAAGCTTGGTTTACCCATTCAGGAATTTACTACCCCTTTCCCGGTTACCGCCCGCGAAGACAGCTCTATTGAGGAATTACAGGCACTCATCAAAAATCTCAAGGTACGCCACATCCCCGTTATCTCGGATGGAAAAATTGTTGGCATTATCAGCGATCGGGATCTCAGAATTGTGTCGGCGCTCAATGCACGGGAAAAATTTCTGGTTAGTGCTTCAGATCTCATGACACCTGACCCGGTAACATTCCAGGGCAACACATCTATAGAAGATGTTATCCAGCAAATGGCAGAAAAAAAAATCGGCAGTGTGCTGGTTAGTGATGCCTCGGGAAATTTGCAAGGGATATTCACGGTAACTGATGCTCTGGGTATTCTGGTTGAAATATTGCGGGGAACGAAATGACGGTAGTACGTGATCTGATGACCCCAATGCCACAAACGATAGGATTTGATATTTCGGTGGAAAAGGCGCTGGTCATGATGGAAAAATGTACCTGCCATCACCTGCCTGTGCTGGAGGGCGGAAAACTGGTTGGTGTGCTGAGCGACAGGGATCTTTCAATGGCGCGATACAGTTCAGACAACATCAAAGCAGAGCATCTCGTCAAAGACATGATGACTGATACACCTGTCGTTATTGATCCTTCAGCTGAAATCAGCACCGCCATTCAAACCATGCTGGATAACAAAATCAATAGTCTTATCGTTAGAGCAGAAGGCAATCAGCCCTGGGGTATTCTGACCTCAACTGATCTGCTTCGTTATGTCATGGATAAAACCTGAGCCGCATTAGTAACGCAGACTCAACACTGCTCCAGTGAAAAAAGCCTGTACGGAAACTCCGTACAGGCCAGAAGGAAGGCCAGTTTGATTGGCCATTAGGGTTTACCGGTTGCGGAAATCCGCCTAAAAATATTGTCTATGGCACAAAATTTTCAAAATCGTTCAATAACAATCCAGATACTCTGAAACCGGATCAGCCTTTTGATGCGCTGAACACCCGGTCTGCCAGATTCAGATTGCTATCCGAATTAATCAGGTTCAATACTATAACGGGCAGATTTCAGCATTTTCTGGATAAAGGCCAGGTAGCCCCGCTTTATTACAATTATCCAGCCATATGCAGGAAACACACACCGAACCTTATCCTGCAAAATAGTACTTCACTCAATTAGCCCGGGAGATATGCGGATGGGACTTCTGATTAACGGAAAATGGCATGACCAGTGGTATACATTGCAAAATGGAGAGTTTATTCGTGAGAATGCCCGGTATCGCAACTGGGTTACTCACGACGGTCAACCCGGGCCAACCGGTGAAGGTGGCTTTACTGCAGAATCAGGTCGTTACCACCTGTTCGTATCACTGGCCTGCCCATGGGCACACCGTACTCTGATATTCCGTCACCTCAAGGATCTGGAAGCACATATCGACATTACGGTTGTTGATCCAAAAATGCTGGAACACGGCTGGGTATTCAGTGAAATCTCGCGTAACAACCCTGTATCCGGCCTGCAATATCTGCATCAACTCTATACCCGTACCCAGCCGGATTACACTGGCCGGGTTACTGTGCCGGTATTATGGGATAAGCAACGTAATACCATTGTCAGCAATGAATCAGCTGACATTATTCGCATGTTCAACAACGCATTTGACAGCTTGACCGGCAACCATCTCGATTTTTATCCGGAAACTTTACGCGGCGAAATCAATACCATAAATGAGCTGGTTTACCGGGATTTTAATAATGGTGTTTACAAAGCCGGTTTTGCAACAGACCAGCTTATCTACGAAAAGGCTTACGATCAGGTTTTTGGCAGGCTGGATAACATTGACAGCAGCCTGGAGGTGCGCCGCTATCTTGCAGGAGATCGCCTGACTGAAGCCGACTGGCGATTATTCACTACCCTGATCCGTTTCGATACCGTTTATTACAGCCATTTCAAGCTGAACAGACAGCGTATCGATGATTACCCGAATTTATCCAGCTATTTGCGAGCGCTATATCAGATACCGGGTATTGCCGGTACCGTAAATTTTGAACATATCAAAACTCATTATTACTATAGCCACCCAGCCATCAACCCAACTCGCATTATCCCGAAAGGACCGGATATCGACTACACCCGGCCGCATAACCGGGGGTAAATCTCCCCGGTAATACAGCAGCCGGGGATAATCAGCCCTTATGGTATCCCAGCACCACTTCAACTTCATTCTTCGAACCCAGGATGACCGGTACACGCTGATGCAGATCCTGCGGCAGAATGTCCAGAATACGTTCATACCCGGTTGAGGATAGCCCGCCAGCCTGCTCAACAATAAAGCTCATTGGATTGGCTTCATACATCAGGCGTAATCTGCCGGGCTTGGAAGGGTCCTTATTGTCGCGCGGATACATGAAAATGCCGCCACGGGTAAGAATACGATGCACTTCCGCCACCATCGAAGCCACCCAGCGCATATTGAAATCACGTCCGCGCGGCCCGGTACTGCCAGCCAGACATTCCGACACATAACGCTGTACCGGTGGTTCCCAGAAACGCTGATTGGATGCATTGATGGCAAACTCTCTGGTATCAGCAGGAATTTTCATGTTCGGATGGGTCAGCACAAACTCACCAATATCACGATCCAGCGTAAAACCATTCACACCATGGCCAGTGGTCAGCACCAGCATAGTAGATGAACCATATAACGCATAACCGGCACACACCTGTCTGGTACCGGGTTGCATAAAATCTTCCTTACTTGCAGCACGGCTCGGTGTGGGTGATCGCAAAATGGAAAAAATTGTCCCGACAGAAATATTGAGATCCACATTGCTGGAACCATCCAGCGGATCAAACACCAGCAGATATTTACCAAGCGGGTTGGGCGACGGAATCGAATAAACTTCATCCATTTCCTCCGATGCCATACCACACAGATGACCGGCCCATTCGTTGTTGCGGATCATGATCTCATTGGTAATCACATCCAGCTTCTTTTGCGTTTCCCCCTGGACGTTTTCCGTATCCAGCGCCCCCATCACACCAATCAGCGCTCCTTTGTTCACTGCATTGGAAATAGTCTTGATGGCAGTCACGATATCATTCAGTAACGCGGTGAAATCACCGCTCGCTCCCGCAATGTGGCGCTGCTCTTCAATAATGAACTGGGTCAGGGTAGTACCGGTATGCATCAGTCTTCCTCTTGAGAAATTAAAAAAGCATTAATTATACCGGTTTGGTAACCGTGGCGAGAATGTGAAAAACAACCTTCAATATGCTGTTATTTTCCCTCTTCGCCGTTTTCTTCGTCACAGTCCACAAGAGAGTGAATAGGCTCAATCAGATTCTCACCACCAGAAGGTGTGTCAATCCCCAGTACAACATGGCTTTTTCGGTAGCCATACAGAAAATAAAAAACCAGCCCGATCCCGGTCCAGACAGGAAACACCAGTTTGGCGTCGATTGGCAGAAACAGGAAAAGAATCAGGCAGCCAATGATAGCAAGTGGCCCGACCAGCCAGATTGCCGGGGTTTTGAAGGGTCTGATACGGTTTTTATCCCTGATCCGAAGCATCATGACAGATAGCGCCACCACCAGAAAAGCAAACAGGGTTCCGGAATTGGAAATGTTCGCCAGTTTGCCTACCGGCAAAAAGGCTGCAGCCAGCGTCACTACCACACCGGTAATCAGTGTAACAATATGCGGCGTTTTGAAACGGGGGTGGATACGGCTCAATATTTCCGGCAGCAGACCGTCACGCGACATAACAAAGAAAATACGTGTCTGCCCGTACAGCATGATCAGGATCACCGAAGGCAGCGCCAGAAAGGCAGCCAGACCAATCAGGTTGCCTATTTTCTCCCACCCGATTTCACGCAGCACATGCGCCAGTGCCTCATGTGAACAGACCACCGGCTGCTGACCTGCTGCTGCAAGCTGCTTGCATTGTGCGGCCATCTCTACAGAACCAGGCATGAAACCCTCACCTGCCTTATCAATCAGTGGCTGCGCGCCCATGGCACCAATCACCCCGGCTGAAATCAGCAGATAAAATACTGTGCAAATCAGCAATGCGCTGATAAGTGCGATCGGAACACTGTGTTGCGGGTTTTTGGTTTCTTCCGCCGCGGTTGATACCGCATCAAAACCGACATAGGCAAAAAAAATGGAAGCTGCAGCTGCCACAACGCCAGAAGTGCCCAATGGCAGGAAAGGATCGAAGTGACTCATATCGGCAACCGGCAAAACCAGTGCAATAAACACCGTCAGAGCAACAATTTTGACCGCTACCAGGATGGCATTAACCGTCGCACTTTCCCGCGTACCGATAATCAGCAGACCAATTACCAGCAAACAAATAACAACCGCCGGCAGGTTAATGATACCCCCGGCAAACGGGCCATTCGCCAGCGCATAGGGTATTTCAAGCCCCAGCGAGGAATTATTCAGTAACCCTGTAAAGTAACCCGACCAGCCCACGGCTACCGCACTGGCGGCAACGGAATATTCCAGTATCAATGCCCAGCCCACCATCCATGCAATCAGTTCACCCAGCACTGCATAAGAATAAGTATAAGCAGAGCCGGATACCGGCACCATCGAAGAAAGCTCCGAATAGCAGAGTGCTGCCACCGCACAAACAAAACCGGCGATGACAAAGGAAATCATCATCCCCGGGCCGGCTTTCTGTGCCGCTTCAGCAGTCAGTACAAAAATCCCCGTACCGATAATTGCCCCAACTCCCAGTAGCGTCAACTGCCACACACCCAATGAACGATGGAGGCTTTTCTTTTCGGCTGTCGCCAGAATGGCATCCAGTGATTTGACGCGCCAGAAGATCATGAATTTTCTCCTTCCACAAAAACCATGCTGTAACCAGCCGCCACCAATAGTTCATTCATCGGCAGATCCGCCAAGTGCATCCACTAATTCAGGCAAAAGCTGCCTCAATTCAGCCGTCATCAGAAAAAAACTGCTGCCAAACTGCTCTTCAGCTGTTTCTGCCGGTTCCCGATCAATATCAAGCAGACTCAGCCGCTTCAACTGCAGATTTTCATCAAGAACAAACGAAATCCTGTCCCGCCAGGTCATTGCCAGTCTGATGACTTCCTTGCCGGTACGAACATGCCGGGCGATCTCCTGTGGATCAGGCGACTGGCGGATGTAGTTCACTGAAATTTTTTTATCCTCACGACTGCGAAACATGCTGTCGCTATCAACAGAAAAAATTGCAGGTGGCTCATCACCTGAAACCCACGCTGTCATGGCAGATGCTGGCGCCATATTTGTTCTGATGCGCCTGAGCCCAAAACCGGTTGATTTAATGAATGCTTCAATCAGCGTATCTGCTTTGGAACCACTGGCACCTTCAACAATAAACCAGCCATCTACCGGATCAACCCATGCGTGGTTACGCTGCCGAACCGCAAATGCACGCGATAACAGTTCGCGATAAACCGCCTCTCTGATTTCTTTCATCTGTTTGCGGCCAGGTGTGTAACCCTGATGCAGTTCCAGTTCCCGGGCACGCTCTCTGGCCAGCTGATTGACAACAGAGGCAGGCAGCAGCTTTTTCTCGGTTCCCAGTGCAATCAGCATCTGCTGCCCGTAGCTGTAAACCAGACCGGCTTCCTCGATTCCCGGTGGCACCCAGCCCCGGCTCTGTGGCTCCAGTCCAAGACAGCCCTGCAAAGCCTGCCTGGCCAATTGTTCTTCAAGTGCTGCCGGAGTAATCTCCCCATCAGCAAGACGATAAATCAGTAAGTTTCTAAACCACATGGTTTTGTATTATCCCGGAAACCGCTATTCCAATTTTCTGTACCTGCTAATAAATTTACAGAATCAGGAAAACAGGGAAAAAATGAAAACTGCAGGAAGGTACTGCCCGGATAATAAATACTGTTTGATTCTGATGATGCTGAAACAAAAATCATTTGTTTATAAACCGGGTTTTGGCGCCCTGGAGACGAATCGAACGTCCGACCTACCCCTTAGGAGGGGGTTGCTCTATCCCCTGAGCTACCAGGGCGGGGGCTGCATTTTACGCTAAAACCCGGAGTGAACGAAGCACACCATTTTCCCCGGAAACAGAAAAATCGGCCTGTTACCAGACCTCCCACCAGGATTTTTCTTTAACCATCCCGGAATCCGTAAGATAAGCGCTTTCCGGGAAATTTTTTCTGATGACTTTTTCTGTATCTTCACGCAAATCAGCCATTCCAAGTTCGCCATAAGCAATTGCCATGATATACAGCGCTTCCTCCGTAGCAGGAGTTTGCGGGTACTCCTCCATTACGAACTGCGCACGTTTGATTGCCGCCACATAGGCTTTTCGCTTCATATAATAGCGGGCAACATAAATTTCACCTCTTGCCAGCGCATTAACCAGATAAGCCATGCGCTGAAGTGCATCAGGCGTGTATTTGCTGTCAGGATAACGTGTTACCAGCTGCTTCAGGGCTTCAAATGATTCCCGCGAAGCCTTGGCATCCCGTTCACTCATATCCTGCTTGATAATCTTGTGTGTAACGTACCCCAGCAATCCCTGATCATCGTTAAAGCTTGCCAGCCCCTTGATATAATAGGCATAGTCTATATTCTGGTGGTGCGGGTAAAGCTGGATAAACCGGTCTGCAGCAGCAATCGCTGAGGCATGCTCCTGATCTTTATAGTAGGCATAGGCGATTTCGAGCTGTGCCTGCTGGGCGTAGCGCCCGTAGGGATAACGGGCCTCCAGCGCCTCAAACAGTTTTACGGCAGCGGAGTAATTGCCTTCGTTAAGCTCATTTTTGGCCTCAACATAAAACTTGCTTGCCGACCACCGGCTGTTATCAACCGTTTTCTCGGACAAAATGCCGCATGCTGCCAGCAATACCACCAACCATCCAACCAAAAATTGTCGCAGCATTATGAATCGTCTCATTAACGAGCAAGATGGGCGTGATTATAGCGCAAAGCCTGATTTTTCAGCAGCTAACGGCCGGGAGAATGAGAACATCATTGATCTGACAATACCGGATAACCTCGCTGGACTACGCCTGGATCAGGCATTGGCGCAGCTGTTTCCCCAATGGTCACGCAGCCGGCTACAGGGTTGGATCGAACAAAACCACGTCAGGGTGGACGGTCTGGCCGCAACTTCAAAACAAAAGGTATGGGGAGGCGAAGCAATTTGTGTTATCACCAGCCCGGTTGAGAGTGACCAAAACCACCAGGCGGAAGCCATTCCGCTCAATATCGTGTTTGAGGATGACCACCTGCTTGTCATCAACAAACCCGCCGGGCTGGTCGTTCATCCCGGCAACGGCAACTGGCACGGAACCCTGCTGAACGCACTGCTCAACCACGCTCCGCAGCTTGGCCGGATACCGCGTGCCGGCATTGTGCACCGGCTGGATAAAGATACCACCGGCCTGCTGGTTGTCGCCAAAACAATTGAAGCACAATTTGATCTGGTCAGGCAGCTGCAGCAACATGCGGTCAAGCGCCACTATCTCGCACTTGTGCTGGGCAATGTTGAGAAAGATGGCACAGTAGATGCACCAGTCGGCAGACATCCCGTCCATCGCACCCGTATGGCAGTCGTGCAAAATGGCAAACCGGCTCGTACACATTACCGGATACTGGAAAAGTTTACCGCCAGCACATTGCTGCATTGCAGCCTGGAAACCGGGCGTACACACCAGATACGCGTTCACCTGATGTCCATTGGCTACCCGCTCGCGGGAGATCCGGTGTACGGCAAACCTTCTCCTGACCCGTCAGCAGCCCGCATAATCGCACAGCTGCCAAGGCAGGCGCTGCATGCC
>NZ_JADZAJ010000037.1 GCF_020852615.1 Nitrosomonas sp. | reverse complement strand
GAGATGATGAGGGTGAAGAAGACGAAGGTGAAGTGGAAGTTGATGTGGAAGAAGTTGACACCGAAAAAGCCGGTGAAGACAGTGATACCTCCTCCAGCGAAAACAGCAATAACAATGAGTAAGTTGTAGTTTGCTGCGGTGTATCGGATATATCTTTATATATCAAAGGGCAAGCTGTAATCTTCTGGTGTGGATTAACCTTCCTCCTTAAGATTGCAGCTTGCTTTTTTGTCGGCAGAGTTGTTTTGTAGCTTAAAGTTGTGTGTAACAAGAGGGGCGATGGGTAACAAGCTTTATATTAAGACGTTTGGTTGCCAGATGAATGAGTACGATTCGGACAAAATGGCGGATATTCTTTCGTCTGAAAAAGGAATGGTGCTGACTGAAATACCTGAAGAAGCCGATCTGATTTTATTTAATACATGCTCGGTTCGTGAAAAAGCACAGGAAAAAGTTTTTCATGACCTGGGGCGCGTACGGTATCTTAAAAAAAATAAACCTGAGCTCCTGATTGGTGTCGGCGGGTGTGTGGCCAGCCAGGAAGGTTCGGAAATAGTTAAGCGGGCCCCATTCGTAGATTTGGTGTTTGGTCCTCAAACACTGCATAGATTGCCCGACCTGATCGATGCTCGTAGACGCACAGGTCAACCGCAGGTGGATATCAGCTTTCCCGAGATAGAAAAATTTGATCGTTTACCTCCTGCACGAACAGATGGAGCAACTGCTTTTGTATCGATAATGGAAGGTTGCAGTAAATACTGCAGCTTTTGTGTTGTGCCGTATACCCGGGGAGAAGAAGTTTCCAGGCCCCTTGACGATGTTCTTACAGAAGTTGCGGGTTTGGCGATACAGGGTGTTAAAGAAGTTACGTTGCTCGGGCAGAATGTGAATGCCTATTTTGGCAGGATGGATAACGGTGAAATTGCTGATTTTTCAACTTTGCTGGATTACGTTCATGAAATTCCCGGAATAGAGCGTATTCGATATACCACTTCCCATCCAAGGGAATTTACAACCCGGCTGGTTGAAGCATACCAGCATCTGCCCAAACTGGTGGGGCACGTGCATTTGCCTGTGCAATCCGGTTCAGACAGGGTATTGGCTGCAATGAAGCGGGGCTATACCACCATTGAATATAAATCCATTATTCGTAAATTGCGCCTTGTTCGCCCGGGTATATCGATATCGTCTGATTTTATTGTCGGATTTCCTGGCGAAACAGATGATGATTTTGAAGCAACGATAAAACTGATCGATGATGTGAATTTTGATGAATCGTACAGTTTTATTTATAGCCCGCGTCCGGGAACACCTGCTGCAGACTTGCTGGATGACACCCCGTACGAGATAAAGTTAACAAGGTTGCATCGTTTGCAGGAAAAAATACAACTGAATGCACAGAGAATTAGCCAGGAAATGGTTGGTACTATCCAGCGTGTTCTGGTAGAAGGGCCTTCAAAAAAGGATCCTGGTGAATTTTGTGGAAGGACAGATAATAACAGGGTAGTCAATTTTGCTGGTTATACAAGTCTGGCAGGAAATTTTGCCGATATCAGAATAACTGCCGTTTCTTCACATACATTACGTGGCGAAGTTTCCGGTTCACAGTGATTACGATGCCCTTCACCTGTCTGCTGTTCAGTTTGACTGCTGCTTAAAAATCCGAATATAACAATGACTCTTGAAGTGGCAATAAAATCCAAACCGGTTGGACTGACCCTGTCCCCTGCAGATAATGAACGTCTGGCCAACCTGTGCGGTGCATTTGATGAGAATCTCAAGCAGATTGAATCTGCTTTTGATGTGGTAATTTCACGAAGGGGAAATCACTTTAAGCTTTATGGTTCGACCGACCATACTCAGCTGGCCATCCGGTCGCTCAAAAAGTTTTATGATGATTCGCACCGGTACCTTAGTATTGAACAAATTCAGTTGGGTTTAATTGAGGTTCGAAATAACCCTTCCCCTTCTTCTCTAATGGATTCAGACAGTGCTGTTGTAAATTCCAGTGCAACACCTTTGCAGCTTATTACTCGTCGCGGCAATATTCACGGACGTACTGCCCGGCAGACAGATTATCTCTTCCAGATAAAAAATCATGATATTACTTTAGGCATTGGCCCGGCCGGCACAGGTAAAACTTATCTTGCTGTTGCCTGTGCGGTAGATGCACTGGAGCGTGAACTGGTTAGCCGGGTTATTCTGGTGCGCCCGGCGGTAGAGGCTGGAGAAAGGCTGGGATTTCTGCCTGGAGATATGGTTCAGAAGGTGGATCCTTATTTGAGGCCGCTTTATGACGCGCTGTATGATTTGATGGGATTTGAAAAGGTCAGCAAGCATTTTGAGAAAGGCATTATTGAAATTGCACCACTGGCCTTCATGCGTGGCCGCACGCTCAATCAGTCATTTATCATTCTGGATGAAGCTCAAAATACAACACCGGAACAAATGAAAATGTTTCTGACACGTATCGGTTTTGGTTCCAAAGCGGTTATCACCGGGGATATTACACAGATAGACCTGCCTAAACATCAGAAAAGCGGTTTAGTTGAAGCGGAGCGTGTTTTGAAGAATGTAAGCGGAATAGCATTCACCCGTTTTAGAACGGAAGATGTTGTCCGCCATCCGCTAGTTCAACGTATAGTAGATGCCTATGAGAAATATGCTCCGGGTAAACAATCCGGTTGAATCACCAGACTGCAAACAGGAGCTCAAGTTAACAGTACAGTTTGCAATTGATAAAACAGATATTCCGAGTAGATATTTGTTCCGTAAATGGGTTAGGACTGCGTTAAGTAAGCCTGCTGAAATGGTGATTCGTGTTGTTGATCTGCAGGAAGGTGCGATGCTGAATCATGACTTTCGTGGTAAAGATTCCGCAACCAATGTGCTGACGTTTGTGTATGGTGATGAAATACCGCTTCTGGGTGATATTGTGTTGTGCGCGCCCGTTGTTTATAACGAAGCGCTGCAGCAGGGTAAAGACCTGACAGCACATTATGCACACCTTACTGTTCATGGTGTTTTGCATTTACAAGGCTATGATCACATCAGTGATGAAGATGCTGCTGTGATGGAATCACTTGAAACAGAAATTATCACCAGACTCGGTTACCCTGATCCTTATGCCATTCAATACTGAGATGACGTAAGCGGTTACGAGCCCCCCCTCTTTTTATTCCCAATTTATAACCTTATGAGCGAAACCTCCACCAAAGTCGGCTGGTTTGAACATATTAGTACATTACTTTCACGTAAACCGGAAGATCGTGAGCAGTTGCTGGCTTTGTTGCATTCTGCCTGTGAACGTAACCTGCTTGATGCGGACGCATTAGCCATGATTGAAGGGGTGCTGCAGGTCTCCGAAAAACAAGTGCGCGATGTGATGGTTCCCCGTTCACAAATGGATACGATCGATATCAGCGAGAAGCCGGAAGAATTTATTCCGTTTGTAATCGAGACAGCTCATTCACGTTTTCCAGTTACGGATGGCAGTAAAGATCAGATTATCGGTATATTACTGGCAAAGGATCTGTTGCGTTATTACGCAAGCAGGGAGGAATTCGATATCCGCGATATGCTGCGTCCGGTTGTGTATGTCCCTGAATCCAAAAAACTGAATATTTTACTTAAAGATTTTCGCAGTAATCGCAACCATATCGCAATTGTGGTTGATGAATATGGCGGAGTAGCCGGATTTGTCACCATTGAAGATGTCCTGGAACAGATTGTCGGGGATATCGAGGATGAATATGATTTTGATGAGGATGATACGTACATTGTTGCGGATACAGAAGGTCATTATCGTGTCAGGGCAATTACAGAAATAACCAGTTTTAACGAGACATTGGGTGCAACGTTCAGTGATAACGAGTTTGATACGATTGGCGGGCTTGTTATCAATAAATTTGGCCGGCTTCCCAGGAATGGTGAGTCCATTGCCATTGAGGATTTTAGTTTTACGGTCCTGAGAGCGGATAGCCGCCGTTTGCATTTGCTGGAAGTAGAGCGCATCAGGCCTGATGTTGCTGAGAACACAGGTTCCCATGAGCCTGTTTAATTTTTAACCATATATTGATTTATCCTGGAAACCAGAGAAATGAGTGATCGTGAAATCGATCAACAGTTGGTGGAAAAAGTACAACATGGTGATAAACGTGCGTTTGATCTGCTGGTAATTAAATATCAGCGGCGATTGGCACGTTTATTATCACGATTTGTTCGTGATCCTGCGGAAGTAGAAGATATCAGCCAGGAAACTTTCATTAAAGCCTATCGGGCATTGCCCTCTTTTCGTGGCGATAGTGCTTTTTACACCTGGTTGTATCGGATCGGGGTCAATACAGCCAAGAATTTTCTGGTATCGCAAGGCCGAAAACTTCCTGCAACCATTAACGGGTTTGATGCGGAAGAAGCCGAAAATTTTGAAGGTGCTGACCAGCTTCGGGAGGTGAACACGCCAGAAAGTGAACTTATGGGGAAACAGGTTGCTCAAACGGTGAATCAGGCACTTGAGACCTTACCTGAAGAGCTGAGGACGGCTATTGTTCTCAGGGAAATTGAAGGACTGAGTTATGAAGAGATTGCCGGTGTTATGAATTGCCCGGTCGGGACGGTGCGGTCGCGCATATTCAGAGCGCGTGAGGCAGTTGCAGACAGGCTGAGGCCTTTACTGGGTACTGATAAGAGTAAAAGGTGGTAACAAGAGGTGAAACTGTGAAAAATAAAGTATCTGAACTGGTAGATGGTGAGCTTGGTGATATTGAAGCTGGCAGGGTTATTGATGCAATCAAGGATGATAGTGATTTACTTGCTGACTGGAAAATTTATCATGCAATCGGCGATTCTCTGCGTCAATCAGCCATTAGCATAGATATATCAGAACGAGTCAGGGATCGCCTGGCTGATGAGCCGTTTTTATTAGCTGCCTACCCGCATAAATCCCATCAGAATCGTAAACAAAAACTGGGCAGCCTTTCGATTGCCGCCGCGGTTGCAGTCCTGTCAGTCGGATGGCTGATCTCTCAATCGGTGGAACAGAACGAAACATCGCATAGAGAGATGTATATGGCTAACAGCCATACTCCTTCAGCAGGGGGGCGCCGCCCTTCATCAATGACTTTCCAGCCGGTATCTGCATATTCTTCTCCTTCCATGCCCGTGAGTAATCACTATGGCCATTATCCGCTGGTATATAAAGATCTGACCTATGAAAGATCAGCCCGCTATCCGGTTGAGTCGACATCTTCTCCGGCCGGATCGGCTGGAGATCATGCGGTTTCTCCGGCTGAATAGCACAAAAACCGGATCTGTGTAACCTGCAAAATAAAATCGTGGCTAAGTGTGTTGAGGTTTTCTGGTGAATAAACACATAACTAACGTGGCCCCCCGGAATAACTTTTATCAAGGTATGGAGCAAAAATTGGTGAATAAAATTACGAACCCAGGGTGCAGGCGTATTCTTGCAATTTACCTGTTTATCGTGGCTTTAATAGCGTTACCGGTTTCTCTGCATGCAAAAGATTTACCGGATTTTACTGATCTGGTAGAGCAGCACGGGCAGGCGGTTGTCAACATTAGTACCATACAGACTCAGCAGATTGATGCAAACCATTTCCTTCCTGAGTTTCCCAATATTCCGGAAGATTCTCCTTTTTACGAGTTTTTCCGCAGGCATATGCAGCCTTTTTCCGGCCCGAGAAAATATGAATCCCGTTCGCTGGGCTCCGGTTTTATTATCAGTAAGGATGGTTATATTCTGACCAATGCACATGTGGTTGAGTCAGCTAATGAAATCAAGGTCAGGTTGACGGATAAGCGAGAATTTGGCGCAAAAGTAATTGGAGCCGACCGAAAAACGGATGTGGCTTTGCTCAAAATAGATGCGGATGATTTGCCTGTCGTTACGCAAGGTAATCCGGATCAGCTTAAGGTTGGTGAATGGGTGGTTGCAATTGGTGCTCCTTTCGGCTTTGAAAATACGGTTACGGCTGGAATCGTGAGCGCAAAGGGGCGATCACTTGCTCAGGAAAGTTATGTGCCTTTTATTCAAACTGATGTGGCAATCAATCCGGGTAATTCAGGAGGGCCTCTGTTTAATATGAAAGGGGAGGTCGTGGGGATCAACTCACAAATCTACAGCCGTACAGGTGGTTTTATGGGGTTATCCTTTGCTATTCCGATTGATGTGGCAATGGAGATCGCTAATCAGCTTAAGGCCTTTGGCAAAATTTCGCGGGGCAGAATTGGTGTCATGATCCAGGAAATGACAGACGAGCTGGCAGAATCGTTTAGTCTGGACAAATCGCGTGGTGCACTGGTTGCTTCAATAGAGAAAAACGGGCCGGCAGACAAGGCGGGTATCAAGATAAGAGATGTAATTCTGAAATTCGATGGTAAGAATATCGATACTTCAAGCGATTTGCCCCGTATTGTTGGTAATACAAAACCAGGTACGAAAGTGCCTGTCGAGGTGTGGCGGAATGGCTCAATCAAAAAATTGACAGTCACTGTGGAGGAAATGCCCGGGGATGATGGTGCCATTACCCAGAAGCAAGGTAAATCGAGTGATGTAACCAGCAAGCTGGGGCTTGCTCTGAGGGAGCTCACTATCAGTGAGAAGAATCAGCTTGGGGTGGATAATGGTTTGCTGGTTGAGGAAGTGTACGATGGAATCGCCAGAAATGCGGATGTACGCCCTGGAGATATCATCCTGGGGTTCAATAACCAGGATGTGAATTCCGTCAAACAGTTTAATAAATTACTGGATAATGCTAAAAAAGGCCGAAATATTGCGCTCCTGATAAGAAGGGGAGATGTTACGACTTTTATTACCATGAAAATAGATGAGTAAAACGGGTTCCTGATGCAATGGATCAAACGCAATCTAAAAAACTGATCGTATATGGAAGGGAGGGTTGCCATCTTTGCGAGGAGATGATTGCCTCCCTTCGGGATTTACAGGAAAAATCCCGGTTTGAGTTTGAGGTGGTTAATATTGATGGGGATGACCGTTTGGTACAAATGTATACTGAGCGTGTTCCCGTTCTCTTTGCTGTTAATGAAAACAGGGAGCTTTGTCATTACTTTCTTGATATGGTTGTAGTTGACAGCTATCTCTCCCGAGCTTAAACGTCAGGCGGTTTATCCGTAAAGCCGGGTATTTTCTCGCGGTAAGTCCCGCGTTCTTTCCTTTATATTCCACATTACGTAATTATCGGATGTTGTCCGGTGCAGTCATTGTGCAGACAGGGCTGTGAAATCTATCTTCCCCCTGCTGATTTGTATACAATCGCTCCTTTCGTCCCCGGTTCCTGTCAACTTTTCCGCCAATTGGTGATTTCTTTTGATACAGCATATTCGTAATTTTTCTATCATTGCGCATATTGATCATGGTAAATCCACGCTTGCCGATCGCATTATCCAGTTTTGCGGCGGCCTCTCTGATCGGGAAATGGAGGATCAGGTACTCGATTCAATGGACCTGGAGCGTGAACGCGGTATTACTATCAAGGCACAGACTGCTGCTTTGCATTATCAGGCCAGGGATGGCAGGAATTATTTGCTGAATCTGATTGATACTCCGGGACACGTTGATTTTTCCTATGAAGTATCCCGCTCACTTTCTGCTTGTGAAGGAGCGCTGCTGGTTGTCGATGCTTCCCAGGGAGTTGAAGCACAGACAGTTGCAAATTGCTACACCGCAATCGAACAGGGTGTTGAGGTGATCCCGGTACTCAACAAGATTGATCTGCCTGCAGCAGATCCTGACAGAGTGATCGCCGAGGTGGAAGATATTATCGGGATTGAGGCCAAAAGTGCTTTGCGTATCAGTGCGAAGACTGGAGAAGGAGTGGATCAGGTACTCGAAATGATCGTGGCACAGATCCCGCCCCCAAAAGGAGATATTGATGCGCCACTCAAGGCGCTGATTATAGATTCCTGGTTTGACAGCTATGTTGGTGTTGTCATGCTGGTTCGGGTCGTGGATGGGATGCTAAGGCCTGGTAATAAAATCCTGTTGATGTCCAGCAAAGCGGGTTATTTATGTGAAGAAGTCGGTGTTTTTCAGCCCAAAGCGGTTAACCGTGAATCCCTGAGTGCAGGTGAAGTGGGTTTTATTATTTCAGGGATCAAGGATCTGAAATCTGCCAAAGTAGGAGATACGGTAACACTCGCTGATCGTCCCGCCACGGCGCCTCTGGCTGGGTTCAAGGAGATCAAGCCGCAGGTTTTTGCCGGGTTGTATCCGGTTGAATCCAATCAGTACGATGCACTGCGCGCGGCACTGGAAAAACTGCAGCTAAATGATGCTTCTCTGCATTTTGAGCCGGAAACTTCACAGGCATTGGGTTTCGGGTTTCGATGCGGATTTCTGGGGTTATTGCATCTGGATATTGTTCAGGAGCGACTGGAGCGTGAATATGATATGGATCTCATTACCACTGCACCCACAGTGGTTTACCAGGTCGCCCTGCGTGATGGTAATGTGACTGAAATTGAAAATCCATCCAGATTGCCGGATCTTTCCAGCATAGAAGAAATCAGGGAACCAATCATTACCACAACAATTCTGGTGCCTGAAGAATATGTTGGTGCGGTAATGACGCTGTGTACCGGCAAGCGGGGTATCCAGAAGAATATGCAGTATATGGGCAGGCAAGTGATGCTGGTCTATGAAATGCCGCTAAACGAGGTGGTTATGGATTTCTTTGATAAATTGAAATCTGTGAGTCGCGGCTATGCTTCGCTTGATTACGAATTTCTGGAATTTCGGGCGGCTGATCTGGTTAAGCTCGATATACTGATCAACGGTGACCGGGTAGATGCTTTATCCCTGATCGTACACCGTGCCAGCAGCCAGTATCGCGGGCGAGAACTGGCGCAGAAAATGCGTGAGCTTATTCCTCGACAAATGTTTGATATTGCCGTGCAGGCAGCAATTGGTGCTCACATCGTGGCACGTGAAAATGTAAAAGCGTTGCGCAAAAATGTATTGGCAAAGTGTTACGGTGGAGACATTACCCGTAAACGCAAGCTGCTGGAAAAGCAGAAAGCGGGTAAAAAACGTATGAAAAGGGTCGGTAATGTCGAAATTCCACAGGCCGCATTTCTTGCTATTCTTCAGGTAGATAACAAATAAAATTACTGGCGGTCGGGACGGGTAAGGTGTTGGTTGGTATATTTCTGGATCAGGTAAGTACCGGGGTGTTATGAATTTTCCATTGGTGTTGCTCGTTTTGTTGGTGGTGACAGGCGGAGTCTGGCTGTGGGATTATTTTGTGCTGAGGCATCAGCGTGTGGCCGACAGTATTGAGCCATGGTGGATCGAATACCCCAAGAGTTTTTTCCCCATCATTCTGGTTGTATTCTGCCTGAGATCATTTCTGGTAGAGCCTTTCAAAATCCCCTCCGGTTCAATGATTCCAACGCTGCTGGTCGGGGATTTTATACTGGTTAACAAATACACTTATGGAATTAGGCTGCCGGTTGCCAACCTTAAAATTATCGATATAAATGAACCGCAACGTGGTGAGGTCATGGTATTCCGCTTCCCGGAAGATCCTTCTATTGACTATATCAAGCGGGTGATCGGTGTTCCGGGAGATACAGTTACCTACCGGAATAAAAAACTGAGTGTCAATGATATTCCCGTTCAGCTGGAGCAGGATGGGGACTATAAATATATCGAGGGCCCGGGATATATTTATGCCCAGCGGCTGAAAGAGAGTATGGATGGTCACGAACATGACATTCTGATCAGTGATGATATGCCCGATATTCAGCTGTCGGCTGTACATCAGTTCCCAAACCGGGAGAATTGCGCCTTCGATAGCACCGGTTTCTCCTGCAAAGTTCCGGAAGGAAATTATTTCACACTAGGTGATAATCGTGATGGCAGCAGTGACAGCCGATACTGGGGATTTGTGCCGGAAAACAATATTGTCGGCAAAGCTTTTCTGATCTGGTGGAATTTTAACGACCTGGGCAGAATAGGTACGTTGATCAAATAAACAACCTGAACCTTCAGTATATTGCGGAGGCTTTTTATGTATCCAGATTTTTCAGCAGGCAGAAGACAGCAGGGCGTAAGTTTACCGGGGTTGCTGACATGGTCGGCAGTCGTTGTTCTGGTGGCGATTCTGGGGATGCGACTGGTCCCTGCCTATATTGAATTTGCCGCTGTCAAGCGAGTACTGGTCGCTATTGCCAGCGATCCGGAACTGCGTACTGCAGGAACCCAGGCAATTCGCCAGGCGTTTGACAAGCGTGCTTCCGTGGATGCTATCAGGTCAGTAAGCGGGAGTGATGTCATCATCAAAAAACAGGACGAACAGGTTGTGTTGAATGTGAGTTATACAGTGATAAAACCCTTGTTTGCCAACCTGTCTTTACAGATTGATTTCGATGCTGCCAGTAACCGATGACCGGTTCCAAATCTGCTGTTGTACGCAATACAAAAAATAAACGAATAAAAACACTGAAAGAGCGGGATTACACGCTCCTCTCGCAAAAACTGGGTTATCTCTTCAAGCAGCCTGATTTACTTCGGGAAGCACTTACACATCGCAGCTGCGGTTTTCCAAATAACGAGCGCTTTGAATTTCTGGGCGACAGTGTACTAAACTGTGCCGTGTCAACATTGTTATTCAGGCATTTCCCGTCACTGCCGGAGGGAGATCTGACCCGGTTGCGTGCCAATTTTGTCAATCAGCAGGCATTGCATCAGCTGGCATCTGCTTTGGGGATCGGGGAACTGATTCTGCTTGGTGAAGGTGAACGTAAAAGCGGCGGACATTGTCGCCCTTCAATTTTGGCCAATGCAGTGGAAGCTATAATCGGCGCGATCTATCTTGAAAGCGGGTTTGTCACGGTTGTACAGATTATTACCGCCCTGTATGAGCCAATGATTAAGCAGTTGGACCCGGATATTACCGGTAAAGATCCAAAAACACAGTTACAGGAATTTCTGCAGAGCCGCAGGGTTGCTCTGCCGGAATACAGTGTGCTTTCAGCTCAGGGTGATCCGCATGCACAGGTTTTTCAGGTGGAGTGTGTTATTCCCAAATTTGATATCCGGACAAAAGGCGAAGGAACCAGTCGCCGCCGGGCTGAGCAGGAAGCTGCACGACAGGCGTACGAGCTTGCTGTTGTGAAGCATTGAACAGTCCGTCTTGTCAGTAATAAGATTACTTCCCTTGACCAACCTTATCTTCTTTCGTCTGAAAAGCGACATATCATGAACGCACCCGGGTACAAAACAGGCTATATAGCTATCGTGGGGCGGCCAAATGTTGGGAAATCGACATTATTGAACCATCTGATCAAACAGAAGATCAGTATTACTTCCAGAAAAGCACAAACTACCCGCCACCGGATTCATGGAATTTTGACTGATGCGCTGTCACAATTTATTTTTGTGGATACACCCGGTTTCCAGACACGCCATCGCAGCCAGCTGAATCAGACAATGAACCGGGTTGTTCTGCAGAGTATGCAGGATGTGGATGTTGTTGTATTTGTGGTAGAAGCCGGGCGGTTTGGCCATGAAGATGCACAGGTCTTAGAGCAGTTACCCCGGGCTCTTCCTGTAATTCTGGCAATCAGTAAAATTGATACACTGGCTGATAAATTGCAGTTGCTTCCTTTTATCCGGAAAATAGCTGAATTATTCGAATTTTCGGATATCGTACCTGTCAGTGCCCTGCAAAACAGGCAGCTGCCGGCTTTAGTCGAAGCAGTTCGTCAATATTTACCGGAAAATCCCCCCGTATTCGCAGAAGATGAAATTACTGATCGCAGTGAGCGGTTTCTGGCATCAGAACTGCTGCGAGAAAAAGTTTTCCGCCAAATGGGGGAAGAAGTACCTTATTCCGTTAGTGTGGCAATAGAACAGTTTGTTGTGGAAGGTAATTTACGGCGTATCCATGCCTGTATTCTGGTGGAAAGAGAAAACCAGAAAGCGATTCTCATTGGCAGGCAGGGGAAAAAACTGAAGGAGATGGCAACACAGGCACGCAAGGATATGGAGATATTATTGGGTGGCAAAGTTTATCTGGAAGTGTGGGTTAAAGTGAAATCCGGCTGGGCGGATGATGCTGCGGCACTAAAAAGCCTGGGTTATGAATAAAAGAGAAAATTACTGACAGGAAGTGGACGGGAAAACCGAATAATCATGATAGCTCTGGGCGTTAATATCGATCATGTGGCAACTGTACGGCAGGCGCGCGGCACAACTTATCCCAGCCCGGTTGAGGCGGCACTGATTGCCGAGGATAACGGTGCTGATGCAATTACGCTGCATTTGCGAGAGGATCGTCGACATATTCAGGAAGAGGACGTCATTATCTTGCGTGACCGGCTTAGAACCAGGATGAATCTGGAGAGCGCTGTAACAGAAGAGATGGTTACTTTCGCCTGCCGGATTAAACCGCATGATATTTGTCTGGTTCCCGAACGGAGAGAAGAACTGACGACTGAGGGCGGGCTGGATGTGATCCGGCATTTCGCACTGGTTACCGCAGCGTGCAGGCGTCTGGTACAAGCCGGAATCCGGGTTTCGTTATTTATTGATGCACAGGCTGATCAAATCGACGCCGCAGTCAGGGCGGGCGCACCTGTGATCGAACTGCATACGGGTCGTTATGCGGATGCTGAAACAGCTGAAGCGCAGCTGGCCGAACTGGAAAATATCCGTTCCATGGCGACCTATGCTTTCAGCCAGGGATTGCAGGTCAATGCCGGACATGGATTACATTATGGAAATACCGCGCAGATTGCGGCTATACCGGAAATCTCTGAATTAAATATTGGCCATGCCATTGTTGCCAGGGCGCTGTTCGTTGGCTTTGCCGAGGCTGTCCGGGAAATGAAAACCCTGATTCGGAAAGCCGATGCATGATCTACGGTATCGGGACGGATCTGGTTGATCCTGTTCGTATCACACAATCGCTGGAGCGCTATGGTGAGCGGTTTGCCAAACGTGTGCTGGCAGATACGGAATGGCCGGATTTTCTGGAGCATGCCAAGCCTGCGCTGCTCCTGGCAAAGCGTTTTGCTGCCAAGGAGGCCTTTTCCAAAGCGGCTGGCACAGGGATGCGTGCCCCGATTATATTCGGGAATATTGCGGTTCGGCACAATTCGCAAGGTAAACCCTATTTTGAATTTCATCAGGAGCTGGCGGGCTGGGTGGAACAGCGTGGTATTACCAGCCACCACCTTTCCATTAGTGATGAGCTGACTATGGTCAGTGCTTTTGTGGTACTGGAAAAATAGTGATGCCACCTGGTCCGCTGATGCTCGATATAGCAGGCACGGAATTAACCGGAACAGATCGCATCCGGCTGAATCATCCGCTGGTGGGAGGGGTCATTCTGTTTGCGCGGAACTATACATCACCGGTGCAATTGGCTGAGCTGACGACAGCGATTCATACACTGAAATACCCACCCCTGCTCATTGCAGTGGATCAGGAAGGGGGCAGGGTGCAACGTTTCCGGGATGGTTTTACACGATTGCCACCAATGCATATGCTGGGAGAAATTTATGATGAAAAACCTGACCTGGCCTGTCATCTGGCAAAGCAGACAGGTTATGTGCTGGCTTCAGAGCTCAAGGCCTGTAGTGTTGACTTGAGCCTGACGCCCGTGCTGGATCTTGATTATGGACAAAGCTGTGTAATCGGCAGCCGCGCCTTTCATCGTAAACCGCAAGCCGTGACTGACCTGGCAGGTGCCCTGATAAACGGGTTAAAACTGGCAGGCATGGCGGCAGTGGGTAAACATTTTCCCGGCCATGGCGCAATTCAGGCAGATACCCATGTTGAAACCGCTGTTGATTTACGCAGTTACGCGGATATTGAAAAAGAAGATCTGATTCCTTTCCGGCAAATGATTGATTCCGGTTTGTCCGGCATCATGGCAGCGCACGTTATTTATCCTGCGATTGACACAAATCCGGCAGGTTTTTCCGGCAGGTGGCTGCGAGATATTTTGCGGAGCAGACTGGGATTTGAAGGGTGTATTTTCAGTGATGATCTGGGTATGCAGGCGGCCAGGAATTATGGCAGCGTCACCCGCCGGGCGGAACAGGCCTTACAGGCAGGGTGTGATATGGTGCTGGTATGTAATGACCCTGATTCTGCTGATGAATTATTGCAATCCCTGCAATGGGAGTCGTCCACTGTCAGTATGGCCAGCCTGGAGCGCATGCACGGACAGCCAGCGGCACAATCTATGGCGCAGCTGCATGAAGTGGCACAATTTATTCAGGCGGTGGCGGAGATCGATAAAATTGATGCGACTCCTGCCTGTACATCCGGATGAGTGCTGATCCTTCATTGTTCCGGGATAATTCAGGCCGGATTTTTCAACAAACTATTTGAGTGATTGGGTTGATATGGATAATTTATTTGATGTGGCAGTTATCGGTGCGGGGCCGGGTGGCTATGTGGCGGCTATCCGTTGCGCGCAGCTCGGGCTCAATACGGTATGTATCGATGACTGGAAAAATGGACAGGGTAAACCCAGTCTGGGTGGAACCTGTCTTAATGTCGGCTGTATTCCTTCCAAAGCGCTGCTTGAATCTTCGGAGAATTTCGAGCGTGCCGGACATAAATTCGCTGAACATGGTATCAGAGTGGCAGGGCTGTCGGTCGATGTTCCGGCCATGATTGCCCGCAAGGACAAGATCGTTAAAGCTTTTACCGGTGGCATCGGTATGCTGTTCAAAAAAAATAAAGTAACCGCCATACATGGCCGGGGGACATTGCAAAAACGTGCGGATAAGGATGACAGCTGGGAAATCCGGGTGAGTGCTGAGGGGAAAGCGCAATCGGTGTGTGCCAGGCATATTATTATTGCAACCGGTTCTACTCCTCGCGTGCTGAAGAGTGCGCCGGTGGACGGAATGAATGTGCTTGATAATGCGGGTGCGCTGGCTTTACAGCAAATACCCGGGAAACTTGCCATTATCGGTGCAGGTGTGATTGGTCTGGAGCTTGGAAGTGTCTGGCGCAGGCTGGGCGCGGAAGTGACATTGCTGGAAGCGCAGGCAGATTTCCTGCCGGCAGCGGATGAGCAGGTCGCCAAAGAAGCTTACAAGGCGCTGACGCGCGATACCGGACTTGTTATCCACACCGGAGTGGAGATCAGCTCAACCAGGACAGATGAGCAGGGTGTCGAGATTGAGTATGTTGATCGTGACAGGAATGCTCAGAAGCTGAAAGTGGATAAACTGATCGTGGCCGTGGGGCGTGTCCCCAATACCACTGGACTGGGGGCCGAAGAAACAGGGCTTAAATGTGATGAGCGCGGCTATATCAGTGTGGATGAATTCTGTCAGACCAATTTGCCAGATGTTTACGCGATTGGTGATGTCGTAAGAGGGCCGATGCTGGCGCACAAAGCATCCGAGGAAGGCGTTGCTGTTGCAGAGCGGATTGCATCAATCCGGCAGGGAGGGGCCGATTCGGCAGGTCATGTGGATCTCGGTATGATGCCCTGGGTGATTTATACCGCACCGGAGATTGCCTGGGTGGGCAAAACCGAGCAGGCGCTGAAAGCAGAGGGGATTACCTACAAGACAGGTCAATTTCCGTTTATGGCTAACGGCCGCGCCCGTGCACTGGGAGAAACGGCAGGGTTCGTCAAGGTTCTGGCTGATGCGGAAACAGACCGTATCCTAGGTGTACATATGGTCGGCCCGTATGTTTCCGAGATGATTGCGGAAGCTGTGGTTGCGATGGAGTTTTCTGCCAGCAGTGAAGATTTGGCACGTATTGTCCATGCGCATCCCTCATTGTCTGAATCGCTGCACGAAGCCGCGCTGGATGCGGATAAACGAGCCATTCATATCTGACCGTGATAAAACTGCTGCTCTTCTGTTTACTGCTGTTGCCCCTCGCTGTATCTGCGGAAGCCGATAATGGAAAACAGATTTCAGAACTGGAAACTGCTATCACACAGCAGCAACAGGAGCAGCAGATTCTGTTCCAGCAATTTCAAATGCTTCAGGAATTACGACGTAACGAGATAGCACAGGTAGAGCAGACACAGCCCTCCGGGGATAGCATTATCAGCGGTGAAGCACCAAAATATGAGGATATCGCCAGGCAGCGCAGGGAACATGCTGAAAAAATACATCGTTATACAAAAGAACTGCACGAGCTCTACACGCGCTATCAGGAAGCAGAAAATGAAAGGCGGGCGCTAATCGAACAGTTGAATGGATTGAAACCGGGTAAGGGTGCTGCACCAGAGCAGAAAAAATGACCGGGCGAGTAGAAAGATAATTGCCCGTTTGACCATAACGATAACTATCAGGAGGAAAGCAGATGAGCCTCAAAAAATGGACGGACGATGAACTTGCATCTGCCCGGAATCAGATTGAAGAATGGCGTACCAAACATGATCAGTCAATCTGGAACGGGCGCAAGGGAAACATAGTTGGGTTACTCGGTGTGTTTGGTATTTCAACCGGGGTGGTATTTCTAACTTTTGATGGTATTGATGTGGCGGGTTTTATACCGATACTGCCGGGTACAGCCATTTGCTTTACCTGGTGGAAGATAAAGCAGCAATATAAGAAAAACAGCGGCTTCCTGGAGGAAATTAAGGAAGAAATTGCACGGCGTACGAAAAAACTGGAGAAGGCTGAAAAGAAAATAAACGCCAACCCGGCTACTCAAACTGATAATGAAGGGCAGGCCCTCTGAAAGCCGCTCGCATCGTCTGTATGGTCTCTCTACGTTAAAAACAGCCGTAAATACATATTTACGATTCGGTCAACGTATTTTTCTACCCGATGCAGGCAAATTCTCACCCGGTATATTCTGCGGGCCGGCCTTATGGCTGTTTACTGCGCTTTACTGCACCTATTACGCTTATTGCGCCATCTGCCGCTTGCGTTACCTGTTTTTATTCGCTCTTTTCCCTGTTCCGGCAGCTGCCTTACCAACGTTTTTCAGAGAATCCTTAAACGAAACGGCCAGGCCTGTATGTTTTTTATTAACAGGCCTGGCCGTTATGTGCAGGGTATTCTCCTGGTTAGCTATCCTGCCAGTTAAACATCGCCCTGTCAGAGTGCAGCGAGTACTTTTGCGACGGTTTCACCCATAAGTGACGGAGTCGGGCAGATGGTGACACCCAGTTCTTTCAGTCGCTCCACTTTTTCTGCGGCACTTTCTCCGGCTGAAGAGATAATTGCACCAGCATGCCCCATGCGTCTTCCTGGCGGTGCGGTTAGCCCGGCAATGTAGGCAACCAGCGGTTTACTCATATTTTCTTTGGCAAATACCCCTGCTTCCACTTCCATTGGGCCGCCAATTTCACCAATCATCAGCGCAACTTTTGTTTCCGGATCTGCTTCCAGTTTTTCCAGCACATCCCGGTGTGAACTGCCAATAATTGGGTCTCCGCCGATACCAACCGAGGTGGATATACCGATATTCAGCCGCCGCATCTGGTCGGCAGCTTCATAGCCTAATGTACCGGAACGGCCAACCACGCCAACAACCCCCCGGCTGTAAATATGTCCCGGCATAATGCCAAGCATGGAGCGTTCCGGGCTGATGGTGCCCGAACAGTTGGGACCGGTCAGCATCATTCTGTCCTGCTTTGGAAACAGACGTAAGAAATTCTTGACGGCCATCATGTCCTGGGTCGGGATGCCATCGGTGATAGAGACACAATATCTGATACCGGCATCAGCCGCTTCCATGATGGAATCTGCTGCAAAAGCGGGTGGAACGAATACGATACTGGCTTCTGCACCAGCCTGCTCAACTGCTTCCCGCACAGTGTTGAATACCGGCAACCCCAGGTGTTTCTGTCCCCCTTTGCCGGGTGTTACGCCACCTACCACGTTGGAGCCATAATCAATCATTTCCTGAGCATGGAAGGTGCCGATCCGACCGGTAAAACCCTGGACGATGATCCGCGTCCGCTCATTAATAAGAATTGCCACTTTTCTGTTCCCCTTTTTCGTATCGTGTATTTCAGGCTGCGGCCTGGTTGCGTGCCTGCACTGCTTTCTCGGCGGCTTCTGCCAGTGTTTCTGCAGTAATGATGGGCAGTCCGCTGTCAGCGATGATGCGACGGCCTTCTTCCACATTGGTACCGGACAGGCGCACTACCAGAGGCACAGTCATTCCAATATTTCGCACCGCCTGGACCACACCTTCAGCAATCCAGTCACACCGGTTGATCCCAGCGAAGATATTGACCAGCATGGCTTTGACATTTTTGTCTGCCAGCACCAGCCGGAAAGCTTTTTCAGTTCGTTCAGCAGAAGCACCACCACCCACGTCCAGGAAGTTCGCCGGTTCGCCACCGGCCAGTTTGATCATATCCATGGTAGCCATTGCCAGCCCTGCGCCATTGATCATGCAACCGATATCTCCATCCAGTCCGACATAACTGAGTCCGGCTTCTGCTGCAGCAACTTCACGTGAATCGATTTGTGAGTTATCCCGCAACTCGGCAATCCGGGTGCGGCGGAACAGTGCGTTCTCATCGAAGCTCATTTTGGCATCAAGCGCGATCAGCTCATTTTTGCGTGTAACCACCAGCGGGTTAATTTCAAGGATATTTGCATCCAGATCACGCATAGCGCGGTAGCAACCCTTGATCGTCCTGATGGCGTGATTGAGCAGCTCATCTCCCAGACCCAGCGCAAATGCCATGGTTCTTGCCTGGAAATCCTGCAGACCGACAGCAGGTTCAATGTAGATTTTCCTGATGGCATCCGGATGGGTGGCTGCCAGAGTTTCAATATCCATTCCGCCCTGCGCAGAACCTACCATGACGATACGTTCATGGCTGCGATCGATCATGAATGCGAGATACACTTCGCGCGCGATATCGGTACCTGCTTCGATATACAGTTTTGAACAGAGCTTGCCTGCCGGGCCGGTCTGGTGGGTAACCAGTTTTTTTCCCAACAGTGATTCAGCGGTTGCTTCGATTTCTTCATGTGTTTTACAGACTTTGACGCCCCCTGCTTTACCGCGGGCGCCGGAATGAATCTGTGCCTTGACAACCCAGACATTGCCATCGATTTCGCGGCTGCGCTGAACCGCTTCTTCCACCGTGTGCGCCAGTCCGCCTTCAGCCAGCCTGACACCGTAATCAGCCAGGATTTCCTTGGCCTGATATTCATGGATATCCAATAGTTTCTCCCTTGCGTTTTATGGAATGGTTGGATCAGGAAGCTGAAAAGGGTAAATGCACTTTTTGCCGGATTCCATACAGGATGGCAGGGCGCAGATCGCTTCAGGACTTCCCTGTGTGTTTGGGGTATTTACCTGCTTTTGGCAGCAATTGCTTCTGCCATTTTGACGATGTTGTTTGCCATTCTTTCCGAGGCGGCATCAATCAACCGGCCATCGAGTGAAGCAGCACCTCTTCCCTGCGCAGCGGCTTCCTTCATGGCAGCCAGTATCCGCTTGGCTTTATCGATTTCAGCTGCGGGAGGCGTAAAGACTTCGTTTGCCAGAGCAATTTGTGTTGGATGAATGGCCCATTTACCTTCACAACCCAGTGCCGCAGCACGTTTTGCAGCCAGTTTGAATCCTTCCGGATCCTGAATATCACCAAACGGACCATCAATCGGCCGCAGACCAAATGCACGGCAGGCAACGGTCATTCTGCTGATGGCGGCATGCCACTGATCGCCCGGATAATCCGGATTGAGCCCACCGATATTGGTGGTGCGGGCGCGGTTGCTGGCAGCGTAATCAGCCACACCAAAATGTAATGCCTCCAGGCGTCCTGCTGTTCCTCTGCGGGCAATATCTTCAACATTGGCCATTCCAAGCGCGGTTTCAATCAATGCTTCTATTCCGATCCGGTTTTTCAGTCCCTGCTGCATTTCCAGCTGGCTAAGCATGGCTTCCACCATATAAATATCTGAATAGACCCCGACTTTGGGAACCAGCAGGGTGTCGATCCTGCTTCCGGCCTGTTCAACCAGATCGACCACATCACGCACCATATACTGGGTATCCAGTCCGTTAATGCGCACGGAAAGGGTAATACCGTGGCCTTTCCAGTCCAGATCATTAATCGCCTGAATGATATTTTTTCTTGCCTGGATTTTGTCATCCGGTGCTACCGCATCCTCCAGATCCAGAAAGATGAAATCCACGCCGCTTTTCAGCGCTTTCTCAAACATCTCAGGGCGAGAGCCCGGAACAGCCAGTTCACAGCGTTGTACACGCAGGGTTTTATTTTCATACAGGGTGTGGCTCATTATTCCTCCAGCAGATTAAATATGATGTGATGTGTGAATCCCCGGCATGCATAAAACGCTGTAGGGAGCGTCCCGGTCATTCATCAGGATCATCCGGTACGCGAAATTAAAGGATAAAGCCGGAAACACGGAAGTGATATTTTGAACGATTTGGCAGCATTACCAGTCAGGTCGGCGAAATTATAGCATCGGCTGTAGTCCGGTTTCAGCCATTCCTGATGTGCCGGGATACGTTGACTCATCCGGGATGGCCGGATTGGGGGGAATCCCGTAAACCATTCTATTTTTTCGATTTGGATTTGTTTTCATTTTGTCTTGTTATAATTGTTTTGCATCGTCGTACAGCTTGCGATGGTCAGGGGTTCACAGAAAAACGCTGGTGCGGCAGTCAGTACAAAGAAGAAACAGGTAAGAACAGGTGGGAAAACGCGGTTTACAGAGAGCAGATGTGTAAGAGCAAGTGCGTAGTATGTAGAGGGTAAATGCATATTTTCAGCTGTTTTTAACGTGGTGAGGGCAACGCAGGTCGTTTTTCAGAGGATTCTCAGGTGCAGGTGTTAATACATGCGGGTGTAGTTCAATGGCAGAACGGCAGCTTCCCAAGCTGCATACGAGGGTTCGATTCCCTTCACCCGCTCCATTTAACCGGGGGTGGCTGATATTGCTTCCTTTCCTGTTTGCGGGGGTGAGTTTTGTTCCTGCCCGTACTTCATGAAGCCGTCAGGTCAGCCTCTTGTACCGGTTTCTTATGCCAGCTTCCTGTCTTTGTCCGATAAAATCCTCATGATCCGTACCGTCTTTAATTAAAACAAAAAAACCCGGAAAAACCTGACAGCTATGCATTCAATCAGACAACTGTTGCACACCCTGTTTGCGGTTTTATTACTGCTGGTACCTTACAGCACAGCTTCGGCAGAAAAAAATACAGCAATTTCAGAGCCTCTGAAAATCATTGGCTGGGTAGAGTTTATTCGTCTGGAGCCCTGGGGAATCAAGACTCCCGCCCGGATTGATACGGGTGCCAACACTTCTTCCATGAGCGCGCGTGATATCAGCGTATTCAAGAAAAATGGCAAAACATGGGTCAGGTTTACATTTGACTTCAGGAAGGATACCGGGGGACGTTCTGTTGAAATTGAGCGTCCGCTGGTTCGCATGCTTAAAATCAAACAGCATGACGGCCCCCCGCAGGAGCGTCCGGTGATTTCTATGGAAATCTGTCTGGCTGATGAAATCCGGGAAGCGGAATTCGATCTGATCGATCGTCGTGCCCTGAATTATCCGGTGCTGCTCGGGCGTAAGGCATTGGCCGGATATGTGGTAGTTGATCCCGCGCGCGCCTACCTTTCCAGGGCCGTGTGCGGCCACACCAAAAAGAAGAAGAAAGAGAACGAGTCAACTGATTCCGGGCGATCTGAATGAAAAAACTGCATTTGTTTTTGCTGACGCTAATCCTGTGTGTGACAGGATTGGGACTGGCCTATTACAAAATAGCAGTAATCGGTCTGCCTTTAACCGCCTCAGAAGAGGCGCAGGTGTGGAACATCGAAGCCCGCATCAGTTTCCGGGCCAAATCGGATAGCGCAATCAAGGTAACTTTACCGCTCCCTTTGAACCCTGCCGGTTATTCCATTCTCGATGAGGACTTTGTCAGCGCGGATTACGGTCTGGCAATCGAGCAGGATAATTCCGGCCGTGTGGCGCGGTGGGCCAAACGCAGGGCACATGGTAAACAGCTGCTGTTTTACCGGGTAGTGTTGTTTGAGAATGAAGAAACAGCCCGTAAACCGGATGCGGCACCTGTCTATCCAAAGCCTCCCGAATATCCCGAGAAGCTGGTGCCGGTGATAAAGGGGGTACTGGACAAGGCACGTCAGCAATCGGCAGATACCATTTCCTTTGCACAACGGGTGATCGAGCAGCTGAATTCTGCAGCATCCCTGCCGGAACTGAAGTTGCTGATGAAACACGTCAGCCGCACACGCAATCTGGCAAAAAGCCTGAGCTGGATTCTGGCTGGTGCACGTATTCCTTCTCGTGTCATTCGCGGATTGCGTCTGCAGGACAACCGGGAATACACAGATCTGGAGCATTTTCTGCAGGTTTATGATGGTGAACAGTGGCACACATTGAATATCAGGGATGGTCGGGAAGGTCTGCCGGCAGATTTCATCATCTGGCAGACTGATGATGATCGTTTTTTTTCGATTGAAGGTGCTTCCGAATCCGGTATCCAGTACTCGGTTGCCAAAACAGTGCAGGAAACCATCAATATTGCCGGGTTTCGTTCGGCGGAAAAAGGCTCTCATCTGATGGAATTTTCACTGTATTCATTACCCGTACATACCCAGAATGTGTACCGGGTACTGCTAATGGTGCCGCTGGGGGCACTGGTTGTCGTGTTTATGCGTAACATTATCGGAATCCGTACTTTTGGTACGTTCATGCCTATCCTGATTGCAATGGCTTTCCGTGAAACAGAATTATTCTGGGGGCTGATCCTGTTCAGCCTGATCGTAGGACTGGGACTATTACTGCGTGCTTATGTCGAGCAGCTGAAGCTGCTGCTGGTTCCCCGCCTGGCGGCGGTGTTAACCATGGTTGTCCTGCTGATGGCCGGGGTAAGCGTCATCATGCACAAGCTCGGATTTGAAATGGGGTTATCCGTTGCCCTGTTCCCGATGGTAATCATGACCATGACCATTGAGCGCATGTCGCTGACCTGGGAAGAGGCCGGGCCGATGGAAGCCTTCAAGCAGGTATCAGGCAGTCTGCTGGTGGCGGTAATGGGCTATCTGGCCATGAGCATCAGCGAACTTCAGTATATGTTCTTTATGTTCCCGGAGCTGCTGCTGGTAGTGCTGGCGGCAATCCTGCTGCTGGGCCGTTATTCCGGCTACCGGCTGATGGAGCTCTGGCGTTTTCGTGCATTTACGCGAAACAAGCCGTAACGTCATGTTCGGATTTCTGGAAAAGCTCAAAAAGAGCGGAGTGGTTGGCATGAATCAGCGTAATGCTGATTTCATCCTGCGCTACAACAAGCGTTCGCTTTATCCGCTGGTGGATGACAAGCTGCGGACTAAATATCTGGCGATGGCTTCCGGTATTGCGGTGCCTGAGCTGTACGGCGTTATTGAAATTCAGCATGATGTTGCCGGTTTTTCCAATATCGTCAGGAATCATGAAGATTTCGTAATAAAACCGGCGCATGGTTCGGGTGGCAATGGAATTTGTGTCATTACCGGTCGCCTCAACAATCGTTACCGGCAGAGTAATGGCGATTTGCTGACCGAAGAAGAAATCGAATACCACATTTCAAACATCCTCAGCGGCCTTTACAGTCTGGGCGGACAGCCTGACCAGGCGCTGATCGAATATCGGGTCAAATTCGATCCGCTGTTTGAAGCGGTTTCCTACCGTGGTGTGCCGGATATTCGCACCATCGTATTCAGAGGGATTCCGGTTGCCTGCATGGTGCGCCTGCCAACCCGCATGTCGGATGGTAAAGCCAACCTTCATCAGGGTGCGGTGGGTGCCGGTATTGATCTGATGACCGGACGCACGACTCATGCAATCTGGCAGAATTTCCCGATTGAACAGCATCCGGATACAGGGGCTGCCATCAGCGGGCTGGAAATTCCACACTGGCATAAACTGCTGACGCTGGCGGCACAGTGCCACGATCTCGTCGGACTGGGGTATCTGGGAGTGGATGTTGTACTTGATCGGGAACTTGGGCCGCTGGTGCTGGAACTCAATGCCCGCCCCGGCCTGTCCATCCAGATTGCCAATCGCAGAGGGATGAGCCGGTTGCTGGAAAAAATTGCCAAAATGGAAAAAATCCCTGCTTCAGCGGAAGATCGTGCCACACTGGGACAGGAGCTCTTCGCAGCAAACCAGACCTGATCTGCTGCGGACACCGTCAGGGAGGATTGGCCCTGTCCTCCCGTCCCTTGAATCCGGTTGCCGGATTGCTTCAACTTTACCGGCTTCGCACTATTGCGGCGATTGCCTTATTTCCACCACCCCACCCTGGCGGGCAATTCCCCGAATGATACGTCCGGTGTGATTACGCACCTGGACGACTTCCCCCTCAGCAGCAGCAGCAAGTGTTTCCCCTTCCGTGCTGACGGCAAATCCTGTCCCGATTACGGTAAGCTGTACTTTCTGTCCGCGCGAGATGACATGCGGTGCACGCAACTGGTGTGTGCGTATGGGTTGGCCGGAAGCCAGGAATGTCGTTGCCACCTTGCCGATCACCTCATCAGGGTCTGTGATTGCCCCCCCGGGAATGCGCACGAGATCCGCTTCTTTACTCACGATATCCTGGCTGTCTATTGTTTTACCCATGCTGACCGGCTGGGCGGCATGCACAACACGGGCAATGACTTCAATTTCAACCGGAATGTAGACTGTCCAGCTGGCTGTATCCTGACAGCGCACCCCCACTGAGAATTTTCCCCATACCCGCCCACCCACCGGTAAAAAAGCTTCCGGTTGCTGGCACGGGTGCAATGCCTGGCGGCTGTCCGGCCTGTTTACCCTGATGATGACTTTGCCGGGCAGCTGGCGGGTTTCGTGACGAACAAAATCATTTACCACATTGAGCAGGGGTGTGGCTGGAACAGCTTCGTCTGCAATGGCAGGTAGCGGCATCAGGGTGCAAATCAGTACAGGCAGCAAAAAATTTATTTTCATCATATTGAGGCTGGGCACCAGAGTAAGTGATCTGTGCGGGTATTTTTTGCCGCAGGCGGCAATTTTTGCCGCTGCGTTCCGCATGGTATCGCCGCGATGCTCCGGTTAACCCGGGAGTTGAGGGGGGATCATGATTCAATTTGACGGATTGCCCCCAAATTGTCTCCAGGGAGCAGTGGAATTAAACCTGGCACGGTTCCTGCTTAATGTAGTAGTGACTACTTTGCAGGAGGAAAGCATGATCAGCAAACTGGAAAATCTGGTTGGTTTTAACCAGAGAGCATTGGGATTACGGGCAACCAGACAGGAGCTACTGTCCGGGAATATCGCCAATGCCGATACACCGGGTTTCAAGGCAAGAGATTTCGATTTCTCCAAAGCGATGCAGAACGTTCAATCACCGCAGCGGGTACAGCATTCCTCTCTGGCGACCACAGCACCCGGACATATCGGTATGGCAGATTTCAGGTCGATCACCTCCGTACCAAAGCAGTACCGTGTGCCGCAGCAACCCAGTATCGATGGTAATACCGTCGATATGGACACCGAACGGATGCAGT
>NZ_JADZAJ010000036.1 GCF_020852615.1 Nitrosomonas sp. | reverse complement strand
TGGCTGGTTGGGCTTTCACACTGGTTTCAGTAATTGCCGTTGCAGCAGGGCCGGATACCAGCGGTCAGGTGCAGCAATCGGCACAGCAGGTGGCTAGCGCTCCCAAACATGCCAAGACCGCACTTGCGGTCGGCGTGACGCTGGATCAGGAGGGGCGGTTATGGCTGGCAAAAGCAGTCAATCAGCGTTTACTGGTTTCCTGGTCGGAGGATGATGGCAAACGTTTTTCCGAGCCCGTAACAGTGACGCCCGTGCCGGAAAACATTGGCAACGATGGTGAGAATCGCCCCAAGGTTCAGGTTGCACATGATGGCACGGTGCTGGTTACCTGGACACAGCTGCTGGCGGAAAAATATGCCGGAAATATAAAGTTCTCGCGTTCGACCGATTCAGGTCGGACGTTCTCAGAGCCAATCGTCCTGAACGATGATGGCCGTGTGACCAGCCACCGTTTCGATTCCCTTGCCATTGATGGCAAAGGCAGAGTGGTGGTGGCCTGGCTGGATGCCAGAGATCGTGATGCGATGAGAGAAAAAGGAGGGGAGTTCAAGGGGATTTCCCTCTACAGCAGTCAGTCGTTTGACAATGGCGCACACTTCGAGCCCAACCGGCAAGTTCATCAGCATACCTGTGAGTGCTGCCGGACCGCGCTTGCGTGGACTGGTGAGGGGCCGGTTGTGCTGCTGCGAAACATTTTTGGTGGCAGCACCCGTGATTTCGCTGTGGTTAATCTGGATAAGGTGGCAGAAGGAGTAAAAAGAGCCACCCGTGATGAGTGGCAGATCGATGCCTGTCCGCACAACGGCGGCAGTCTTGCGACAGATGGCCGGGGACAGCTGCATCTGACCTGGTTTACCAGTGGCACTGCTGCCCAAGGGCAGTTCTATAAACGGATCAGTGGCAACCGGGAATCGAAACCCATGGCACTGGGGGATGCGGATGCGCAGCCAGATCATGCTGCAGTGGTGGCGCATGGTGAAACCGTCATCCTTACCTGGCGTGAATTTGACGGGAATGCCTATTCCGCAAGAATGCTGTTTTCGAATGATGGTGGCGAAACCTGGAGTAAGCCATGGCGCCTGATGCGGTCTGCCGGGGCAAGCGATTACCCGGTGCCGCTGATCAGCAACAATAAGGCTCTGGTTGTATGGAATACCGAAAATGAGGGGTTGCGGGTCCTGCCCGTTGAAAGGGTTATCAACCGATCCGGCAGCTGAAATCATCTTTAAAACAGCAATAAACTGTAGACAGCTTGTGACATGTATCACAAACAGGAGTGATGTGACACCAGGCACAACTGCAATTCAATTACCAATCACAAATAGAAAGGATCGGACTATGAAGCAATTTCCTCTGGCATTGATCGGCCTGCTTTGCGCTGCATCAAGTTACGCTGCTCAGGGAGAGGATGGTTCACCCGGAAAGCAAATACCGGGCGAGAACAGGGGGTATGCGGGAGAACAGTTAACAACACAAGCAGCCAAGTCGGGCAATGATGCCAGTGCTGATAATGCTGACAAGGAAAAAGGGAAAAAGAAAAAGGCGGGTGAGACTGCCGTACAAACCGGAACAGTTTTCAGAGAAATGGTGGTGACAGGTGAGATCGAACGGGATTCACACTTTACTTCACCTTCAACACGTGTAACCCGGGCACAGGTCGAACAGCAGAATGCACAAACTACGGAAGAAGTGCTCAAATACATGCCCAGCCTGCAAATTCGCCAGCGTTATGTAGGAGATCCCAACGGAATGCTTGGGATTCGGGGGGCGGATATGTTTTCAACTGCGCGCAGCATGGTCTATGCCGATGGTTTGCCATTGCACAACTTTCTGCAGGCTTCTTTCAATGGTGCCCCGCGCTGGTCGCTGGTCGGGCCGAATGAGATCGACTCGGTTGACGTTATTTATGGTCCTTTTTCGGCCGAATACAGCGGTAACTCGATGGGAGGGGTGGCTAACATCAGGACACGCATGCCGCATAAGCAGGAGTTTTACTTTGAAGGTAGCGTTTTCATTCAGCCTTACGAGAATTACGGGGAAGATAAAGGAACATTTATCGGTGACCGGCAGTATTTTTCCTATGGTAACCGGATACAGGACAAATTTACGGTGTTTCTGGCCTATAACCGGCTGGAGGCCCAGAGTCATCCGCAGTCTTATTTCATCGACAACACCGGATTATTCAATGTGCCTGGAGGAACACCGGTGACAGGGGGCATCAGGACACCGGATACACGCGGCACACCCAGTATCATTTACGGCGATACCGGTCCTGAAAAAGTGAATACTCACCTGTTCAAGGGTAAATTCGGATATGACATCACGCCTGATCTGCAGGCGTTGTTTACCGTGGCGTATGAAGAGCGTACCCGTAATCAGAACCACCCGGGTAACTACCTGTATACAGCGAGCGGGGATTATTTCTGGGGAGGGAATGCGCCTGCCTGTAATTCGGTTGCCACCTGTTCGACTCCGGGTAATGCATCACTGGATGGCACACGCTTCGATGTGGTGCGCAGTGGCTTTGGCGACAGCCGTGACAAACGGGAGACGCTGAATCTGGGGCTGTCGCTGCGCGGTGCGCTGACGCCCAACTGGGATGTTGATACCACATTCAGCTATTTCGATGTACTGAAAGATATTCGTGCGACAGCATTTTTCAATCATGCTGATCCGGGCAATACCGGTGCCGGGCAACTGCAGGATTTCCGCAAATTCAACTGGTGGAATTACGATCTCAAGCTGAGCACACCCATGCTGCTGGGTTACGACAAACTGTCGTTTCTGGCCGGATACCATTTTGACCAGTACAACCTCAGTTTCCGGCAATACAGTCTGACTGATTATGATGATCTGACCCGCGGTGCGTTGCAGGCCAACCGCAACAATGATGGCCGCACATCGACCCACGCCATCTTTGCCCAATCCATGTTCCGCTTCCTGCCGGACTGGGATATTACCGCCGGCGTACGTCAGGAATGGTGGGAAGCAAGCAGGGGGGTTGCCTCCAATGTGGCCGTGCCCGATCGCACTGAAACAGCTACTTCTCCAAAGGTTTCGCTGGGATATGAACCCGGGCAGTGGAAATTCCGCTATTCCTTCGGGCGTGCACACCGTTTCCCGGTGATTGCAGAGCTTTTCCAGTCACTGGGTACGCCTACCAGTATTCTGGTTGCGAATGCGATGCTCAAACCTGAGAATGGCGTGCATCATAATTTTATGATGGAGTATGGGCTGCCGAAGGGCTACGTGCGTGTCAACGTATTTCGGGATGATATTAAGGATGCCATCCGGCAGATCACTTCCGCTTCGGGAGTACTTACAACCAGCGCTTTCCAGAATATCGGTGAAGTTGGTACAACCGGCGTGGAGCTGATCTTCGAACAGCGAAATATTCTGGGTTCACGATTCGATTTTATGTTTAACGGCACCTGGATGAACTCAAAAGTGGAAGACGGGCCGGTGGTGAGAGTCACCGAATCAACCGGTGTGCCTGCCAACTACAGTCTGACCGGGAAACAGGTTATTCGCCTGCCGCACTGGCGAGCCAATGTTTTCGGTACTTACCATGTGACGGATGCCTGGGATGTTTCCCTGTCCGGCCGCTATACCAGTGATTCCTATAATGATCCTGATAACAGGGACTATGTGAACAAGGTATTCGGTGCCCAGAGCGATTTCTTCTTCATGGATTTCAAGACCAGTTACCGGTACCGGTTCAATAACGGGCTGAAAAGCCGATTCTCATTCGGTATCAGTAACCTCAACAACAACAGGGCCTGGGTGTATCACCCCTATCCGCAACGCACCTATCTGCTTGAAGCCGCGTTCAGTTATTGAAGCACAGGTGTTTTTCTGCCCGATTATGTGATCTGGAGACATCAGATAAAAATATCTGCAGAGTGTGCTTACGTAATTGAAGCTACTGAGCTGTTAATGTAGATTCGGTAGGATGAGGGAAAGTATTGTGTTCGTGATGCTATGATGAGCTGACCCGATATCGAAGAAAATCTCCGAGGTGGCATCGGGTCTGCTGGTTTCAGGAGGAAACACATGAATCGCAATCAGGTTTTAGCAGTATTGCACCATAGTAAACCCATGTTGGCCAGTCGATACGGTGTTCGTCGTTTGGCTTTGTTCGGCTCCACAGCACGTGATGACAGTGATGTTGATGTACTGGTGGTATTCGATGGTGTGGCAAGTGCAGCGCGTTATTTTGGCATTCAGTTCCACCTGGAAGATGCATTGGGTTGCTCGGTAGATCTGGTATCCGAGAAGGCGCTGCGGCCGGAGCTGCGTCCTTTCATCGAAAAAGAAGC
>NZ_JADZAJ010000035.1 GCF_020852615.1 Nitrosomonas sp. | reverse complement strand
TTCCGGCAATCAATGTCAATGATTCAGTCACCAAATCCAAATTCGACAATCTCTATGGATGCCGCGAATCACTGGTGGATGGCATCAAGCGTGCAACCGATGTGATGATTGCCGGAAAAATCGCCGTAGTGTGCGGTTATGGCGATGTCGGCAAAGGATGTGCACAATCATTGCGCGGTTTGGGAGCAACTGTCTGGATCACCGAGATCGATCCGATCTGTGCATTGCAGGCGGCGATGGAGGGGTACCGTGTAGTGACCATGGATGACGCCTGCGATAAAGCAGATATTTTTGTTACCGCTACCGGCAATCTGCGTGTCATCACCCACGATCACATGCTGAAAATGAAGAACCAGTCGATCGTGTGCAATATCGGCCACTTCGATTCTGAAATCGATATTGCCTCAGTGCAGAAATACCAGTGGGAAAACATCAAACCACAGGTCGATCACGTGATTTTCCCAACCGGCCGCCGCATTATCGTGCTGGCACAGGGGCGTCTGGTCAACCTGGGCTGCGCTACCGGCCATCCGTCTTTTGTCATGTCCAGTTCGTTCACCAATCAGGTGCTGGCGCAGATGGAGCTCTGGCAGAATGGCCAGGCGTACCAGAAGAAAGTGTATGTGCTGCCTAAACACCTTGATGAGATGGTGGCACGCCTGCATCTGGACAAGCTGGGTGTGAAGCTGACGGAACTGACCGATGAACAGGCGCACTACCTCAATCTCGACAAGAACGGGCCCTATAAACCGGAAATGTACCGGTACTAATAGCATTCTGAAAAACTGCACCGGGGTTTGATGACTCCCGCGGCTTTTTCCGAAGTTGTTATGTTCAGCCTGTTAAAGCCGGGAAACAGCGATAGAGTTTCCCGGCTTTGCTTCATTGATTTTCCGTTGCCCTTCTTACAGGGCCGCAACTCATGGAAGTGAATCCCAATGCAATCCCAGAAAAAATTTACCCCCACATTCAGTTTTGAATTTTTCCCGCCGCAGACACCGGAAGGAATGGAAAAGCTGCGGGCCGCGCGCATACAGCTTGCCCAGTTCAATCCAAAGTTTTTTTCGGTGACATTTGGTGCCGGCGGTTCCACGCGTGAACGCACACTGGAAACTGTGCTGGAAATCCAGGCAGAAGGTTATCCGGTAGCACCCCATCTCTCCTGTATCGGCTCCACCCGTGACAATATTCGTTCCATCCTTGAGAAATATCGCAGTCACGGTATCAGCCGCATTGTGGCGCTCCGTGGCGATTTATCTTCCGGCATGGCGCAGGCGGGGGAATTCCGCTACGCCAATGAGCTGGTGGCATTTATCCGCAGGGAGTTTGGTGATACTTTCTGGATCGAAGTGGCAGCCTATCCGGAATATCATCCGCAAGCCCGTTCCGCGCTGGAGGATTTCACCAATTTCAGACGAAAAGTTGAAGCAGGTGCCAATGCGGCGATTACCCAGTTTTTTTACAACGTGGATGCCTATCTGCATTTTGTGGAGATGTGTGAAGCCGCGAATCTGAGTATCCCGATCGTTCCCGGCATTATGCCGATCAGCAAATTTTCTCAACTGGCAAGATTTTCGGATGGCTGCGGAGCAGAAATTCCACGCTGGATTCGCAGAAAACTGGAAAGCTTTGGTGATGATATTCCTTCCATCCAGGCATTCGGGCTGGATGTCGTCACAGCATTATGTGCACGCCTGCTGGAAGCCGGCGCCCCCGGCCTGCATTTTTACACACTCAACTCCGCCGTACTTCCCACAAAAATCTGGCAGCGCCTGGGGCTGTAGCTGTAGCTGTAGCTCGCCGGGAGATCCGTATCCATTTTCTTCAGCACATGATTGAATCGTTTCGATATATACCCCTTCCTGGGAAGAGGGTAATGTAAAAAGTAGTTGATTTCTCTGGATGTGACTGATTCCATTCCTTAAAAATTGAAGCCTCGCTTAAAGCCCGGGGCGATTTAACCAGATGAAGCAGGGTGGATTAATGCCCAATATTCTTTATTAGCCCTATTGAATTCGTGGTTATTAAGGTTCACACTTCCGCGGCGACTGAATAAATATCGTATAAGGGCTGGAAATGGAAGATGAAATATTAATTCCTGATCACAATGAGCAGATACGGGATTAAGCAGCATCTGACAGGTGACATGACAGCCGGACAGTTATTTATTCATGAGCGCTCAAGCTTTACCGGACCTGGTAAACAATAATAGAAATCAGAATCAGGTTTTCGCATTATTAAGTGAAGTGCGGAAAATACTCCTGCTTAATAAAACTGATCAAAGAATCCGGCAGGCACATACGCGGGGTAACCCGGATAACTTCAATTCAAAATATAGGGAGTCAGCAAATGAGTAAACATCGATGTTTCGCTGCGTTCAGTTCAATCGCTCTGTTTCTGTTGTGTTTCAGCAGTTGGGCGAGCGCAGCTGCTCCTGCAGAGATCAACGAAGCGCGTCTGGTAGCACAATACAACTACTCCATCAATATTCTGGCCATGTTGCTGGTTGGTTTCGGTTTTTTAATGGTTTTCGTACGGCGGTACGGATTTAGTGCAACTACCGGTACCTATCTGGTCGTCGCCACTGGACTTCCGCTCTATATTCTTTTACGTGCAAACGGGATTTTTGGACATGCACTGACGCCCCAATCCGTCGATGCAGTAGTCTATGCGGAATTTGCCGTAGCGGCGGGACTGATTGCCATGGGAGCAGTACTCGGGCGTTTACGGGTTTTTCAATATGCATTACTGGCATTGTTTATTGTGCCGGTTTATCTGCTGAATGAGTGGCTGGTGCTGGATAATGCTTCAGGGTTGACTGAAGGATTCCAGGATTCTGCCGGATCGATCGCCATCCACGCTTTCGGTGCGTACTTTGGTTTGGGGGCCTCTATCACGCTGACTACCGCGGCCCAGCGGGCTCAACCGATCGAATCGGACGCAACCTCGGATCTCTTTTCAATGCTGGGGTCAATGGTACTGTGGATCTTCTGGCCGAGCTTTGCGACTGCAATCGTGCCATTCGAACAGATGCCCCAAACCATAGTCAACACACTGCTTGCTTTATGTGGCGCCACACTCGCCACTTATTTCCTGAGCGCACTGTTTCACAAAGGGAAAGCATCCATAGTCGATATGGCCAATGCAGCGCTTGCCGGGGGAGTGGCAATTGGCTCAGTCTGTAATATTGTCGGGCCGGTGGGTGCTTTCGTGATCGGTTTGCTGGGCGGCACCATTTCTGTAGTGGGCTTTGTATTTATTCAGCCCATGCTGGAATCCAAAGCCAGGGTGGTAGATACCTGCGGGGTGCACAATCTGCATGGATTACCAGGATTGCTGGGCGGATTCAGTGCGATCCTGATAGTGCCAGGCGTTGCTGTGGCCCAGTTGACAGGCATCGCTATCACACTTGCGCTGGCTTTGACTGGCGGCATGATTGCCGGAACCCTGATCAGACTAACCGGTACAACGAAACAGGCTTATGAGGACAGTCACGAGTTTACCCATCTTGCAGGACCTGAAGATGAGCATAAAGTTGAACGACTGGTATCAGAGGCAAAAACCGAAATACAGGGACTGAGAGATCGTATCGATGCTGCTGTATTGGGTGCCAAATCAGAAGGATAGATCCCTTATACAAATGAGTTTCTGATACTTCAGCTTCTGGCAGTCAGGGGCTGGTCACGAACCAGAAAGATCGATGTTCATGTCCGGCCCCTTCGTTTAGTTTTATTATTTTTTGATTCGCAACCAGCTTCCGACTGGCGAAGTTTTACGAAAGCTGTGGCGCAGAAATCCCACGCGGGATTCGCAGAAAACTGGAAAGCTATCGGTAATGACATTCCCTCCATCCAGGCATTCGGGCTGGACGTCGTTACCGCACTCTGTGCTCGCCTGCTGGAAACCGGCGCCCACGGCCTGTATTTCTACCCACACAATTCTGCTGTACTACCATAAAAATCTGGCAGCGCCTGGGTTTCCGAATGGGAGAACGTATAAAGTGGCTGATTGACCAGTACTGCCTGCTTTATAGTACAGAACCCGGTAACTAAAGAGAGATTGAGTGCCTATGTCAGAAAACTATTTGGCACGAAGATACAAGGCTTTTTGTATTGATCCCGGTGCCTGCCGTTCTTCAGTTACGAAGAGATCTGTCCTGGCTTTGACAAGATCAGAAAGTTTTTTGTAACCGTAAAGCCGGGAATCGAAATCAGGTTGTAATTTGTTGAGGTAGTTGCCAAAATTGCCTAAATTTGCCCACCCGGCATCATCGCTTGATTGTTCGAGTGCGGCCAGAATAAATTTCCTGGGAAACTCCGGTTTCGTTTCCGGAATTTGAGCAGGAAATTGTGAAGAAGATGATTTTTGATCATCTTCTGTCTTTTTCGCTTGTTGTGTAGCTGATTCAGTTGCTGTATCCGGGCGAAGAACCTCGGTAAACACAAACTTATGACAGGCATTGCGGAAAGCCTCGGGTGTTTTCTTCTCCCCGAAGCCGAGGACAGTGAGCCCCTCTTCACGTAAACGCATTGCAAGGCCGGTGAAATCACTGTCGCTTGTAATCAGGCAGAATCCATCAAATTTTCGGGTGTAGAGCAAATCCATCGCATCGATGATGAGCGTGCTGTCTGTAGCATTTTTGCCTGTCGTATACGCGAACTGCTGAACAGGTTTGATGGCATATTTTTGAAGTACCTTTTTCCAGGAAGCACTCGTGGGAACGGTAAAGTCACCGTAGATGCGTTTCACGGTTGCTTCCCCGAATCGCGCAATCTCGGCAAGCAACCCTTCAATGACAGCCGCTTGGGCATTATCAGCATCAATGAGCACTGCCAAGCGGAGCGTTGGCTCTTCTGCTTCAATTTTAGCGACTAATCGTGGAGATACCATGCAGAATAACCTCTAAATTTTGGCGAACTAATTATTGGACTATTTCACCCTTGAACACGAGCATGCTGATACCGCTTGTGATGATGGCTATTTCAATTGGAAGGACAAATCTGATCCCGCAACAGGTACGTTGCCCACCCAAAATCTGCCGATGGGCATGGCTCCCCCTATTATCTTTATAAATAACGCTATGGTTGTCTTCTCGGAGTAACTGCATTTATGGTACTTGATCTTCGCATCATCTCCTTTCCTGATTGTCTAGTGCCAAGTAAGCAGTAGTTTGTAAGTTGATGGTTATGCATAAAATTATCGCAGCTAATACGCAAACAGCAATTTACAAACTATCCGCCTGACTGGCTTGTCTCTATGTTACGCAGCAACTACAAGCCTTGGCCTTTGATCCATAGTATATTTAATACTGTTAGATCGGCGGCCGCAGTTTGGGCAGCGTTTGCTGGCCAACCAAAGATCAGTAGGCAAAGCCCCAAAATGATTTTCATAAAGAGTGCAAGATTCAACCCACGCCGCCTTTAAGTTATCCTCATCTTCTTTGCCTCGCATCCCAAAATAAGGGAAATGATGAAGAAAATAACCAAAATAATGTTCACAATCCTCTTGATATTTTTGAGTATCCAAAATGTGGAAGTGCCAAAAATCATCAACAAATGATGATGGCACAACGGCGGCATCAGGGTGCTCTTTACACAGTACAAGATATTTCCTGTACTCGGCTGCTACACGCTTTGTAAATTCCAGCGACCAACCTAAGCCTTCTTCGATATCCATAATTTTGACCATGATTGGTTCAAGGTCCATCTCGTTTAAAATTTTTTCGCTCATGTTTGCCTCATAATGAGCTGATAGATACATAACATGGTATATATGGCATTAAATGTCCTGTAGCCCAGTCCATTTGTCGTATAAACCTATAAAAACAGGCTTAATAATCTGATTTTCACCAGTAAACTCCTGAAACATCTTAATCCTGGAAATTACGGCATCCGTATCAATTACTGAGAAAGCCGCTGCGTCTAAATCCGTTCCGGGTACAGCAACCCTGGTACTGAAGCCGTTTATTTCCCGGGTTGACGAACTGCTCAAAAATCTTATCCAGCGAGCTGGCTGGTAAAATAAGCCTGTTATCCATAAACGGGGGCTCGGTGCCAGGCTTTAACCAGGTGTGATGTTTTTCTGTACTTTTACATCATCTGCTGGATAAAAATGACTCGGAAGTGCTACTACAATGCAGACAGGTAATTCAACGCTTTACTGGCATGATTATGAAACTTCCGGGGCAACGCCGCGCTGGGATCGGCCATTCCAGTTTGCCGGGTTGAGGACGGATGAAGCGCTCAATGAAACTGGCGATCTGCTGGTGATCTATTGCCAGCCGGCGCGCGACCGGTTGCCTCACCCGGAAGCCTGTCTGCTTACCGGCATTACGCCACAAATGGCAGAAGCCCGGGGGCTGCCGGAGCCGGAATTCATCGCACTGATTCATGCACAGTTGGCGCAACCGGGTACCTGCGGGGTGGGCTATAACACGTTGCGATTCGATGATGAAGTCACCCGGTTTACGCTGTACCGCAATTTTTATGACCCCTATGCGCGTGAATGGCAATCCGGTAATTCGCGCTGGGATGTGATCGATCTTGC
>NZ_JADZAJ010000034.1 GCF_020852615.1 Nitrosomonas sp. | reverse complement strand
GCAAGTGCGGTCTTGGCATGTTTGGGAGCGCTAGCCACCTGCTGTGCCGATTGCTGCACCTGACCGCTGGTATCCGGCCCTGCTGCAACGGCAATTACTGAAACCAGTGTGAAAGCCCAACCAGCCAGCACGGAGAGAGAAAACAGTGATTTATTCATGATTTACGACAAAAAATGGAAGAATAATTGATTCCCCCAAGCCTGCAAATGCGACAAATTGTCGCACTTGGAAACAGATCGAGAAGAGATATGTAGTTAAAACAGTCGCTCGTAAAATTATTTTTCTGCCTTCAATCACAAGCAAGGATTATTGAATTAACAGAATCACGCTTCTAATTACCTGATCTGACGACTCTCTTGCCCCCGCTCGATCTTCTTTAGCAGAATAACTTGCATGCTTACTTTTTATATGTATAATGATAATTATTATCATTTAATGAATTGGTGAGGTAAGACATGAGCTTGACCGATATCAGCTTTCATACAGTGCATGAATCAGGCAACGAGCAGTTTTTACGTTCTGCACCCTTTCCAATCAAGCTGTTCAGCAGCGAAGATCTGTTCGGAAACAGTAACGAGGTGCTGATTCAGCATCGCGGTGAGCAGTATCATTTACGCCTGACACGCAATAACAAGCTGATTCTGACCAAATAAACCGCAAGTGTGCACTGGTTATCTCAGACTGACACACCTCAGAAACTTTAATTTTTTCCTGACGATCACTGGCAGTACTCTCTCTCCTCTTCCAGTGATTCGTAGCGGCAAGCCAGCCCCTCCTCCCGGGGCAAGCCAGCCTCTTTTCTGATACGGGGTTGCTCATGAAATTTTTACCAGGAACAGTACTGGAACCGGCATACCAGGGAGTGCAACTCAGCTTCAAACCATCCGGCATCCGTCAGAACAAATTCTTTCGCAGTACACTTTCCCGCCGTCACAAGCAGCACGCCCCGGAGCCGGGAACACGACTGGAACGCCTTTGCCATCTGCTCCATACGGTTCTGCTCCACACTGCTTCCGTGGCTGCAGCCTGGCGCTTGCCCGCACATTCCGCTCATGCCGTCCGCCGGACAGATACAAATCTTCCGGAAATACCCGGTGGCACGAATTTGCGCTGGATCAGAACAGGCTGGCCATACCGGGACCATGCCTGTCCGGTCGTCAATCGCCTGAGAAACAGCCACAGCTATCTGGCAGGCCGGCTAATTCTGTGTGTTGGCGGCCGCGCCGCACTGTATCCGGATTACCGTCAGTTAATCGAAGCTGCCGGAGGGCAATTCATGGTTTTCCGTGGCGGTACACAAGGCAAGACCGAATATCTGTCTGCCCTGCTTGCTTGTGCGGATAGTGTGATTTGCCCGGTTGACTGTATCAGTCATGAGGACTTCTTTACTGTCAGGCACTATTGTCAGTGTATTGATAAGCCTTGTCTCATGCTGCAACGCTCTGATCTCGCTACTTTCAGCAAGGCGGTTGAGAGCCTTGCCCGGCATGACAGCTTCCCTCAAAAATCCGGTATTTTCAGTCAATCCGGACATGACAATCCTGGATAAACAAGCGGTCCGGGTTTGTATAACCACACTGGTGCTGTGCAATAATACACAGGCCTTTGCCGAGATACCCACCGAGATTACCCGTTATGATTGTTTTACTCGAAGCACACCGCGCCGGTTTGTTTGCCCGCAACCAGTGGCTGCCAAATATTATTGCCGGTCTGGTAGTGGGTGTCGTTGCACTGCCGCTGGCAATGGCTTTTGCGATTGCCTCCGGAGCACGCCCGGAGCAAGGGTTATATACCGCGATTATCGCCGGTGTCCTGGTATCGGTTTTTGGAGGAAGCCGTGTACAGATTGCCGGCCCAACCGGGGCCTTCATCGCTATCCTGGCGGGGATCACTGCCAAATACGGTATCTCCGGACTACAGATAGCAACTTTAATGGCTGGCATTATGCTGGTGCTGATGGGGGTTACACGAATGGGGGGCGTCATCCGCTTCATTCCCTCTCCGGTTATCATTGGTTTCACAACCGGAATTGGTGTCATCATTTTTGTTAGCCAGTGGCACGATTTTTTTGGCTTACCACAGGTAAGTGGAGACCATTTCCACGAAAGGTTCTGGCATCTGGTGCAATCTCTGCCCCATCTGCATGAGCCAACATTAGCATTAGCGCTTATCAGCCTGGTATTAACCGTCTGGGCTCCCCGTTTTCGATATTTTGCGCGCCTACCCGGGCCGCTGGTCGCGATGCTGGCAACCACGCTATTGCAGGCTGCATTACAACTGCCCGGCGTAGCCACCATAGGCTCCACTTTTGGTCATATCCCGACTGGCCTGCCAGGCTTTGCCATACCTGATCCGACAATCTCACAATCACTCGAACTGATTGGTCCGGCCTTCGCAATTGCTATGCTGGGAGCGATTGAATCACTGCTTTCTGCAGTCGTGGCTGACGGTATGTCCGGCACCCGGCACGATGCCAACCAGGAATTAATCGGACAGGGAATCGCCAATATCTTCGCACCCTTGTTTGGCGGTTTTGCAGCGACAGGCGCAATTGCACGCACTGCCACCAATATTCGCAATGGTGCAACCAGTCCGATCGCCGGAATCGTTCATGCTGTCACCCTGCTTTCCGTACTGCTGTTTCTGGCTCCGCTGGCAGCTTATATCCCGTTAGCCGCGCTGGCGGCTATCCTTTTCGTTGTTGCCTGGAATATGAGTGAGATCCATCGGTTCGTGCATATTCTGAAAATCGCACCGACAGCCGATCGTCTTATTCTCGTTATCACATTTTTACTGACTGTTTTTGTTGATCTGGTGGTAGCGGTCAATGTGGGGGTCATTCTGGCAACACTACAGTTTCTGCGTCGCATGTCCGAGGCTGTCGAAACCCAGCCGGTTGCCGCAGAAACAGTAAACATGGAACTGGCTCATCATAATCTGCCGGCCATTCCGCCTTCAGTCGTAGTCTATGAAATTTCCGGGCCAATGTTTTTCGGTGCCGTCGAGAATTTCGAACATGCACTGATACAAACGCATACCTTGCCCGAGATCCTGATTATTCGCCTGCGTTCGGTACCTTTTATCGATATGACCGGTATCCAGACATTAAGCCAGGTCACTGAACAGCTACACAAACGTAATATCCGCGTTGTTTTATGTGAAGCCAATAAACGGGTACTGGCCAAACTGGAAAAAGCCGGCATCATCCGAACCGGTACTCCCCTAATCTATACGCAGCAATTTGTTGAAGCCATACGGCAGAACATATAGCCGATCACACATACCTTATCTGCATCACAGGAAAACCGGCCCATGCATACAAAAACCTGCAATCCGCTTTTATATTCAGGAGTAACTCTGTTGTCCCTGATTTTCCTTTTTCTGTCATCCTTCCCGGCACAAGCCGGAAAGATACGGGAATACTGGATTGCAGCAGAAAAGATCAACTGGAATTACGCACCGACTGGCAAGAATCAGATCACTCCCGGGGCTGATATGGGGGAATGGGGCAAAACACTGATTTACCCTAAATACCGTTACATCGGCTATACCGATGGCAGTTATTCGCAACCCGTACCCCAGCCGGAATGGATGGGGATTCTGGGGCCCACGATCCGGGCCGTGGTAGGCGATACCATCAGGATCCATTTTCTGAATAAAGCCGATATACCGCTTTCCATCCATCCCCACGGTGTCATGTACGACAAGGATAATGAAGGGGCGGATAGCGGCAAAGGCAGCCGTATTCCGCCGGGTGGCCGTTACACCTACACATGGGCCGCCGACCGGGATGCCGGCCCGGGCCCGAATGACCCTTCTTCGGTAGTCTGGCTCTATCACTCGCATGTCATGGCAGAAGAAGAAATCAATCTGGGACTGGTTGGGACCCTCATCATCACTGCTGCCGGCAAGGCGCATTCAAGCGGGAATCCCGCTCCGCGCGATGTCGATCAGGAATTTGTTGCGCTGTACATGATATTTAACGAGGAAAACGGTAAAGAATCCGGTCTGAAACACGCTATCAACGGGCGGATTTTTGGCAATCTGCCCGGCTTTGAAACCCGGCGCGGGCAACGTGTGCGCTGGCATCTGGTCGCACTGGGCAATGAAGTGGATAACCATACCGTACACTGGCATGGCCAAACCGTACTGGATCACGGTCACAGAACCGATGTTATCGAACTCATGCCAGCCGGCATGACTTCTGTTGACATGGTGCCCCGTTCACCGGGCAGCTGGCTGTTTCATTGCCATGTCAGCGATCACATGATGGCAGGAATGACAACCCGCTGGCTGGTGAAGTAGCCTTGTTATCCTGCAAAGTAATGCTCCATTCACTCTGAGCAAACTCTACAGAAGAGCCAGTCGCCATTCAGCCGCTGTTCTCGGATCCAGAAATTTCCGGAAGACCTGTTTTCCCCGGCAGCCATAAAATACCAGCACAGAAATAAACAACGCTTGACAGCAGCACATTCTGCGGTAGTGTGACGGTAAACAATTAGCCATGGGGAGAGATCATGTTTGAGTTTCTGTTAGCACTGTTCATACTGCTGGTCGTGATCGGCATAGCGCTGTTCACCGTACCCTATCTGCGCCGCAATATTATTTCCAGGCTTGCGCTTAATATTTTCCGCAAGCTGTTGCCACAGATTTCGCAAACAGAACAGGAAGCACTCGATGCCGGCACAGTGTGGTGGGAAGGCGCACTCTTCAGTGGTAAACCTGATTGGAATCAGCTGCTTGCCTACCCAAAACCAGAGCTGACCCAGGAGGAAAAAATCTTTCTTGACGGGCCGGTCGAACAGCTCTGTAACATGCTGGACGAATGGCATATCACCCATGAACGCTACGACCTGCCGCCTCACGTCTGGCAGTTTATCCGCGAAAACCGTTTCTTCTCACTGATTATCCCTAAAGAGTACGGCGGGCTGGGTTTCTCAGCACTGGCTCACTCGGAAGTGGTCATGAAAATCAGCTCACGCAGTAATACGGCGGCCGTTACCGTGATGGTACCCAACTCTCTTGGCCCGGCTGAACTGTTATTGCATTACGGAACGGAAGAGCAGAAAAATTATTATCTGCCACGGCTGGCAAATGGAACCGAGATACCCTGTTTTGCACTGACCGGGCCGGATGCCGGTTCAGATGCAGGATCAATTCCTGATACAGGTATTGTCTGCCGGGGGGTATTCGATGGTCAGCCCGATATACTGGGAATTCGCGTTAACTGGGAAAAACGTTACATCACGCTGGGGCCGGTCGCCACATTGCTGGGGCTTGCTTTCAGGTTATATGATCCGGATGGATTACTGGGGGATAAAAAAGAGATCGGCATCACGCTCGCACTGATCCCGACCCATACTTTGGGTATCCAGATCGGCCGCAGGCATTTCCCACTGAACGGTGTTTTCCAGAACGGGCCCAATTCCGGCAAGGATGTGTTTATTCCAATGGATTGGATCATTGGCGGACAGGAAAAAGCAGGGCAAGGTTGGCGCATGCTGATGAACAGCCTCTCTGTTGGCCGCTCGATTTCTCTGCCGGCGACAGGCGTTGGTGCAGCAAAATTATCCGCCTGGAGCAGTGGCGCTTATGGCCGGGTGCGCGAGCAGTTCAAGCTGCCGATTGGTTACTTTGAAGGTGTTGAGGAAGCACTGGCACGAATCGCCGGAAATACGTACATGATGGATGCTGCCCGTGTTATGACCGCCGGTGCGGTGGATCTGGGCGAGAAGCCTTCCGTCATCTCCGCAATCGTCAAATATCACCTGACCGAGCGCAGCCGGCAAATAATCAATGATGCCATGGATATCCACGGTGGCAAGGGAATCTGCCTGGGGCCTTCCAACTACCTGGCAAGAACCTATCAGCAGACACCAGTCGGCATCACGGTGGAAGGGGCGAATATCCTGACGCGCAATATGATCATTTTTGGGCAAGGTGCGATCCGCGCTCATCCCTTTACACTTACGGAAATCAATGCTGCCTGGGATCAGAACAAAGAACGTGGTTTACAGGTATTTGATGAAGCACTGGCTGCGCATATCCGCTTTACCCTCAGGAATGCTTGCCACAGCCTGCTCTACGGGCTCAGCCGGCGACTGGTCAAGAATGTCCCGGAAAACGCGGCGAAAGAAACCATCACTTACTATCAGCAGCTGACACGCTTCTCTGCTGCATTTGCCCTGTTGACAGATCTTGCCATGCTGAAGCTGGGTGGCTCTCTCAAGCGGCGAGAACGTCTTTCAGCCCGGCTGGGCGATATCCTCAGCATGATGTACCTGGGCTCTGCCACACTCAAACGTTATGAAGACGATGGCCGCCCTGTTGCTGATCTGCCGCTGTTGCACTGGTCAATACAGGATGCGCTGTATCGTACTCAGCAGGCACTGTATGAGTTTCTGCTCAATTTTCCGGCCGGTAAAATTACCCGTGGATTGCTGCGTTGCATCGTTTTTCCATCAGGTATGCGTTGCCAGCCACCTGCCGATTCGCTTTCACATACGGTGGCACGGCTGATTCTGGCTCCGGGAGAAGTGCGTGATCGCCTGACATCAGGCATTTATCTCCCCCGGGAAGAAAATGATCCATTGGCATTACTCGGGAAGGCATTAGCCTGCGCTGTCGACTGCGAGCCTGTTGAAGCAAGATTGCGCCAGGCCGTCAAAAATAAATCCATTACAACTACCCATGAACATGAACAAATCGGTCAGGCGCTGGCACAAGGCATCATCACCAGCAAAGAGGCTGATTTACTTAAACAGATGAAAACCCTGCGACGCCGGGTCATCATGGTGGATGATTTCGCTCCCGATTTCCAGAAAAATGGCAATTTACAGGGAGGGATAACTTCATGACTGCACATCCCGTTTTTCTTGCAACTGACATGATTCCACCGGAAACTGCCCGAACACTGGATGGCCTGTTCAGGGAACGGGTCCGCCGTTTACCTGATGCCGTGGCCTATCGCGATTACGATGTCAGCCAGGAACATTGGCAGAATTACACATGGGGCGACATGGCAAATGCTGTCGGGTTATGGCAAACAGCGCTCTCCCGGGAAAATTTTTCTCGTGGTGACCGGGTCGCTGTTATGGTGCGAAACTGCCCGCAATGGGTGATGTTTGAACAGGCTGCCCTTGGGCTGGGGCTGGTGGTTGTTCCACTCTATATCGAGGATCGGGCGGAAAATGCTGCTTGGTGCCTTGATAATGCCGGTGCCAGCCTGTTATTGCTGGAAAACATGACTCGGTGGAGTGAAATGAGTGAAGCTGCTGCACAGCTGCAACAGCTGAAACGCATTGTTATCCTGCATGCCGCTTCAGAAGATATTCATTACACCGGTGACAAACGTGTTATCGCACTGCAGGACTGGCTGCCAGAGACAGCGGAGACTACCCCTCCCGCTCAAAACGATCCTCATGCACTGGCCAGTATTATTTACACTTCCGGAACGACAGGCCGGCCAAAGGGAGTGATGCTGAGCCACCACAATATTCTGTCTAATGCTTACGGCTGTGCTCAGATCGTAACTGTCAGACCGGAAGATCTGCTGCTGTCTTTTTTGCCACTATCCCATACTTTTGAGCGTACTGCAGGCTACTACACTCCCATGTTATGCGGCGCAACAATAGCCTATGCCCGTTCTGTCCGGCAGTTACAGGAAGATCTCCTGATTATCCGCCCGACTATTATGATTTCAGTCCCCAGAATCTATGAAAAAATCTATGTCGGGATACAAACCAGACTGGCAGAAGGTTCTGTACTTTCCAGACTGTTATTTAATCTGGCTGTTGATGTGGGTTACAGCCGGTTTGAGTATCAGCAGAAACGCACCGGCTGGCATGCTTCATACCTGCTGTGGCCATTGCTCAACCGGCTGGTTGCACGCAAGGTGATGGATAAACTGGGAGGGCGTTTATGGCAGGTCATGAGCGGTGGTGCTGCATTGGCACCGGAAGTATCACGGGTTTTCATCGCTCTGGGATTGCCTATCCTGCAAGGTTACGGACTGACTGAAACAAGTCCGGTTGTCTGTGCCAATCGACTGGATGATAATCTCCCAGCAAGTGTGGGTAAGCCTGTTCCCGGGGTTGAAGTTAAATTGGGAGAGCAAAATGCACTGCTGATTAAAGGGCCTAACGTAATGCTTGGTTACTGGAACAATCCGGAGGCCACTCGTGCCGTTCTGTCAGCAGACGGATGGTTTAATTCCGGAGATACTGCTCATATTGATACACAGGGAAGAATTACTATCACGGGTAGATTAAAAGACATTATTGTGACTTCTACCGGTGAAAAAATCCCTCCGGCTGATATGGAAGCTGCAATTCTGCGCGACTCAATATTCGATCAGGTAATGATAATCGGAGAAGGTCGATCCTATTTAAGTGCGCTGATAGTGCTGAGTAAGCGCGGCTGGGAAGTCGTGGCTACACACTGCAATGCCAAGAATGATCCTCATGCGCTGGCTTGCGATGAATATGCAGAGGAAATTGTGCTGGAAAAAATTGCGCGGCAGATTAGCGGATTTCCCGGTTACGCCAAAATTCATCGGGTACTGCTGATTTCTGATCCCTGGACGGTGGAAAATGAAATGCTTACCCCTACCCTGAAACTAAAGCGGAAAAAGATTTATGAACACTACCAGGACAGCATCAACAAACTCTATGCCAGTCATTAAAGGAGGAATACCAATAAAGGTACTGAGTCTGAGAAAATAATCATCAATAATTACAGGCACCAAGTCACCCTGGCGGTTAACATTACCTGGTGCCACTTACTAACAGCTTATCATTTAAAACTAGGGTAACTTAGCTTCACCTGGGGCTGCTTCGTCCTGAACACTTACCTGATCACCCAGCTGTTTGAGTGTGCCCGGGCCTATACCTTTCACATTGGCAAGGTCTTCCACTGACTTAAATGCACCATGCTGATCTCTGTACTCAATAATCGCCTTAGCTTTAACTGGCCCCAGTCCTTTCACTGATTCAAGATCTGCCTGGCTCGCTGTATTGATATCCATCCCGGCCAGAACTGAAAAATTAATCCCAAAAAACACCAGAAAAACCAGAAAAATCTTTTTCATCATTATACTCTCCAAGAAAAATTAGAAATAAAGTTACTAATTTCAAATTTATTTTTGGTTAGCTCTTCACAATAAGCCAACCAAAGAGTGAGCATCGGCATTTTCGTAACAGACTTTAGATTTGAATTTTCCCGATGAGAAAAAAACAAAAGATATCACGTAAAAATATTTTGCATTTTTCTATGCACAAATTTAGATATTTGTGGAAGGAGTGGTGCTGATGAAGGGTGTTAGCAACTTCTACAAGGATTGGGAAGCATAAAAAACAACGTTTTCAGTATTAGTGATCACTAACACGTTATCGGGAAACTGTTACAGAGCCCGCCTGAACAGCTGCATGGCACCCACTTCCCTCTAACTTCACTGATAGATTTTGTTACTTACACCGTATATCCCAAATCTGATCATACCTGCCAAGTTCTTTAAAAGCCTACAGAAAACCCGGCAGGTAAATGTATGAGGTATTATTGTGGCAGCATAAAACCGTAAAGCACGCCACTCTCAATTATTTTGATTTTGTTTATTTTTGAAGAAGAAGAAAGCGCCTGCTCCTGCTGCGACTGCCAGAATACCCAGGATTAACGGCATATTGGATTTACCTCCTGTTCCCACTGCAAACGGG
>NZ_JADZAJ010000033.1 GCF_020852615.1 Nitrosomonas sp. | reverse complement strand
TCCTGTGCCAGTGTTTCGGTCAGCGTCAGGGAAAGTGTTATCCAGCGCGGTGTGGCGCCCATGGCGGCCATATCGGAAAGATTGACCGCCAGTACCTTGTGCCCCAGCGCATAAGGTTCGGTATCAGAGAAGAAATGTCGTCCTGCAACCAGTGTATCCACTGATACCGCCCAGTTCATTCCCGGTTTGCAGGCAATCAGTGCAGCATCGTCCCCCGGCCCGAGCACGGCGTTGCGGGATGGGCGGGTGAAGTAGCGATGGATGATGTCAAACTCTGAATTCATGATTGCTTGTTTTTCAGAGGATCCCTTGCGGGCAGCGACTTAGTCGGGCGACCGGTTGCGAGAAGGTGACTGTTGCAGTTCGGTGGCGCGTAACCTGGCAGCAAGTTTATCCAGCACGCCGTTGATGTATTTATGGCCATCTGTCCCGCCATAGCTTTTCGCCAGTTCAATGGCTTCATTGATGATGGCGCGATAGGGAATTTCCGGGTGGTGCGCCATTTCATAGGCCCCGATCAGGAGAATGGCACATTCTACCGGGCTGAGTTCGGCCATAGGCCGATCAAGATGGGATTGAAGCTGTGTTTGCAGATCAGGGGCGTGCTGCAGAACACCCTGCAGTAAATCGGTGAAATAAGAGCCATCTGCTCTGCCGTAAAAATTGACTTGCTGCAGTTGTGCGTCAATATCCCGGGCGCTGCCACCGGCGATCTGCCACTGGTAAATTCCCTGCAAAGCCAGTTCACGTGACAGACGGCGGCGGTTTTTATAGCTTTTGGGGCTTTGAAGACCCGTTGAGCCCTTGGGGGCCTGTTCCGGTTTTGACGGTGGAGCAGCTTCAGTTGACATTATCCTAAAAACCCCGGTTGACTGCTTGTTTGTTGCCTTAACATCATGATAATTTTCAACTTTATTTCCATTTTCGTATTCACCTCTCTGGTAAGTTCGCCACAGGCGGGATTGCACCTTTTCCCGGGTGTATGGCCTGCGTTGCAACTCCCCGGAAGGGAACACCATTCCGCGTTGTTGCGTCTTGCCCTGCACCCGGAAAGAGGCAACTTCTGCCCAGTCCAACTGAGGTTTTTAGGATTATGCAGGTGCAGATTGATCTATTTCGTCCAGCGTTAATACCAGATTGGCCATTTCAACCGCAACCCGTGCGGCTTCAGCGCCTTTTTCAGCCATGCGGGCCGTGGCCTGATCTTCATCATCTGTGGTGAGAATACCATTTGCAATGGGGAGGCTGTATTCCAGCCCGACAGTCATCAGGCCGCGTGCTGATTCATTCGCCACCACGTCAAAATGGTATGTTTCGCCATGAATGACGGCACCCAGTGCAATCAGGGCATCAAACCGGTCCGATGCGGCCAGTTTCTGCAGGGCCACCGGGATTTCCAGCGCCCCCGGTACGGTTACCAGAACGATATCTGCTTCCTGTACACCCAGTCTGGTCAGTTCTGCCGTGCAGGCCCCCAGTAATCCTTCGCTCACATCAAGATTGAAACGGCTCATGACAATACCGACGCACAGTCCGTTTCCATCGAGGTTTGAATCTATTTCAAGAATATTGTCGTAGTAGGACATAACATGTACCTCCTTGTTGAGATCGACTTATCGGACTACTGATAGAAAAAACGGCTTTATTTGTGAATACGGTTTTCCGGTTCCAGATAGCCGGTGACTTCCAGGCCGAAGCCAGTCATGCTGGGCATACGGCGGGGCGCGGCCAGCAGGCGCATTTTACTGATGCCCAGGTCTCTGAGAATTTGTGCGCCGATGCCATGCTGGCGTAAATCCGGAACGGGTTTGTCGGATTGGCGCGGCCTGGTCTGCAGGATCCGCTCAGTCAGCACGCCGGCATCATTCTTGCGGCTCAGCAGGACCACAACACCTTTTCCAGCCCGGGCAACGGCAGCCATGGCGTCATGAATGCTCCAGGAATGGCTGAGGTCGTCCACTTCCAGCAGGTCGATCACTGACAGCGGCTCGTGCACGCGCACCAGCACTTCTTCGCTGGCGTCCCACATTCCTTTTACCAGTGCGAGGTGGGTTACGCCGGCAATCTTATCATGGTAGGCAATCAGCCTGAATTCACCGTGAGCGGTCTGCAGCGGGCGTTCGGTAATGCGTGACACCAGGCTTTCCGTGCGGCTGCGATGCTGGATGAGATCAGCAATGGTTCCGATTTTAAGATAGTGCTTGCCGGCAAATTCAATCAGATCCGGCAACCGTGCCATTTCACCATTTTCCTTGAGAATCTCGCAGATGACAGCAGATTCAGTCAGACCGGCCAGGCGTCCCAGATCACAACCTGCTTCGGTATGGCCGGCACGTGCCAGCACACCGCCTTTTTGTGCCTTGAGCGGGAAAATATGGCCCGGTTGAACCAGGTCTTCCGGTCTGGCATCAGCCTTGACGGCTGCCTGAACAGTACGGGCGCGATCGGCAGCGGAAATACCGGTTGTTACTCCGCTGGCCGCTTCAATGGAAACGGTGAAATTGGTGCCAAGCGGTGAATGATTGTCTGCCACCATCATGGGTAGCCTGAGCTGGTGGCAGCGTTCTTCTGTCAGGGTCAGGCAGATCAGCCCCCTGCCGTATCTGGCCATGAAGTTGATGGCCTCTGGTGTAACGAAGTCAGCGGCCAGAACCAGATCACCCTCATTTTCACGATCTTCCTCGTCAATGAAGATAACCATTTTCCCATCCCTGAAATCTGCCAGAACCTCTTCAATCGGAGAAATTGTCATGACTGCCGCCTCATTGTTGTCTGCCTTGTGCCTGTTCAAGTAACCGTGCCACATACTTCGCTATCATATCGGTTTCCAGATTCACTTTCCTGCCGGGCGCAAACTGCCCGAACGTTGTATTGGCCAATGTATGGGGGATGAGGTTGATTTCAATCTGTCCGGTGCTGATCTGATTCACGGTAAGGCTGACGCCATCCACAGTAATTGATCCTTTGGGAATAATGTATTTGAGCAGTTGTGATGGCGGCCGGATGGCCAGCAGACAGCGATCACCCGCCTGTGCAAATGTAACAACCTCACCGATCCCTTCTACATGACCACTGACCAGATGGCCATCCAGCCGGTCGGAAAACCGCAGTGCTTTTTCCAGGTTGACCGGGTTGCCTGGTATATCCAGCCCGTGCGTGCAGCTCAGGGTTTCGCCGGATACATCAACAGTGAAGCATCCCGTATCAAACGCAGTGACAGTGAGGCAGGCGCCATTGACGGCGATACTGTCGCCAATGGCAACATCCGTGAGATCCAGCCTGCCCGGGTCGATGTGAATACGCATTGCATCCTTTTCCGGGTGAATGTGTCTGATGCTGCCAACGGCTTCAATGATTCCTGTAAACATGCTTTTTCGGGGTTTGAACAAATCCTGCTACCAGCAGATAACACTCTGATTAGTCAGGATGTTCGATCGCTGATATAATTCACGGTTTGTCCGGGATTGCCCGGACCGACTCCTGAGGAACTTTCAATTATGACACGCCTGCTCCGTAATATCGCCATTATCGCCCATGTGGACCACGGCAAGACCACAATGGTGGATAAGCTGCTGCATCAGGCCGGCACCTTTGCCGCGCACCAGAACATCGCTGAACGGGTGATGGATTCGGACGATATTGAGCGTGAGCGCGGGATCACGATTTTTTCCAAGAATTGTGCAATCGACTATGCCGGTGTCCATATCAATATCGTGGATACCCCGGGCCACGCTGATTTTGGTGGTGAGGTTGAGCGTGTGCTGTCAATGGTCGATGGTGTACTGCTGCTGGTGGATGCTGTTGAAGGCCCGATGCCGCAAACCCGGTTTGTGACCCGTAAGGCGCTGGCTGCCGGTTTACGCCCGATCGTGGTCATTAACAAGATTGATCGGCCCGGCGCCCGGCCGGACTGGGTGGTAAACCAGACATTCGATCTGTTCGACAAACTGAATGCCACCGAGGCGCAGCTGGATTTTCCGGTGGTGTACGCTTCCGCACTCAACGGTTTTGCCACGCTCGATCCAAATCAGCCCTGCAGTGACATGCGCCCGTTGTTTGACATGATTCTCAAGCATGTTCCGGAGCCGACGGGAGAAGTTGATCAGCCGCTGCAGCTGCAGATCAGTGCGCTTGATTATTCCAGTTTCGTCGGGCGTCTTGGTATTGGCAGAATCAGTCGCGGTTGTCTGAAGCCGGGGCAGGACGTTATGGTGCTGACGGGTAACCAGACACCGAAAAAGGCGCGGGTCAACCAGGTTTCCGGTTTTCGCGGGCTGGAGCAGGTTCCGCTGAGCGAGGCTGCTGCCGGTGAAATTGTGCTGGTCAGCGGTATTGAGGAACTCAGTATCGGAACGACACTGGCAGATATTAACCGCCCTGAGGCATTACCGATGCCGGTGGTCGATGAGCCGACGCTTTCAATGAATTTTCAGGTCAACACTTCGCCTTTTGCAGGCAGGGAAGGCAAGTTTGTAACCAGCCGCCAGCTGCGTGAACGGCTTGAAAAGGAATTACTGACCAATGTGGCGTTGCGACTGGAAGAAACCGGTGAAACCGATTCGTTTCTGGTTTCCGGACGTGGTGAACTGCATCTGACCATTCTGCTCGAAAACATGCGTCGTGAAGGTTATGAGATGGCGGTATCCCGTCCCAGAGTGGTCATCCGTGAAATTGACGGTGTGAAATGCGAACCGTTTGAAGTGCTGACCATTGATATTGATGAAGCCAACCAGGGTTCGGTAATGGAAGTGCTGGGAACACGTCGCGGTGATCTGCTGGATATGGTGAGTGACGGGCGCGGCCGGGTCAGGCTGGATTACCGTATTCCCGCACGTGGTCTGATTGGATTCCAGTCTGAATTCATGACACTGACGCGCGGCACCGGCATTATGAGCCATGTTTTCGATGAATACGCACCAATGCGGCCGGATATGGCCTCACGCAAAAACGGCGTGCTGATTTCAGCGGAAATGGGTGAGGCTGTGGCTTACGCGCTGTGGAAGCTGCAGGAGCGCGGACGCATGTTTGTCAGTCCCGGGGAGCCATTGTATGAAGGTATGGTGATTGGCATCCACAGTCGTGAGAATGATCTGGTCGTCAATCCGATCAAGGGCAAGCAGCTGACTAACATTCGGGCATCCGGACATGATGAGGCTGTCGTGCTGACGCCGCCAATCCAGTTGACGCTGGAATCAGCCATCGAATTCATTGCAGATGACGAGCTGGTCGAGATTACACCCAAAAGTATCCGCATCCGTAAACGCTTCCTGCTGGAACACGAGCGCAAGCGTGCATCCCGCAGCGCAGCCTGACATATTTTGCCGGCAGCCATGGAAAAACCGGTTCTGTGGTATATCGCCGATCCAATGTGCTCGTGGTGCTGGGGGTTTGCACCGGTAATCGAAACAATCCGGCAGGAATATGCGGCAGCGTTAACGGTGAAGGTGCTGCCGGGCGGCTTGCGGCCGGGAACGGATACACCGCTTTTGCCGGAAAAAAGAGCTCAGATCCTGCATCACTGGTATTCAGTACACGCGGCTACCGGCCAGTCCTTCACTTTTGAGAATGCTTTACCGGAGGGATTGGTTTATGACACCGAGCCTGCCTGCCGGGCTGTTGTCAGCGTTTCACTGATTGAGCCGGACAGGGTGTTTCTTCTGTTTGCCGCAATTCAGCAGGCGTTTTATGTCCGGCAGGAGGACGTTACCCGGTTTGCCGTCCTGAAAAAGCTTGCAGTGGATCTGGGCATACCGGAATCACGGTTTGCTGCGATGTTTCAGTCAGATGAAGCGAAACAGCAAACGCAGGCAGGTTTTCAGCGTGCGGCACAATGGGGAATCAGCGGGTTCCCGGCACTTGTGATAGAACATGGATCGGGTCGCTATCTGATTACCGCGGGGTATCGTCCGGTTGCAGCGCTGTGTCAGCTGCTGGATACCTGGCTGCAGCAGTTTGCTGACTGAATCCGGGCAGGGATCAGACAGTTTTTACTGTTGGCACTGTGCGCAAAAGAAAGTGGATCGCTGGCCCTGCCGTGTTTTACTCACGAGCCCTCCGCATTGCCGGCATGGCTGGCCGGCTCGCCCGTATACCCAGTATTGCTGCTGAAAATAGCCGGGGCTGCCTTCGCAATCCGTGAAATCGCGCAGGCTGCTGCCCCCGGCCTCGATTGCGCGCTGTAAAGTTGCCCTGACAGCATCAGCCAGCCGTTCACAGTGCGCCATATTTAAACTGCCGGCCGCGACTAATGGAGAAATACCGGCATGAAACAGGGCTTCATTGGCGTAGATATTTCCCACTCCGACCACGATGTGCTGATTCATCAGTGCCTCCTTGATGCTGACACTGCGGCCACGTGTCTTTTCATGCAGAAATTGCCCGCTGAAGGCGTCGCTCAGGGGTTCCGAGCCCAGTTTCTGCAACAGTGGGTGCTCCTGGACATTTCCTTCCCACCATAATATGGCACCAAACCGCCGCGGGTCACGGAAACGCAGCATCGTTCCATTATCCATCTGCAGATCGAAATGTTCGTGTCGTTGGGGCGGGGTGGATGCCGGCAGCACGCGCAAACTGCCTGACATGCCCAGATGCAGGATGAGCGTGCCCTGATTGCAGGTGAGCAGCAGGTATTTTGCCCGCCGGGTAACCATGCGGATCTGCTGTCCGGGTAACAGGGTGGTCAGCCCGGGAGGAACAGGCCAGCGCAAAACAGGGTTGCGAATGCTGACCTGTGTAATGACTCTGCCAGCCAGATGTGCGCTGATTCCGCGACAGGTAATTTCGACTTCAGGTAATTCCGGCATGGTCGGGCTGGGAGCGGAAAAAAGCAGCAGAAACCGGATCGTGCATTATCTGCGCTTGCGATACCAGCTAATTGCAATCCCGCTGATCAGAAACACCAGCGGAAGGAGAATCAGAAAGCCGGTAGCGATAAGCGTTAGCTGCAGCTCGTTCAGTGCCAGCCGGCTGTCACGGGTGACACGCGGCTGAATCGGGATAAATGCTTCATCACCGGCAAGCCAGTTGATCATGTTTATGCCCAGATCCAGATTGCCGCCGTTGCCAAGATAACCGTTGGCCAGAAAATGCCCGCTGCCGGCAACGATAATCCGCTGTTCGCGATCTTCTGCTTCCCGGCTTAATGCCACTGCGACAGCAATCGGACCTGCCACATCATTTTCCTTGTCAAAAGTAATTTTACCTTCCAGCGGACCGGTTTCCACCCAGCCTTCCGGTGCGGCTTCTGTCAGGATAACGCTGTGCCAGTCGCTGTTTTCTTCCGGAATAAGCTGGCGCGCAAGAGGAAAGACAGTGAGGTAATCAAAGTTTTCCGTTACGGCATGGGCGCCGTAGAGTGTGCCCAGCGCAAATGTGATTGGCAATCTTAATTTATCTGCCTGCGGGTCAACAATTGTGCCAGGGGTAAACATGATTCCCAGTCTCTCGGCCAGTGGCAGCAGTCCGTTTAATGAACCGGTATCGACCAGCCACAGCAGATTTCCGCCGCGGGCGAGATAATCCAGAATCTGTTTTACTTCACCTTCCAGCAGGTCAGCCTGCGGGGATGCAATGACCAGCACACCGGTGCCGGGAATTTCTGATTGTTCGGTGAAGCTGAATGGCTTGCTGTCAAAACCGGTTTCCCGCAGTTTTTTACCAAAATTGCCCAGATCACGCTGGGAGATCCCGTCCATTTTCCGTTCACCGTGGCCGGATAATTCCAGCAGCTGTTTTTTTCCGGTACGTGCCAGTCGAACCAGCGCATTTGAAAATGCCTGTTCGTTGATCGAAGTAAGGCGCTCTTTGCGATCATTGTAGTGAATAACAATTTCACCATTAAGCCTGATACCGGCAGATTGTGCTTCCTGCGGCTGTTTTACCGGATCAATGAAATCCAGAGTGAGGTCGGGCTTTATGCGCTGATATACGCTGATGAAGTTACCAATGATCCCGCGAATATCGCCCAGCTGCAGATCCTGCTGTGTGGCATAAACCGTAACGTGTAACGGACCATCGAGCTTTTTCAGCAGATCAGTGCTGGCCTGACTCAGGCTGTTGCGGCTGTTCTGGCTGAAATCCCACTGAGTGCGGAATTCCTGTGCCAGATACCCCAGCATTCCCGTCAGTGCCAGAAACAGGGCGATGAATACGCTGTTCTGCCAGCGGGATCGTAGCCATAACGTTTTATTAAAGAGGGCCATAAAAAACCGGTTGGATGGAAAACTCAGCCATGCAGTCGTTCATTTTCCAGATGACGGATGGTCAACACCAGAAAAATAATGGTGAACAGGAGGAAAAAAGCCAGACTGAACGAGTCGATCAGGCCGATATTGAAATTCTCGAAATGTCTGAACAGTGAAAAATGGCGTGTGGCACTTTCCGGGCCGATGGTCATGATATCCATAACCCACAGGCACAGCAGTACGCCCAGGCTGCCCAGTGCCGCTACAGCCGGGTGTGACGTGAGGCTGGAAATATACAGCCCCAGTGCAGCAAAACAGCTTGCCAGCAGAATCAGGCCGATCACATTGCTGCCCAGCAGGCCGAAATCCAGTATTCCCCCGGTCAGCAATGATGCCGCCAGTATCACGATCAGCAGTGGCACCAGGCAGAAGAAGATCATCAGCGCCAGAAATTTGCCGAGTACGATCGCGGATATGGAAATTGGGGCAGAGATCAGCAGGGGTAGCGTATGGTTGCGACGTTCTTCGGCAAACAGGCGCATGCTCAGTACCGGGGTGACTGCCAGCAGTACGAGAGAGGCTACGGAAAATACCGGCGAAATGATGACTTCAGTGACGCCGGGTGGATTGGCCAGTTGTGTCAGCTGGGATTGAATTTCAAGAAAGGTGTTTAATCGCCCCAGAAATACCCAAGCCAGTATCAGCTGCATTCCCGCCAGAAAAATCCAGATCAGCGACGATGCAAATAACAGTTTCAGTTCCTTGCGGGTGATGGTAAGCAGCATCATTGCACTGACTCCCCGGCAGATATATCTCCGGCCGTAAGCTGGGTAAACAGATTTTCCAGATTCATGTTCTGCTGTTTCAGATTATCCAGACTGTCATCCAGTACCAGTTTGCTCTGGTGCATGATTTGCACGCGGTTACAGACACTTTCCACTTCCGGAAGGATGTGGGAAGACAGAATGATGGTGTGTGTTTTGCCCAGCTCCCGAATCAGTGTACGTACTTTCTGTATCTGGTTTGGATCAAGTCCGGCTGTTGGTTCATCCAGAATAATCAGTGGCGGGCGATGGATAATTGCCTGGGCAATTCCAACCCGCTGCTGATAGCCTTTTGACAGGATACCAGTCAGTCGTTTCCCTACGTCAGTAAGTTCACACTGTTGTTTTACTTCATCCAGCGCGATTTGCAGCGCTGATCCGGTAAAACCATGCAGCCGGGCAGCAAAGCACAGATACTCATCAACAGTCAGTTCTTTATAGAGTGGCGGGATTTCAGGCAAATAGCCAATATGGCGTTTTGCTTCGAGCGGGTTATCCTGCAGATCTATGCCGCAAATGCGCACATTTCCACTGCCGGGCGCCAGATTACCGGTCAGCATCCGCATGGTAGTACTTTTTCCGGCACCATTCGGACCCAGAAATCCGAGAATGTCACCACGGTACAATTTCAGACTCACGTCCTGTACGGCGACACGCTGACCAAACTTGCGGTTTAAGCCGGTTACTTCAATAACCGGATCGGTATTATTTGAAATCACGATGGTATCTGTTATCTATTTTGCATAATAGTGTACTCGCTTCGGCGACAGCTCCGGTTAACAGGCTGTTAAAAAGGCAGCCTGGCTGCTTCCATATTTATCTCATTGTTTGTAAAAATCTTTCTGTTAAATATGCTTTGTTTATACCGCATCATTTGGTTTGATACAGTGTTGTATTAAAGACACACTCAGGTTTGACAAAGATAAAAGGATCAACTCATAATCCCCGCCAGTAGTGTACGAACAGTTACGCTGATTGTGGTGAGCGGGAGCGCCGTGACAGTGCGAATGATCGTATAAATGGGGTGCGTAGGGTGGTTAGTAGAGGATTTTTATACTTAAGGATAAGGACAATAGCATGAAAAAATTGACATTTGCCAGGAAATATCTGATAGGAGCCGTTATTTTACCCGGGCTGCTGGCATCCGGCGCGGTAATGGCCAATTCACACGGGGAAGAGAGACAGGGTTTCAGTGCAGCCGATAAGCCTGAAGCCTATGCTGCAGATGATAATGGTGTTGTTGCCAGAAACTCAACCGGCCTGTGCTGGCGTACCGGCTACTGGACCCCTGCCAAGGCCATTTATGAATGTGATCCTGATCTGGTTAAACAGCCTGAGACAGTGGCTGAAGCGCCGGTACCCGCCCCTGTTGTCACCGAGCCTGAAAAAGTATCTTTCTCGGCTGATGCGCTGTTTGATTTTGATAAGGCAATCCTGAAACCGGCAGGTAAGCAGGCGCTGGATGATTTCGCAGCCAACCTGGAAGGTGTCAATTATGATCTGATCATCGCGGTTGGTTATACTGACCGTATTGGTTCGGAAGCGTACAACAAAAATCTGTCAGTTAAGCGTGCTGAAGCAGTTAAAAGCTATCTGGTTTCCAAAGGAATCGGTTCGGATCGCATCTTTACTGATGGCAAGGGTAAAGCCAACCCGGTAACAGGTGATTCCTGCAAAGGAAGCAAGGCAACCAGGGCACTGATCAACTGCCTGGCACCGGATCGTCGTGTAGAAATTGAAGTTGCCGGTACCAGAGAAACCGTTAACTGAAATTCGTATCACAATCATTCGGATCAGTAAAAAGCCCTGCCAGTGTGCAGGGCTTTTTGGTATGAAAAACCCTGGTGCTGTTTTCCAGTTAAATTTCAGGTAAGTAAATTGTATGAAGAATGACGGTATTAATGCAGATCCGGCGGAGCTGGAAAAATTCAGTCAACTGGCACACCGCTGGTGGGATCCAAACAGTGAATTCAAGCCACTGCATGAAATCAATCCGCTTCGTCTGGGTTATATCAATGAAATTGCAGGGTTAAGCGGGAAAACGGTTGTTGATGTCGGCTGTGGCGGCGGGATTTTGTCAGAAGCCATGGCAACACAGGGTGCTGTCGTAACGGGAATTGACCTGGGAGATAAGGCGCTGAAAGTTGCCAAATTGCATTTGCTGGAAAGCGGCAATCAGGTGGAGTACCGGAAAATAACCGTAGAAGCGCTTGCAATAGAACAGCCGAATCATTATGACGTTGTTACCTGTATGGAGATGCTGGAACATGTACCGGATCCTGCCAGTGTGATCCAGTCATGCGCGCGACTTGTGAAAAATGGCGGATGGGTATTTTTTTCAACGCTGAACCGCAATCCGAAATCCTATCTCTATGCCATCCTCGGTGCTGAGTACATTCTTCGCCTGCTGCCGCGAGGAACACACGAATATGCAAAATTCATTAAGCCTTCTGAACTCGCGCACATGGCTCGTACCGCCGGACTTATGGAATCTGGAATCATCGGCATGACTTATAATCCGATCACAAAAATCTACGCTCTGGAAGCAGACACCAGCGTTAACTACATCATGGCATTTCAGGCCTGATTGAGACCGGTACACAAACACGACGGATGATCAAAGCCGTTTTATTCGATTTTGATGGCACTATTGCGGATACCGCACCGGATCTTGGTCGCGCGCTTAATCGGCAGCGTGTTGCCCGTAACCGGCCACCGCTGCCGATTGAACTGATCCGTACCGTTGCTTCTGCCGGGGCACGCGGATTGCTGGAGCTTGGTTTTAACCTGAAACCGGGGGACTCCGCATACCAGGCCATGCGGGAAGAATTTCTCTCCCTTTATACAGAACAGTTATGTGAGGATACGTGCCTGTTTCCGGGCATTGCCAAATTGCTTGATCAACTGGACAGCCAGGCAATTCCATGGGGAATTGTCACGAACAAGCCAGCCAGGTTTACCCGGCCGCTTATGCACCTGCTTGGGTTACATCATCGCGCAGGATGCATTATCAGTGGAGATGATACCGCCCACACCAAACCCCACCCGGAGCCGTTACTTACCGCCTGCCAGCAGATAAACGCAGTGCCTGATCGCTGTATTTATCTGGGAGATGATATTCGTGACGTACAGGCCAGTCTCGCTGCCGGGATGAAGCCCATCGTGGCACTCTACGGCTATCTTGGCAACAGCGCACCACCAGAAACATGGGGCGCTTCCGGGCTGATAGATCACCCGGGTGATCTGCTGCACTATATTTAATCTGTTACAATCCTCCGGTTGAACTTTCTCATCAACACCAGCTCTTATACGTTACGAATTCATGTTCGGGGGCGATCCGGTTTCGACGTGGGTTGCAAAGCAGCGCAGGGCATACCGAGGTTCAGTATCCTCGTAAAACAGCTGAAAAAAAATAGTCGCAAACGACGAAAACTACGCTTTAGCCGCTTAATCCGGCTAAACTCCACGCCGGTGGGCCTCAACGCCGGGTCTGGCAACAGACAGTGGAGTCATTAACGAGGATCGCGCCTTGCAGGGTTACTTTACAGGGTGCTAAAAAATAGGTGACTCGCCTGTCATCAGCCTGCCGGTTGGCGGATGTCAGGTTAAATCAAATAACATGGCTAAGTATGTAGAACTGTCTGTAGAGGACTTGCGGACGCGGGTTCAATTCCCGCCGCCTCCACCAATCACAAGGGCTCGGATAGTCTCCGGGCCCTTTTTCTTGCCTGAAATCCCCGCACCACGCGGGGTTCCGGCCAGCAGTGCTGCGGGTGGCTATCTGCCGAAACGCCCGGAATCGGCCATTTTCTCCGCCAGAGCCGTCTCTTTTCTCTGTTTGGCTTGCGGGTAGGCGCAGATGGCGCTCTAGCAAAATCAACCACTTACGCGCGCGGTTCACTGTCAACCAAGGCCAGCGGTCAAGCATCGAACGCTGCCACCACCTCCCGCTGTGCCACCCAGTCGATCGGCAGCGGATTGCGCTGGAACCACAGCAAGCTCATGCACCGGGGCTGCTGCCCGGCCAGGATGCTCTGGATGATGGCGGGCTCCAGCAGCGTCAGGCGCAGCAGTTCGTTGACCGTCGAGTGGTGCAGGCCTTCGCGCTGAGCGATCTCGCTGCCACTGCCGACCACGCCGTCGTCGAGCAGTTGCTGCCAGTAGAAGGCCCGCGATAGCGCCACCAGCAAGGGCTGGTCGATCTGCGTGGCAATTTTCCCCGGCGCATCCAGTTGGCCGTCGGGGCGAATTACCACCTTGCTGCCGCCACGCTTGCGGATCTTGAGTGGGATGAAGGTGGAGATTTTGATCTGCGCACCATCCCGCCGTTCGCGGGCGACGGCTGCACCCAAGGTCTGCACTTTCGGCTTCATACTGTTTCCTCCTGCTGCTCCCATTCCTGCAAGTCCGCGCCGATGCTGCCCGGCAGCAGTTCCCCGGCCAATTCCTGCCAGCCCTGATCGCGCCAGATGATTTCCAGCCCGCCGTCGGCAATCACCACGCGCTCGATCAGCAGTTGCGCCAGTCGGCACTGCTCGGCAGGGAACAACTCTCGCCACAGCCCCGCCTCCTTGCCGCCGCGCAGGCCAAAGAACTTTGGCCCGCTCCACTGCGTGCCAGTGATGTGGCGCGCCACTGCCGACAGGCTCTTGAACCGCTGACCGTTGAGCTCGTACAGGCCATCCGGGGTGACGGTGACGCGGTACTCGCGCTCATCCCATTCGCGGATCAGCGTGGTGCCGGGCATCAGCAGGGTTTGCGTGCCGCGCCCGGCGGTGGTCTTGATCTTGGAATGCTTGGCACCGGCCTCGACCAGCATCTTGCGCAGGTTGCCGGGCAGCGCGCCGTAGGCCTGCTCCTGAATGCGGTAGGCCAGACGCGACTCGACGTAATTGCGATTGCGGTGATTGGGCCGCCGGGCAAAGTGCTGATCCCACAGCGCCCAGAGTTCGGCCATTGGCAGGGACGGCAGCGCCGCCAGTTGCGCACGCACGCTGCCCGTGTGTTGTGTTTCCATGAGTGTGAATCTCCCGTTGTTGAGACAGGTGAATGAACGCGCTGTGGCGGCCACAAGCCAAGTCAAACCGCGCTCTGGGCGGACATTGCTGTCGCACCGTCGTCACGTTCGCCCAACAGGGTTTGCACCTTGCCGGTGCGGGAGTCCTTGATACCAAGGATGTAGACCTGTCCTTGCCAGACGCCACAGGCCACATCGATGTCCTCGTCCTCCATCGGCAGCAGCCAGCCGGTCACGCCCTCGAGCAAATCCAGCAGGTCTTGCGGTTGGCGGATGGGTTTGCGCAGCGCGTGCTGGAACTGGTCGGCATAGACCAGAACCTCGAGCGGCACTTCAGGGAAGTTCTGCTGGCTGATGATGGGAATCCAGGCCAGCAGGCGACCGCTGTTGATCCAAGCCAGCACGCGCTGCTCGACTTCCGGGCTGCACTGGGGCAGGCGCTGGCTGGTGATAGGGGTAGTGCTGCTGGATGTGTTCGTCGTGGTGTTCATTTCGTATTCCTTGAAGGTGGTAACCCGGCGCGGTGCCGGGTGGTAACCGCCGGTGGTAACTGGTAACCCTGTCGCGGGGCTTGTCGCTGGCGGGGCAGCGCGCTCGCGCCCCCCGCATGGTTTTGTGGCGAGGAAGGACCCGTTTCACCTGCGTCGTGGCCTTGGTCGCTGCTGTTGCCGTTGGATGCGCAGCTGCCACCAACGCGTGAGGCGGCGCTCGATGCGCGCGGCCATGCACAATCAGCGCCACCACCACGGCCACTGGATTCGCGCACGGCGCGGCCTGCGCACAAGTGGGGTCGGAGGCCAATTCGCCACACTGTGCGAAGGTGCGCTCCACGGTGCCTGTGATACGGGTGGCAGCACGCCCACACCGTCGTCATTGAAGGTTGGGCGCGTTGCCGGTGGAAGCCGTTGCTGCCGGATCAACTGACGATCCAGCACGTCTGGCCCGGGGGCGATGCGTGGCGACAGCGGCCCGATGCGGCTGGGTTGGTACTGGCGGGAGGGTTGGATTTCCATCACGGCCTCCCTCACACATCCACACGTACGACGGTCGACAGGTCGTGGCCGGGATCAAGGTGCTTCTTGGGCGGATTGGAATCGGGCGCGTAGATACGGCGCTCATCATTCTTGGCCTTGGGGTGGTAGACCTTCAGCCCCCAGCCGTCAAAGCCTGCACTGCGCAGGGTGTTGTCCAGCGCCGTGACCAGTTCGCTGTCGGTGCGGGTGAATGCATCGTTGAGGTCACGCAACTCTTCAAACGTGAGTCCGGCGATCAAGGTCGGCAGCAATTCGCCATCGCGTGCCCGTCCAATCAGCTCGTGGTCATAGCAGGTGCAGGCATCTCCCGTCACGCGGGTGTGGGTCAGGCGCACGCGCTGCAGCAGTACCGCCTCCACGCTCTGCATCTCGCGCCAGGCTTGAACGAAAGTCTTGGCGGCCTCCAGCATTCGCTGTGCGCTGGGCTGGAAGATGCGGCGGATTTCCTGATCGATCAGCGCTTCATCCATCCCTGCCACCATCTGCCCGGCCAGATCGTTGATGTACTGCTCCAGCGCCTTGACACGGGTCGGCGCTTCCAGCATCTGCTGCGTGGCTTGGACGCGTGCGGCCTGTTCCTGCGCTAGTGCCTGCTGGTGCTCCTGATCGAATTTGATGAGCGCATCCGCATCACCCAAAGCCCGCAGCATTTCACGCTGGATGGTCAGCGTCATCTCGGGCTCGGCAGGTTTGTCCCAGCCTGAGGTGATGCGGTTGGCGGCCACCAATGCGGCAATGGCCTGGTCATACTTGGCGTTCTGCTGCCGCAGGCGCTCGAACATCTGCGCCACGGCGCTGACATCTCCGATCTCGTTCACGGGCGATGCGGCCTTGGCGGGTTTCGGGTTGGCCGCTGTGGCAGCCTTCTTATTGAAGGGACTGACGTTCATTTGTGTTCTCCATAGCGAATGCCGCCCATTGAGGAAGGGATGCCGGGCGGCGTGGCGTGCTGAATGCCTGAATTGCGGATGTGCGCGATGCGCCACAGCGCACCGTCGCGGCTGTGGCCCTGGTGGCTGATGTCGATGCCCTTGGCGCGGTAGGCCGGGGCGATGCGGCGCAACTGATCGGCCAGCCCCTTCGGGGAACGCGGCCAAGTGTTGCGGTCGGGGATGCTGTGGGTGTTCAGCAGGTCGTAGAGCTGACCGGCCGTGCCCTGCCAGTGGATCGGCAGGATGCGATCTGCGAGGTATTTGTCCAAGGCCTGCGCGACGGCGTTGCTCTCCAGCGCCCGGTCGATACCTGCCCGCACGAGCTCGGCGTACTGCTGCTGGAATTCACCGGGCGCGAACCCGAGGGCATGCGCCACCGCCTCGCCCAGCCGTTCAAAATCGGCCATGCGCTGTTTGTGGGTCAGCTTGACCGTCGGCAGAATCGCCAGCGCCGCCGAGAACAAATCCAGCAGGCCCGCAAACACCGCGGGCTGATCGCATTCCCAGCCCGTGTGCGTGTCGGCATCGTCGCGCCGGGCATCGGCGGCAATGGTCGGCAGATCGACGTGGATCACTCGGTCGATCAGATCGGGCCGCGTGGCAACCACGGCGATGCCGTTCAAGATCACCGGGCGCTTGGTTTCCATCACGTCCTCCACCGTCTTGGGGCGACCGCGCAGCATCACCTTGTTGGGGTCGATCAGGCTGCGCAGCACCGACTGCGTGGTGGACTTGGCCGAACCCTGTTCGCCCACCAGTTCCAGCACCGGGAATGTGGTATCGGGGCGCAAGCCATCCAGCAGCCACGCCAGCACCATCACGCGGCGATCCGTTGGGATATTGGTGTGCTGCCAGAGCAGGCCGACATCGCCGCGTGCAGCAGGCATCGGCAGCACTCGCATCGAGGGCGTGCGCGTGAAGTACAGCGGTGATTCGTTGACCACGCGCCAGCCCTGCGGCGTGACGTGAATGGCCTGCCACTGTTCATCGGCCAGGTCGATGAGGTAGCCGTCGTCACAGCGGGCAGCGCGAACGTGGACTTCGATCTCGTCGCCATCGTTGATGCCCGCCGCCGCCAGCGTGGCCAGCGCCGACTTCATCGTGGCTTCCGGTACGCCTATTTCCTTGGCCCGCCAATAGGCAGCACGCAGCCACTGCTCAAAACCCGAGGAATACACCCGCCACACCTCGCGCCGACCGGGCATCGGGATCACTGCCACGGCATTGCGTGCGGGCCAGTGCCACCAACTCATCGAGCGCGCTGGCGTCGTCATCGCAGGCAGGCAGCTCGGCGCGCACCAGCTTGTCGAGCAGCGTTACCGAGCACTCGCGGTTGGCCTTCTTGGCGGCGTGGCGCAGGCGCAAATAGCTGGGCTGATCGGTGGCCTTGAGGATGGCGAAGGCACGCACCACGTCCTCCTCGGCCAGCACGCCCACGTCGTCGGCCAAGCGGATCAGCGCCGCCTCGATCACGCCAGCGGGATCGGTGTCCACTGCCGGAGCCGGAATAGCCGCTGCATCCACCTCGACGCCGTGATGGTCGTGAGGGTGGTGACGGTCGTTCTCTACTACTCCGTCTGGGGAAAGGATGGATGCGCTCATCGTCATCGCCCGGATCAGCGCGAGCGTTCGATGAGGGCGCGAATGTCCTCAGCGCGCCAGACCGTGGTCTTGGCTCCGAGCTTGATGCCTTGGGGGAATTTGCCTTCCCGGATGCCCGCCCACCACGCGGAGCGGCTGATGGGGATCAGGGACAGAATCTGCGGTAACCGTACAAAGCCGGTATCGGGCAGGGTGGGACGGGGTGATTTCATGATGAGCATCCGTGGTCGTTTCAGGATGCTCTGTATTGAATACCTCGATTTCCGGCAGAGGAACGACCGGTGCGCGCAGGCTGCACACGCTGCGCGCAGCGAGAGTGCTTTTGCTATTTCTGCAGATCAGAAACCGGCGGCGTACGGCCT
>NZ_JADZAJ010000032.1 GCF_020852615.1 Nitrosomonas sp. | reverse complement strand
TTCTACAACCGCACCCGCAAACAGGCACGACTTGGTTATCTGTCGCCTGCTGCTTTCAGCCAACAATACTATGCAAAACAGATGACCGCTTAACCCGTTGGACTCTGTGATTGACGACCTACCTCACCTTTAGCTTTCCAACCTTGTCCATAGTCATGGGCGCTTAGTTTATTTCACTTTTGCCGGTGGCTCAGGTATGACGAGTTCTTTGGCGTCCCTCGGGTGGAGCATTACGGCGAGCACCCGTGTGCGCCCCCTGGCGCTCGGAAGGTGCAGTTCGAACCATTCGAATAGAGTCGTTTGCCAGCCGGGCAGAGACAGTATGAGCCATTTCCAATTCATGATCGACGAGATAGCACAGCCCGTGTTCGAAACTGCCTGGAATAATCTGCCGGGAGAAATTGACAGGTAACAGATCAGACCATTTTGAACCGGTTTGAATCGTGCCATCCCATAGCTCCCGATAATTTTCTCCACTCCTGATTATTCCAGAAAAACTAACAGGCTCAGGTTTTTCTACATCCTCAACGTCTGAGTTCAGGGGCGCGCCGCCGATAGGCGGAGCGTCCCCTGCAACGATGGGTAGGGGCGGTTTTCATATACGCGAACATTTGATGCTGCCTCCACGCATACGAATTGCATGTGCCCTTCCCTGGCTTTGGAGAAAGGACAAACCACGAAATTGCCCCAAACATCCCGGCCAAAACCGACCAACGATCTGGTATTTGGAGGAATGGATTTCGATTCCCCATCGTCAATGACGCCAAGCAAGCGATGCGTGCCTTTAGGCCAGATGCGGAGGCTTGGGTTGCCGTTGTATGTCGATAGCTTACCTTGCACACTGAAGCAGGAATCGACCAACAGCGGGTTCGTCTTGCAACCAAGCGCCATATCGACTTTCTCGGAAACCGCAAGAACTTCTCCGAATGCAAAATTTGCTATAGCGGCAACAACAAGCAATACGGTGCGCATACCACCCCTAACGAATGAAAGGGGCTTCCCCGTCCCAAGCGCAGCGCGCATTTGCGCAATACGGCATCACAGTGCCACGACGGGAAGTGCACTCTCTCATCAACACGCTTGTTTTGTGGAAGGGGAAGACCATGACCATCGTAACCGCAGGAATCGACTTGGCAAAGAACATCTTCGCTGTTCACGGCGTGGATGCCGATGGTAAGCCATTTGTCGCGCAAGTGCAGGTGCGCCAGCGGCGTGCCGCTCAAGGCGTTGAAGGTTTTGCCGCAATGGCGGCACAGGTAGCGTTGCAGGCGGCTGGCGTGCCCATCGTGGAGAACTTGCGCGCTGCTGCAATCAGGCATACGGGCCTGTCGTGCTGGCGCCGCTGGAGAATCTGAATGACTTCGGGCTTCTTGTCCATTTCCTTCAGATGCGCCAGCAGCCTCTGGCGCTGGCGCGTGCTCAGGGCCACTGCGCCAAGGTGAAAATCTGCTGCAGTGCCTTGTCCATCATGCGTTCCTCCACGTGGCTACGTCCCAATGGACTGCATAGGTGTTGGAGAATTTGCACCGCTCGATGTTCAATAGATACCGCTACTTGAGCCCATGAAAAGATAGCGGCTCGCGCTTGTCTGACAAGCGCTGGAGGCGTAAAACATTGCAACCAGCGCCGCAGCGGCAGGGCACCCCGGCCCCCAGCCCCCGGCGCGTGCAAAGCCGCGGTCAGAGGCTCGCCAGTTCAAGTATCTCCTGCCCCATCAGCAGGCACTCACCGCCCGCGCGGTAGTAGATTAGCCGCATGCGGTAATTGCCCTTGTAGATATAGCCCTTGACCTCGAAGACAGAAAACTTCTGGCGCTGGTTCGCCGGATTGGTGAGGGGCGGCAGCTCCTTCGCCTTCGCTTCGACGCCCGCCCTGTCGTCGTTATTGCTGTGGAACAACAGCAGCTTCCGGGCCTGGGCGATCGCATCCGCCGCACACCCGGTATCGGCCGCCAGGCAAGGGCTGGCCGCCAGCAGCAGCAAAAGAGGGGCGATTTGCTTGAACACACAGCCTCCCAATGAAAATGCGCTTGCTCGAAGGCGAGCACGCCCGGGTGAAAACCAGAAACAGGTTCGTGTTTCTTTACTGGGGCGGACCGAACAGGAGCATCAGTCTCTCCTTCTGTTCGGAGTACGTGAATTTCGGGTTGTTGAAAATGCAATTAAGTTTCACGGTATCGCATAGCTCCTGGATCCCTCCAGGGTTGCCCCTTGATTCGGCATACATTTTCCGCCTGCTTTCAACGAAACGCGTCCGATACGCTTCCGAGGAACGGGCAACCAAGGGGCGCGGGACCAGGATGGTGCCGCAACTGTAAGGCTCTGCCAGCAGTTGCCTGTATGAACTTTCTTTCTGACTTTCTACCTTGATGCAGGTTTCAATCATCGACTCGATTTCCGGGTTTCCCAATGCGGCATCGCTTTCCGCGGCATGCGATATGGGAAAAACTGCCTGAAGCAGTACCGATAAAACCAGTATTTTCATGCGCATCCATCAACCCCTTCATAAAAAAAGAAACCACTTCCGGAATCACGGAAGCTGGGCTCTTGCCGTTGTGGCAGTTATCTCAGCGCGGCGCTTGAAAATGTAAGACTAAATCAATTTCAGCCCTGCCAAAATCCATAAAATCAAAACGATCCAGATCACTGATGTGATAATTTTCCCTATTTTCGTCGAAACGATATACGCAACAATGAACGTTGTAATAATGGCTATCGATTCGTCTTTGGTCTTGACCCAGACATATCCGCCTGCGATGAGTCCTGTCAGAGCCGACAAGCCGTACGAGTTGCCCTCCCCTGAGGGAGGAGCATTCTCCATCGTGACTCCTGCCCCGTAACAACTGGGGCATGGTTTGTACACAGGCTTCATCTCTCCGCCAGGTTTTGATGAATCCAGAACGTAGGTAAGCGCTTTCCCGGAGCCTTCGCACTTACGACAGAGTCGACTAGTCATGCTGTGAACCCTGAGTAGTGAGCGTGTAGTGCCAGCAATCTGAATTCTCCACTTGGACTGATGGCTAGTGCCAATACATCTAAAAGAGAAAGAATTGATTTTCCATGATACTCACCGTCCAAATCAACCCGCAGCCATGACGCCGTGAAACGACGGCGGAAACAGCAGTTCGAATGCCTTATTGGATCTACACTGTTTCATGACAAACCGCTTCGATGTTGTGCCCATCTGGATCGCGGACAAAGGCACCGTAATAGCTAGGGTGATAGTGCGGACGTAAACCCGGTTTGCCATTGTCTTTACCGCCAGCAGCAATTGCAGCCGCATAGAACGCATCGACTACAGCACGGCCTGCAACGCGAAAAGCAATGTGAATAGGTGGGACGGGACATTGGGACCGCCACCACCAACCCAAAAGTCAGGCTTTGGAGCTACACCAAAGCCGGCTGCATCATGGCCGCCAGTTAGTTCCGCCGGAACCTCCAGCAATAACCGATAGCCCATGGGGGCCAACGCTGCGATATAGAACGCTTTGCTGCGCTCATAGTTGCTGACGGAGACACCAGTGTGGTCAATCATTTTGTATCCTTGCCAAGCCCAACGCAGAGCTAAGCGGCCGCTGGAGCGTAGCGGAAGCGGGTCGGCTTGAGCGCCGGGTTAGACAAAGAAGATGTTTCATAGTCCGACTTTTATCCAGGCAAAGATGAACGCAACAGGGAAAAGCAAAGCTGTCAACCAGCCTCCCCACGTTGTAGCCCAATGGACGCCTAAATCGCACCTTTAGAATACAACTGGCTGTAACAGCAGATACTATGCCAACTAAGATTAATAACGCAACTGAGATTCCAAGGAAAGGCAGCCAATACAGTGCGAGTTGTATCTTTTCAATTGACGCGGCCAATTTGTCTTTCTCTACCGTCAACAACACGGCGTATCCGGCAAAGAGTAACGATTGAGAACCGATTAACCAGGTAAGCCGATGGTTGATTAGCTCATCTTCGTGATGAGCAAGCTCAAAGTAACCTTCTTCACCTTGATACATTCATATTCTCCGTTACTGTCTAATGTGCAAGCTCAGCCGACGGCAAAAAAGTGCAGCTTTTTGACGGTCGGCTGGAGCGGGATGTTAGATTTCATTGGCCAATGATCGCGGCAGATCCAAGCACTTGAAGTTGTGCTGTTTCAGACGAGGCGGTTGTTAAGGTGAATAGCATCTTGCGCGGCGCGTTTGGGACAGACCACTCGTAGGCGACGGTCTGAGTTGAGCCGTTCGCTGTGGTTTGCGCTTGCTCATTTCTCACTTGTCTCGCTACGAGTGGTGAAGGCGCGCTAGCCACGAGGCCGGCGAATTTTTTCTTTGCTGTCTCTGTGTCCGCTCTGCGTGCGTGTACTGCACAAAGATTTTTCCCAGTAGGAAGCGCCAATACAAACGTTCCGTACTTGTCTGGAACGGGCCATGCATCCCCGGCGTTGCCAGCTAGAAAATGAGCTGCCTTTTCAGGAGGTAACTTTGGCATTGGTTCCAACTTTTCATGCAGTGCCTCAAGGTTATTTAGATGCTTGAGGCAAAGTGAAGCGTAGATGTTTGCGAATGAGCTCGCTTGGTTTTCTCCGTCGGTAGCAGCGAATGAAAAATTTGAGATAAGGCTGAAAATGGCGAGTGTGGCGATAAACTTTGGCATAAGCGCTCTATGAAATCTAACGCAGAGCTAACCGGCGCTGCGCGGCTTTATCGCGCAGCGTCCAGCGACTGAAAGGAGCGAGGTTGAGCGCCGGGTTAGGCATGTGTTTTTGAGTGAAGAAGCTCAAGAAATTCAGATAACTCAGGCACGGTTTCATATTTCACTCCGGGCGAGGCAATTGTGTCCCAGGCGGCTTTGGACGCAATAGACAAATGAGCACAGATTTCCAACTGCGCGTTTGCATCGAGCAAACCGGCAGGCACCCAAACATAGGGCAAATTTCTAAGTGGATTGGGTACAGGAGAGCCGCATTTTGAGCAAAAATCAGAGCGAAACCCCGAGTCTTTAACCCAAGAACTAATGATCTCCTCGCCACGAAGCCAGCGGAAATTTTCAGCGGCAACAATCGTTGCTGCATTTGAAGAAGAGCCGCCCTGCTTACGACAAAGTGAGCAGTGGCATTGGTAGAGCTTTGGAATGCGGCCAAGGATTTCGAACTTGACTTGGCCGCACAAACATTCACCATGCATAGAGAACTCCTAAATGCCTAACACCTGAGTTAAGCCGCGCCGCGAAGCGGCGTCGGCTTGGACGAATTGTTAGGCCGCATCTGACTCCTCCCGGGACTCTTCGATCAGCCGAGAGTCTTCAAAAGCCGACTGGAGGCTTGTGTACCAGCAGTAGTCCGCGCCGAAATTGTTCGCGGACGAAAAGACCAAACCCCAAGGCGCGCTCGGCCCAAAGCCGCGCTCTGCGTAAACGATGCCGTAGTCATATTTCGAGCTCTCCGCGATGACCCAAGTGGGGAGTTCGATGTGATCGCGGGACCAATCCCACTGTCGCAGCTCGAGGCGGGGTTCAACCAGGAACTTGCGGAGCGCATTGACTATGTCTGGACTCGAGAAGTGCTCAAGCTCCGCCGCGACCACGCCGGCGATTTCCGGGGCTCTACGTTCGGGCGCGGGTGAGATATCCATGTGGCCTAACGCTTGAGGTAAGCGGCGCCGGCCGCAAGGTTTGCAAGAACGAAAGCGGTTGACCGGCGTCCGCTTGACCGAAATGTTAGGCGGCAGCCCCGCAATCTTGCCGCTCGGCCGAAAGATACCGCTGTGGCTGTGGTGCCACAAGTGCGATAACCGTTGTGGCCTGCGCCCAAAGCGCTACCCGCTTGCGACGACCGGACGGCTGCGACGAACCGCGCGCGTTGAACGCATGGAAACGCGACAAGCCACCACGCAATGCGCATCCGCCAAAACCGAAACGCGCGCGTTGGCTGCGAAAGACTGGCTTGCGCCGACTGGCCACCACGCAGGCCAAGCGCGGCACCCACCGAAGCAAAGCGATGCGCCACGAAGCACGCGCAAAACGATTGCGACACCCCACCTGACAAAAGAAACGAGCTGCCGCCTAACGTTTGAGCTAAGGGGCGCAGGGGCAGGCGAAGCCTGACACTGTGTCCCGCTTGAGCGCATTGTTAGGCCGCAGATCCGTCACGGCAGTGGACCAATCTTGGAAATCCAAGGGCGCTTGCCGATGAGTCCACCGTAGACAGCATTGACCCCAAGCGCGAAAAGCACTCCGCCACCGATGTACCGCCAAGCACCTGGCGTCTCTGTCAGAAGTGCGGCGTAGATCCCTGCGCCGAGTAAGAGGAGACCAAAGAAGATGACGAACGCACGTTCTCCGTTCTTCATGAATCCCCCGAAAGTATGGCTGAGGTCTAACGCCTGAGTTAAGCCGCGCCGCGAAGCGGCGTCGGCTTGAATGAATTGTTAGGCTTCATTGCGCCTGCCTTACCAAAGGCGCAAGGTGAAGCATGTAGTCGCCTTTTCCGATCTCCAGTCCTTTCATCCGAAGAATGTCATATGCGGTTACCATGTGAAAATAGAAATTGGGGATTAAGAAGTCATTGATATATTCCTCTCCGCGAAGCTCAATATAGAGTCCTCCGCCCAATTCAATGCGGGCCGTTTCAGATCGCTTGGAGTCGTTGGTATTGATGGCATGGAGCAACTGCTTGGTGCTGCTGATATGGGACTGAGCGTGAGCTACGGAGGTAACGCTAGGGTCAAGGTTGTCATTGGGCATCCCTCCGCACCACAAGGAGAAGTTCCTTGGCTGATTGCATGTGAAAGCTATTTGCGTGCCCAATGGGTGCATGTCCGGGGCAATGCGCTCAGCCAGGAATGACTCGTCACTGCCGAAATGGGTAGATGCTTTCTTTAGAAGTTGCTCAAGCGTGTCCAGACGAGAGGAAAAGATGGACTGCGCTGTAGCGATTGCGCTCTTACTCACACGACCTCCTGATATCACCCATGAAGCCTAACGCAGAGCTAAGCTGCCGCCGGAGCGCGCAGCGCGAAGGGAACCGAAAACGGGGCTAAACTGCGAAGCAGCCCCGTTTGAGGCGGTCAGCTTGAGCGACTTGTTAGGCTGGTGGTTTGCTGTTGAACTCACTGCACTTTCTCCGAAAGCTGCTGAGCTAATGCTGCAAGATTATGCCAAGCACGAAAGCCGCGCAAGGTTCTAACAAGGTGACGCGCCCGCACCACGGCGAGCAGATTTTCAAACACTGCGTTGCTGACACAACACAAACAAAACTGCTGTGCAAAAGAACACGCGGAAGCTGGGGCGAACGCGGCACACCATTTGCTAAAACTACAGCAATAAAATGCAACCAAAAAACAAAACCGTGTTTGACGCCTAACGCTGAATTAACCAGCGGAAAAAGCGCAGCTTTTTGCGTCTGGTTGAATGACTTGTTATGAGCTGACGATGTTGAAGTCATACTCCCCAACTCCTTGCACAAGAAGGTATTTTGCCTCCTTCTCCTGAGGATTTGAAACCCGATGTACTCGGCCAGGCTTAACCTCACAACGATGCCCTGGCTCTAGCAAAAGGCTCTCACTAGGGTTTTGCAAATCGATGAGGATGCTACCAGACAAGCAAAACATGTTATCGACCACGTTCTGGTGAAAGTGCCACGGAGCGACCTCTTTAGGTGCCAAGGACAAAACTCGGACGCTCACGTTGTTGGTCTTAAGGATTACTTCCTCACTCCATTGCATACTCAAAATCCTGGTGACTCATAACGTCCAGTATACACCGCAAGCGGTGTATACTTCCTTGTAAAGAGGTGTATAACAAACATGTTATTCCGTAACATATTGAATGTAAAATGAAAATGAATAAAACACCACCGATTTCTGTACCTGAACCACCCAAGCTGCTCGATCAGTTGCGTGGCAGGTTGCGTTTAAAGCATTACAGCATAAGGACCGAGGTGCAGTATGTCCAGTGGGTACGGCGCTTTATTCTGTTTCATGATAAACGACACCCGCAAGAGATGGGAGCCGGAGAGGTTGAGTCTTTTTTGACGCATCTTGCTGTGTCGGACAAAGTGGCGTCATCGACACAAAATCAGGCACTTTCAGCTTTGCTGTTTTTGTATCGGGAGGTGTTGGAGGTTGATTTACCCTGGCTCGACAACATGGTGCGGGCGAAGCGGCCGGCGCGTTTGCCGGTGGTATTGACGGTGCAGGAAGTCCAGGCGGTGCTGGAGCGCATGGAGGGAACACATGGGCTGATGGCACGCCTGTTGTATGGCACGGGTATGCGGCTGATGGAGTGTGTGCGTTTGCGGGTGAAGGATGTGGATTTTGCCCGGGGCGAAATTCTGGTGCGGGATGGCAAGGGGGCGAAAGACAGAGTGACGATGCTGCCGCAGCGCCTCATACCGGCCTTGCAAGAACATCTGCAGCGGCGGCGCCTGTTGTACGAGGATGATTTTGTGAAGGGGATGGCTTCGGTGTATCTGCCGGATGCGCTGGAGCGAAAGTATCTGAATGCGGCGACTGGCTGGGTCTGGCAGTACATTTTTGTTGCCAGGAGTTATTCGATCGACTCGCGCAGCGGCACGGAGCGGCGCCATCATATGGATGAAAAACTGCTGCAGCGCGCGATGAAGAAAGCAGTGTTGGCAGCAGGGCTAACCAAGCCTGCCACACCGCATACCTTGCGCCATTCCTTTGCCACGCATCTTTTGCAGGCGGGCTACGATATTCGTACGGTACAGGAATTGCTGGGGCATAGTGATGTAGCAACCACAATGATTTATACCCATGTGTTAAACAAGGGGGGTAAAGGTGTGATTAGCCCGCTGGATCACTTGTAAGTTATTTATTTCCCGACCGAAACGGTCATTTCCCTGTTATCCGGGTTTTTCTTCATTTTCTTCAGATGTCACCTGTTTTAGTCATTGGCTGTGAAAGGTGAGGTAATTTTTCTGGCCTTGTGATTGGAAACTTCTGCCGGCATTGGCATACAATGTTTGTGCATTTAACACTAAGGAAAGGCTGGTTAAAGCGACAAACGTCATTGCGACTGCGAATGTAATGGAGCAGGAAGCAACCCAGATGATGGGATAAATCAGCGTTTCCCTAAATTTACCGGGAAAGGGATATATGCGATTTTTACAGTTCTTGATCATATTCTGGCTGGGTATTCATGCGCAGTGGGCGCTGGCCTTCCTGCCAATTCAGCACTGGCAGACGGCTAACGGGGCGCAGGTTTATTTCGTTGAGAATCATGATTTGCCGATTCTTGATCTCAGTGTTGAATTTCCGGCAGGCAGCAGTACTGATACGGCGGAAACCTCCGGCCGTGCTGCGCTGGTGCAACGGTTGATGAGTATGGGGGCAGGTGGCTTGTCTGAAGATAAGATTGCCGAGACACTGGCGGATGTGGGAGCCAACCTGGGTGGATCGTTTGATCTGGATCGGGCGGGGTTGTCGTTGCGGACACTGAGCCGGGAGAAGGAAAGAACTCGTGCGCTGGATGTGCTGGCGCAGATTATTCAGCACCCCGAGTTTCCCGGGAAAATTCTGGAACGGGAACGGGCCCGTATCATCGCTGCACTCAAGGAGGCGGATACCAAACCGGAAGTCATTGCTGACCGGGTGCTGATGAAGCTGTTATACGGTAAACATCCTTACGGTCTGCGTGAAACAGGAGAGGCAGCCACGCTGACTGCACTGCAGCGACAGGATCTGGTTGATTTTTACCGCGCACGTTACACGGCCGGCAATGCCATCATCGCAATAATAGGGGATATCCGGCGTGAAGAAGCGGATCGCATTGCGGAAACATTGACACGGAATTTGCCGGCAGGGAAATCAGATACAACCCTGCCACCAGTCGGGAAGCCGGTACCGGCGACCGAGAAGATCGCACATCCGGCAACGCAAAGCCATATCCAGCTGGCGTATCCGGGATTAAGCCGCAAGGATCCCGATTATTTTCCTTTGCTGGTAGGTAATTACATTCTGGGAGGGGGCGGGTTTGTTTCCCGGCTGATGAAGGAAATTCGTGAAACACGCGGGCTGGCTTACAGTGTTTACAGCGTATTTATGCCGTACCGGGAAAAAGGGCCTTTTGAAATCGGTTTGCAGACGAAGAAGGAGCAGGCAGAGCAGGCGCTGCAACTGACACGGAAGACGCTCAGCGATTTTGTTGAGCAAGGGCCGACCGAGGAAGAATTACAGGCTGCCCGGCAGAATATTGTGGGAGGTTTCCCGCTGCGTATTGATAGTAATCAGAAAATTCTGGGATACCTTGGAGTTATCGGTTTTTACGATTTGCCGCTGACTTATCTGGAAGATTATGTGAAGGCAGTGGAAAAAGTGACGGTGGCGCAGATTAAGGATGCATTCCAGCGCCGGATTGATCCGGCAGGGATGGTGACAGTGGTTGTGGGTGCAGAGCAGAAGCAGACTGCTCCTGATTTTTCATGTTGTTAGCAGGCAAAGTTCGCATTATCGGCGGGCAGTGGCGCAGCAGGCTGATTCAGTTTGCGGATGATACGTTAATCAGGCCGACACCGGACCGGGTGCGGGAAACATTGTTTAACTGGCTGGGACAGGATTTGACCGGTAAAACCTGCCTGGATCTGTTTGCCGGCAGTGGTGCGCTGGGGTTTGAAGCCGCTTCGCGAGGGGCGGAACGGGTGGTGATGGTCGAGCAAAGTATGAAAGCAGTTCGCAATCTGCGCGATTCAATCGAAAAACTGGGGGCGTCACAGGTGGCGCTGGAACATGCCAGTGCCGGAACATTTCTTGCGACCGGTGCAGAACGCTACGATATCGTTTTTATTGATCCTCCGTTCAAATCCGGATTGCTGGTTGAAGTGTTACCGTTATTGCCGGAAAAACTGAAGGAAGGAGGGGTGGTCTATGTTGAAAGCAGTGACAGGCTGCTTCCGGATAATACCTGGTCAATCTGGAAACAGAGCCGGGCGGGCCATGTTCATTACGGGTTGTTAAGCCTTAATCTTGATGGATAAAGTTATTTACCCGGGTACTTTTGACCCGATTACACGTGGACATGAGGATCTGGTTCATCGCGCATCCGGGTTGTTTGATCAGGTAGTCGTGGCTGTTGCTGCCAACAGCGGAAAAACTCCTTTTTTCTCGCTGGAGGAACGGGTGGAAATGGCTCGCACGGTTCTGGCCGGGTACGCTAACGTGGAAGTAACGGGGTTTTCCGGTTTGCTGATGGAGTTTGCACGGCAGCAGCAGGCCCGTGTCATCGTGCGGGGTCTGCGGGCAGTATCTGATTTTGAATATGAATTTCAGCTGGCAGGAATGAATCGTGGTTTATACCCTGATGTGGAAACAATATTTCTGACGCCGTCAGAACAATACACATTTATTTCAGCCACTATCGTGCGTGAAATTGCACGCCTGGGTGGAGATGCGAGCAAGTTTGTACACCCGCTCGTGGCTGAACGGCTTTATGAAAAACGAAACAGGTAAATAAAGAGAGTAAAGAGATGGCGCTGATTATTACTGATGAATGTATCAACTGTGATGTATGTGAGCCTGAGTGCCCCAACCGGGCAATTTCACAGGGTGAGGAGATTTATGAAATTAACCCGGACTTGTGTACGGAATGCGTGGGCCATTACGACACGCCGCAATGTGTGGAAGTTTGCCCGGTCAGTTGCATCATTACCGATCCCGGCAGAGTTGAAAACCACGAACAGCTGATGGAGAAATACCGGTTTCTCACTGCCGGCGCGAACCAAGCTCCTCGGGGATAGCGTAGCGCCGCGGACCAAAAATAGCAGTACCTATTCTGACCATTGTGGCACCTTCTGCAATCGCATTCTCCAGATCTTCCGACATACCCATTGAAAGCGTGTCCAGGTTAAAACCCTGTTGCTTGAGCTGTTCATAAACCTCGCGCAGCATCTGAAATTGTTCACGCTGCAGTGCGGTTACGGCGGTCAGTTCCGGAACCGCCATGATGCCGCGTAACTGAAGACGGGGCAGCTCGCTGACGAAAGCGGCCAGTTCAGCTGCTTTCTCCGGATCCACGCCGCTTTTGGTAATTTCTCCGCTGACATTAACCTGTACGCAAACCTGCAGCGGCGGCGATGATTCCGGCCTGGCTGCTGAAAGGCGGGCTGCAATTTTTTCCCGGTCAATTCCGTGTACCCAGGAAAAGTTTTCGGCAATCAGTTTGGTTTTGTTGCTTTGAATCGGACCAATGAAGTGCCATTCAATCGGTAAGTCTGCCAGCGCATGGATTTTTACCAGACCTTCCTGAAGATAATTCTCACCAAATACGGTTTGCCCTGCTTCCCAGGCCTCGCGCAATTTATCCGGTGTGTTGGTTTTACTGGCTGCCAGCAGCCGAACACTTTCCGGATCACGCCCCGCTTTTTTTGCAGCTTCAATAATGCGGTTTTTGACGTTTTGCAGGCGGGAAGCGATCGTTGTCATGGTGATTGAATAAATGGGTTAAATAAACGGGTGTGAGGAACATAACAGCGGGATTTTACCGGCCGTTTGGAAATACATTCAATTTTGGGAGATTTTTTCCGTTTTAGATCAGGTCGACCTGTTAACGCCGGCCATAAAACACTGCCAGCCGGTCACTCCCAACAAAGCTGAGGAAATATTCCGAATGAACATAGTAGAACTACTCTCATTTGTGGTCAAGAATAGCGCTTCTGATCTGCACTTATCTGCCGGCATGCCACCTATGATCCGGGTGCATGGAGAAATCCGGCGCATCAATCTTCCGGTGCTGGAACACAAGGATGTGCATGACATGGTGTACGACATCATGAACGACAGTCAGCGTAAATCTTATGAGGCCCATCTGGAATGTGATTTCTCGTTTGCTATCCCCGGTCTGGCACGCTTTCGTGTCAATGCCTTCAACACCCAGCGGGGAGCAGCGTCAGTTCTGCGTACTATTCCATCCAAAGTGCTGACACTTGAAGAGCTGAAAGCTCCCAAAATTTTCGCTGAAATTGCGCAACAGCCGCGTGGTGTAGTGCTGGTTACGGGGCCGACCGGATCAGGTAAATCCACCACGCTTGCGGCCATGATCAATGACATTAACGAAAACCAGTATGGCCATATTCTAACGCTGGAAGATCCGATCGAATTTGTGCATGAAAGCAAAAAATGCCTGATCAATCAGCGTGAAGTCGGGCGGGATACACACAGTTTCAGTAACGCATTGCGTTCTGCGCTGCGGGAAGATCCGGATATTATCCTTGTGGGGGAAATGCGGGATCTGGAGACTATCCGTTTGGCAATGACCGCTGCAGAAACCGGTCATCTGGTTTTTGGCACACTGCATACCAGCTCGGCTGCCAAGACCATCGACCGGATCATTGATGTATTTCCGGCCGAAGAAAAGGAAATGGTGCGTGCGATGTTATCGGAATCATTGCGTGCCGTTATTTCCCAGGCGCTGCTGAAAACCAAAGATGGTAAGGGACGGGTGGCAGCTCATGAAATTATGGTTGGAACACCCGCTATCCGTAATCTTATCCGGGAAGGCAAAGTGGCACAGATGTATTCAGCGATCCAGACCGGGCAGGGGGTTGGAATGCAGACGCTCGACCAGAATCTGGCGGATCTGGTGAAGCGTAGCGTTATTTCAGTGGCGGAAGCACGTACCAAAGCCATGAACAAGGATAATTTCCGGGGTTAAGTACCGTTATGGAAAAAGAACAGGCACTCAAATTTATGCATGATTTGCTGCGGCTGATGCTCAGCAAGAAGGCTTCCGATTTGTTTATCACGTCAGGTTATCCGCCGGCGATGAAAATTGACGGCAAGATGACACCCGTTACACAGCAGCCGCTTTCTTCCGTACATACCGCAGCACTGGCGCAAGCCATCATGAATGACAAGCAGGCAGCAGAGTTTGAATCCAGCAAGGAGTGCAATTTTGCGATTAATCCGGAGGGGATCGGCCGCTTTCGCGTCAATGCCTTTGTTCAGCAGCAGCGAACAGGGGTTGTGTTACGGACAATTACCACGAAAATCCCGGATTTTGATGATTTAGGGTTGCCCCAGGTACTGAAAGAAATTGTCATGAGCAAGCGTGGCCTGGTGATTTTTGTCGGTGGAACCGGTTCGGGAAAATCAACCTCAATGGCAGCGCTGATCGGCTATCGCAACAAAAACAGCCACGGACACATTATTACCATCGAAGACCCGGTTGAATATGTGCATGAGCATATCAACTGTGTCATCACCCAGCGGGAAGTCGGGGTGGATACGGAATCATGGGAGGCTGCGCTGAAGAATACGCTGCGGCAGGCGCCCGACGTTATCCTGATTGGCGAAATTCGTGATCGGGAAACAATGGAGCACGCCATTGCCTTTGCCGAGACCGGGCATTTATGCATGGGCACCCTGCATGCAAACAGTGCCAATCAGGCACTCGACCGTATTATTAACTTCTTTCCGGAAGAGCGGCGTGCTCAGCTGCTGATGGATTTATCCCTGAATATGCGAGCACTGGTGGCGCAAAGGCTGATTCCCAAAAAAACAGGCAGCGGACGTGCTGCAGCGATTGAAATAATGCTCAACTCTCCCCTGATTTCCGATCTGATATTCAAGGGAAATGTGCATGAAATCAAGGAAATCATGAAGAAATCAGGTGAGCTGGGTATGCAGACTTTTGATATGGCGCTGTTCGAACTTTATGAGAATGGCGTCATTTCCTACGAAGATGCCTTGCGCAATGCCGATTCCATGAACGAACTGCGGCTGCAAATCAAATTGCACGGATCGGAAGCGAAAAAACTTGATACCGGGGCAAGTATCGAAAATCTGACCCTTATTTGAAATTGAACAATCAGGAATCTTCTGAAAAACGTAGGTGAGGCGGTGCAAGCTGTTTTTCAGGGCGCGGCCTGATGGTTGCGCCAAGTTTTAACAACCAATGCAAAAGCACCACGTCGCTGCCAGTGTTTCACTTACACCTGCTCAAACACAAGCTGCAGAACGACCCAGTCGACCCCAATATGCGGTTATTGAGGGAGTGACATCTGTTCCCGTTCGCGCGCCGGGATTTTCTGGAGGGGCAGAAGATCCATGACATCACAGAATAGCGAGCGATTCTTCCAGTCGTTTCTGTCGCCGACCACATAGAAACGTCGCTTGGCCCGCGTCGCAGCCACGTTGAGGAGATTGGGCTCCGAAACGGCCCAATTGCGGGCGCCTGAGCCAGCCGTGTTGCCACCCAGTACCAGGATGACAACCGGCGCTTGCTTGCCCTGCATGGTGTGAATCGTACCGAACACCATTTTCTTGCCCACTATTCGTTTGAGATTGTTTCGTACGTCGGTGAAGGGCGTGATGACGGATATGTCTTTGGCCTCCACGCCATCCTCACGCAATAGCGCCAGCAGTTCCTGCAATACCTTCCCTTCGGCGGGTACCCAATTCCCTTGCGACGTGCCATTAGCATGTATCCAGCCAGTCAACAAGCTGGCGCGCGTCTCCTTCTCGGGATCTGGTGCGATCGTTCCGTACACCATGGCACCGTCATAGGCGATACGATTGGCGAGCTCGTGCATCGGCCTGTCGCAGCGGCGATGTACGACCAGTGGCAACCCAACCCAAGTCTTGCTACCGATCGGCCCGGCCATGCGTCCCCACGGGGTGGCTTCGTCGGCCAGTGTCTGTGCGGATTGTCGGTTGGGGAGCCAATGTGCCTGGCGTTGTTCCGATGAGCGGGCCGCATTGATCTCGGCATGCGTGTTGAGCCAACCCCAGAAGCCCTGCGGGCCTTTGTCTTTTTCGGGGGACGCATTGTCGTGATCATCGTTGCCACCGTCACTCTCTTCCAAAGTTTCCAAAGCGGAAAGGTCGGAGGACTGGGTATCTACGGTGTTCTCGATTTCCTCGTCTGACTCGACATCTGCATCTTCTTCAGCTTCCGAATCTGCCTTGTCCTTGCCGCCAAAGGGGCGCTGACCAAAGAAATAGCAATCCACGAAATTTTTCCGCCGGGCCTTGCTGCCCAGTGCACCGGAAATCAGTCCCCAGGCTGGTTTGCCGCTGGTCAGCTCCCCCAGATCGGCGAAGTACTCAGCATCCGGCAGCCAGCTCTCGTCGATCTTGTCGCGCTGGGGCAATTCGAGCGTGACATTCTCCACGGCGCCGTTATTGGACGAGGCGACCACGATCTCGAAGCCATATAGCGCTGGGTTGAGCCTGAAGCAAGCCTGCGGCTTGCCACCGTCACTGGCCTCTTCACGCCCGTTGTTCGCGAACCCGTCGGAGGCTCGGCGCAACTTGGCAAGTGCATCGGCCCGGCTGGCAATAATGGTGGCAATCAAGTCGCGCAGCAGCGTCGTCTTACCCGTGCCTGGCGGGCCGTTGATGCCCAGCAGTCCCTGGCCATTACCTGGGGTGGCCAGGATCGTATTAACGGCCAGTTGCTGAGAATGCACAAGTCCCAAATGCCGCTCGGAGGGCCAGCAGCTATTGGCGTAGGCATCCGGCATCAGTCTGTCGATCAGCGGCAGGGACGCGCGATCATCGTCAACGTGCAGACGCTGCTGGGGGTCGTACTGGCGGAGGTATTGATCCAGTGGGTCACTTTTCACGCCCTGACTGATGCTGTCGGCGACATCGGCAAGATCATCGAGCAAGAAGCTGTTGAGCGGATTGTCTTCCGATTCGGGCTTGTCAGGCTTGACGGGTTGGGAACGAAAACGAAATTGATGCCGATCCATATGACCAAAGAAGTCAGCCACGCCGAGGAACTGGAGAATCCATTGGGTCAACTCCCGCAGGGAGTCTCCGGATACCTGGCCTGCAAGCAGAGTTTTCGCCTGATCGCCGGCAGCTTTTTGATCGTCCTCGAATCCCCTTGTCCAATCCTTTCCAGTCAGTACCCGCCCCAAGAACCACGCCTCACTGGAGAGTACGAAACTGTTATCGACCATTTGGCCGGCCATGGTGAACTTCGCAGCGAACAGCGCCGATTCTCGAAACTGTGGCTCCCGATAACCTTGATCGGCCCCATAAGCTTCCTTCAGTTTTTCCGCGACGAGCCGACTGTCATACAGGTGAGCATAGAGTGTGTGGCTCCAAACGCGCTTCTTGGGTAATACCTGTTTGCTTACGACACTCTCAGAAGCCCAGGGAAGAACAGGATGCCGGATTGGCGTGTCGTGAATGAACGCACTATATGAGTTACTGCGTTTCTTTAGTTTGGGCGCTGATTGGGGTTGAAGCAGCTCGACTGCGTACCAATACCGGACGATGTTCTCCTGCTCTATCAAGATTTTCTCCCCTTCATATTCAATTTTTTTCCTTGCGTTTGGTAAAACCTAACTTTCAGCTTGCTCGTTTGAGCTGGAATAGATCTTCGATCTTGGCAATTAGGCCCTAATAATGCGCATTTCCTAAATGATCGCGTGCCATGGCGATGCGATGGTCGCTGTGTTTTTCCTTCACTTGCTGGACTGGGTTGTGCAAATGGATGCCGTGCTCAATGCTGACGGTTCATCTCCACAATGTTATGAAGGGTGGTCCCTGATATGCCGCACGAACTCGTCATGGAACTTCATGCCATGCCTCAAGCATGCTACCGCAGGGCGCGACGGGGGGATTTGCGCTTTCTGTTGAGGTGATCGGCCTTGTCCGCATCAGGGGGCAAGCCGGCGAAGCAGCCTGGCCGGGAAGCCGAGTCGGCTCAGTCTCCTTGCGAGGGCAGTTGGCCCATACGTCCTTAGTTTGTTGTGAATCCTGACTGGGGCACGGCTACGCCTTGGACTTCATGGCTGCAGCTACGGTGACGCTGATCCCGCACATGCTAAAGGTGTTCATGATGGGGGATCAAGGATTCAGAAGAGTACTTCCCCAAAGCCAGAGCCACAAAAGCCAATCTGGCAGTATGAAATCCGCCCGCTACACATGAAAGTGCAGCGAACGATTGTACTTTCGCTTTTGGGGAGCGATGAAGGTATGGGAATATACGATGAAGGGTAAGTCGTGTGGTTGCTGGTTGTGAGCTGACTCGCCCGCTGCAGCGCTCCCAGGCTTGCTGCCGCGATGCTCCTGTGCGGCACCTGGCCCGCAGGTCGCCAAGTACGCGCGGGGCTGGAATTTGGCCTGACTCATTGCCCTGTATAACCTTTAGTGCTGCTGTCCAGTTGCACCAGAAGCTTGATAGCGTATAGGCAGCGATTTACACGTACGGTATACCTATACTTCCTCAAATGCCTGTTCAATATCGGCAATCAGGTCATCAATGTGCTCGATACCGACACATAAACGTACCAGATCGGCACTGACACCCGCTTTGGCCAGTTCTTCATCATTGAGCTGGCGGTGAGTGGTCGTGGCAGGGTGGCAGGCCAGGGTTTTGGCATCACCAATGTTGACCAGCAGTGTGATCAGCTCCAGTTTATCCATGAAACGGGCGCAGGCTTCACGCCCTCCCTTGATCCCAAAGCTCAGGATGGATGAAGGAATACCGCCATCCATGTATTTCTGCGCCAGTGCGTAATCGCGATTATCTTCCAGGCCGGCAAAATTGACCCAGTTGACTTTGGGGTGTTTCTGCAGATAGCGGGCAATCTCCAGCGCGTTAAAACAGTGGCGTTCCATCCGCAGCGGCAGGGTTTCAATCCCCTGTAAAATCAGGAAGGAATTAAAGGGTGAAATTGCCGCCCCCATATTGCGCAGCGGCACCACTCGTGCGCGGCCGATAAATGCTGCCGGGCCAAACGCATCCACGTACACCACACCGTGATAGCTGGGATCAGGCTTGTTGAATTGCGGAAAACGCGGATTGTCTTTCCACGGAAACCTGCCGGAATCCACAATAATTCCGCCGATACTGGTGCCATGCCCGCCCATATATTTGGTTAAGGCATGGACGATAATATCGGCACCATGCTCGAAGGGGCGGCAAAGCACCGGGGTGGGTACGGTGTTATCCACCACCAGCGGTATGCCGACTGCATGCGCTGCTTCAGCCAGTACCGCAATATCCACCACGTTACCCGCCGGATTACCCAGTGATTCGCAATAAACCATCCGGGTTTTATCGTCGATGGCAGCGGCAATCGCTGCCGGATTGCGTCCATCCACCATGCGGACTTCAATCCCCTGATTGGGCAGCGTATGGCAAAAAAAATTGTAGGTCCCGCCATACACCTGGCTGGTGGAAATGATGTTATCACCCGTCCTGGCCAGCGTCTGTACACAGGCGGTGATGGCCGCCATACCGGAAGCCAGCGCCAGTGCACCCACTCCGCCTTCCAGCAACGCCACCCGCTCTTCCAGCACAGCTGTGGTCGGGTTCATGATGCGTGTGTAGATATTGCCCTGCACCTTCAGATCGAACAGATCAGCTCCGTGCTGGGTATCGTCAAAATAGTAGCTGGTGGTCTGATAGATGGGGACTGCTACCGCATGTGTCTGCGGATCACCGGCAAAACCACCGTGAATGGCAACTGTTTCTCGTTTCATTGTGTTTCCTCCACTATGTGTTTGACACTGCAAATCAGTCCGGGAGTCTAGCATCACCCGTGATTTTGTGCCCGCAGCCGGTGCCGGGCTTGTTTCCGGTCACAATACGCTGTGAATGCGGATGCAGATGCCGGGTCTGTACATGGTGCGATGGGTATCTGCAGCCACCTGTTCCACCCGCTGATACCGGTAATTTACTGAAAAGCCGAGTGCTCGCGCAGCCATGCTTCAAGCTCGGCTGCCGGCACCGGGCGATGAAACAGGTATCCCTGGTAATAATCGCAATCGTGCTGGCGCAGAAAATCCAGCTGCTGTTCCGATTCGATTCCTTCTGCCAGTACGCCCAGTTTCAGCCCGCGCGCCATGGCAATAATTGTTGCGGCAATTTCACGATCATTGGGGTCATGTGCCAGGTCACGTACAAAACTCTGGTCAATCTTCAGCTTGTCGATAGGAAAACGCTTCAGATAAATCAGCGATGAATAGCCGGTACCAAAATCATCAATCGCCAGCCGGACTCCCAGCGCTTTCAGTTGATTCAGTATCTCAATCGAATGCTCGGCATGTTCCATGAACATGCTTTCGGTCAGTTCCAGTTCCAGGCAGGCTGCAGGCAGCCCGGTTTCTTTCAGTATTTTCCACACCTGCTCGATCAGATTTTCTGCCTGGAATTGCCGCACCGACAGGTTGACAGCCATCGTAATGGGGGGCAGACCGGCATCAATCCAGGCACGGCCCTGCATACAGGCAGTGCGCAGCACCCATTCACCCAATGGCACGATGAGGCCGGTATCTTCTGCTATCGGGATAAATTTTCCAGGCGGAACGAGTGCCTTTCCCGGCGGCTGCCAGCGTACCAGCGCTTCCACCCCGACCGTATTACCGGTACGCGCATCAATCAAAGGCTGGTAGTGCAGGATAAATTCCCCGGCAGCAAGCGCGTAGCGCAAACGGTTTTCCATGATCAGCCGTTCATTCGCTGCAACACTCAAGGCTTCCGTATGATAGTGGTAGGTATTGCGGCCCTCTTTCTTCGCCTGATACATCGCCATATCCGCATGCTGAATCAGCTCGGTTACACTATGCGCATCACCCGGAAAAAGGCTGATCCCAATGCTGGCACTGATAAAAATTTCGTGACTGCTGGATAACATAAAAGGTGTTGCAAGCAGGTTGATCAGAATTTGTGCCACAACTGCCGCTTCCCCCGGTTCCTTGATGTCTTCCAGTACCAGCAGAAATTCATCCCCTCCCAGGTGCGCGAGGGTATCTTCTTCGCGCAAGCGGTTTTTCAGCCGTTCTGTCAGCTTGATCAGTAACTCATCTCCTGCCGGATGACCCAGGCTGTCATTGATATTCTTGAAACGATCCAGATCGATATAAAGTACGCTCACCAGCAATCCATGCCGTTGTGCGCGTTCAATTGCGTGCTGCAGACGGGTTTGTACCAGCAACCGGTTGGGCAGACCGGTTAGCGGATCGTAATGTGCCAGGTGTGCCAGCTTGGCTTCAGATTGTTTGAGCTGTGAAATGTCAGTAAATACCCCCACATAATTGCAGGGCCCTTCTTTGTTGCAGTTTGCCTGATTGATGCACACGGCACTGATTGCCAGCCATTGCGGGTAAATTTCGCCATTTTTACGGCGATTCCAGACTTCTCCGCTCCAGTAACCTTTTTCCTTCAGGCTGGACCACATCTCCTGATAAAACGCCTTGTCATGGCGGCCTGACCGGATAATCTTCGGATTTTTGCCTAATACCTGAGCTGTGCTGTAACCGGTAATCTCGGTGTATGCCTGATTAACCGCAACGATGCGTGGCTCCAGATCGGTAATCACTACGCCTTCGCGAATAGATTCAAATACGGTAGCCGCCAGTCTCAGGGCTTCTGCCGCATAAATCTTTTGTACGACCAGTGCCGTAAAGGAGGCAAATTCTTCAATCAGCGCCAGATCAGCCGGCGCAGGTTCACGCACGGTACGGTAATAAACAGCGAACGTACCCAGTACACTCCCTTTCTCATCCTTGAAAGGCAGGGACCAGCATGCATGCAAATCCGCTTCGTGCGTCAGCTCCCGGAAAGGCTGCCAGTTTGCGTGGTGATCAATATCCGAAATAATGACTGCCTGCCCCCGGAAAGCAGCTGCGCCACAGGAGCCTACACCTTCGCCAATTTGCAGCTGATCAATCGCGGCGTTGTAGTCATCCGGCAAACTGGGTGCCGCCCCCAGTTTCAGGCATTTTGTCTGCTTATCCAGCAGCAGGATGGAAACGAGCATGCCGGGGCTGATCATTTCAAGGCGCCTGGCAATATCACTCAGAATGGCTGGAAGTGGCTGGCCGGCAATAACCAGATCCAGTGCCGACTGATGTGCCTGCCTGATAAGCTCGATCCGTTTGTGTTCGCTGATGTCCAGAAAAGCACCAACCACTTCTTGCGGCCGACCCCGGGCATCACGAATTAACCGCAGGTCATCGAACAACCAGATGATTCGTCCGTCGCGGTGATAAAAACGGTATTCATGCGCCAGTTTATCCTCAGCCGTCAGGAGTGACTGGTGTGCCAGTGCCGACTCGCGATCATCCGGATGCAAGTGCGCAACCCACCAGCCGGGGGCAAATATTTCTTCCCGGGTGTAGCCAAGCAGCTGTTTGCAGTTTTCACTGACCCAAACGATCTGCAGTCCGTCGTCTGCAAAATGAAGGTTGTACAATACGACCGGACTGGCTGCCAGCAGATGGGAAAGACGCAGATTTGCCTGCCTCAGGCCGATCCGCTGACGTGTCAGCTCGGCCAGCCACCGTGCTTTCTCCAGCATGGCAGGAATTTCATACAGATAACCCTCATGCTTGGACAGGTAATCTTCCACGCCCAGATGCAGTGCATACGCGGCTACCTGCTCATTCCCCTGTCCGGTAATCAGCACGACAGGAATATCCAGTTTGCGTTCCTCGCGTAACAGCCTGACAAGTTCCAGGCCATCCATACCCGGCAGGCAGTAATCAATCAGCAGGATATCGAAATCCGCTGCCTGATCCGGATCGGCCGGCAGCAGTGCCAGTGCATCCTGTGCATTTGTTACTGCTGTCAAATGCAAATGCGGCGCATACCTGGCCAGATGACGGCGCATCAGGTCGATGTCAAAATGGTTGTGTTCAACATACAGCACTCGCGACCAGGGTGAATCCTGATTCGGGCTTCTGGTACGAAAACGTGCACGCGCGTTATACAACACACGCGGCAACCGCTGCAGATAATCGCCTTCCTTGATGAGATAACCATCAGCACTGCCCCTGAAGGCGGCAACCGCCCTGGCATGACTGCCTGATCCGGTAACAATCACCACAGCCAGTGGCAATCGCTGTTCCCGGACATAGCTCAGCATTTCCAGGCCGGAGCCATCCGTCAGGTTGAGATCAGTCAGCAACACATCAAACTGATCCGGCTGTTCCAGATAGCGCAACCCCTCAGCCAGTGATACCGCCGTGGTCAGGGTAATATCAGGTGCGATACGCGCCAGTGTGCGGCACGCAATATCTGCATCACTGGGACTGTCTTCAATATAGAGGACATGCATTGGGGTTTTATCTTTTTGTTTCATTGAGTACGCACCAGTAGAGCTTGATCTGCTGTGCCACATCCATAAAATTATCGAAATCAACCGGTTTGACAATGTAGGAGTTGGCTCCCAGATCATAGGCGGCCTGAATATCACGATCTTCTTTGGAAGTGGTCAGCACGACAACCGGAATACGGCGTAATGCGGCATGTGATTTGAGTGTCTGCAATACGGTAAGGCCATCGATCCTGGGTAATCTCAGGTCAAGCAGAATAACTGCCGGCAGAGGTTCTCCGGCTTCCCAGCGCGGTATCCAGGCAAGGGCTTCCTCACCATCCCGTGCAACCAGAACGGGACTGGCCAGTCTGCAGCGCCTGAAAGCACGCAGAGTCAAATCCACATCCTGCGGATTATCTTCAATAAGGAGGATGGGTGGAAGTAAATCCATTACAGAAGATGACATCGTTACTCCTGTTTTTCCTGGAATTCAGATGGCTGAAATTCAGGCAGATGGAAATAGAAAGTGGCACCTTCTCCGGGTGCACTTTGTACCCAGATCTGTCCCCCCATGCGATGAATGGCTTTTCTGGCCAGCGCCAGACCTATTCCTGTCCCGGGGTAATCTTCCTGATGATGGAGACGCTCAAAGATTTCGAAAATCCGCTGACTGTATTTCATGTCAAAACCGATACCATTGTCACGGATCCACAGGGTGATCCGTTCATTGTCGCGCGCGAAGCCGAATTCGATACGGGGGTGCGCTGCATGCCGGCTGAATTTGATTGCATTTTCCAGCAGATTGCGCAGTACCATGGCCAGGCCGTCGCGATCTCCTTTTACCATGAGTGGTGGCAAATCGGCGATGATTTCAACCCGGTTCATAATATCCTTGTGAAACTCTGCCAGTACCTGCCCAACCAGTGCGGATAAATCCAGCGCGGCAGATTCCAGCTGACACCGTTCCATACGCGAATAAGCCAGCAAATCATTGATCAGCGCATTCATCTGCTGTACTCCCGCCCGTATATTGCGAATGAACAGACATCCTTCGTCATCCAGCTGATCGGCATAATCTTCTTCCAGCAGCCGGCTGTAACCATCCACACCACGCAGTGGCGCTTTCAGATCGTGAGAAACGGAATAGACAAAACTTTCCAGTGACTGGTTGAGTGCCTTCAGCTCAGTGGTGCGGCTTGCAATACGCTCTTCCAGATCGATATTCAGTTGTTGCAGGGCTATTTCAGTCTGTTTCTGGCGGGTAATATCTTCGGTAAGCATGACAATACCACCGACTGTGCCGTTCCCCTGGTACCAGGGCCGTATTTCCCAGCGAAGCCACTGTACACTGCCGTCAGCCCGCACGAGACGGTCTTCCTCGGCATGTATGATTTCGCCATTCAGGCAGCGGCGATGAAGGGCTTTCCATTCTTCGCCGATTTCCGGAAAAACGTCATAGTGACTCATCCCTGACAAATCACGGTCATCCAGCCGGTAATCCGTGCGCCAGCGCTGACTGTAGGTCAGGTAGCGCATTTCCCGGTCAAACATGGCCAGTGCAGCCGGTGCATGTTCAATGAACAGCCTGAGCTGTTCCCTGCTTTCCTGCAGGGCCATTTCAGCCAGTTTGCGTGCGGTAATGTCCTGCGTTGTGCCATGCATGGCAATAATACGTCCATCAATATCCCGGATTGCTTCTCCGCGGGTGATGACCCAGCGGTGGGAGCCATCCTGACGTACGATTTCCGCGTCACACTGAAATACGCTGCCCTCACTCAGGCATTTCTGCATCGCGGCCGATAGCCTGTTCCAGCTTTCTGCCGTGTAGTAACCGGCTGTTTCATGATCATTTGCCGGCGGCAGTGCCGGATCCCGGCCATAAATGGTGTAAACCTCACTGGACCAGGTCAGTTTGTCAGCACCATTCCATGTCCAGTGCCCAAGACAGGCAATACGTTTTGCTTCTTTGAAATCGGCCTCAATTTCCTTGCGGCTTTGTATGTTCTCGATAATGGAAATGAAATAGTCCGGCGTATCATCCGGTTTACGTACCAGGGAAGCCCGGAGATTAATCCAGATAACGCTGCCATCCTTGCGGATATAGCGTTTTTCCATGGCAAAAGTGGAAACTTCACCACCCAATATGCGCCTGGTGTTGTCGAGATCGGCTTTCAGGTCATCCGGATGCGTTACATCCTGGAAAGTCAGTGCCATCAGTTCATCCCGGGTATAGCCCAGCATGGCACACAATTTGTGATTGACGCACAGCCAGCGCCCATCCAGCGAAATAATCGCAATACCTACCGTCGCCTGTTCAAATGCAGCCTGAAAATATGAATTGCTTTTCGACATGTCATTTACAAGGGATTTCATCGGAAAAACTGCCATCAGAATGTTATAAACGTTTCATATTTTGGAAGAAAAACAGCCGACTATGAATCTTAAACCCGATTTCAGGACAGTGTTCTTCATTTCCATCATAAAGGCTTTTTTAACAGGATCGTTGGCGGAATACCCGGCCAATTCCGGTTTTGATCCCGTTCCGGGGGAATTCATGGCATGATCCGCCAGAACATTTACCGGGAACGGAACCTCTGATCATTTTTCAGGCCCAACCGGAAATATGCATGAATGTCAAAAAGTTGTTCCTGTCTCACGTCTGGAAAAAATGAAAATAATAATTGCTGCATTCACCGGCCTGATACTGACAATGGCCGTAACCATCTTTGCTATGGAGCGCACTGTGACATCCAATTCCACTCATACCGGCAGGGTTACCGGTGCAAACACAGAATCTGTTGTGCTGGGCATGGGCTGCTTCTGGGGCGCCGAAAAACGTATGAATGAACTGCCCGGGGTTATTGATGTGGAAAGCGGCTATGCCGGAGGGGATAATACTCATGCCGGTTATGAAGACGTATTAGATTTTGAGCGCAGGTTGCATATGGGCAAAGCCGGCGGACGCAACCATGCTGAAGTCGTCAAAGTTACCTTTAATCCGGAACAGGTGTCGCTGAAAAGCGTACTGGCAAAATTCTGGGAAAGTCACAATCCTACCCAGGGAGATCGTCAGGGTAACGACATCGGCAGTAATTACCGCAGTGCCATTTACCATCATGACGAAAATCAGAAAACCCTCGCGCTGGCCACACGTGACGCCTATCAGCAAGCACTGTCTGCCGCGGGATTCGGCCAAATTACCACTGAAATTTTACCGCTGAAAAATTACATCACGGCGGAGGAATATCATCAGAATTATCTGGAAAAAAATCCGGATGGTTATTGCGGCCTGGGTGGTACTGGCGTGAAATACCCTGCCAGCCATCATTCACACGACACCTCCACGACCTCGCACGCTCACCAGACGCAACCACTTAACAGCAGAGATTTGAGCTTTGAACAGCAACTGATAGTGTTTGAATCTGAAAACTGCGAATTCTGCGCGCAGTTCAAACAGGATATGCTTGATCACTGGCAGGCGGATATTCCTGTTGCCACGACACTGAATGCCAGCCTGCCCGCTGGCTGGGTGCTGGATAAACCGCTGTTTGCCTCTCCCACCATGGTGTTATTCAGAGAAGGCAGGGAAGTGGCGCGCTACACCGGCTATAACGGAGAGAAGGAAAAATTCTGGCAATGGCTTGGATTTCAGTTATTGACACCGGAACAGCAGAAAATTGCCTTTGAACAGGGGACTGAACGTGCTTTTACCGGCTCCAATCTGGATGAAAAACGCCCCGGCAGGTTTGTGGATCCGATTACCGGTGCCACGCTGTTTCTCAGCCAGACTAAATTTAACAGTGGCACCGGCTGGCCCAGTTTTATTGAACCCATGGAAGGATCCGTTACCTATCATGAGGACAACTCCGGCTACATGCAACGGATTGAAGTGCGCAGTGCCAGTTCCGGTATCCACCTTGGCCATGTGTTCAATGACGGTCCGCCTCCCGGCCACAAGCGCTACTGCATCAACGGCAATGTCCTGAAATTCATACCGGATTGATCTGTATAACTTGAAATCAGAAGGCTGAAGTGGGTTAATGCAGATTTTCCACCTATTGCTTACGATTGATTATGTCTGCCACACCTGTTACTTACCTTGCCGATTACCGCGTACCTGAATTCCTGATTGAGAAAACCCACTTAACCTTCGAACTGCACGAAGGCTATACCGATGTCAGCAGTCGGCTGACTGTTGTCCGTAATCCGCAAAGCATCAAAACTGATCACCTGATCCTGCACGGCGAGCAGCTGGAATTACTTGCCCTGGCCATTGACAAGCGCTCGCTTGGTATCGGGGATTACCGGACAACACCGCAAAACCTGATGGTTTACAACGTGCCGGAACGTTTTGTTCTGCACTGCAAAACCCGTATCTATCCCGAGAAAAATACTGCACTGGAAGGACTGTATCGCTCAGGTGGCATGTATTGCACGCAATGCGAGGCCGAGGGTTTTCGCAAGATCACCTATTACCTGGATCGCCCGGATGTCATGAGCGAATTTGAAACAGTGATCATTGCCGGAGAAGGTATGTGCTCGACCATGCTATCCAATGGCAATTGTGTGTCTGACACCGTACAGGATGGCAAACGCATCGTTCACTGGCACGATCCTTTCAAAAAACCCGGTTACCTGTTTGCACTGGTTGCAGGCAACCTGGCCTGCCTGGAAGATCACTTCACCACACAATCAGGCCGGCAGGTTTTATTGCAAATCTATACGGAAGCCAAAGATCAGGACAAATGCCATTTCGCCATGCAGTCACTCAAAAAGGCTATGCGCTGGGATGAGCAAACCTATGGCCGTGAATATGATCTGGATCGCTTCATGATTGTTGCTGTGGATGATTTCAATATGGGAGCCATGGAAAACAAAGGGCTCAACATATTCAATACTTCCTGCGTACTGGCTCATCCGGCCAGTACCACTGATGCGGCATTTCAGCGTGTGGAAGGGGTGATTGGCCATGAATATTTTCATAACTGGTCGGGTAACCGCGTTACCTGTCGTGACTGGTTCCAGTTAAGTCTGAAAGAAGGGCTGACGGTTTATCGTGATTCGGAATTTTCAGCAGACATGAACAGCCGTGCAGTCAAGCGTATTGAAGATGCCAACCTGATGCGCAGCGTGCAGTTTGTTGAAGATGCCGGTCCGATGGCACACCCGGTACGGCCGGATTCCTATATGGAAATATCTAATTTCTATACCGTCACCATTTATGAAAAAGGGGCTGAAGTGGTGCGCATGCTGGCCAATATTCTGGGACCCAAGCTGTACCGCCAAGCCACTGATCTGTATTTCAGCCGCTTTGATGGTCAGGCAGTCACCTGTGATGATTTCGTGCAATGCATGGAGGAGGTATCCGGCAGGGATTTGCGCCAGTTTCGTCTGTGGTATTCACAGGCCGGCACTCCGCAGCTGTATATCAGCGACAACTATGATGCCGTTCAGCAGCAGTACAGTCTGACAGTTCGCCAGCACACCCCCGCCACTCCCGGGCAGGCAGAGAAAAAGGCACTGCACATCCCGCTCAGAATTGCACTGTATGGCGGTAAAGGTGCACTTGCTCTGATGATTGACGGGCAGAACAAAGGCACAGAAACCGTACTGGATATCTGCCGGGAACAGCAAACTATCGTCTTTGAACAAATAGCAGAAAACCCGGTACCATCTTTATTACGTGGTTTTTCCGCACCCGTTAAAGTGTTTTATGACTGTCAGCTGGCACAACTGCAACAGCTGATTCTGCTGGACAGCGATGGTTTTTGTCGCTGGGATGCCATACAAAGCCTGATGCGCATTGTGTTGTGCAACGCTATCGACGGCAAAGACAACCGTGCCGAACAAGCCGTGCTGCTGGATACATTCAGACCGCTGCTCACCGGTCACGCTTCCATGGATACAGCATTACTGGCCTGCATGTTAAGTTTGCCTAACGAACCATATCTGGCCAGCCTGTATGACAAGGCTAATCCGGCAGCAATCAGCCAGGCCAGAACACAATTGCAGCAGCAGATTGCCACGCAGTTGCAGACAGAACTGCTGAGCTGCTATCAGACGCTGCAGGACAAGTCACAGGGGTTATCCGCGTCTGCCATGGCAGCACGCAGTTTACGCAACGCAGCACTGGCATATTTGCTGCATCTGGACAACGCTGATTACCGCAACCTGGCGCAGCAGCAATTTGCCCGGGCTGACAACATGACCGATCAATTTGCTGCCTTGCGGGCACTGGTGCATGCTGAACATGCCCATGTAACCGCACAGGAGGCGTTACAGGTGTTTTATCAGCAATGGCAGCACGAGGCACTGGTGGTCAATATGTGGTTTCAGGTACAGGCCACCCGACCCTGGGGGGAGGTATTACAAACCGTGCACCAGCTCTTAAACCACGCGGCGTTCGATGCGCGCAACCCGAATAAACTGCGCGCTGTGATTGCCGCGTTTGCCAATCAGAACTTTGCCGGTTTTCATGATCGTTCCGGCAAAGCCTATCAGTTCCTGGCAGATCAAATCGCCGGTATTGATCAGCGCAACCCGCAAATAGCCGCCCGCCTGCTGACGCCATTAACACACTGGCGTCAGTTTACTGACGAACACGCCACATTGATGCGCAAAGCACTGGAATCTCTTGCACAACGGGAATTGAGCAAAGATGTGTATGAGGTGGTGAGCAAAAGTCTGGGCTAACAGGAAATTGCCGGAAAGCGCTGCGTATGGGCGCTTGTTGCTACTGTCATTGTTGCTGGATAAATAGAGCGTAACGGTGGTATTGCTCTGCCTGCCACAGCATCGCTACCGGTTGCTTTCACACTGCCGGCGTTTGTGATGACTGGGTGGAAGTGCGTTTTGCGCGCGGTTCAATCAGGCCTTTCAGCACGATGAAGAGCGCAAACAGGAAAGCGAGGCTCCAGCCTGATGCGGCCACGATCAGCAGTATTTCCCGGTGATCACTCAGATTGGCCGCCATGCGTGTGATGGCGGCAATCGACATGAATCCCGTCATGACCACGATCAGTAATAGGCGTGAAGGATATTGCTTCACGTGCAGCAGGGTGACGCGCACGATGACGTTGGTTGCCAGTGTACCCAGCGCGCCGACGGTAATGGCGTGTACCACCGTGCTGAAATGACTGCCACCGTTCAGTTTTGCCCATCCCAGCAGGATCAGGCCCAATGCCAGCCAGCCGTAACCCAGCCCAAGACAGATCAGATCAGGACGCGCCAGGCAGTGCCATAACTGCCAGCGGAGCAGGCGTATTCCCGCCAGTATCCCGCTCAGGATCAGCAGGGTGCCGGAAAGCGGGACAGCAATGGGTGCCAGCAGATAGGCAGCAGTTATCGTGATGATCAGACTGCCTTCGATATTGGGTTGTACCCGGGCCTCCAGCTCCCTGCCCTGACGATAAAATTCCCCGGCGGCTGCCGGAGCCAGCATGCGGCCACCGATAAACAGCATCAGTAAAGCGAACAGTTGCACGCTTTCATCGACCAGGTAGCGGTGCAGCAGGTATGCATCAAACCGGCCGGCCAGGATGACCGCAATGGTGGTCATACAGATCAGGCCAAGCAGAGGGACAAGTGAGCGGTTACGCCATTTTTTGGCGGCCCACAGGCGGGGAAGCAACTGTCGGGCGAGCAGTATGACAAACAGGGCATTGAACGCCAGTGTAAACCAGGCAAAAGGGGCCGTCAGACCAGTGATTCTTGCCAGCAGCCAGCAACCCAGAAACCACGCCAGCCGCCGGGCAGGCATCGGTCCCAGCAGATAACCGGCGATCAGCGCCGGGGCAAGCCCAAACAGCATTTCAAAGGCATGTCCGGCGGGTAAAGCCAGGGCTGCCGGACCAAGGCCATGCCTTGCCAGCATGGCCAGCGGGATGACCAGTATTGCGTAAATGCATGCTGCCGTAAAAAACCACTGGTGAGCGTAGGCTTTAGTTTCCCCCGGCAGATACCGGGAAAATCCTTTTGCCGATTGTTCGGTATTCATTTTCGTGTTGGCTGGTTCCTGCAAACCGGTTTGCAGGAAATGAAAAAACGGGGTGAGAGGAATCCGTGTTGTCCGGGTGTGATGGATTGACCGTGTTTCAGTCGTTATGCGTTTGCGCCTGGGTGATGCGGCTGCCGGGAGGCACACTGCGTGTCAGCCAGACATTGCCGCCGATGGTGGAGCCGCGTCCGATGGTGATACGCCCCAGAATAGTTGCTCCGGCATAGATGACCACATCATCTTCTACAATGGGATGGCGGGCGATTCCCTTGACCAGTGAACCGTGCTCGTCCACCTGAAAACTTTTGGCACCAAGAGTGACTGCCTGGTACAGACGTACGTTGTTGCCAATAACCGTGGTTTCACCAATAACGACACCAGTACCGTGGTCGATAAAGAAGCTTTTGCCGATTTGCGCCCCCGGATGGATTTCGATACCGGTTTGCGAATGGGCAATTTCAGAAATCATGCGGGCGATCAGCGGTGTGCCCAGCTGATACAGCTCATGCGCCAGCCGGTGCCAGGTAACGGCAGCAACACCCGGGTAGCACACCAGCACCTCATCAATTCCCCGTGCAGCGGGATCGCCCTGATAAGCAGCCAGTACGTCTTCATCAAGTATGCGACGAATTGCAGGCAGGCGTCTGGCAAATGCCTGGGTGATTTCGGCGGCCTGTGCGTAGGTTTCATGATTGAGTTCTTCCGTTCCCGAATTGAAATACAGCTCATGCTGAATCTGGACCAGGAGGGCGCGCAATGACGAATTCAGGGTATGACCAACGTAATGGTCGACGCCTTCCACTGCCAGATCGGATGGCCCCAGCCGGTTGGGATACAAAGCGGTACGCAGGCCATCGATAATCCCGGCCAGTACCTTGCGGGAAGGGAGCTGGGGTGGATTAAGATTTCCCTGCCGGTTGAGAAGTGCGGTGGTGCGCACATCCCGCAATTCCGCCACAACGTTGTCGAGCTGTAAAGTTGTGGTTTTTAACAGCAAATCACCCGCAACACTGATATCTGTCACAATACCCCCATATTTTTTATCACGATCTAATCAATCCCGGGAGAACGGGCCCGGAATAAACCTGCCGGCCATGCCGGAATTCAGCCCGGGCTTCTGGTCGTTAAACTGGAAACATTAAATTGGAAAAACTGGCGGCCTATTGTACCCGCCCCCGTCGCTTTTGCTACCTTGAGATTATTGACTGAGGGTAAAAACAGTCGGTTTCCGGGTATTTTTACCGGTATAAATGATATAGATATGCATACTGAACCGGAGAGGATAGAACGGATGGATCAATACCTGTTGTATGGTGATATTGGTGGCACCAAGACGTTATTACGCTCAGCTGTAATCAGGGGCGGGGTGGTTGAATGTCATCATGAGCATCTTTATGACAGTCATGAATATGCTGATTTTGACGCCATTCTGGCAGATTTTCTGGCACAGTCCGGCTGCCAGCCGGCTGTTGCCTGTTTTGCCATAGCCGGGCCGGTCGTTGAACAGGAAGTACACCTGACCAATCTGCCCTGGATAATCAGTGCACATGCCATTGCAGAGAAATTCTCGATTCCCGCTGTAAAAATTGTCAATGATTTTGAGGGAACCGCAGCTTCTATCGACGTACTGCCACAGGGTGATCTGGTCACCCTGCAGGCCGGCAAGCCTTCCCCTTCGGCACCGCGTGTGGTACTGGGAGCGGGCACAGGCATGGGGGTTGCCTGGCTGATAAAGCACGGACGGTATTACGAACCGCTGGCAACGGAAGCGGGACATGTCGATTTTGCACCAACCAGTGCGACTCAGATTGAATTGCTTCGCTACCTGATGGCAAAATTCCATCGTGTTTCAATTGAGCGACTGCTTTCCGGCCAGGGGCTGACTCATATTTTTAATTTTCTGCAGACCGACGCAGCTAAAGGTGAGCATCTGAAAAGTATTGAACTGAATACAGATGATGGCGCAACCGTAACCCGTCTGGCATTTGAGCACCGGTATCCGATCGCCTTGCAGGCGCTGGATCTGTTTGCAGAAATTTATGGCACTTACGCAGGCAACCTGGCGCTGACCGGATTATGCCGGGGCGGTGTTTATATCGCAGGAGGGATTGCACCGCGCATCATTCAGGTTCTGCGGCAACCCGGATTCATCCGGGCGTTTGTAAACAAAGGGCGATACAGTGCACTGGTACGCGAGATTCCGGTTTATGTGGTGATGAATCCGAAAGCCGGCCTGCTGGGGGCCGGGCTGCTTGCGCAGCGTCTGCTGCAGCAACCGGCGATAGCACTTGCGGAATAATGGAGATTGACTGAATGAACGGCTATGAAAATCTGGTTGCAACCCTGGCACTTACCATGGGCAGCTCCTGGGCAAGCGGCATCAATCTGTATGCAGCATTACTGATACTGGGCCTGGGCGGCGCTACCGGCAATATTACTTTGCCGCATGAGCTGGCTGTACTGGAAAATCCTTTCATTATCGGAGCAGCGGGCGTCATGTATCTGGTGCAGTTCTTTGCTGACAAGATACCGGGTGTGGACAGTATTTCGGATGCCTTGCAGACCTTCGTGCGTATCCCGGCCGGTGTCATGCTGGCTGCGGGTGCTGTGGGGGATGTCTCGCCCGCACTGGAAATTGCAGCAGGTATTCTTGGCGGAGGAGCGGCGGCAACCAGTCATGCTGCCAAAACCGGTACACGCCTGATGATCAATACTTCACCAGAGCCGGTGTCCAACTGGACTGCTTCCATCAGTGAAGATTTAATGGTGGTTGGCGGACTGTGGACAGCGCTGAATCATCCGATTCTGTTTCTGATCCTGTTTGTTATATTTATCGGCCTGGCAATCTGGCTGCTGCCAAAACTGTGGAGACTGATCAGGGGGTTGCTGGTGAAAACAGCGCAATTCCTGAGGATTATGTCACCACCCGCAGCAGCGGAGGCTGCAAGCAGCCGGGAGGACGGGAAATCTCCCCGGCATCCTCCTGAATCTTCAGATGGTTACTGATCCGCCGCTATCTCGCCGCGAAAAATGAAGTACACCGCACCGAGAATGCATAACCCCGCCCAGAGGTAGTCGAGCTTGAGCGGTTCTTTCATGTAGAGCAGGCTGAAGGGTACGAATACAGACAGAGTGATGACTTCCTGCAGGATTTTGAGCTGTCCCAGGGATAAAACACTGAATCCGATGCGATTTGCCGGCACCTGCAGCATGTATTCAAAGAAGGCAATTCCCCAGCTGACCAGGGCTGCCACCAGCCATGGTTTGCTGCTTAAATCCTTCAGATGTGCATACCAGGCAAATGTCATAAAAATGTTGCTGATGGACAGCAGTCCGATGGTAAGCCCAATCTCGCGCATAATGAACCGGTGTCTGGTTAATGGTTGCATTCCGTCAGAATCGGGACAGCGTGGCGGGTGACAGCCGCTACGGGTCCGAAATCCGGTCTGTGATCCAGGTCGATGATTTATTGCCTTTCAGGTAAGTTGATCGCTGGTGGGGCGAGAGCAGATCCAGATCGGGAAACCACGGCATGTGCAGTGCGGAAAAATTGCCGGCAACCCGTACCGCATCGAAAAAATCCCCCCGATAGTATTTTTTGTGATAGATCGCGAAAGTGGTATCGATTGGCGCGGCGTATACTTCCAGCCGGTCATGCTTGAGCGGCTTATTCCAGAACCGTGATTCCCATTGCGATACAGTCACCAGTTTTTCGTAAGGAATAATTTTACCGAGGCTTGACTTCATGCGGCAACTGGTCAGCTCGTGCTCGGTCTGATAGGGCAGGGCAAAGCCCGCCTTGAAGCACTTGAAGTAATCGCAGACACCGATAAGTTGCTGAATAAAATCTGCAGGCAGATGCCGGTTAAACAGCAAATCCGGATCGGTGTAACCGAAAATATCCGGTAAAACATCATAAATCGGGCACTGAAACCCGGTGCGTGCCCCCATGTTGATCGCAGATCGTACGACAAAAGCCTGTTTTGCCATGCTGATTTCAGAAAGGATAGCGAGTGTTTCAGCATCCTTCGAGGCGTTATCAATAATGAGCGGTTTGATGGATCGTGCATTGAGCTGCCGTACACAGTGATCGACATAGATACCGTTGTTATAGGATATGACGATGATCGGCAGGGCTCCTTCCAGAGAATCCACTGCTGATTTGACTTGTACAGCGAGTTTCCGGGCAGGTTTTTTATAAAGATAGCGGCGCAGAAATTTTTTCAACGTTCAGTTCACCCGGGTGCGTTATGAGTCCGTTTCGAATAACTCCACCGGTTTCAGCTGCATGAGCCGGACAAACGGTATATTTGGGTCGGGTAACGCAATGAGCCGGTCAACCCGTTGCCTTTTTTCCTTCCCTGAGATGACCAGTACGATACGTTCACTGTTGACGAGTGCACGCAGGCTCAGGCTGATACGCAGGGAGGGTGCCGCTGGTGGTGTGGCGGTCTGGCACAGGCTGGCTGAGTTCATATCCAGCGTCATGCCGGGAAACAGGGAAGCGATGTGACCGTCCGTTCCCAGACCAAGGATAACAAGGCTGAATGGCAACGGTAATCCGAACAGGCGTTCATTGAGGCCGGTGATAGCCTGATCAGGGTGAGCACATTCAGTTTTGAGGGGGATGAAGCGGGGTTGCCGCGGCATATGCTGCAAAAAATGTTCGTGTACCAGTCGCTCGTTGGATTGCTCGCTGGTAGGTTCAACCCAGCGTTCATCACTCAGCGTGATGAAAACCTGCTGCCAGGGAAGATCCATTTGTGCCAGCCGGGGAAGATAAGTAGCGGGCGTGTGTCCGCCGGGAACGACCAGGCTGGCCTGGCCGTGTTGTGCAATCGCATTGCGCAGTGTGATGGCGGCAGACCGGGCCAGTGCTTCCGATAACGAGGTCAGGTCACTGAAAGTATGGCGTTTGATCAGGTGGTCAGTGGACACAGGTCAGATACGGTTTCGACGGGTTCGGGAAAAGGGTTGATATCGCCCGGGCGGACGCGACCCAGAAATACGATACCGTTTTGATGTGCACTTTCATAATCGACCAGTGCATCCCCAATCATCAGTACGCGTCCGGGGTCAAGCGGGTAAGCGGACAGAATGTCAGCCACCAGATTTTCCTTAAGTCGGGGAGAGCCGCGTACCTCAGTAAAGTAGCAGGATAACCCGCGCCGTTCGACAATGACCTGTAACTCGTTTTCCGGGGTGCCGGAGGCAACGAACAATGGGATCTGGTTTGCCATTTTATTCAGCAATGCTTCCGCGCCTGCAACCGGCTGGCAGGCAATGACCGCGTTCATGACCAGTTCGGAAAATTGCCGGTCCAGCTCCTGTTCTTCTTCTCTGGTGAGCGGGGGATTGTTCAGCAGATTCTGCTGGAAATAGTGAAATTTAAGGTAGCGTGACATACCGCCATTGGCGCGGTGGTAATCCACGGCTGCCTGTGCGATGGCATCACCATGATGCCGGTACAGATCGGCAAAGGCTTGCGCTTTGATGTCACCGGATTCTACGATGACACCATCGAAATCAAAGATGATAGCCTGCCAGTAATCAGCAGGCCGGGCTGTTATGTTTCTGTTTGTGTTCATGCCTGATTATCGGTAGAAGAGGGAATGGCATCATTCTCTGCTGTATCACCATGATTGATCTGCTGGTGAATTTCCTGGATACAGTCAAGCAACCCCTGGCCCAGGTCGACATGTTCATTAAGCACCAGCTTGCGGCCAATGCGCGGCTGAAATGCGTACGGCGTAATCTGGTAATGGTGCCCCGGTTTGTCCTGATCGAAATGCAGTGCAACATCCCATGGCATCATTTCCGAGATCATGGTCATAACATCGCGGATACGCATTTTTTCCTGCCCGGTCAGGATCAGGTGGCGGTTGGCAAATTCCGGAGCAAGCACCTGCACACTCATGCGGGCGGCATCTTCGACATGAATATATTCCCGGATCGCATCACCGCTGCCGTGATAAGTGACAGAATGGTTTTGTATGGCTTCATACAGCATGCGGTAGATGCCATTACGCCTGTCGGAACGGCGGCCGTAGAGCGAGCCGTAGCGCAGAATAGTGTATTCCAGCCCGTAGCGTTCATGGTAGGTCTCAGTGAAGCGCTCGGCAGCCTGTTTGCTGGCGCGGTAGAAGGAACCGGATTCCGAGTAAACATAAATGCTGCTGGCAAAGATGAAACGGCGGACACCGGTGATCCGGGCTGCTTCCAGCGCGTGCATGTTACCGATCACATTGATATTTGCAGTGCCCAGCGGGTTGTCATTGGCTTCGTCGATATCAGCGATGGCAGCAAAGTTGTAAACTGTCGTTGCCCCCTCGACAGCCCTGATGACCTGATTGATGTCCATCAGGTCGCCGGTAATCATTTCCTGATCGGGGTGCCGGAACGGCGAAGGATGGCGATCAAACAGCCGTACCTGATAACCGGCATTGGACAGGGCATCAGCGACATGGCTGCCCAGAAACCCGCCTGCTCCCAGTACAACGGCTGTTTGTCCGGGCTGTATTCCTTCATGCATTGATCAACCCTGCTTCGATGAGCCCTTTTCGCAGATTTTCAGCGGCTTCGAGTTCCATACGCTGCCGTGTTTCTCGTGCAAGCGAGCCAATATGGGAAGTCAGTATCGCCTGATTACACTTGCACAACGGGCCCTGATACGGTTCCTGTTCAAAACTGTCCAGGGCAGCCGCTTCAATATAGCCGCTATCCAGTGCTGCACATAAGGCGGCCTCATCGACTAATCCGCCGCGGGCAGCATTGATGAGGATCGTCCCCGGTTTCATGCGGGCAATGGCATCAGCGCTGATCAGGTGGTGAACTGACGGAGAATAGGGTAAGTGCAGGGTAATGAGGTCGGCCTGTTCGAGCAGATCAGCCAGGGAAACGAGTTCGATTCCAGAGGGCGCCTGTTGCAGATAAGGATCATGTGCGATGACTTTAGCGCCGAATGCCTGGCACAGTGCCGCAACACGGCGACCGATATGCCCCAGCCCGATAATGCCAACGGTACGTGCAGCCAGCAGTCTTCCCTGCGAGCGTGGCCACTCTCCCTGGCGCACGGAACGATCGGTATGATTGATCTGGCGCAGGCAATCGAGCATCAGTCCAAGTGTCAGCTCCGCAACGGCCTGTGCCGGGGCCTCGGGTGTGTTGGAAACTCTAATGTTCCGTCGTTGGGCAGCTGCCAGATCGACACTGTCCATCCCGGTACCGCAGCGTGCAATCACCCGCAGAGCGCTGGCGCTGGCCAGTACCCGTTCTGTCAGTGGTTCGACTCCTGCCAGCAGGGCAACAGTGTCATTTCCCAGCAGGCCGATAATTTCATCTTCGGTGAGCTTGCGCTGGTAAGGGTTGCCGGTGATGGTGAAGCCTTGTGCACGCAGTTGCTGTATGGCCGGATTATGATCGAAGCCGAAGGATGAAGTGGAAACGACGATTTTGCTCATAAAGATGCTTTGATGTGGTTCAGATGAGTGCGGCAGAGGGAATCAAGCATACGAATATCCAGGCCGTATCCCAGAAACGTGAAACCTTGCCCGATACGCTGTTGCAGCAGTGCCGGATCAGGTTCGACAACATGAATACCGCCTGCTGTCTGGTGACGGATTCCAGCCTCAAGCACCACCTGAATGGCGGCCTGTACATCAGGATGATCCAGTTCACCCGGTCGTCCCATTGAGCCTGATAAATCGTAAGGGCCGATGATGTAGGCATCAATACCAGGGGTGGACAGAATTGCGTCGATATGTTCGATGGCCTGGATATGTTCAATCATCGCGATGACGACGGCGCTGTCACGCAGCCATTGCCGGTATGCCTGAAAACTGGCGCCATAACCCTGTGCACGCGCCAGTCCGACGCCGCGTGTTCCTTCAGGCGGGTAGTAGACAGCACTGACTGCAGCGCGAGCATCTTCTGCAGATTTGATCATTGGCACCATGATTCCGCTGGCACCGGCATCCATGACGCGCTTGATCTGGTCGGGATGATTGGAAGTCAGCCGCACAATCGCCGGACACTGCTGTCCATCCAGCACCTGAATAAGGGCCTGTACTTCACTGAGTTCCAGCACACTGTGTTCGGTATCCAGCACCAGCCAGTCGAAACCGGCTTTAGCCATGATCTCGGCAACTGAAGGGTGCCCAAGTGTGACCCATGAACCAATGGTCAGTTCACGGCGGGCGAGTCGGGTTTTGAGTGACATGAAAATTTCGGGTAGGATTTCAGGGTTTTTGATAGCTGGCCAGCAGCGGATCGTTGGCCATCAATTCTGCAACGCGTGCCAGATCCGCTTCGGTATCAACGGCTTGCGTATCATATTCAGTTTCTATCATCCTGACACGGCGACCATGTTCCAGCAGGCGCAGCATGTCGATTGATTCGAGTTTTTCCAGTGGCGTGGGGGGCAGCCGGCTGTATTCAATCAGGCAGGTGCGAGTGAAGGGAATGATACACACCTGTTTGTAGGCAGCGGTTGCACCAAAACCATCCGGCGCCAGCGTTGGGACCGGCTGGCGGGTCATGTACAGGGCGTTTCCCTGCTGATCCATAACCACCTTGATGGTGTTGGGGCTGCGGAAATCAGCTTCATCGTCGATACGTTTCGTCAGATTGACACATTCCAGACTGGAATCATTGCGAAAAGGTGCAATGGCGGCATCAATCATGGCAGGGTACGTCATCGGTTCATCTCCCTGCACCATGACAATCAGATCGGCATCCGTGTGTGCAGCAGCTTCTGCGATGCGGTCACTGGCGCGTTCGTGGCGATCTGCAGTCATGATGACAGGTGCGCCAAAGGCGGCTGCAGCCTGCCGGATTTCCTCATCGCAGGTGGCGATATAGGTTGTGCTGAGCGACTGGCTCATGGCAACGCGCTGGTAAACATGCTCCAGCATGGTACGGCCCAGCAGTGGCGCCAAAGGCTTGCCGGGAAAACGCGAAGAACCCATGCGCGCGGGAATGATGGCAATTGTTTTCATGATGTTGAAATGAGTGGCCGGATTTGCGGAAAGTGATGAAACAACCGGGATTTGCTCAAGATGTTCTGTTGGCGAGACAGGTAAATATTACTGTAAAGTGCCGCATTCCGGAATATTCTGCGCTTTTATAATAACGCAGCTTTTGCCGGTGTCATGCGCGTTTCACCAGTTCGGGGCATGATAGCACAGGTATGAAAGCCTTATTTCTGCGCTACGGTAATAGGTTGAGCATGGGGCGTTACATGTAAAGGAGTTTTTTTGGAAGAATGGATTACACAGAACTGGCGCGAACTATTTATACGGTTTGTACTGGTGCTTTTTTGCTTTACGTTGTGGCCAAAGGGATTCATATACTGGGGGATGGGTCTGCTGGTTTTTGCCTGGCTGATGGATGGAGGAATATCCAGATGTTCTGATCTGCTTCAAGAGCCGCTGGTCATGGGTATTCTCGTTTTTTGCGGGTTATGGCTGCTTGGTCTGCTGTGGAGCGATTCTGCTGCCATTTTTCAGGGGAAATGGAGAAAATACTTTATCCTGCTGACATTTATTCCCCTGTTTTCACTTTTGAATAAGGAACGTTTGCCCTGGGCAGCCGGGGCGCTCCTTTGCAGTTATCTGGGGATAGTGGCTTTGGGGGGGTATCAGTGGGCCACACAGGGAACACAGGGAATTGCCTTGCTTGACATGTCCTACCTGTCCTATTCGTCGGCTTTGGGAGCGGGGGTCATTCTGGCGGTTTTTCTGGGCTGGGAAACGTTATCAGGAGGGAAAAGACTGCCGTCCGTTCTGTTATGGCTGACCGCCATATTGCTGTTATTCCTCCAGTTCAATCAGAGTGCGAGAGGTATGCTGATTGCCACGCAGGCAGCACTATTGCTGATGATGGTTTTACGATACCGGATAGCGTGGAGAAGGCTGGCAGGTGGTTTGTTTTTAATTATGGCCATGACGGTATTGTTTGCTGCCAGCAGTGATATTTTTCGCGACAGGCTGCAGCAGGCTGTTGCAGATTTACATGCTTTTCAGCAGGGGTACTACCAGACCAGTGTGGGCTATCGGCTGGCAATGTGGGATGTCGGTTTGCATGGTATTGCCGAGCATCCTTTACTGGGCCATGGCTCCGGTATGGCAGAAAAATATTTCGATGACAGCATTGCCACCTATAAACAGGGAATTTACAGAAAGCTGCCGGAATTTCAGGAAACTGCACATTTTCATAATGAGCTGATCGAAATTGGCATGCATCTCGGATTACTGGGTATATTGGCCTTTGGTTTTTTGTTATGGTGCTGGTTCCGGAGCTTCAGGCAGAGCCAGGTGGCTTTATTGGGCAGTGCAATCGTATTTTTTATTTTTATGTCCGGATTGACTGATACTTTTTTGTTATACGGTAGGATTCCGCCATTTCTGCTTACAGTGACGGCCATAACCGTTTGCTGGCGGAAGTATCAGAAAAATTCCGGCGCGGCCGGTCTGAAATAAGGATAAGGGAAGCCGGTAACTCAGGTATGTTGACACCCGTTAATCCAGTTATTGAACATTACATGTATGCCCTGGCGGAGCAGTTTGATCATCCTGTTCTGGATGAAATGGAAATGTTTGCGCGAGAAAATAATTTCCCGATTATCGGGAGGCTGGTTGGTGTTTCGCTGGAAATTTACGCAAAAATGATCGGGGCACGCAGGGTATTTGAGTTTGGCAGCGGGTACGGATATTCGGCTTACTGGTTCAGCAGGGCGGTTGGTCCGAATGGGCGGGTTATTTGTACAGACAGTAATCCGCGCAATCGGGGCAAAGCGGAACAGTGCCTTGCAGCTGCCGGATTATGGGAGAGGGTGACGTTCAGCACAGGCTATGCTCAGGATGTGTTTGGCCGGACAGAAGGGGATTTTGATGTCTGCTACAACGATGCCAATAAAGTCGGATACCCCGATATCTGGCTGATGGCCAGAGAACGGATTCGCCCCGGTGGCCTGTATATTGCCGACAATGTATTGTGGCATGGCTGTGTGGCGGCAGAGGACGCTGCAGATGCCAGACCGAATTGGACGAAGGCAATCAGGGAGCATAACCGGTTGATTTCGGCTGACACGGAATTCGACAGCTTCATTAACCCAACGCGGGATGGCGTTATCGTGGCACGTCGAAAAATGGCATAATAACGTTCATTTTCAGTGTTTTCGTTACTCAACATTTCTTATCAAGGAGAGTTTTTATGCAGATTCACGTTTATGACACTTACGTCAAGGCCAAAGATGGGCATGTGATGCATTTTGATGTATTTACCGATGTCAGGGATGACAAAAAAGCAGTTGAATTTGCTAAAGAATGGCTTGCTTCGATTGGAGAGGAAGGAGCAACTGTAACCAGTGAAGAATGCCGTTTTTGCCATAGCCAGAAAGCACCTGATGCAGTGATTGAAGCGATTAAACAGAATGGCTATTTCATTTATAAAATGGAAGGATGTAACTGATAACCTCGGGGATAGGCGGCTCTTGCCCCGGGTGTTGAGCCGTCACTGTTCTGATCTGATAATGATGGAGTTTGGTGAAATGAGGCGGATATTTTCGAAGGTGCTGTTGCTGTCAGCCATTTCTTTGATGGCGGGTAATGTGGTTTATGCGGCTGATCCCAGGCTGGTTGGGGAATTTGAAGATTGGGCGGCCTATGTTTATACCGAAGATGGTGGCAAGGTCTGTTATATGGTTGGCAAGCCCAAAAAAGAGGAAGGCAACTATACCAAGCGTGGGGCGGTTTATGCATTAATTACCCACCGTCCTGCCGAGAAAAGTAAAAATGTGTTCAGCTTTGTTGCAGGTTATTCGTATAAACCAAACAGTGATGTGACGGTCAGCATTGGCAGTCAGCGTATTAAGCTGTTTACCCAGAATGATACCGCCTGGGCACCGGATTCAGCGACTGATAACAAGCTGATATCAGCGATACGCAGCGGCAGCCAGATGGTGGTAAACGGGGTTTCTTCGCAGGGAACAGCTACAACAGATACTTTCGGTTTGAAAGGATCGACAGCAGCCTATAATGCGATTTCCAAAGAATGCGGAGTCAAGTGAGACTGGATTCATGGGCAATAAAATAACCATTTATCAAAAACCCACCTGCAGTAAATGTCGTGAAGCCCTGACCATTCTCAGTGAAAGTGGTCAGGTGTTTGAGAGTATTAATTACTACAACGACCGTTTAACTGTTGATGTTTTACGTGAACTGGTGCGTAAGCTGGGTATTCCGGTGAAGGGTTTGTTGCGTGCGGATGAGCCGCTTGCCAGGGGTTCAGAGTCAGCGAGTGACGATGAGCTGTTACGGTTGATGGCGGAAAATCCTGACTTAATTCAGCGTCCGATAGTGGTTCGTGGTGATAGTGCCGTACTGGGGCGGCCGCCAGAGAAAATAAAGAAGCTGCTGGATGAATGAATCCATGCGGTTTGAGACAGTCTGATTTCTTGCTGCAGAGTGTCGGTAGCTGCTTTAATTTTCTGTTTTCCCGGGTAGCAAAACGTTAATTCCCCGACATTTTCCCCAGAGAGTCAGAAAAGTGCGCAGCAAGAAGGGGACATCTGGTGTAATCCATATTTCAGCGATCTTCCTGTCTGCCCGTTTCCAGCCTCGTAATGGGATTCTGATCACGGAATACCAGTTCAGACGGTAGTTATACATTTGTAAACAGGGCAGCTGGTTTTGCGGGGTTGGTGTTAACCAGTGAACATAACCGCCATTATGAAAGATTTTATTCATGGTGCTGATCAGTTCTTCATCAAGGTCGGCCAGGGTATCATTCCATGTGAGTAACAGGAGGTTTCGCTGTGCTTTTGGGTAACGTGACAGGTAGATAGCCCGATTCTTCCGTGCCAGCGGTACACGGGCGCTGCCGAATGAGCCACCTTTCTTGTGGTAAATGTAAGCTCCCGGGAGGACTCCAAAACGCCAGCCGTTAAGATCAAGACGGCGCCCAAGGTCAATGTCCTCGTAATATCCGCGACCAAAAATCGAATCAAATCCGCCAACGGCAAGGAACACATCGCGGCGTATTAAAACAGCATGGCCGCGCAGGTAATGTGTCTGAATGTAGTTTCCAGGCTGCAGTGTATAACGGCTCAGATCAAATTTATCGTAACTGTTTCCTGTGGGGATAATGGCAGCCAGCCCGGGGTCTGCATCAAATGCTGCACAAAGCGACGGCAGGATATTTGATTTAACTTCAGTATCGGAATTCAGAATAAATACATAGAAAGCATTTGACCGACTGATTGCCGCATTAACTGTCTTGCCGAACCCCTGATTTTTTTCTGAGTGAAAGACTTTCGCACACGGGTGGGGTAAGTGGTCCAGCATTTCACGCGTTTCACTTTCAGATGCGTCATCCTGGATAAGTACCTTATGTATGGACGGGCTCAGATGGTGAATGACGGAATCAATACAACGCCTGGTTAGGACTGGTGCATTGTAGACAGGTATTACGATATCAACCTGCTTTGCGCTGGGTGGTATTGTTTCATTCGGCATAGCTGGCGGAGAGCTGGCTGTACTATAGGGGAGGGGGTTCTGCCGAGAACTTCCGGAAACGGGTTCTTCAGGTGCGGTGTTGTGCGGCACTCACGGTCTCGTTTACGTATTCAATATATGTAGTAGAGGCGTGCCTTGAACACCTCGTGCTCAGTCCATATTAAAGCACTGTAAAGACCTGTATTCCAGGTGCAGTTGTTAACTGTACCTGGAATAACGCTCTTTTTGCCGGAGAGAAATTGTAACAGCCAGGGAGTTTGCTCTGTTAGAGCTGAATTACTCTTGTGCTGCACTTTCCTGCCGCGTACCACGGGCTGGCAATTTTTCCCGGATCCTTGCTGCTTTACCGGATCTCTCTCTCAGATAGTAAAGTTTTGCTCGACGTACATCACCTCGCCGTTTAACTTCCATGCTGGCGATGAGAGGGGAGTAAGTCTGAAATGTGCGTTCGACTGCTTCCCCGCTGGATATTTTTCTGACAATAAATGAGGAATTAAGTCCGCGATTACGCTTGGCAATAACAACTCCTTCAAAAGCCTGAACACGTTTGCGGTCGCCTTCTACTACATTTACATTGACTACGATTGTGTCACCGGGTGAGAAATCAGGAATAATTTTTCCCAGTCTTTCAATTTCTTCACGTTCCAGCTGTTCTATCAAATTCATTTCATTGCTCCTGTTCTTTAATTTTATCCATCGATTGGTCAGCAACTGCTGCACACCGTAACTGCCTGAATTCTTCCAGTAACTTCTTTTCCTTTTCCGGGAGCTTTTCCGGATATTTTTCTGCCAGTAAATCCGGCCTTTTTAGCCACGTCCTGCCAATTGACTGTTGCAGGCGCCAACACTCTATTTTTGCGTGGTTGCCGGACAGCAGCACCCGAGGAACCGGTTTCCCTTTGTATATCTCGGGTCGGGTATAGTGCGGGTATTCAAGCAGCTGGTTAACGTGAGAATCCTGACCGGCTGATTGCGCATCACCTAACGCACCAGGCAGTTGTCTTACCACGGCATCAATCAAAACCATTGCTGCCAGCTCTCCACCGGATATCACATAATCCCCGATTGAAATTTCTTCATCTACCTGATCCTCTATTAGCCTTTCATCAACCCCTTCATAGCGACCACAGAGTAACACTACTCCATTTAATGCGGAAATTTGCAAAACTTTTTTATGATTCAGTAATTTACCTTGTGGTGAAAGATAAATTACGCTGGTCTTTCCAATGCCATTTTCAGCCTGTCTGGTCTTGGCATCTGTAATGGCTTTACCCAATGGCTCAGCCATCATGACCATGCCTGGCCCTCCACCATAAGGCGAATCATCTACCGTCCGGTAACGGTTTGCAGCATAGTCGCGAGGATTCCAAGTGTGCAGATGGTATAAATTGTCTTTATTTGCTCTGCCTGTTACACCATACTGTGTAACGGCGTCAAACATATCGGGCAGTAGCGTGATAACATCAAATTCAAACGACATGGTACCAAGTTTAGTAATCCAGCTCCCAATCTACCGTGATTTGTCGTGATTTCAGATCTACACGCATGATAACCTGGTCAATGAAGGGGATTAATTCTTCTTTGTTATCTCCAGACAGCCGGACACGTAATACATCATTTGCACCAGTCTCAAACAAACCTGCTGCCGTACCGAACAATTCCCCCTGAATATTAACAACATCCATCCCGATCAGATCCGCCCAATAGTAGCCCTCTTCACCATTTTCTGATAACAGAGGCAGTTGGCTGCGTGGTACGGCAACCAGTAAACCTTTCAATTCAGATGCGCTCGTTCGGTCTTCGTGTTCACTGAGGCTAACGATGAGCTCACTGTTGTTATGGCCGGAAAATGAAACGGGATGCACAACCTGCCACTTCTTTTCATCTTTACTCAGCCACCACACGGCGTACTCCATCAGCCCGCCGGTACATTCGGTAAAAGGGGTAACCTTTATCTGCCCCCGAATACCATGTGGCCCGATGATCCGACCCAGCACGACCATAGGCTCCTTTGCTTCAAGGAGCCTCGTTTCACCCTTGTGGTTGTGCAGCCTGCTGCTGTCTGCCAAACTGTTTGACAAGTCGTGAAACGGTATCGGACAGTTGTGCTCCCTGGGATTGCCAGTAAGTCAGGCGATCCATCTGAATGCGCAGACTTTCTTCTCCACCCGTGGCGCGCGGATTGTAGAACCCGACACGTTCTATGAATTTTCCGTCACGCCGATTGCGGGAATCAGCCACGACCATGTTGTAAAAAGGACGCTTCTTGGCACCACCTCGTGCCAGTCTCACTACTACCATGGTACCCCTTGTAATAAAAGTAGTTGTTTGTTAACGATAACCCCTAATTTTATTGCAATTTCATCTTGCATGGCAAGAAGTAAATAGAATGGCAATATGGCTGCATTTGAGAAAGAAGATCGTGGCAGAATCGGGAGAGCAACAGTAATTGCCTGGGCAGGCGTGAGTTACAAATTTTATATAACCGGATTTCGCTGAAATGGTTGACCTAAAAACAAAGAGGGATATGGATCAGGATCAGGATGCTTCGCCGGCGGAAGCTCTGCTGGCTGAAGCAAATCGTTGTGTGGCGTGCGGGCTTTGCTTGCCGCATTGTCCAACATATCATCTGACATATTCTGAAGCAGATTCGCCGCGTGGGCGGATTGCGCTGATGAGTGGAGTCGCAAACGGGCATATTCCTCTGAATGAAAAATTTATTCAGCATATGGATCGGTGCCTGACTTGCCGTGCCTGTGAGCAGGTTTGCCCGAACAGCGTTGCTTATGGTCAGCTGATTGACGGTGCGCGTGCCATGATTTATGCGCATTCATCTGCGCAAGATGTAAATCAGCGTAAAAAAAATGGGCTGAGGGATTTCTTTGAGCGGAAGCTGATAGCTCAGCCAGCCCGGTTCGATATCCTGCGGCCAATGTTGCGTTTACTCACCAGGATGGGCCTGCTGTCATTGTTGTTGCGATTGGAAATGCTGAGAAAAAATGATCTGGCCCAATCGCTGCTGTTTTTGACAGTGCGCAATCTGCCGGGAACATTATGGCGGCGTAAATACCCGGCCAGAGGCGCCTCACGTGGGGAGGTGGCCCTGTTTGTAGGGTGTGTTGCGCGGCTGATTGATACCGAAACGCTGCTTTCATCTATACAGGTGCTTAACCGGATGGGCTATACGGTACATGTACCCGGTAAGCAGACCTGTTGCGGGGCATTGCATCAGCATAGTGGCCGGATCGATATGGCCAGGTCGTTTGCCCGACAAAATCTTCGTGTATTTGAAGATTCAGGTGCTCAAACCATTATCAGTACTGCTTCCGGTTGCGGTGTGCAGCTGGCGGAATATTCATCGCAATCGGGTGTGGGTTTTTCTGTGCCGGTAATGGATATCAGTCAGTTTCTCGATGGACTGGAGTGGGATGCAATCAGTTTTAAGCCGTTGGTGCGCAAAGTAGCTGTGCATGAACCCTGTACGCTGCGTAATACGTTGTGCGCCTCAAAGCATCTGTATACTTTGTTGCAGCGTATCCCGGGAATAGAGGTTGTGGAACTCCCCGGAAATGAGCGGTGTTGCGGCGCTGCCGGTACGTATTATCTTGATCAGCCTGAGTTTGCAAAATCGTTACTCGATGCAAAATTACAGGCTTTCGAACATACAGGGGCGGACTGTCTGGTGACGGCGAATATCGGTTGTGCTTTGCATATTGCTAATGGACTGGTGAGGAAGGGTATCAATATAGAGGTTTTGCATCCGGTAACATTGCTCGCGCGGCAAATGCGTATAAAATAAGGGTTCGTGTGGTCTCCAGGTGGTTTGCTGATTAAAAACAGCAGGCAGGGATGGAGAGAACGGAGAGTGGAGGGGTTGTTATGCTGAACGTGGACAAGTTGATTATAGGTTTTGATAGCGCCTTGCGGACATTGCTGGCGCCGGCCAATACTGTGCGCCCGGTGCCCGGGAAGGATCTGCCCGAGAATGCATTGAGTGAGATCGAAAAGCGTGAGTCTGCTGCGCTTATGCGCATTAATCATGTGGGTGAGGTGTGTGCTCAGGCACTGTATCAGGGCCAGGCGCTGACAGCACGTAATGAGCAGGTCAGGCAGGCGCTGGATCAGGCGGCGCGTGAAGAAACCGAACATCTTGCATGGACGGAGCGTCGCATTGTGGAACTGGATGGACGTAAAAGTTACCTGAATCCGTTATGGTATGGCGGGTCGTTTGCGCTGGGACTGGTGGCGGGTGTGCTCGGTGATAAATGGAATCTGGGTTTTTTGGCAGAAACCGAGCGCCAGGTTGAGGCGCATCTGGCGGATCATCTGCAGCGATTACCTCATCAGGATGTTCGCAGCCGGGCGATTGTGACACAAATGAAGACTGATGAGGCCTGTCACGCTACCATGGCTGTTTCGCACGGTGGAGGGCAGTTACCTGCTCCGGTCAGGCGTGTTATGAAGTTCAGTTCCGGGATCATGACGCGTACCGCCTATTGGGTGTGAAGTCAGAGGAAATTTCTTATTTGTTCCTGGATGGCACAATCTTAATGCAAAGCATCAATCTTACCGATCATTTCCTGATTGCCATGCCGGGGCTGGAGGATTCCTTTTTTACCCGGACGCTGACCTATATCTGTGAACATAATGAACGGGGTGCGCTGGGTCTGGTGGTGAATCGTTCGACGGATTTATCGGTAGAAAAATTATTGCTCCAACTGGGAATGTCCCCCAAAAATGCGACGATTTCCAATTCGCCGGTATTACTGGGCGGACCGGTACAGGTTGACACCGGGTTTGTGCTGCATGAACCGGTTGGGTCATGGAAGTTTACGCTGTCTGCCAATGAGTCGATCGGTTTGACATCTTCCATTGATATTTTGCAGGCGGTTGCCGATTGCCGGGGGCCGGAAAGAATGCTGGTGGCATTGGGTTACTCAGGCTGGTCGGCGGGGCAGCTTGAGCAGGAGCTGGCGCAAAATGCCTGGCTGACGGTGCCAGCTCAGTCGCAGATATTGTTTGAGCTGTCCTTTGAAGAACGATTGCCTGCAGTCATGAGCTTGCTGGGAATCAATTTTTATAATCTGTCCAGTGACGTCGGTCATGCCTGATGCGCTTGGTAATATGGTGTCCGGTACGGTGCTGGCGTTTGATTTTGGTACGCGGCGCATTGGTGTTGCGATTGGAGAGCTTGAGTTGCAGATGGCTCATCCGCTGACGACGATCGATCAGGCCATGACTAAACCCCGTTTCGAGAAAATTGCAGAACTGATCAAAACATGGCAGCCGGTCTTGCTGGTGGTGGGGCTGTCGGTTCATGCTGACGGTACTGAGCACGAGATCACCCAGTTGTGTCGCCGTTTTGCCAGGCGGCTGGAAGGGCGGTTTGATATTCCGGTAGCAATGGCAGATGAGCGTTACACCACAGTGATCGCACGTTCGGCACTGGAAGAAGCGGGTGTCACCGGTAGAAAAAAGCAGCGGCCAATGCTCGATCAGATTGCCGCGCAACATATCCTCCAAATTTATTTCGATTTATCTCATGCAGCTTCCTGACGCAGAACAACTGCTGGTGCAGCTTATTGAAAAAATACGGCCGGATGTAACCGGGAGTACTGCTATTGTGGGAATTCATACCGGGGGTGCCTGGCTGGCTCAGCGTATTCATCAGATATTGGGGGTTGTGCTGCCGGTAGGGGTGCTGGATATATCTTTTTACCGGGATGATTACAGTAAAATCGGCCTGCATCCACAGGTTAGGCCCTCTCAGCTTCCTTTCGATGTTGAAAACAGCCGTATTATTCTGGTGGATGATGTGCTTTACACCGGCAGGACGGTGCGTGCAGCCGTAAATGAGCTGTTTGATTATGGTCGCCCGACCAGTATTGATCTGGCGGTACTGGTGGATCGTGGCGGGCGGGAGCTGCCGATTGCTGCCCGATATACGGGAGCCATTATCACCTTGCCGGAAAACAGTATGTTGGAGTTGAGGCAATCAGATGACGGCAGGCTGAGTCTGGATTTACGCAACCTGACGGCAGGCTGATGCGTGATTCCCGGATTTTTACCTGTATTTAGAACCTATGTACCATCGTAATTTTTTCGGGATCTCTGTGTAATGGGCCTGCATCCCCAGCTGAACAGGAATGGTGAGCTGCAGCACCTGCTGACGACAGAGGGATTGCCTGCTTCAATCTTGCAGCATATTCTTGATACGGCAGAATCGTTCACCGGTGTGACTGAACGCGATGTCAAGAAAATTCCTCTGTTGCGGGGTAAGTCAGTGTTCAACCTGTTTTTTGAACCAAGTACCCGGACCCGTACCACTTTCGAAATTGCAGCAAAGCGTCTTTCGGCGGATGTCATTAACCTCAATATGGCAGTCTCATCCCAGACCAAGGGTGAAACGCTGCTGGATACGGTGGATAACCTGTCTGCCATGCATGCGGATATGTTTATCGTACGCCATAATCAAAGTGGGGCGGCGCATCTGATTGCCCGCCATGTCAGACCGGAGATTCATGTTATCAATGCGGGTGACGGGTGGCATGCCCACCCCACGCAGGCATTGCTGGATATGTTTACCATTCGCCGCTACAAGCAGGATTTCCGCGCATTACGCGTGGCAATCATAGGGGATATTCTGCATTCCAGGGTGGCGCGCTCACAGATTCACGCGCTGACAACACTGGGTGTGCCTGAAATCCGTGTTATTGCTCCCAAAACACTGTTACCGGCCAAAGTTGAGCGGCTTGGCGTGCATGTTTATCACAACATGTCGCAAGGTCTGAAAGAGGTGGATGTACTGATGATGTTGCGGTTACAGAATGAACGCATGAAATCGGCACATTTGCCGGGCACGGAAGAATATTTCAAATACTATGGGTTGACGCCGGAAAAACTGGCACTTGCCAGACCGGATGCAATCGTAATGCATCCGGGTCCGATGAATCGTGGCGTGGAAATTGATTCAGAAGTGGCGGATGGCACCCAGTCCGTCATTTTGTCCCAGGTAAACTTCGGTATTGCCGTTCGTATGGCGGTGATGTCAATTCTCGCCGGAAATTAACACGTACTGTCCTATGCACATTTGTATCCGAAATGGCCGTTTGATTGATCCCGGCAGCAGGATGGACCGTATCGGTGATCTCTATCTGGCTGAAGGCAAAATTGTATCAATCGATTCACGGCCGGAAGGGTTTTGTGACGATCGCGAGATTGATGCTGACGGAATGATTGTATGTCCCGGCCTGGTTGATTTGTCAGCACGGTTGCGCGAACCGGGGTTTGAGTATATGGCTACGCTGGAATCAGAGCTGGAGGCTGCGGTAGCGGGGGGGGTAACCAGTCTTGCCTGTCCTCCTGATACGGATCCGCCGCTGGATGAACCGGGTTTGGTGGAAATGCTGAAACATCGTGCGCGCATCCTGGACCGGGCACACGTGTATCCGGTGGGAGCACTGACTCGGGGGCTCAAGGGCGAGTATTTGACAGAAATGGTTGAATTGCATGACGCTGGTTGCATTGCATTCAGCCAGGCTGATGCGCCGATTGTCAATCTGCATGTGCTGATGCGAGCCATGCAGTATGCTGCCACTTTTGATTTCAAGGTCTGGTTGCGCCCTCAGGACAGGCATCTGGCCAATCATGGGGTTGCACATGAAGGAGAGGTTGCCACCCGTCTGGGTTTGCCGGCAATTCCTGTATGCGCAGAAACGATTGCGCTGACCAGTATTCTGTCACTGATGAAAGAAACCGGTGCCAGCGTGCATCTCTGTCGCATTTCCAGTGCCGAAGGAGTTGCGCTGGTACGGGCGGCGAAACGGCAGGGATTGCCGTTAACTTGTGATGTTTCTGCTCATCACGTGCACCTGACTGACATGGATATCGGTTTTTTTGATGCCAACTGCCATCTTATGCCGCCACTGAGAAGTCTGGCTGATCGGGATATGCTGCGTGCCGGACTGATGGATGGAACAATTGATGCGATCTGTTCGGATCACGCACCAGTCGATGAAGATGCCAAGTTGCTGCCGTTTGCTCAAGCCGAAACTGGCGCAACCGGATTGGAGCTGCTGCTGCCGCTTACGCTGAAATGGGCCATGGAAAACAGACTGTCATTGTCCGAAGCATTGGCAAAAATTACGCTTCACCCTGCACAGGTTCTGGGAATCGGGGCGGGGAAGCTTGCAGCGGGTGCTCCTGCAGATCTATGTATTTTTGATCCGGATGAAAGCTGGGTCGTTAATAATACCGAACTGAAGAGCCAGGGGAAAAATACTCCTTTCCTTGGAATGGAGTTGTATGGACGTGCCCGGTTTACCCTGATTGACGGGCGTATTGTTTATGGCTGACAAGATTCCATCTTGAATAATAAAAACTTTTTACTGTTGATATGAAAAACCCGCTACTTGATTTTTCCACACTTCCGCACTACGAAGAAATTCGCAATGAACACATTGCGCCGGCCATAGATGAGCTGTTGCGTGATTGCCGCGCCGTGGTGAATGCAGTTAAAAATGCAACAGAAATTCCCGACTGGCAGGACTTTGTACAACCGGTGACAGATGTAAACGAACGTTTATCGCGTGCGTGGGGGCAGGTAACGCATTTGAATGCGGTCATGAACAACCCGGAGTTACGAGAGATTTATAACGCTAACCTGCCGCGTGTTACGCAGTACTATGCCGAATTGTCGCAGGATCAGGTGTTATTTGAAAAATTCCGACAGTTACGGGCAGATTCGTCGTTCAATGCATTAAACCAGGCGCGCAAAAAAATTGTAGATAACCAGCTGCGCGACTTTCGCCTGGGAGGTGCTGAACTGCCACCGGAAGATAGAGCCCGGTTTATGCAGATTCAGGAAGAGTTGTCAGCATTGAGTGCGAAATTCAGCGATAACCTGCTTGATGCTACCAATGCATTTTCCCTGCTTGTGGAAAACCGGGATGAACTTGCCGGGATTCCGGAAGATGTATTACAGGCAGCACGCGAAGCAGCGACCGGGGATACATCAGTTACTGCGCAGTGCTGGAAGTTTACCCTGCACGCACCGTCCTACCTGCCGGTTATGCAGTATGCAGACAATCGTAATTTACGCGAACAGATGTACCGGGCATATGCGACACGGGCGAGCGAGCTTGAAACGGTTTCAGATCAGGCGGCAAATCGCGACAATATGCCTTTAATCGAGCAGATTTTACGCTTGCGCCGGGAGGAGGCCCGGTTGCTGGGCTACGACTGCTATGCGCAGGTCTCTCTGGCACCAAAGATGGCAGAAACACCACAGCAGGTGCTGGGTTTTCTCAATGAACTGGCTGCCAGAGCAAGATCTTATGCAGAAAAGGATCTGGTGGAGCTGCAGCAGTTTGCCGCCGAAAAACTGAAGCTGGCTCAGCTTGAGGCTTGGGATATTGCTTATGTCAGCGAAAAACTGCGTATTGAGCGTTATGCTTTCTCCGATCAGGAGGTTAAACAGTATTTCCCGGAAAATAAGGTGTTGTCCGGCATGTTCCAGCTGGTGGAGGCTTTGTACGGGATACATATCAGCGAGGCAGGGGCGGCACGCCATGTTCAGCGTTGGCATCAGGATGTGAAGTTTTTCGATATCACAGATGCCAAAGGTAATTTGCTGGGGCAATTTTATCTGGATCTCTACGCCCGCCCCGGCAAGCGCGGGGGAGCGTGGATGGATGATGCCATTACACGGCGACGGATTGACGTACCGGAGATCGGTCGTTCTGAAATTCAAACACCGGTTGCCTACCTTACCTGCAATTTTTCTGCACCGGTGACGATTGACGGACAGTTGCGCCCGGCGTTGTTTACACATGATGAGGTAATTACGCTGTTTCACGAATTTGGCCATGGCCTGCACCATTTGCTGACTCAAATGGAGGAATTGGGGGTTTCTGGTATCAATGGAGTTGAGTGGGACGCAGTTGAGCTTCCCAGCCAGTTCATGGAGAATTTTTGCTGGGAATGGGAAGTGCTGCGTGATATGACGGCACATGTGGAAACCGGTAATCTGCTGCCGCGCGTATTGTTTGACAAAATGCTTGCTGCCAAAAACTTCCAAAGCGGTCTTCAGACTTTGCGCCAGATCGAATTCGCATTATTTGATATGCAAATACACACTGACTTTGATCCGCAGGGAAGTGAAACAGTATTGCAGCGCCTGGATAAAATCCGTCAGCAGGTGGCAGTTATTATTCCCCCTGCTTTCAATCGGTTCCCGGACAGCTTCGGCCACATATTTGCCGGAGGGTATGCCGCTGGTTATTACAGTTATAAATGGGCAGAGGTGTTATCTGCGGATGCTTACAGCCTGTTTGAAGAAAATGGGACCGGCCAGGTGGTGAGTGCGAAAACCGGCCAGCATTTCCGGCATGAAATTCTTGCTGTAGGCGGCAGCCGTTCGGCACTGGAATCATTTATCGCATTTCGTGGACGTGAGCCAAAAATTGATGCGCTACTGAGGCATAACGGTATGATGGCTTGAGAAAACCATTTTTCTGAAAGGGGGTATTTTGCCTTTGATCTGTAATCTCTGATTTATATAGGGCTTATACAGGGCATGTGCGGGCAAGGTTGTTTCTGGAAAAGCTTCTGTTTCTGGCGTATAATTAACGTATAGCGGTGTAGCGTCAACTTCAAACCGCTTTTTTTCTGTCTGTCTGTATCGTATTACAAAAATATTGGGGAATTCTGTGTTGAACCGTCCGCGTGCTGTACTTGTTCTGGCTGATGGTACTGTTTTTCACGGAGATTCAGTCGGTGCGGAAGGTATCACTACCGGGGAAGTGGCTTTCAATACAGCCATGACCGGTTACCAGGAAATTCTCACTGATCCTTCTTATTGCCGCCAGATTGTTACGCTGACTTATCCTCATATCGGTAATACCGGTGTTAATGATGAGGATATAGAATCTGTAATTTCTTCCAGAGTTGTCCATGCGGCAGGGCTGGTGATTCGTGACCTGCCGCTTATTGCCAGCAACTGGCGCAGTCGCCAGACATTACCTGATTTTCTCAAGCAGTACGGCGTCCCGGCAATTGCCGGGATAGATACACGCAAACTTACACGCATTCTGAGAACGAAGGGTGCACAGGCCGGTTGTATCATGGCTGGCCATGTTGATGAGGCTGAAGCATTGCAGCAGGCGCAAATGTTTCCCGGTTTGACGGGAATGGATCTTGCGCGTGTGGTCAGTTGCAGCCGATCATGGGAATTCAGTGAGGGGGCGTGGTCACCTGAAAAAGGTTATCAGGCAGCGGGTGAGCGCCTTTACCGGGTTGCTGTGCTGGATTATGGTGTCAAACGTGCAATTTTGCGCAAACTGGTTGAGCGTGGCTGCCAGGTGACCGTCTATCCTGCGCAGACACGGGCTGATGAAATTCTTGCTGCCCGGCCGGATGGTGTGGTGCTTTCCAATGGTCCGGGTGATCCGGAAGCCTGTGATTATGCGATCGATACAGCCCGTGCATTGCTGGCTGGCAAAATTCCTGTTTTTGGTATCTGTCTCGGTCACCAGCTAATTGCACTGGCGATAGGTGCCAAAACAATCAAAATGAAATTCGGGCATCATGGTGCTAATCATCCGGTGCTGGATATCGATAGTGGCCGTGTGATGATTACCAGCCAGAACCACGGATTTGCAGTTGATGTTGACACCTTGCCTGCCAATGTGCGTGTTACGCACCATTCATTGTTTGATGGCAGTCTTCAGGGGTTTGAGCTGACAGATCATCCGGTTTTCTGTTTTCAGGGACACCCTGAGGCCAGCCCGGGCCCGCAGGATGTGGATTACTTATTTAGTCGTTTCATCAGCCGGATGGCGAAAAACAAGCAATCAGTCTGAGCCACCGGAATAACCTTCATCACAAATGCCAAAGCGTACCGACCTGAAATCTATCCTTATTATTGGTGCAGGGCCGATTGTTATCGGCCAGGCTTGTGAATTTGACTATTCTGGTGTGCAGGCGTGCCGGGCATTGCGAGAGGAAGGTTATCGCGTCATTTTGATCAATTCCAATCCGGCAACGATCATGACTGACCCGGAATTAACCGATGCTACTTATATAGAGCCGATTATCTGGCAGGCTGTTGAAAAAATAATCGAGATTGAGCGGCCGGATGCACTGTTGCCAACCATGGGAGGGCAAACAGCACTTAACTGTGCTTTGGATCTGGTGCGGCATGGTGTGCTGGAAAAATATGGTGTGGCGTTGATTGGCGCTTCCCGAGAAGCTATCGACAAAGCGGAAGATCGCGAGAAATTCAAACAGGCAATGACACGTATCGGCCTGCAATCTGCACGCTCTGCTATGGCACACAGCATGGAAGAAGCGATACAGGCACAAGCCATGATCGGCTACCCGGCCATTATCCGGCCTTCTTTCACCCTGGGAGGGAGCGGGGGGGGGATTGCGTATAACCGGGAAGAATTTATTGAGATTTGTGAGCGCGGCCTGGAAGCTTCCCCTACCCGGGAGTTATTGATCGAAGAGTCGGTTATTGGCTGGAAAGAGTATGAGATGGAAGTTATCCGTGATAAGCAGGATAACTGCATTATTGTTTGTGCTATCGAAAATGTTGATCCCATGGGGGTCCATACAGGTGATTCGATCACAGTTGCGCCTGCTCAGACACTGACGGATAAAGAGTATCAGCGTATGCGCGATGCATCAATTGCGGTACTTCGGGAAATTGGCGTGGAAACAGGCGGTTCCAACGTGCAGTTCGCCATTAATCCCGAAAACGGAAATATGCTTGTGATCGAAATGAATCCCCGCGTATCACGTTCTTCTGCACTGGCTTCGAAAGCAACGGGTTTCCCGATTGCCAAGGTTGCCGCCAAGCTGGCCGTCGGTTATACACTCAACGAACTGGGCAATGATATTGCCGGTGGTATTATTCCGGCCTCGTTTGAGCCGACCATCGACTATGTTGTAACCAAGGTGCCTCGCTTCGCATTTGAAAAATTCCCCCAGGCAAATGATCGTTTAACTACACAGATGAAATCAGTGGGTGAGGTCATGGCGATTGGGCGTACTTTCCAGGAATCGCTGCAGAAGGCGTTACGCGGGCTGGAAACAGGTGTGGACGGTCTGGATGAAAAGACCCTGGATCTTGAAGTCATAAAGGCCGAGCTGGGTCATCCCGGGCCTGAGCGCTTGTGGTATGTGGCTGATGCATTTCGCTGCAATATTCCTTTCGATCAAATTCACGCACTTACCCGGATTGATCCGTGGTTCCTGGTTCAGATTGAAGATCTGGTCAGACAGGAGCAGGCATTTTCGGGAAGACAGCTGGACACACTGGATCGGCGTGAGCTGCTCCATTTGAAACGCTGCGGTTTCTCAGACAGGCGGCTGGCAGCTTTGCTTGGTACCAGCCAGGATAAAGTGCGTGCCAGACGGCATGAACAGGGTTTACACCCGGTCTATAAGCGAGTGGATACCTGTGCAGCCGAGTTTGATACACATACGGCCTATATGTACTCAACCTATGAGGAAGAGTGCGAATCTCATCCAACTGATAAAAAGAAAATCATGGTGCTGGGGGGTGGGCCTAATCGTATCGGCCAGGGAATCGAATTTGATTACTGCTGTGTACATGCTGCATTGGCACTGCGTGAAGACCGGTATGAGACAATTATGGTCAACTGTAATCCGGAAACAGTCTCGACTGATTATGATGTTTCTGACCGGCTGTATTTTGAACCGCTCACGCTTGAAGATGTTCTGGAAATTGTGGCAGTGGAAAAACCGGTTGGTGTTATCGTGCAGTACGGTGGGCAGACCCCGCTTAAGCTGGCGCGTGCACTGGAAGCAAACGGAGTCCCTGTTATTGGCACCAGCCCGGATATGATTGACTGTGCTGAAGATCGTGAGCGTTTTCAAGCCATGCTGCAAGAGCTGGGTCTTAAACAGCCCCCCAATTTTACCGCGCGTACTCCGGAAGCAGCTCTGGCTGCAGCGGATAAAATCGGTTATCCCCTGGTTGTCAGGCCAAGTTACGTGCTGGGTGGCCGTGCCATGGAAATTGTGCATGAGGCGCGCGATCTGGAGCGTTATATGCAGGAAGCCGTGAAGGTATCAAATGACTCTCCTGTATTGCTGGATCATTTCCTTAATAACGCAATCGAGGTGGATGTTGATGCGATTTTTGACGGGGAAACCGTACTGATCGGTGGAATTATGGAACATATCGAACAAGCCGGAGTTCATTCCGGTGATTCTGCTTGTTCATTGCCTCCTTTCAATCTTTCTGCTTCTCTGCAAGATGAATTGCGTCGACAAACCGGGGCCATGGCGCGTGCACTGAATGTCAGAGGACTGATGAATGTCCAGTTTGCCATCCAGGATGATACTGTCTATGTGCTGGAGGTGAATCCCAGGGCATCGCGTACGGCTCCTTTCGTCTCCAAAGCAACTGGTTTACAACTGGCTAAAATTGCAGCTCGCTGTATGGCAGGCCAGACCCTGGCTGATCAGGGCATCAAAAAAGAAATTCATCCTCCTCATTTCTCAGTCAAGGAGGCTGTTTTCCCGTTTGCTAAATTTTCCGGTGTGGATACCATACTTGGGCCGGAGATGAAATCAACCGGTGAAGTAATGGGGATCGGCAGGACTTTTGCTGAGGCATTCATCAAATCACAGCTTGCTGCGGGTGTTCAGTTGCCGACATCGGGCAATGTACTGATCAGTGTAAGAGATAGCGATAAACAGGAAGCTGTCTCCATCGCTGCCAAATTAATTGAACTGGGATTTTCGCTTTATGCCACACGCGGAACAGCTCAAATTTTACAAGAGGCGGGATTGCCGGTGATTGCAGTCAATAAGGTGACGGAAGGCCGGCCACATATTGTGGATATGATCAAGAACGGAGAGATTGTTCTGATCATCAACACGGTAACAAATAAGCGCAGTGCGGTGCGGGATTCTTATTCTATCCGGCGTGCTGCTTTACAGGCCAAGATAACTTATTACACAACCATTGCCGGTGCACGGGCCGCTTGTGCCGGCATGGCCGCTCGTCAGGAATTGCAGGTTTATCGTTTGCAAAATCTGGCTGTCTAGGCAACAATTATTTCTCCTCCTGAGCCTGTTGGGTACTAATCTGAAAGGATAGGTGTCTGTTTGTGAGATTTTTAATCAGATAGCTAATGTGCTATGTGCTTTCAGGCAATGTGCTGAATGCAGCCTGTTGTTTGAATAACGTTGTTTTTTAGATCAAAAGAGAACCTAGGTCATGAATGTCATTCCCGTTACCCAAGCTGGCGCAGAGAAATTGCGTGCAGAGTTACATGAAATGAAAACAGTTCATCGTCCTGCTGTCATTGCTGCCATTGCAGAAGCACGTTCCCATGGCGATCTGTCGGAAAACGCCGAATATGATGCTGCCAAAGAAAAGCAGGGGTTTATAGAGGGACGTATTGCAGAATTGGAGAGTAAGCTGGCCAATGCGCAGATTATTAACCCCGCAACATTAAATGCAGATGGCGCCTGTGTATTTGGTGCCACTGTTGATTTGATGGAACTGAGCAATGATACTGTCGTGACCTACCAGATCGTGGGTGATGATGAAGCTGATATCAAGGAAGGTAAAATTTCTGTCAGTTCACCTATTGCCCGGGCACTAATTGGCAAATACGCGGGGGATGTGGCTGAAGTGCAGGCGCCTGGCGGTATTCGGGAGTATGAAATTCTGGACGTTAAATATATTTGATGGCTAGTTTTCCTGATTTTCTGAAATCAGGGTCGGTATGCCGTTCCTGGTCCGGATCGCTGATGCCAGAGCTTCCATATTAATTCTGGTTTCTTTTATGATTGTCCCACTGGAATTTCTGGTGGTTTTTTCGAGAAATTCCGAGATTGTGCTATGGACCTTTCGCTCGTAATCAGAAAAGCTGGTGTTATCCTCTTCCAGCGGCGGGTGCAGTTCAATAAATAAAATACTGCCCTGCCATCCCAGTTTGATAGGCTGGTTAACGATCTGCACTGGTGTGCCTGCAGGTACAAGATTAAACAGTTTTTCAATGTCTTCAGGGTACAGGCGCATGCAGCCGTGTGTGACGCGCATGCCAACTCCAAATGGTTTATTGGTGCTGTGGATCAGGTAGCCGGACAGGCCAAGATATAGTGCATATCGTCCAAGAGGATTGTCAGGGCCGGGTGGGACGATATCTTGCAGAGGAGGCTTTCCCTCTGTTATTGCCTCAATTTTGAGTGATTGAGGGGGAGTCCATGTCGGGTTTTTTTGTTTTCTGACAATAGTTGTTCTGCCCAATGGTGTTTTCCAGTCCATTCTGCCGATGCTGACAGGATAGGTGATAATTTCGGGTTTTTGTCCCTTTGCCGGTTTGGGAAAATAATAGAGCCGCATTTCCGGCAGATTGATGACAAGACCGGTTCGTTCAGCCTGTGGGATGATAAAACGTAACGGCAGTACGACTGTGGCGCCATCTTCGGGTAGCCAGCGGTTTACCTCGGGATTGGCCAATACCATTTCATCCTGACCAATATCGTACCGGCGTGCTATATCAAGTAATGTTTCTTCACGACTGGCTGCTGTTGTTTGAATTTGACCGAAAATATCAACGTCATCTGGCGGCCGTATCCAGCTTTCTGCATGAATGTAAGTTGACGCAGATAGTATTGCAAAAAACAGGAACAAACCGATTCCTGTTTTTGTGGGGAGCTTATGCTTCATTTCGTGTTGCGTCGTAAACGATTTATAATGCCGGTGATTTTATCCAGCATGAAGTTTAAAAGCTAATATTTTGGTTTTTTACAGGTGGAATGCGATAATTATATCGTTGTTGAAAAACAACAGTAGAGAGGGTGTCTTCTTGACAGTTAAAGGGCCCTTCTATAAGCTCGCAGCCCATATATACACCATGGGTGGTGGTACTTACTTGTTGCGTAAGTGGCGAGTTGTGTATCAATTCAGCAAATTGGCCAGAAAATATTTCTAGGGGAAGATTTTGAGTTCGACAATAGCCAAGTTGGGCATTCCGCCAGTACAAAAAAATGATTCCCAGTCGCTCAGGATAGGTATTGCGCCAACACCTACTCATAATTTGTTGGCCCAGAGAAGAGCAAATTTTACAACCTTAGTGGAGTCACTTGAGTACGCGGCTCAAGGTGAGACTGGGTACAATTTTTACGATTCAAGAGGTAATCTTAAATCTGTACTTCCGTACAGGGTGTTGTGTACAAATTCAAAAATAATTGCAAAACGGCTGTCCGGTCTTGGATTGGCTCGTAACAGCCGGGTTGCACTGATCGCTGATACTACTCCGGCGTTTATTGAGCTGTTTTTTGCCTGCCGGTTTGCTGGCCTTATTCCCTTTGCGATGCCGGTACCCGTAAATCTTGGCAGTCGTGCAATTTATGTGCAGCAGCTTAGAGGGATGCTTGAGAGCAGTAGAGCAAACGTGGCTGTAGCCAGCCTCGATTTTATTGAATTTCTCAACGAGGCTGTTAATGGCCTGGTAAATAACGAGCTTAAATGGAGCGGTACACCTGAGCAGCTTGATTTGTTACCGGAAGCCGATGTGGCACTCCTCCCCAATACACCGGACGAAACAGCCTACCTGCAGTTTACTTCCGGCAGTACTCGTTTGCCAAGGGGAGTTGTTATTACCGAGAAAGCTTTAATGGCTAATCTGCAGGGTATCGTCTGCAATGGTCTTGATGTCCGGTTTGGTGACCGGTGTGCATCGTGGTTGCCTTTTTATCATGATATGGGCTTGGTTGGCCTGGTGCTGGCCCCTTTGGCGGCTCAGCTGTCTGTAGATTATCTGGCTACCAGGGATTTTGCTGTTCGTCCTTTGCAGTGGCTTAAACTAATTAGCCGTAATCGCTGTACTATCGCTTTTAGCCAACCGTTCGGTCTTAAATTATGTACTTTGCGTGCACGTGAATCGGATCTGGTGGACTTGGATCTGAGTAGCTGGCGAGCAGCAGGTGTAGGGGCTGAAATGATCCGACTGGATACGCTGAAGAGTTTTGCTGCCAAATTTTCTGCTGCAGGATTTGATGAGCGTGCTTTTTTACCATGTTATGGGTTGGCTGAGTCAACACTCGCAGTATCTTTCCCTGATATTGGTTTGGGGGCAAGAAGTTTACGTGTAGATGCCAAGACGCTGATTGAGAAAAAAATTGCGGTAAGAGTTCAGGCAGACGGCAGGAAGTATAATGAGTTCGTGAATTGTGGCCGCCCGTTGCCAGGCCATGAAGTCAGAGTGGTTGATGAAGCAGATCATGAAGTTCCCCATATGACGGTTGGAAGTATTCTGGTTAGAGGGGAAAGCGTGATGAGTGGATATTTTAATAATGCGGATGAAACTGCGAGAGCAATCAGATTAGATGGCTGGCTGGATACAGGTGATATTGGTTTCCTGTTTGAAGGGGATCTGTATATCACAGGAAGACGTACGGATGTCATCATTGTCAACGGTAGAAATATACGGGCGCAGGATGTCGAAGAACTTGCCGAGCAGCAGCCGGAAGTAAGGGCACGGGAAGCCTCTGCATTTGGTGTCAGTAATGAGGATGGCTCAACATCGGTGGTACTGGTTGTTGAATGCAGACTTGCTTCAGCAGTAGACCGGCAGTCGCTAATTAACAGACTTCAGCAGATGGTGTATATGGCTTTTGGGGTTAGTTGCCTGGTTGAACTGGTGCCGCCCCATACACTGCCTCGGACTTCGTCAGGGAAGTTGTCACGTTTTGCAGCACGCCAGGGTTTCTTGCAGCGTGCAAACTTGGAGCAGCCTGTAGCCACTACTTATACTGCTGGCTGACAGCTCCATTATCTATCAATAAATCATTTCTTTATGTGAGAAGGGGCTGTAAAATTCCTTCTCACTTCCGGTAGTATCTATGGTTAGAGCTGTTGCATTAACGGGTGCCACAGGTTTTATCGGCCATGTTCTAATCTCAAAGTTGACAGCATCCGGGTGGAGGGTGCGTGCACTGGCCAGGAGAGCAGCACCAGGGCAGGATTTTCCCCTTGTGGAGTGGGTTTACGGCGACTTGAGTCGTGATGGTGTATTGCGTGACCTTGTTTCTGGTACTGAAGCAGTTATACATTGCGCTGGAGCAATTAGAGGAAAATCTTGGGATGATTTCTTCCAGGCTAATGTGATTGGAACAAAAAATATTTTGCGGGCCGCTTCTGACTCGTCTTCATGTTCAAGGTTTTTATTTATTTCTTCACTGGCCGCTCGTGAGTTCCAACTTTCCTGGTATGCACGAAGTAAATATGAGGCGGAACAGTTAATCCCTGAATTTTCCGGGAAATTAGCTTCAACTGTATTCAGGCCGGCAGCAGTTTATGGCCCTGGTGACAAAGCGATGCAGCCATTTTTTCGGGCCATGGGTTATGGTATTCTTCCGGTTCCAGGTAACGCCGGTAACCGTTTTGGTCTGATCCATGTGGACGATGTGGTTGCGGCTATTTACGGCTGGCTTGAAGCCGGCCGACCGGTGAGCGGGGTTTATGAAATCGATGATGGAACGCCAGGCGGGTATGATTACACATCTATTGCTGCAATAGCTGAACAAGTGCTGAATAAACCGGTACGCTGTTTTCAAATACCTCTGAGTGGCATTCGTGTGCTGTCCTGCTTTAATTTATGGCTGGCACGTTTTTTGAACTATGCACCTATATTAACGCCAGGTAAAGTCTCGGAATTTCGACATCCGGACTGGACGTGTGATATTTCTTCTTTAAAAAAGGAACTGGCTGGCTGGTCTCCGGCAATCAAGCTGCAAACAGCACTGCCCTTGCTTGTTAGAGACTAGCAGGTATTTGTTCTTGAAGTGCTGCTAATGTTCGTCGACAATAACCGCCTATTTTGCGAACATTACCTCTGTTCTAATATTATTTTTCTCCCCCGATGATGGGACTGATTTCATGTCTGAAGTAACTCAGGAACAAATTACAGAGCTGCTTTGCCAGCGTCTGGCATATTTTACAGAGACCAGGATGGAAGTATTTCCTGAAACAAACCTCATTACACACCTTGCAATTGATTCGGTCAAACTGTTGAATCTGGTAATGGAAATTGAAGATCAGTTTGATATATCCGTTCCTTTGAATACGCTCGTAGACGTTTTAACAGTACAGGATCTTGCCGATTTAATCTACAAAATCAAATTGTCATCACAATGAGTCTGCTGGAAAAACTTGACGCTGCAGCAGCAGCAAGGAAGGCACAATTACCCGAAGGTGTCGGTGCTTTTGGCATTCCTATAGAAGAATCCTACTCAGCGACTGAAGCCAGAATCGGTGAGCGCCGGGTATTAATGCTGGGTACAAACAACTACCTTGGACTCAGTTTCGCACCAGAGTGCCGAGAAGCGGCTCACCGGGCTATTGATCAGGAAGGTACCGGAACAACAGGCTCACGAATGGCCAATGGTAATTATTATGGCCACCGTGCGCTGGAGCATGAATTTGCCGAGTTTTATAACTGTCGTGAATGTGTTGTTTTTACGACAGGCTATCAAGCAAATTTAGGTACGATCTCTGGACTGGTGGGGCCGGGTGATGTTGTGCTGATTGATGGAGATTCCCATGCCAGTATCTACGATGGTTGTGTCCTGAGTGGGGCTGATATCCTCCGCTTTCGGCATAATGACCCGGCGGATCTTGAGAAACGACTGCGTCGATTGGGTGAACGCAGCCGAAATACACTGGTCATTGTTGAAGGTATTTACAGTATGCTGGGCGATCAGGCTCCTCTGGCTGAGATCGTGGCAATAAAAAAAGCCTACCAAAGTATTTTACTGCTTGATGAAGCTCATTCACTTGGTGTTCTGGGAGAAACGGGCCAGGGGCTAGTGGAGAAAACTGGTGTGAATGATGATGTGGATTTCATTACTGGAACTTTCAGTAAAAGCCTGTGTGGTATTGGCGGTTTCTGTGTCAGCAATCATTCTCAGCTTGATCAGCTCCGATACGTCAGTCACCCCTACATATTTACTGCATCTCCCTCACCCGCCACGATCGCTTCCACACGTGCCGCATTGAAACTGCTGCGAGAGGGGCGTTTGTTGCGTGAACAGTTATGGCAGAATGCCCGTCACCTTTATTCCAGCCTTGAAAAAACCGGATATCGTCTCGGCCCGCATCCTGGCCCGATTGTGGCAGTTTTGCTTGATAGCGCCAGGCAGGCGCTCGCATTATGGAATGGATTGATGGAGCACGATATTTACGTGAACCTGGTGTTGCCGCCCGCTGCTCCGGAAGGAAAATCGCTGGTACGCTGCAGTATTAACGCAGCGCATACGACAGAACAAATTGACAAGGTTTGTGACGTCTTTTCCAAACTGTACTCCACTGTAGCGTAGAGCGCTCACCTGATGATTGACCGGATTGTACCGGACTGGCCAGCTCCTGCGAATATCAGTGCCATGTTCACCACCCGGAATATTCAGCCTGCTGCCGGGAATAGAAACAGTCATGCCGGCCTGAATCTGGCCAGCCATGTTGATGATGATCCACTGATCGTTCAGCAGAATCGCAATCAGCTTCGTCAATACCTGCCGGATTCTCCCCGCTGGCTGACGCAGGTTCACGGTTCCAGGGCAGTATGGGTTGACCCGGATACTCAAACATTTGAAGCCGATGCCGCGATGAGTCGCTGCCCAGGTGTAGTGTGTGCTGTTTTAGTGGCAGATTGTTTACCGGTATTGTTGTGCGACACGGCAGGCAGTGTAGTGGGGATTGTTCATGCCGGTTGGCGCGGGCTGGCTGGTGGTGTTATCGAAAATACTCTCGGAGAGTTACGCAAGTATAGTCGCAGTGAGCAGATAATTGCATGGCTGGGCCCGGCAATTGGTCCACAGCACTTTGAAGTAGGCAATGAAGTGCGAGAGGTGTTTGTCGGACATGATCGATACGCAGCCCGTGCTTTTCTGCCGGGAAAGGAACACGGGAAATGGTATGCCAACCTTTTTGAACTTGCGCGTCAACGACTGTCGCATGTTGGGGTTAGTCAGGTTTACGGTGGTGATATATGTACGTTCAGCAATCCTGAAAAATTTTATTCCTATCGTCGTGATGGAAAAACAGGCAGGATGGCCGGTTTGTTGTGGATGAATCCGTCTTCTGACGTGTAATGGCTCCCCTCTTAATCCTGCTGCCGGACAGAGACAATAAAGTCACATTTTCTGTTGCAGCCTCAGTGTTGATTCATCGGAAATCTTTATTCTTACTGTCTTCCGTCGTTACTTGTCTGCATTTCAACCCGTAAGTGATTGTGCGAGCTGTTTCTGCCTGTTCCTGATTACCTTGGATAACCCATGCCAGTATTAGCCTGGATCATTTTTGCCAGTATAGCCAGTGGTTTGTTGAGTATCGGGGTGGCAGCCTTATTTGCGCTCAATGTCCGTAGCAGCAAATGGATTTCCATACTGGTTTCCTATGCCATTGGCGCATTGCTTGGTGCAGCATTTCTGAATGCACTACCTGAAGCACTTGAACTGGCAGAATCCCCCAAGCAGCTGACGTTAATTCTGCTGCTGGGTATTCTTGTATTTTTTATACTGGAGAAACTGTTGTTATGGCGCCATTGCCACCTGTCTGAATGTGAGGTACACGAATCTGCCGTTCCATTAACATCGTCAGACGATCATGGCCGCAGCGGCATGATGATTATTCTGGGTGACACTTTCCATAATTTTGTGGATGGTGTCCTGATCGCCGCAGCTTTCATGGCGGATACCCAGCTTGGTGTCATTACAGCCATTGCAATTACTGCTCACGAAATTCCGCAGGAAGCCGGAGATTTCATCATTTTACTTAACTCGGGTTTTACCCGGGCTCGTGCGTTGTGGCTTAATTTGCTATCGGGTACGGCAACCCTGTTTGGGGGACTGCTGGGCTATTTTATGCTGAACCGGCTGGATCACATGATCGCACCCATACTTGCCATTTCTGCTGCAAGTATGATTTATGTGGCAATGTCAGACCTGATTCCGGGCCTGCATAAACGCCCGGAAATCGGGGCAACTGTCCAGCAGGTTACGCTCATTACGCTGGGAATCAGTACGATATGGCTGATTGGGCTGTTCTTTGGCCATAACCACTAATCTGATTTTTGCGTATGCTGCTGTGGTGCCGCGGAATTTCCGCGATACCCTTCTGCTGTCCGGTAGTAGAGTGTTCGCAGTAAAACACCATCATGCCGATAGATGGAGCGGGTCTGTATCTTTCCGGGGTTGACCAGTCTGGCCTCAAAATTTCCGGTTGCATCACTGGATTCCAGTGCCTGAGGCTTCATTCCTATCAGCAGTATCGGCCGATCAGTCGCCGGTTCAACAGGATTCCAGAAACTGTACATGGAAGCATGCTGACCAAACAGATTGCGTGACCGGATATCCAGGACCGGTGTTTTGTTATAGAACGCAAGTGCACTGGCGGTTGACCATTTACTCATTCCAATCACGATTGGTTCTTTTTCTGTCGTTTGCCTGATTTTCCCGGCAATCTGTTCGACTTCTGCCGTAGTTTCTTTCCAGAAATAATGCTCGCTCAGAAACTGATAAGGTAGTCCCGGTATTCCCAGTGTGACGTAATGCAAAATAAAGGCATAAGTGAGCAGGGATAGGATAATCATTGGCTGCCAGGCTGCGCTGAGTCGCGTCGAGATACATTTGAATGCATTATGCTGGCCGATCATCCAGGCCATGGTAGGAATGAGTGCCAGCCAGAGCGGAGCAGTCCAGTGAAAACGCAGAGAATCAAAGGTGCTGATAATCAGGAAAACCAGTAACGGGACACCGGTGAATATCCCGATAAAAAGATATTTTCGAGGGGTTTTCCGGTAATACAAAGGAATGGATCGCAATGCGAATGCAGCTGCAATCAGACCGACCGGTGTCAGTACAGTTGCTATCTGGAGTATCAGCTTGGGGGTGGAGAATGTATGTGTACTGCCAACTCTGCCAGTCTGAAACAGGAATGATGCCCAGTTATTTTCCATATTCCAGATAATTACCGGGCTGAACAGGGCCAATGCAATCAATACAGCAAGATAGGGGTGGGGACGAAGTAACCAGCGACGTGCAACCGGATCCAGGATTGTGTAAAGCAGCGCAGCAATACCAAGTAAGCCAAGCGTATATTTGGATAAAATCCCTAACCCGAAAGCAATGCCGATGCCAATCCACGCCCGGCCCTGACTGGCAAGCAAAGCACGTTCCATGTAGTAAAGTGTGGCTGCCCAGGTGGCAATCAGCGGTGCATCCGGTGTCATTACCAATCCTGACGCAAAACCGACTGGCATAATGGCAAACAGCAATACCGAACGCATGGCGGTAGACTTGTCGTAGAGGTTGCGTGCCAGGGCAAATAAATAAGCCATTGCGACCAATCCACACACGAAGGCACCGATTCTGACTCCGAATTCATCTTGCCCCGCCAGTGCTATTCCCAGCCAGATCAGCCAGGCAACCATGGGTGGATGGTCAAAAAAACTTAAACTCATATGCTGTGCATATTGCCAGTAATAAGCTTCGTCAGGGATCAGCTGCGCCACATCCATGTAAACCAGGCGTAACAGGATGACGAAACATACGACGCCTACAGAGGCAATACGCCATCGTGTATCAGTGGAAACAGGAGGTTCTGTCCGGGGGAATACATAGAAGGCAGATCCAAGATAGTTCACTATGGCTGTTGTCAGGATGGCGGGGAAAATTGCCCATTCGGCAGGCATGTCCCAGGTATAAACCAGCCAGGCCAGGACAGCTCCCCGTAGAAGCATTGCAAATATGCCCACTGTCAGAAAACGGGCGAATTGATTCCAGTGCAAATGGCCTGCGTGATGCAGCCGGAATGACCATTTTGAATTTAGCGCATAGTTGAAACTGGCTGCCGTGATGAAGCTGGAGATATGTGCTGAAGCCAGGCTGGCTCCATGTTCAGTCATCCACCGGAAAATCAGTACATCAATGAAAATACCCAGAAACCCGACTATGGCAAAGCGGCTGGCTGTGTGGAAAGAGATGGTACCGCCCGCCAGGGTGATAAGCTGCAGCAGATAGGCCAGGTGATGGGTAAGAGACAGTTTTGAATTACCATATTGCCGGTCGCGGAAGCTGATGGGGATTTCCTTGACACGCAAGCGACCTTGCCCTGTCATCAACAGTTCCAGCAGGATCTTGTATCCTCTTGCATTCCGGGTAATGTTGCTGATCAGCTCCCGCCGGAAAGCAAAGAAACCGGAAGTGGCGTCATTGACATCACAGATACTGCGCGCAAGCCAGCCTCCAACCCGGGACAGCCAGAGGCGATAAAAGGGCCAGCCAACTGTATTGCCACCGGCAATGTACCGGCTGCCAATAGCAATGTCATGTGTGCCATCCAATACAGGCTGGACAAGTGCGCTCAGCCGGTCTGATGGGTGGCTCAGATCGGCATCCATGACAGCAATAACTTCATATTTGGCAGCAGCCGTCCCTTCGATAATGGAAGCTGTTAAATCTGGCTGCCCATGCCTCTCAATCAGGCGTACGTTATGCGTGCGCTGCCATTGCCTGACTTTATCAGGCGTGCCGTCAGCAGAACCATCATCGATGATAATGACCTCAAACTGATTTCCCAAATCGGTAAGCGAAAAGATACCTGATAGTAATGGATCAATATTTTCTGCTTCATTCAGAGTGGGGATAATGAGTGAAAATGGCATGTTAGGCTCAAATTTTTTCCAGAAACCCTGGTAATTAAGATTGGGGAATGCTTTCCTGAAGTGGATGGTGTGTAGTAGCCGGGGATCTGTAATGAATGGGCCGGAAGTGCTATGGACGGTTTTTCTGGTATTTCACGACGGCACGATTATGTTCTTCAAGTGTTGATGAAAAATGTGAGGTTCCATCACCCCTGGCCACAAAATAAAGTTCATCAGTTATCGCAGGATTAAAGGCAGCCCGGATGGAGGCCAGCCCGGGTATGGCAATAGGAGTGGGAGGCAGGCCGGAACGGGTATAAGTATTGTATTCATGGTCAGTTTGAAGATCGGTTTTGCGCAGATTGCCATCAAATTTTTCACCCATGCCGTAAATTACAGTTGGATCAGTCTGGAGTCTCATGTTATGACGCAGTCGGTTGATGAATACGCCGGCAATCTGGGATCGCTCGCCATCAGTACCGGTTTCTTTTTCGATGATCGAAGCCAGAATCAGGCCCTCATACCGGTTCTTTAACGGGAGAGATGGCTGTCGGGCGAGCCAGGCTGTTTCAAGGTGCTGCTGCATTGCCTGGTAGGCTCGTTGCAGAATAACCAGATCACTGCTGTTTCTGGTAAAAAAATAAGTATCCGGGAAAAACAGGCCTTCAGCACTGGATTCTTCTGCCCCAATGGCACGCAATATTTCCGGATTACCGAGTTTGCCAGATTCATGACGGAGAGCAGGGTGTACATCCAGCACTTTTCTGAACTGCGAGAACGACCATCCTTCGAGAAAGGTAATTGCATATTGCCTGACTTTCCCCCGGGCAAGATATTCCAACAGGTCCAGAGGGGATAGTTTTTCAGTAAGCTGATAATCGCCGGCTTTGAGTGAAGCGTTGTACCCGGTGACCGTGGCAAGCAGTATGAAAGACCATTCGTTAGGGAGAATACCTGCTTCAGTTAATTGCCGGGCGATATTACGCAATCCGTTTCCGGATTCAATTGAAAATTCGCAGGGTATTGCCGGGAGGCTTAGCGGGGTTGTAGCCAGCCGGTAAAACCATGCTGAAAACAACGTGCAGCCAATCAGAGTGGTGATAAGGATAAAACGGATAAATTGCCTGAGACGTGTTGATTTAGACATATCAGCACATAAACCGGGTGATCAGTTGGTCAGACAGCAGGTCATGCTTCTTCCTGTCTATGTAAAGTATGGCCTGCTGTTTCTGCCTGGGGTCTATTCTTACAGACGGTGTATTCCGGGAATCCCTGAATGATTCTCAGATTTTTCGAAAGACCAGTGTGCCGTTAGTTCCGCCGAATCCGAATGAGTTTGACAGGGCTGCATCAATTCTCATTTCTCTGGCACTATTTGGCACATAGTCCAGATCACATGCGGGATCAGGATCATCAAGATTAATGGTAGGAGGGGCTATTTGATGGTGAATCGCCAAAGCCGAGAAAATTGCCTCCACACCACCTGCTGCACCTAACAGATGTCCGGTCATTGACTTGGTGGAGTTGACAGCGATATTTTTTGCATACTCACCAAAACACCGTTTGACTGCAACTGTTTCCGCAATATCCCCCAGAGGAGTTGATGTTCCGTGTGCATTGATATACTGGAGTTCATCAATGTTCATCTGCGCATCAGATAAAGCGTTCGTCATACAGCGGGATGCACCCTCTCCATCTTCGCACGGTGCAGTCATATGATATGCATCCGCGCTCATACCAAATCCGGCCAGTTCCGCGTAAATGTTGGCACCGCGTTTTTTCGCATGCTCCATCTCTTCCAGAACAAGGATACCCGCACCTTCTCCCAGAACAAATCCATCTCGTTTGAGATCCCAGGGCCGGCTGGCTAATGCCGGATTATCATTATTTGATGACAGGGCACGTGCCGATGCAAATCCCCCTATAGCCAGCGGTGTAACACATGATTCTGTACCACCGCAGATCATGATATCGGCATCACCGTGTTCGATCATTCTGGCAGAGTTGCCTATGCAGTGTGTTGCAGTCGTACAGGCAGTAACGATGGCAAGATTTGGCCCTTTGTATCCAAACATGATGGACAGATTGCCGGCCACCATGTTGATGATAGTGCTGGGGATGAAGAATGGAGAAATTTTCCGCGGGCCTCCTGCATGATAGGCGGCATCGGTATTTTCGATCATGGGCAGGCCACCGATTCCAGAACCAATGTTTACACCGATACGTTCTGCGTTGAACCCGGTGACATCACTGATTCCGGCATCTTTAATGGCCTGAATGGCGGCTGCCATTCCATACTGGATAAATATATCCATACGACGCGCTTCCTTGGCAGAGAGATATTCTGTTATCTCAAAATCCCTGACTTCTCCCGCAATTCTTGAGGAAAAATCTGATGCGTCGAAGCGCGTGATCTGTGTGATACCGGATTTCCCGGCAACGATGTTTTCCCATGCTTCGGAAACGGTGTTACCGACTGGTGAAACTATGCCTAATCCGGTAATGACGACTTTACGTTTGGACAAGACAACCCCAATGAATCATTGAAAAAATAGGTTTTATTGAGCTGCGTTAGCTGCTACAAAATCAATTGCTTCCTGAACCGTATTGATTTTCTCAGCCTGCTCATCAGGAATTTCGCATTCGAACTCTTCTTCAAGTGCCATGACGAGTTCAACGGTATCCAGTGAATCTGCTCCCAGATCGTTGACAAACGAAGATTCATTTTTAACGTCAGCTTCATTGACACCCAACTGTTCAGCTACGATTTTCTTGATACGTTCTTCTATTTCAGTGATTTCCATTGATACACCATCCTTTTCAGGTAAAAAACTTCCGCAAGTTTAACAAATTTCAAACTACTGGCAAAACCTGCACTGTTCTGCAGGTAAAACATGCTTTACTGCTATAAAAACATTAAATTCTTTTCAGGTCCGAAATGATTAACCCGGTTATTCCATAAACATGCCACCGTTAACATGCAGCGTGGTACCGGTAATATAATCTGCTGCCGAGGAAGCCAAAAAAACGACGGCAGCAGCGATATCTTCAGGTTGACCAAGTCTGCCAAGCGGAATGTGCTGAATTAACGATTGCTGCTGATCGGATGAAAGGGAACGCGTCATATCGGTATCAATAAAACCCGGAGCCACGCAGTTTACGGTAATGTTCCTGCTGCCAATTTCTTTTGCAAGTGATTTGCTGAATCCAATTATGCCCGCTTTGGCAGCCGCATAGTTGGTTTGCCCGGGATTCCCGGTCGCTCCCACGACGGATGAGATATTGATAATTCGGCCGCTGCGAGCTTTCATCATGGCACGCAATACAGCACGGCTGAGGCAAAACACGGATTTCAGATTGGTTTGAATGACGCTGTCCCATTCATCATCTTTCATGCGTGCCAGCAGGTTATCTCGTGTAATACCAGCGTTATTAACCAGTATCGCAACATCACCCAGTGATTTTTGTATGGTTTCAATACCGCTGTTTATGTGCTCGATATTGTTGACATCCATGACCAGGCCCATGCCTGATATCTGGGCTTTGCCGAGGTATTGGCCAATGTGTGCAGCGCCAGTTTCAGAAGTGGCAGTTCCGATAACAGTTGCACCGTATTTGCCGAGTTCCAGTGCAATAGCTTTACCGATTCCACGACTTGCGCCGGTTACCAGTGCGATTTTATGTGCTAGTGGCATCTGAGGATTAATGAGTAATTGGAACAAACATTCCCGAATATATAGTGCCGATGTGCTATTTCAGCGTTTCTGCCGTTTTGAGCAGGGTACCGGTATCCGTCAGTGCAATATTTTCCAGGCTCTTGTCAATACGGCGGTTTAGTCCGGACAGCACTTTACCCGGGCCACATTCCACAACATGTTGTATACCCTGTGCGGCAATCGTTTTAATTGTTTCTGTCCAGCGAACAGGGCGATAAAGCTGATGTGCAAGTATTTCGCGAATGGAGGCTGCTTCGGGATGTTGCTGAACATCGGCATTGTGGAAAACCGGAATCTCAGGAGGGCGTAATGTGGTTTCTTCCAGCAGAAATGCTAACTTTTCAGCAGCCGGTTGCATAAGAGAGCAATGTGATGGAATGCTCACTGGCAGCGTGACAGCCAGCTTTGCTCCTTTTGACTTCGCAAGTGTTACGGCTTGTGTAACCGCCTGGGAATGGCCGGCGATTACCACCTGGCCCGGCGCATTGAAATTTGCCGGTTCAAGTGATATTCCCGGCATTGTACTGATTACCTCAGTACAGACTGAAGCGACGGTATCATCATCCAGACCCACAATGGCCGCCATGCCGCCGACGCCTTCCGGGACGGTTTCCTGCATGACTCTTGCGCGAAAACGGACCAGCTTCAAAGCATCCGGGAAAGTAAGTGATCCTGCTGCAACCAGTGCAGCATATTCTCCGAGACTGTGACCGGCCAGATAATGTGGTTTGATTCCTCCAGCCTGCTGCCATGCCCGGTAAATAGCCACATCCGCAGTCAGCATAACAGGCTGAGTATTGGTGGTGAGATTCAGACTGTCCTCAGGCCCGTTACTGACCATCGACCATAAATCCTGCTGCAGAATGTCGGTGGCCTCACTGAAAGTGTCACGAACGGATGGAAGCTCTGAATAACTGCCCATCATGCCAACTGATTGTGACCCCTGCCCGGGAAAAACAAAAGCGATCTTCATATTTTACCAGCGCACCAGAACGGATCCCCAGGTGAACCCGCCACCCACCCCTTCCAGTATGATATGTTGGCCCGGCTGGATACGTCCGTCACGCACAGCCTGATCCAGTGCCAGCGGAACAGATGCGGCCGAGGTGTTGCCATGCTGTGAAACAGTCGCTACTACTTTTTCTTCGGGAATGCCGAGCCTTTTTGCTGTTGAGGTAATAATACGAATGTTGGCCTGGTGTGGAATCAGCCAGTCAATATCAGAAGGTTGCAGCTGATTTGCCTGTAATGCTTCCAATGCCGCTTCTTCCAGTACTTTAACCGCAAATTTGAAGACGGTGCTTCCTTCCATGGTAATGAAGGGTGTACCTTGTATTTTTCCGGAATGAATGGATGCAGGAGCAGAAAGAACCTGGTTATAGCTCCCATCCGCATGCAGATGGGATGAGAGAATACCCGGCTTCTGGTCTTGCGTAAGAACGACGGCTCCCGCACCGTCACCAAACAGAACACAGGTACTGCGATCATTCCAGTCTATAATGCGCGAATAAACTTCTGCACCCACCACCAGCGCGTTTCTGGATTTTCCGGAGCTGACAAACATATCTGCTGTAGCTAATGCATAGATAAACCCGCTGCAGACAGCCTGAACATCAAACGCTGGTCCACTGGACAGGCCGAGCTTGTGCTGCAGAATACAGGCCGTGCTTGGGAAGATCATGTCCGGTGTTGTTGTTGCGACAATGACCAGATCAATATCCTTTGTCTGAATTCCTGCAGCCTCAATGGCCTTGCGGCTTGCCTCCAGTGCAAGGTCACTTGCCATCTGGTTTTCTGCGGCAATATGCCGCTGCTCAATACCGGTACGTGTTCGTATCCACTCATCGCTGGTGTCAACCATCGATTCGAGGTCCCTGTTAGTCAGAACCTTTTCTGGCAGATAACTGCCGGTGCCAATGATTCGTGAATACATGGTCATGTTCAGCTGCTCACTCTACTGATACCGGTTGCCCGATGTTATGTCCGGCGTTATACCGTAATGCTTCAATATGTTCGACAATGTTACGCAAGGTGCCGCCACGCACTTCTTCTGCTGCTCGTCTGATAGCACACCGAAAAGCATAGCTGTCCGCGGAGCCGTGACTCTTGATGACAATACCACGTAAACCCAGCAGGCTTGCACCGTTGTACTGGCGGTGATCAACTCGCCGCCTGAAGGCATTGATAACCGGTAAAGCCACTAATCCTGCAAATCTGCTGAATAAAGAACGTCTGAACTCTTCTCGCAGGTAACTGGCCAGCATTTGGGCCAGCCCCTCGGAAGTCTTGAGTGCAACATTGCCAACAAAGCCGTCGCATACTACTACGTTGGTTGTCCCGCGGTAAATGTCATCACCCTCAATGTTGCCATAAAAGTTCATCCCGCTGGAACGAAACAGTTCAGCTGCCTGCTTGACAACATCATTGCCCTTGATTTCTTCCTCGCCAATGTTCAGCAGGCCGATGCTGGGATTGGGTTTATTCTCGACAGACGAAACCAGCGATGCCCCCATCATGCCAAACTGGAGCAGATGTTCTGCTGTGCAGTTTACATTGGCTCCCAGATCAAGCACGTAGGTATGGCCGGACATGGTTGGAAGCACAACTGCCAATGCAGGCCGATCTATCCCGGGAATGGTCTTAAGTACAAACCGGGAGGTAGCCAGAAGCGCTCCGGTATTACCTGCGCTAACACACGCTTGTGCTTCACCATTTTTGATGAGATCAAGCGCTACACGCATGGAGGAATCTTTTTTATTGCGCAGGGCAAGAGCCGGATGCTCATCCATACTGACCACTTCACTTGCCGGGTGTAATCTGAGCTGTTCACCAGGCGAAACCTTGAGTGTATCCAGCTCCCTGGAAATCACATCAGGATTACCGACCAGAATGATGTTGGTTTTACGGTCAAGACGCAAATATTCAACTGCTGACGGAATCGTGACATGCGGGCCATGGTCACCCCCCATACAATCGATTGCTACTGTTATTTTCACTTGTTAAAAAGGAGTTGGCAGCAGGATTAAGGCAGCAGAAACCAATACCATCAATCGTCGTTTTTGGTTTTAATAACTTTTTTACCGCGATAATAGCCATTCGGGCTAATGTGGTGCCGTAAATGAGTTTCTCCAGTAGCAGGCTCAATCGCCAGTGGGGGGGTGGTTAGCGCATCGTGAGAACGATGCATCCCGCGCTTGGAAGGGGATTTTTTATTTTGCTGAACAGCCATGTTTAACTCCAGAGTAAAAGCGACTTGTAAAAACAGTTCAAATTCAGTGCGGCCGTTTCAGTGATGCCAGTACGGTAAAAGGGTGTTCTTTTACAGAGACAGAGGTTTCACACTTTTTGGCCCGGGCCGATATATGGCACTCAATGTTCTCGTGGCGCGGGGAAACCGGCAGGCTCAGAATCACCTCATCTTCTATCAAAGCCAGAATATCCAGTTCGGTTGAAGCATAAATTGCATCCGCAAAAATATCTTCGTCGTAGCGTTGCAGCTCATCCTCATTTCTGGCCAGAAGTAATACCGCTTTTACATCGAGTGTGTGCTCAATTTTCCCCAGGCAACGCTGACAACTTAAATCGATAGCGCCGTTTACAGATATTTCCAGCATTGGCCTTTCCTGTTCATCCAACAGGCCAGTGACCAGGTAAGTCAGCTTTCCCGTTGAGCTCGCCAGATAATCTTTTAGACGTTCAAGGTTAGACAGCGGGACATTTCCCTGAAGTGTTTTGCTGCTGTAGACAAAATCCAGCGTATCTATAACAAGTTGGTCAGACATAAGGCGCGCATGTTATATTTTTTATAACAAAGTGTCAAAATCACGGATCGGCACATTACTATAATATTTTGAAAAATCGTACGAATTACCCACCTCTTGTGCTGGGCTCCAGCTCGGTTTACCGATGTGAATTGCTGCAGCGTCTGCAAATTCCTTTTGAAACAGCAAGCCCTGCCATTGATGAATCGGCCTTATCCGGAGAAATGCCTGAGATGACGGCATTACGTCTGGCCAGGGAAAAGGCATATGCAGTTGCAAAGCTGTTTCCCGATGCGCTCATTATTGCAGCAGATCAGGTTGCAGCCCTAGGGGAAATGCAGTTGGGCAAGCCGTTGAATCATGAAAATGCAGTTCGCCAGCTTCGCCTCATGCGTGGGAAAGAAGTTGTTTTTTATTCAGCACTGTGTCTGTTTAACAGCCGAACAGATCATTTGCAGGCGCGAGTGGTTCCCTGTACGGTGAAATACCGCGAATTGAGCGACAGCCAGATCGAGCGCTACCTGATAAAGGAACAGCCTTATCACTGTGCCGGCAGCGCAAAAGCGGAAGGATTGGGGATCATGTTGATCGAACGGATCACAGGAGATGATCCTAATGCCCTTATCGGACTGCCCCTGATCGCATTGGTGGAAATGCTGATGCAGGAAGGGGTGGAGCTGTTTTAGTTCGGGATTTTTTCCAATCCTTGTGCCGGATTCTTTCGGTATTTCAGCCGGGTGTAAAATGGCAGAAATCTGCATTTTCGTGTTACATTGGCAGCATCTTATACAGATATCTGCTGTTTCCAAATGAATAAACCCTCTGCTGTCAGGCTGGTCGTTCTGGCGTTTCTTGTCAGCATGCTGACAAATACGTTCGGATGGTCGTTCAACGGCAAGGTATTTACACATGAGCTGGCGCATCATTACTACAGAGAGCTGTTTCTGATGTATCCGGATGTGCATCTTGAACTGCATCACGCGCTTGATGGAGATGTGGATCTGGACACTGCCACGCACTCGTGTCTGCACGCTGCCGGCCAGCTTCAGGCGTTTTATCTGCCTTCGTTATTGCAGATAAATGCTGCCGATATCAGTGAAAGGGTGCTGGAAGCCGTTGACAGCACATTCCCGGAAACAATACCTGATCGTCTTTATCACCCCCCTCGGTTCTTCTCCTGATTTATTTCCGGCTGGTTATTGCAGTAAAGCCGGGTAAAAACACCGGGTACCAGACAGTTTTCAGTATCTCGAAACGGATATCTGTCCGGCAGCCTGACCTGTTCGCTGTCCACATTCGATACGTTTGTGCAGCATAACTTCGTTATCAATCATCATGATCGAATATCAGGTAATAAAAAGAAGGCAGGGATTATTTCGCCCGGGGCGGGTAATGTTTTTTCTGGCATCTTTGCTGACAGGAGCGCTCCCCGCCCTGGGCGATGGTGCGGTGCCGGTCATGAATGTCCAGGCCGGTGCTGTTGGCGGGAAGGGTGAGCTTACCTTGCGGCAGGCGTTGCAGCTGGTCCTGCAGAACAATCCCGAGCTGGCAGCCTTTTCTAAAGAGGTCACTGCTTATGAAGGGACTAAATTACAGGCAGGGTTGTTTAACAATCCTGAATTCAGCATCGAAGCAGAGGATATCAATTCCTCCAGAAGTGACATCCAGAAATTTACGACTTTTCGTATCAGCCAGCTGATTGAGCTCGGTGGCAAGCGGCCGGCCCGGGTGAATGTGGCAACACTGGGGCAGGAGATGGCAGACCAGGCGTATGCGGCCAAACGGCTGGAAATCATTGCCCGCACGGCCAGTGCTTTTGTTGATGTGCTGGAAAACCAGGCGCAGGTCAGTGTACTGAGCGATACCTTGCATCTGGTTCAGGCTGCCATGGAGACAGTGGTGAAACGGGTTGAGGCGGGAAAATCGCCGCCCATGGAAGCGATACGTTCGAAAGTTGCGCTATCTACGGCAAATATCGAGCTGGAGCAGGCACGGCACAATCTGTCAGCCGCCAGAACCAGGCTCGCCCTGCTTTGGGGAGAAGCGGAACCCCGGTTTAGTCAGGTGCTGGGCGAACTGGAGTCATTCGTTGAGATACCGGAGTTTAATCAACTGGTAAATCGCCTCGAAGAAAATCCGATCGTACTGCAAAGCCTTAAAAATATTGCACAGCGTGAGGCAATGGTTGCGCTGGAAAAAGCGAAAAAAATTCCGAATATCACTGTTGATGCAGGTATTCGGCGCTATCTCGGGGTAGATGCCACAACCGCTGTGGTGGGAGTAACCATCCCCCTCCCGGTTTTTAACCGCAACCAGGGAAATGAACTGGAAGCACACCACCGCCTGAATAAGGCAATAGACGAGCGTGCATCAGTTGAATTGCAGCTCAGAACTGAATTTACACGCAACTACGAAAACCTGCTGGCTGCCCGGAATGAAATCCGGCTATTGCATGATGAGGTATTGCCAGGTGCGAAAAATGCTTTTGAGATTACCAATCGGGGTTACCAGCTGGGTAAATTCAGTTTTCTGGAAATGCTGGATGCCCAGCGTGCCTTTTTTCAGAATCGCATTCTTTATGTGCGGGCGCTGGCCAGTTATCAGCGTCTGGTCAACACCATCGAGCAGCTGATTGCAGCACCGCTTGCTGATTCAGCCGCAGATTCCACGAGACTCAATATTCAAGGGAAGGAGCGCAATCAATGAACGTTACCGGACGATTACCCATCGTGGCGGTTATTCTGGCCGGCGTCCTGCTGGGAACCTGGATACTGATACAGGATAAATCTGTAACACCGGATACTGCTGGGCAGCCTGTTTCAGAAAACAAAGCTGCGCCTGGATCTGGATCTGCAATCGGGCCGCATGGAGGAAATTTATTCTCGGAAGATGGTCTTGGTCTGGAACTTATCATTCATGAAAGTGGTGCATTTCCACAGTTCAGGATATATCCGTACCAGCAGAAAAAATCCTTGCCACCGGCAGAAGTGAAAGTAACGGTGGCATTGTCGCGCCTTGGCCAGCCGGCGCAGCTGTTCCATTTTCGGCCGGAAAATGATTTTCTGGTCAGTGATCAGGAAGTCAAAGAGCCCCATTCTTTTGAGCTGGTTATCGCTGCTGAATATCAGGGGAAAAGCTATCGCTGGAATTACAGCCAGGTCGAAGGGCGAGTGGAAATGTCCGATGCAACAATGCAAAACAACGGCATCAGGCTGGCTGCAGCCGGCCCGGCTGTCATCCACTCAGAGATTACCCTGCCGGGTGAAATCATCTTCAATGAACACAAGATCGTGCATGTTGTGCCGCGTCTGCCCGGTATGGTGGTATCCATCGAGCGTCATCACGGCCAGCGTGTAAAAAAAGGAGAGGTGCTTGCTGTCATGGAAAGCGCCATACTGGCTGATTTGCGCAGTCAGTATCTGCTTGCCCGCAGGCGGCAGGCGCTGGCACAAACGATCTATGATCGGGAAGAACAGCTGTGGCGAGAAAAGATTACTGCCCGGCAGGATTATCTCTCCGCCCGGCAGCAGTGGGACGAAGCCAGTATTACGACCCAGCTGGCAGCCGAACGTCTGCTGGCGCTGGGGGTATCACTGGAATCCGGATCGTCAGTAAAAAATATCACCCGTTATGAAATCCGTTCTCCCATTTCCGGAATTGTTATTGACGAGACAATTGTTACCGGAGAAGCGGTCAAGGAAGATAAAACCGCATTCATCATTGCTGATATTTCCACGATCTGGGCAGCTGTCAGGGTATTTCCCCGTAATCTGCACCAGATTCATGCGGGGCAGCCCGCAATTATCCGGGCAGATGCTTATGATCTGATACGAAAAGGAAAAGTGATTTATGTGACGACGCTGCTTGATGAGCAGACTCGCACGGCGGTTGCCCGGGTGGAGCTGGAAAATAAGGATGAGCAATGGCGGCCGGGTATGTTCGTCAAAGCGGATTTGCAGACCGAAGCGGTTGAAGTCCCGGTTGCGGTGTCGCTGGACGCCATACAGACAATAGGCGATCAGTCGGTCGTATTTGGCCGTTACGGTGATGTTTTCGAAATGCGTCCACTCAAACTGGGACGTAGCGATAAACAAATGGCCGAAGTCGTTGATGGCCTGTCTGCCGGAGAATACTACGCTGCGGGTAACAGTTTTATTCTCAAATCCGAACTGGGCAAGGCAGAGGCAGCGCATGAACACTAAGGACATTTCCGGGAACTGGTTTTTCGGGTGCATCGCAGTGCTGCACGATGCTCGCTTCTTGTGTTATCCGGTAACTGATTCCGCCGTGCCGGTTTTTTTTCATCCGGCCGACAGCAGTCGGGAGGTATCCCATGTTTGAACGTTTGCTGCAGGCGGTAATCCGGCACCGCGGGCTGGTGCTGCTGCTGGTGATGGTGATGGCCGTACTGGGCTGGTACAGCTACCAGCAGTTGCCAATTGATGCCGTGCCGGATATTACCAACGTGCAGGTACAGATCAATACGGCTGCGCCGGGTTATTCGCCAATGGAAGTTGAGCAGCGTATTACCTTCCCGGTTGAAACGATTATGGCCGGGTTGCCCGGGCTGGAGTATACGCGCTCATTGTCCCGCTATGGACTGTCTCAGGTGACAGTGATATTCCGGGAGGGGACCGATATTTATTTTGCCCGTCAGCTGGTGAGCCAGCGTATTCAGGAGGCAAAAGGGCAGTTGCCCGTCGGGATTGAACCCATGATGGGGCCAATTTCCACCGGCCTGGGTGAGATATTCATGTGGACGGTCGAAAGTATTCCGGAGGCGCGCAAACCGGATGGAACAGCGTACACCCCTATAGATTTGCGTGAGATCCAGGACTGGATCATCCGTCCCCAGTTGCGCATGGTGGAGGGGGTGACCGAAATCAATACTATCGGGGGGTTCGTCAAGCAATACCATGTGACTCCCTATCCGGAAAAACTGGTTGCCTACGGGCTAACCCTGCAGGAAATCGTTGCAGCACTTGAGCGCAACAATATTAACCTGGGAGCCGGTTACATCGAAAAGCAGGGAGAGCAATACCTGGTACGTTTGCCGGGCCAGGTTACCAGTCTCGATCAGATCGGTGAAATCACACTGGGCAGCAGACAGGGGACGCCGCTGCGTATCAAGGATGTGGCTGATATCCTGATTGGCAAGGAATTGCGTACCGGCGCGGCCACCCGCAATGGTGAGGAAGTGGTGCTGGGAACTGCCCATATGCTGGTCGGTGAGAACAGCCGTATCGTGGCACATGCCGTGGCTGAGAAACTGGCAGAAGTCAGCCGTTCACTGCCGGCAGGTGTGGCGATTGTCCCTGTTTACGACCGAACCACGCTGATTGATGGCACGATTCACACCGTCTCCAGTAATCTGGTCGAAGGTGCTTCCCTTGTTATCGTTGTGCTGTTCCTGTTTCTCGGTAATTTTCGTGCTGCGGTGATTGCCGCGCTCGTTATTCCGCTGTCAATGCTTTTTACATTCAGCGGCATGGTTATTAACCATGTCAGTGCCAATCTGATGAGTCTGGGTGCGCTGGATTTTGGCATCATCGTTGATGGCGTCATTGTTATCATCGAAAACAGTATTCGCTGTTTTGCACTGGAACAGGCCAGGTTGGGGCGGATGCCGACCCGGGAAGAACGGCTGAAGCTGGTGTTTACTGCAACGCAACAGGTGCGGCGAGCCCTGATTTACGGGCAGATGATCATCATGATTGTTTATCTGCCGATTTTTGCCCTGTCTGGTGTGGAAGGCAAAATGTTTCACCCTATGGCGTTTACCGTGGTGGCGGCATTGCTGGGCGCATTGATTTTGTCGGTTACGTTTGTGCCGGCGGCCGTTGCGCTGTTTCTGACCGGTAATGTGGCGGAGCACGAAAGCCGGATTGTCGTGTGGTGCAAGCATGTCTACCGGCCGATGCTTGCTGCGGTCATGCGTAATCAGGGACTGACTGTCACGGTGGCAGCGGTCGTCATGACGTTATCGGTATTGCAGGCCACCCGTCTGGGCAGTGAGTTTGTGCCCAGCCTGAATGAGGGCGATATTGCACTGCATGCAATTCGTATCCCCGGTACCAGCCTTTCCACGGCGATTGCCATGCAGAGTGAGTTGGAGAAGGTTATCCAGTCATTTCCCGAGGTGGAGCGAGTGTTCAGCAAAATTGGAACGGCGGAGGTGGCGACCGACCCGATGCCTCCCAGTGTGGCTGATATTTTTATCATTCTCAAACCGCAGACAGAGTGGACCGGCAAATACCAAACCAAGGATGAGCTGATTACGGCAATGGAAAAAGCGGTGTTGCAGGTGCCGGGCAATAATTATGAATTCACCCAGCCGGTCGAGATGCGTTTCAACGAGCTGATTGCCGGTGTACGTGCAGATATGGCCATCAAGGTATTTGGTGATGATCTGGATAAACTGCTCGCACTGGGGAAGCGTATTGAGAAGCTGGTGGCAACTGTGCCGGGGGCGGCGGATGTGAAGGTGGAGCAGGTGACCGGCCTGCCGGTGCTGTCCATCCAGATTGATCGTGCCAGCATTGCACGTTATGGCCTGAATGTGGCGGATGTGCAGGATGCAGTGGCGATTGCCGTGGGAGGTAAGCCTGTCGGGCTGATTTTCGAGGGAGACCGCCGCTTTGAATTACAGGTACGCCTGCCGGAATCGCTGCGTGCCGATATTGAGGCATTGCGTTATTTGCCGATCGGCCTGCCGATTCCACCGGGATCGCAGGGGGGAATGCTTGCCGGCCAGATGCCGCTGATTGCGTCTACCGCTTACGTGACACTGGGTGAGGTGGCCAATTTCAGCCTTATGCAGGGGCCCAATCAGATCAGCCGTGAGAACGGCAAACGCCGGGTGGTGGTATCAGCCAATGTGCGCGGGCGTGATCTCGGTTCTTTTGTCAGGGAGGTGCAGGTGCAGGTCAATGAAAAGATCGGGATACCACCGGGCTACTGGCTGGCCTGGGGCGGCCAGTTTGAACAAATGATGTCGGCAGCACAGCGACTGGAGATCGTGATCCCGGTTGCACTGGCACTGATTTTTATGGTGCTCTATACCATGTTCGGCAATTTTCGGGATGGGTTGCTGGTATTTACCGGTGTTCCGTTTGCACTGACAGGAGGAGTGCTGGCCTTGTCGCTGCGTGACATTCCGTTATCCATTTCTGCCGGGGTTGGATTTATTGCACTGTCAGGAATTGCAGTGATGAACGGCCTGGTCATGCTGACATTTATCCGGGAGCTGCGTCAGGATGGGCATGTGCTGGCGGATGCCGTACAGATTGGGGCATTGACCCGGTTGCGCCCGGTGCTGATGACTGCGCTTACCGATGCAGTCGGGTTTATCCCCATGGCACTGGCGACCGGCCTGGGTGCAGAAGTGCAGCGCCCACTGGCTACAGTAGTGATTGGCGGCATTCTTTCTTCGACCATTTTGACTTTGCTGGTGCTGCCCGTGTTGTATTACACGTTTTACAAACATCAGGAAAGAGGATCATAAAAGGGGTAATCATGCCATGACTGAATTGTCGGTTAAGATACAGCACTTCATGAAATTTCCCGGCGATTCGCCGGGATTTTTTCATTTTTGCAGTAATACCAGGTTTTCTGTATCGGGAAAATAACCGCAATATGATCAGAGATCGTTACAATGCAGGCCGTGGTTTTCTCGGGAGTTGTCTGGATTATGAGAAAATAACTGTCGGATTATTTTACATTTTTATGGATATTTGGCCTGTCATGGCCGATATATGGTTTTAACTGATTGTTTCTTAATGGAATAGAACTGGTTTTTTAGTATGGTATGAAATCTGCTTGTATGAAATATAAAGAAGGCAGGTGGGCAATAACCTGCTTCCTGTTGTTATACTGACGGCAGGGTCTCCGGAATTTTATATGTTTTTACATGAAAGGTGATTAACGTGTCGGAAGAAAAAATACAGGGACAAACAGGTCAGATTATTACCGGTGAACAAGTGGCTGCTGCTCCCCAGCCGGCTCGCAGACGATTGCTTAAAAGTACCGTTGCTATCCCCGTCATCATGACACTGCATAGCGGTGCAGCGCTGGCACGATCGAGTAATCTGGTGGGTGCAGTCGATGCAGGTAATGCGCACCAGGTCGATGGTAAATATGTATGTGTTAACGGTGCGACTCCTGTAGAAAATGGCAGCTCAACTTATGATTTGGGCGAACCTCCGGTTGCTACGCTGAGTCTGGAAGATTCTTCGGAGAATTGCCTAAATAATGGCGGCATTCTTATTTCCTCGGCTGCATATACCTCTTTATCGGGCAAGGGGGTATTTCTTCCCGGGCTGTAATTAGCTGTCACGCCGGCCTGAATGGATCACTGGCAAGTACACGGCTTTTCATCACTCCGCATAGAAAACTGGGATGGTGAATTTACTGTCTTCCAGCCGGAATCCGGCAAAACCCATTTCCTGAATGAAATGGGATTGCAGGTTCTTATAATGCTGGGCCAGTCTCCTGTTACCCTTGAGGGATTGTGCCAAAAATTGTCGGAATATTTTACATTGTTGCCTGATACGCAATTTCCCGAACAAATCGCCCGGACCTTGCAGCGTTTTGAAGCACTGGGCCTGATTGTGAGAGTAAAAGAAAGCGCGTGAGGGCTGGACAACTGTCGCGGGATGCATTCCGTGTACTGCTTACCGGGTCGGGGTTGCGTGTAAAAACAGGGCCGTTCAACCTGTCCATTCGCACCCGGCTGCCCCAGCTTATTGATCAGCTTTACCGGATGTATGCCCATTATTCGCTGATGGGAGAGGCTGAGATTGCCGAGTTCCACGTCAGGGTAATATCAAGGTGTTCGATCAGGCGACCGTTTGCCCGGCTGATTCAGTTTGAGGTTGATGGCCGCTCTCCATTTCCACCTGTTCCTGCAGAGCAGGCGCTGGCAACGCTGGAGTGGGGTATCAATCTGGCCATCGCCATGCGTATCAATCACCTTCTGCTGTTTCATTCTGCTGCCGTGGAACGCAATGGCCATGTGCTGTTGCTGCCAGCCTGGCCCGGCAGTGGTAAGACAACCTTGTGCACGGCACTGATTCACCGCGGCTACCGGCTGTTTTCCGATGAGTTCGGGTTGATGGATCCGCAGTCTGGTGCGTTTTTTCCACTGCCCCGGCTGATGCCACTCAAGAACCGGTCCATAGAAGTCATTCGCGATTATCTGCCGGAAGCTGTGCTGGGGCCGGAAATACCTGGTACGCTGAAAGGTACGGTTGCCCATGTGCGCCCGCCGCAGGAGAGTATCAGGCGTACCGATGAGACAGCACAATCCCGCTGGATTGTTTTTCCAAAATGGTCAACTGGTGCAGCGTTGCAACTGGAGCCGCTACCGCGATCCGAGGCATTTCTGTTACTTGCCAGCAATGCATTTAACTATGAGCTGCTGGGAGAAACCGCGTTTAATGCGGTCACGCATCTGGTTCGGAATTGTGAATGCCGCAAACTGGTGTATTCCGATTTTGACAGTGTGCTGGCAGCACTGGATGCGCTGACTGATATGCCGGCTGATATGAACTGATGATTGAATTTAAGACAGGTCTCCGGGCGGAGCATCACCGGCTGCTGCTGGAAGCGATCATTCAGCCTGCTTCCCTGATCGGATACGATAATCGGCAATGGGAATTACTGCTGCGGCTGGCAAGACGGGCGCAGCTATCCGGCTATCTGGCAGCCAGACTGGAAAGAGAAGGATTGCTGGACAATATCCCGATACGTGCCGCCAATCTGTTGCGTTCCGGTCTGATCCAGGCGAGAAAACAGCAGCAATCAGTACGTTGGGAGCTGAACCGGGTGCGCTGGGCGCTGGATGATTCTGATATGCCCGTCATTGTGCTCAAGGGAATGGCCTATCTGCTGCAGGATCTGCCGAATGCGGCAGGGCGCATGTTTGCTGATCTCGATTTGCTGGTGTCAAAGGAAAATCTGCGCCGGGTTGAAGCTGCCCTGCTGAAGAAAGGCTGGCAGCATCACGCGCTGACTGATTACGATGAGCGTTACTATCGTGAGTGGAGCCATGAAATTCCCGCGCTGGTACATCCTGAACGCAGTATTGAAGTGGATGTTCACCATACGCTTTCTTCTCCACTGGGCAAACTGAAAATTGACCCGCAGTCATTCCGGGAAGCGGCAATTGAAGTGAAAGAGGCCGGGTGCTATGTATTAAGCCCGGAAGACATGGTGCTGCACTGTGCCGTCAATCTGTTCCAGAACAATGAGCTGGCCGATGATCTGCGTCATCTGGTGGATTTCAGCGAGCTGTTACTGTTTTTCAGCAACCGGCAGCCACTTTTCCGGCAGAAACTGATCGGGCGCGCCAATCAGCTTGGGCTGGGAAAGCCGTTGTTTTATGGTTTGTATTTCAGTCGCCTGCTGCTGCGATCTGCTATTCCGGATGGCCTGGAAAAGCAGCTTGACCGGCGGCCTGGCCGAATTGCGCAATGTGTCATGCATTACTGTGTACCGCTGGCATTGCTGCCGCAACATCCTGATTATCCTGCCAGAAGAGCAAAATATGCGCGCATGTGGCTTTACTGGCGCAGCCACTGGCTGCGAATGCCGCTATACCGTTTGCTACCGCATCTTGCCTATAAATTCTATCTGTCGGTATTGCCTGCCAGAACTGAAATTTCAAAGCAGAAATAACGTGGCCAGACCCAGGAAAATAAAAAAACCGCCGCTGTCAGTGACAGCCGTGATCATGACGCTGGAGCCAAGAGCGGGATCGCGCCCGAGTTTTATGCGAATCAGCGGGATAAGCACGCCAACCGTTGCTGCCAGCAGCAGATTCAGCAGCATGGCCAGAGAAATGACCAGACCCAGCTGGACATCATGGTAGAGGGTGTAAGTGAATATCCCGACCACACTTCCCCATACGATACCGTTGACGATACCGACACCGATTTCCTTGCTGATCAGTTTGAGCGTGCTGTCCTGATTCACCTGTCCCAGCGCGATGGCGCGGACGATCATGGTGATGGTCTGATTGCCCGAATTCCCGCCAACACCTGCCACAATCGGCATCAGCGCCGCGAGTGCTACCAGTTTCTCGATTGAATCCTCAAACAATCCAATGACACGGGAAGCAATAAACGCCGTGACCAGATTGATCGCCAGCCAGGCCCAGCGGTTGCGTACACTTTTCCAGATGGGGGCAAACAGATCTTCTTCTTCACTCAGCCCGGCCTGGTTGCGCGCTTCGAGATCAGCTCTTTCGCGGATGAAATCAATGGCTGCATTGACAGTTACCCGGCCCAGCAATTTTCCTTCCTGAGAGACAACCGGAGCCGTGACCAGATCATAGCGTTCAAATGCATGAGTGGCCTCTTCCGCTTTATCATCCGGCAAAAATTTGACGGTGTCGTGCGCCATAACTTCTGCCACTGAAGATTCAGGGTCACTCACCAGTAACTGATTCAACAGCAATGCACCCTGCAGCTGCTCATCACGGCCAACCACGAACAGCTGATCGGTGTGATCCGGTAATTCACCCAGCCGGCGCAAATAGCGCAGCACTACCTCGATGCGCACATCGCTGCGCACGGTAATCACATCAAAATCCATTAACGCGCCGACTGCATCCTCGGAATAGGACATGGCAGCGCGCAGTTGTTCACGTTCTTCCGTCGGCAATGCCCGAAAGACATCTTCCATGACTTCAGATGGCAAATCCGGTGCCAGGTCGGCAATTTCATCTGCATCGAGCTGTTCTGCCGCCGCAACCAGCTCCCTGCTGTCCATGTCCTCGATCAGTGTCTGGCGAACCGCGTCGGAGACTTCAAGCAGCACCTCACCATCCTGCTCGGCCTTGACCATCCCCCAGATAATCAGGCGATCTTCAAGCGGGAGGGATTCAAGGAGATGGGCGATATCTGCCGGATGAAGTCTGTCCAGCGCCTGTCGCAAATTGGCCAGATTCTGCTTTTGTATGATTGATTCGATCAGCTCCGGCTCCGGGGAATCCTGCAGGCGGACAAATCCTTCGACCAGCTTGTATTTTTGCAGCAGGGAAATTACTTTCTGCTGTTTCTCTTCCGGATTTTCGCGGTTTTCTTCAGTCATGGCAGGTTTGCTGTTCAGGTTACTGGGCGTTATAAAAAAGCAAGGCAATTATATCCGCTGATATCCATTACCATTACCCGGAAACTGGTGTGGAGAATACCAGTTAGTGCAAGCGTGGAAAGGGAAGATTACAAAAAAATCTTTCCGGGAGAATGAACCGGGTTATTTTCAGCAAGGTTAGGGAATTTTTGCTGTCGGCAGGCGTGACAGAATAATTTCGGATTTTCTGAGCAGTTTAGGCAGTTTGCGGTGGCTGTCATAAAAACGTGGATTCGGAATGATGGAGGCCAGCCAGGCGGCCTGTGCAGGGGTGAGTGATGATGCAGGTATTCCAAAATAATGGCGGGCGGCAGCCTCGATGCCGAAGATACCATCACCCCATTCGATGATGTTCAGGTAGATTTCCAGAATACGCCGTTTGGTCAGTATTGCTTCCAGCATCAGGGTGATAAGGGTTTCCTGGAACTTGCGCAACACAGTTTTCTCTGTGGATAAAAACAGATTCTTGGCAAGCTGCTGGCTGATGGTTGATCCGCCGGCTGCCCATTTGCGCTGTTTCAGGTTTTTTTTCCAGGCGGTTTCAATCGCCTGGTAATCAAACCCCTGGTGCTGCAGGAAACGGGCATCTTCAGCGGCAATAACAGCCCGTTTGAGATGGCCGGAGATCTGTGCGTAATCTGCCCATTGGTGCTGTAATTCTGCAGCAGGGTTTTGCCGGCGCATGGTTTCCAGCCGGTCCCGCATCAGTGCGCTGGTGGTGACAGGGTAGGTGTGCCAGTAGACGATGTGCAGCAGGAACCAGGACTGGTAAAGCAGGGCTGTCGTCAGGAGCAGTAACAGCGGACGCAGCAGCCAGGTGCTGATCAGCCTGGATTTGGATGGGGAAGATGGAGGTGTGCGTGTGAATTTCACGGGGCATGACAATGCAACTCATCCCGGAGTTGCCGGATAACAGGCTGTGTTTCAGGGTGAATGCCATGCCACAGAGAAAAAGATTCTGCCGCCTGTTCCACCAGCATACCGGCGCCATCAGCCAGATGTGTCACTCCCTGTGCTTTGGCGAATTCCAGAAATGGTGTCAGCCTGCTGCTGTAAAGCATGTCATAGGCAAGTGCTGTGCCATGCAGTAAATCTGCCGGTACAGGGGGAAGTGCATTGTGCAGGCTGGCAGAGGTGGCGTTAATGATGAGGTCAAAATGTTGCCCGGTAAAATCCTGATAATGCCCGGCAACGATATCGCCGTAGCCTGTAAACTGCTGCTGCAGTAACACGGCTTTATCCGGATTGCGGTTGGCGATAGCCAGCAGACCGGGGTGCTGTTGCAGCAATGGCAGAATGACGCCGCTGGCGGCACCCCCTGCTCCCATCAGCAGAATCTGTTTACCTTCCAGCGGAAAATTCAGATTGATCTCAATATCACGTACCAGCCCAATCCCGTCGGTATTGTCGCCGAGTATTTCTCCAGCCTCCTCAAACCGGAATGTGTTGACTGCACGCGCTGCGCTGGCACGATCTGTCAGCCGACTGGCAAGGGCGTAAGCCTCAAATTTGAACGGAACGGTGATGTTCATGCCTTTGCCGCCTTCTTTCCGGAAATCCAGAACAGTTTGTTCAAATCCGTCCAATGGTGCTGACAGGGCGATGTAGCGCATGATCCGGCCGGTCTGCTGTGCAAATCGGGTATGAATAAATGGTGATTTGCTGTGTGTGACCGGGTTGCCAATGACTGCGTAGGTATCCATGCCTGCTGATTCCGGTTATCTGAGCGTTATTCACTCAGCAGTTTGTCTGAGCGGGAAAATACCCAGGTGCGGGTAATATGCAGGATGTCGGTATCACGGCTGATATCGGGCGGGAAGGGCGCAAATCCGTTACGTGCGGCCAGCCGTACAATGTGGATGGCGGCATCGTCCAGTGCCTGTATTCCGGAAGAACGGTCAATGCCGATTGATTCCAGACTGCCATCGGAGCGCACACCCACGGTGAGCTGCAGGCTGCCGTAAAGTTTTTGTTTTCTGGCAATTTCCGGGTAATTCAGGTTACCGATACGTTCCACTTTGAGCCGCCAGTCTTCCAGGTAGCGGGCAAAGCGGTATTCGCGGGTACGGGCCCCGATATAGGTACGCTTCGGCCGTTTCTGATAGGCCTCGTGATCTTTTGCGATTTGTGCTTCAAGACGCGCAATTTCAAGGCTGCGCTGCATAAAATCATTGTAATTATCCGGTTTGGCGGCAGGTGGATTCCGGACGGGTTTATCTTTCCCCGGCTTTGCCTGGGGTGGCGGCTGGATAATTTGGGTTTTGCTTTCAGCTGCCGTCAGCAGTTTTTTGACTTCCTGTTCCAGTTGTCTGGTTTTCCGGGTGGCTTCAGCCAGATTCATGACGGGTTTCACACCAGGCAGTACCGGCAGCGGCGTTTTTGCCCGCCGGTCTTCCGCCACGTTGCCGCCACCATCAAGGTTGGCCTGGGCCAGTACTTTCGCATCTGCCGGCCTGGTTGAGGATTGACTGTTGACCAGAATGACATCCATGGATCTGGTGATCCTGGTCGTTTTCTGCTGGGGGAGACTGAGTGATACACCTGCAATGACAGCCATATGCAACAGCAGTGAGATCAACAGTGCCGGATAAATTTTGTGATCGGGTTGCATGGGGTAGCGGATAACTGCGGTGAGCTGCGTCAATCGTCAACCTTCACTTTTACCAAGAAAACTGGCGTTGAGCGAACGATCAAGCAGATTGATCTGTGAGATGCCGATCGCGACTGGCGTGCCGGGAGACAGATCCGGTAACGAGGGTACGCGGACAACCAGCGGCAGACGATCCAGTTTAACCAGATTTTCCCTGATGACGATGGCGCCGGATGTGCTGACGTTTTCCTGCAGCAGCCAGCGCAGGCACCAGTAGCGTTCCATACCGCGCTGGAAATCCGCATAGGTTGCATACGCAATTTCAAAATCACGCATAGTGATCAGCAGTGTGTCGTTTTCCCGGGTGTAGGGTGGAGGGGTGCCCGACACCAGTGCGATTAACTGGCGCTGGTTGATAAGATCGACGTATCGCCGCATGGGCGAGCTGCTCCAGGCATATTGTGATACACCCAGCCCCTGATGTGGCGCAGGGGACAGGCTCATTTTCACTTTGCCGTTTCCCTGACTGCGGTAAATCCCGGCATAACCGGCATCTGCCAGCTGCTTGCCCCATTCAGCATTGGCGAAAATCATCAGTTCTGATACGACCTTGTCAATAGGGGCACCCCGGCGACGTTCGTAAACCGAAACATGATCCTGAACTATGACGAAACTGTAATCGGTTTTTTCACTGTTGATGTCCTGATCCTTGCCACGTAATTTTTCCATTTTGCAGGCAAAATTCCAGAGCAGTTTCAGCTCATGGGCAAAAGGGTAATCTGTCCGGTTGTCTTGCAGGGTGATTTCGTTAAACTGCTGTTCGAGTGAATCAAGGCGCAGGTTGGTTGAAACTTCAATGGTCTCGATCCGGCTGAAAGTGCGGGTGACGGTGAAATCATCCGCCACCTCCAGATATAACGAGAGTACCGGCCGCTGGTGCGTTTCTCCCAGGGTGAAGTGCTGAATGACACTTTCCGGGAGCATGGTGATTTTACGGCCGGGGAGATAAACCGTGGACAGACGTCTTGCTGCCAGTTTGTCAAGCAGGGAATCTGGTGCCACTCCCAAAGCGGGCGTGGCAATGTGTATTCCAATCCGGAAACTGCCGTAGCTCAGCGGGGTAACAGAGAAGGCATCATCGATTTCAGTTGTAGTGGCATCATCGATACTGAATGCCCTGACACCGGCTTCCGGTAAATCTTCCGGAGCCATGCCGGCTAAATCGGCAGGGTATGAATCTGTGCTGATCCCTTCCGGGAAATGTTCGTGTAAAAACTGGTTGAAATGGTAATCATGTGTTGAAGGAATCGCACCGCATTGTTCCAGTAATCCGGGCACGCTCAGTCGGGTAGCCTCACATGCGGCTTCCAGCGCTTTCCATTCAACTGTATTTTTATCCGGCCGGTATAACAGGTCATCAATCAGCGGCCGGAAGGTGTCGGGCAGCTCAAATTTTGTCAGTTGCTGCACGTAGCCGGCCTGTTTCTCCTCAGCCAGTCGTTTCTTTTCACGGCTGGCCAGTGCCGCCCGCAGGATTTCCGGCGGGGCTGCCCTGAAACGGCCTGCCCCCTTTTTATGAAAATAAACCGGATTCTGGCTGAGCAGAATCGTGATGGCAGCAATTTCGACGGGATCCGGTGTGTGGCCAAAATAATCGCCAGCCAGTTCCTGTCCGGTGAATTCCCGGGTTTCTTCACAACATTCCCACAGGAAATTGACATCAATATCGGCCGCTTTTTCCTGTGCCTGCTGTATGAATCCATGCATTGGCGGATTTTCAAAACGTAACAAAACCGATGTTGCCTTGATTTTGGAACGTTTCCCGTGCGCCGATTCGATTTGCAGGGAAGCAGTATTGTCAGTCAGAACACTGCCGACTTTGAGGGCACCGGCTTCTTCGTAAAAGACATTTACCAAATCAACCTCAGCTCATCCCGGAAAAGCGTATGAAAAAACATTTTCTAATTGTTATCCGATTCAATAAATGACGAACAATGGAGCAAACAAGCGGATTATGCCTGCAGGATCAACGGCTGGGGCGGTAAAGGCTGTGCCAGTCAGCTACCCGGGGAGACAGGGAAACGCGCCGTTCATGGTAACATAATGACCCCTTATCAAAAAACAGGGGCTGCAGGCAATAGTGTTTGATTATCTGCTCTGCTCGGCTTAACCCGGAGATATTTTCACCTTGCCCGGGTGAGAAAAAACAGCTCTGGAAACAGAAATGACCGCATACAACCACACTCCAATTTTTAGTGTAATCAGATGGTAAAAACACGCTTTGCTCCCAGCCCTACCGGATATCTTCATATTGGCGGGGCACGTACTGCGCTTTTTTCCTGGGCGTTTGCCCGGAAATCAGGCGGAAAATTTGTACTGAGAATCGAGGATACCGACCTTGAACGTTCGACCCAACAATCAGTGCAGGCGATTCTTGACGGCATGGCCTGGCTGGGGCTCGATTATGATGAAGGGCCGTATTACCAGATGCAGCGGTTGCATCGCTATCACGAAGTTGCGGAACAGCTGCTTTCGCAAGGGCTTGCCTATCAGTGCTATGCCAGTAAGGAGGAGCTGGATGCGCTGCGGGAACAGCAGCGCCTGGCCGGGTTAAAACCACGTTATGACGGTCGCTGGCGTGACAGCAGGCAGACGCCGCCGGCAGGCATCAAACCGGTTGTGCGCCTGAAAACCCCACTGGAAGGGTATGTGACGTTCAATGATCTGGTAAAAGGCAAAATCAGCGTGGCTAACCACGAGCTGGATGATCTGGTATTGCTGAGGAGTGACGGTACCCCTACCTATAATTTTGGTGTGGTGCTTGATGATCTCGATATGGGAATCACACATGTCATCCGCGGGGATGATCACGTCAACAATACACCGCGCCAGATCAATATCCTTAAGGCACTGGGAGAATCCGTACCACAATATGCGCATGTGCCCATGATTCTGGGGGCGGACGGAGAACGGCTTTCCAAGCGGCACGGAGCAGTGTCGGTGATGCATTATCGGGATCAGGGTTATCTGCCGGAAGCGTTGATCAATTATCTGGCGCGGCTCGGATGGTCACACGGTGATGAGGAAATCTTTAGCCGGGAGGAGCTGGTAGAGTGGTTTGACCTGACAGCAATCAATCGCTCCCCGGCAAAATTTAACCCGGAGAAACTGACCTGGCTGAACCAGCATTATCTGAAGGTGGCTGACGATGCGCGGCTGACAGAGCTGGTGATGCCGTTCCTGCTGGAAAGAAACTATCGTCTGCCGGCAGCAGAAAGCCTGCACAGGATTGTTGGTTTACTGAAAGATCGTGTCAGTACCGTTGAGGAACTGGCTGATGCTTCAGTTTATTTTTTCCAGACGATCGAACCTTCTGAGGCATTCAGAACGCAGTATTTCACTGCTGAAATCCGTCCGGTACTGGAATATCTGATTGATCGCCTGGTACAGATTGAGTGGAAGCGGGAGAGTATCCACCATGAAATCAAACAGACAGTTTCCTCGCACAATCTGAAATTTCCCCATCTGGCGATGCCGTTGCGGGTCATGGCCACCGGCGAGACACAAACCCCGGCGATCGATGCTGTACTGGAGCTGCTGGGGAAAGAGGAAACATTGCTTCGCCTGCGTGATGGCATGACTGCGTTTCCCAAATAAAATCTCCCCCGTTTTGTTTTCACTGACTGAACAATTTCAACCTGAAGGTCTGTTATGACTATGCATGAACGTGCTGATTTGCTGAAACAGTTACTGGCCGAGCGCATCGTATTGCTCGATGGTGCCATGGGGACGATGATCCAGAGCTACAAGCTGACTGAAGCAGACTACCGGGGCGAGCGTTTTGCTGATTTCCCGCATGATCTCAGAGGTAATAACGACCTGCTCTGTCTGACCAGACCGGAGGGGATCCGCGCCATTCATCGCGCTTATCTCGAAGCCGGGTCGGATATCATCGAGACCAATACATTCAACTCGAATGCGCCTTCAATGGCTGATTACCACATGGAAGACCTGGTTTACGAGCTGAATGTGGCGGGCGCACGTCTGGCGTGTGAGGAAGCACGGGCGATAGAAGCAAAACTACCGGGAAAGCCCCGTTTTGTTGCCGGTGTGATCGGGCCTACCACCAAAACAGCTTCGATTTCACCGGATGTCAATGATCCCGGATTTCGCGCCATCACATTTGACAGTCTGGTGGAAAGCTATACCGAATCGGTGCGCGGGCTGGTTGATGGCGGTGCGGATATTTTACTGGTCGAAACCATTTTCGATACGCTGAATGCCAAGGCAGCGTTATTTGCCATTGACCAGTATTTTGAAACGCACGGATTACGTCTGCCGGTGATGATTTCAGTCACGATCACTGATGCTTCCGGGCGTAACCTTTCCGGGCAGACACCGGAAGCTTTCTGGAATTCGGTACGGCATGCGCGCCCTCTCTCGGTAGGGATCAACTGTGCGCTGGGAGCGGAACTGATGCGCCCGTATGTGGAGGAATTATCCAATGTGGCCGAGGTTTTTACCAGCGCGCACCCCAATGCTGGCCTGCCTAATCCACTGGCTGAAACCGGCTATGACGAGACACCGGAATATACTGCGCGGCTGATCAAAGATTTTGCACAGTCGGGGTTCGTCAATATTGTTGGCGGGTGTTGTGGCACCACGCCGAAGCATATCGCTGCCATTGCTGAAGCGATCCGGGAGATTCCACCGCGCAGGCTGCCTGATATTCCCAAAAAATTACGGCTTTCCGGTCTTGAGCCCCTCAATATTGATGAGCATTCCCTGTTCGTCAATGTGGGGGAGCGTACCAACGTCACCGGTTCCAAGGCATTTGCCCGGCTGATTCTCAACGGCAATTACACCGAAGGACTGGCGGTGGCGCGCAGTCAGGTGGAAAACGGTGCGCAGATTATTGATATCAACATGGATGAGGCAATGCTGGATTCGCAAAAGGCGATGGTGACCTTTCTGAATCTGGTGGCCGCTGAACCGGATATCTGCCGGTTGCCGATCATGCTCGATTCCAGCAAATGGACAGTAATTGAAGCGGGTCTGAAATGCATTCAGGGCAAGGCAATCATTAACTCGATCAGTCTCAAGGAAGGGGAAGCGGAATTTCTGCACCACGCCAGGCTGGCACGCCGTTATGGAGCCGCGGTGATTGTGATGGCTTTCGATGAGACCGGGCAGGCCGATACCTTGCAGCGCAAGGTGGGCATCTGTACACGCAGCTACCATACGCTGATTGAGCAGGCTGATTTCCCACCCGAAGATATTATCTTTGACCCCAACATTTTTGCGATTGCCACGGGTATTGAGGAGCACAGTAACTACGCGGTGGACTTCATCGAGGCTACCCGCATCATCCGGCAAACACTGCCTTACGCTAAAGTGAGCGGTGGTGTTTCCAATGTGTCTTTCTCATTTCGCGGTAATGAACCGATCCGCGAGGCGATTCATACTGCCTTCCTGTATTACGCGGTTAAAGCGGGGATGACCATGGGGATTGTCAACGCCGGCCAGCTGGGGGTGTATTCCGATATTCCCCCTGATCTGCTGGAACATGTTGAGGATGTGTTGCTGAACCGGCGGCCGGATGCGACAGAACGTCTGGTGGAGTTTGCAGAACACTTCAGGGGACAAAAAAAGGAACAGATTGAGGATCTTGCCTGGCGTGATGAACCGGTACGGCAGCGCCTGATCCATGCGCTGGTCAGGGGGATCAGTACTTACATTGTTGAAGATACCGAGATTGTCCGGCAGGAAATCATCAGTCAGGGCGGCAAGCCGATCGAGGTGATCGAAGGCCCGCTGATGGATGGCATGAATGTGGTCGGTGACCTGTTTGGTGCCGGCAAAATGTTTCTGCCGCAGGTGGTTAAATCGGCGCGCGTGATGAAGCAGGCGGTTGCCCATCTGCTGCCATACATCGAGGCAGAGAAAAAGATTTCCGGTGACAGCAAGCCCAAGGGCAAGCTGGTGATTGCCACGGTCAAGGGGGATGTGCACGATATTGGTAAAAACATCGTTTCCGTTGTGTTGCAGTGCAATAATTTTGAAGTCATCAATATGGGCGTGATGGTGCCCAGTGCCCAGATCCTGGAAATGGCGCGTCGTGAACAGGCTGACATGATTGGTCTGTCCGGCCTGATTACCCCTTCGCTGGAAGAAATGGCGCATGTGGCGAAAGAAATGGAACGTGAGAAGTTCACCATTCCTCTGCTGATTGGTGGCGCAACCACTTCGCGTGTGCATACATCAGTCAAAATTGCTCCGCATTACAGCGGGGTGACTGTCTGGGTGCCGGATGCCAGCCGGGCTGTTGGAGTGTGCAGCAATCTGATGTCACAGGATCAGCGTGACAGTTATATTGAGCAGGTTAAGGCCGAGCAGGAAAAGAACCGGGCACAGCATAAAAATAAAAAAGGGCCATCCAAATTGCTTACATTTGAGGAAGCCCGGGCCAACGCGTTCAAAACCGACTGGAGCCGTTACACGCCACCAGCTCCGGATTTTCTGGGGCTGCGCACACTGAACAGCTATCCGCTGGAAACGCTGGTTCCGTACATCGACTGGACACCGTTCTTCCAGGCGTGGGAACTGCACGGGCGTTACCCCGCTATTCTGCAGGATGAGGTTGTCGGCGAAGCGGCGAGCAATCTGTTTCGTGATGCCCAGACCATGCTCAAGAAGATCGTCGAGCAGAAATGGCTCTCAGCCAATGCCGTCATCGGTCTGTTTCCGGCCAATACCGTCAATGGCGATGACATCGAGATTTATGCCGATCGCAGTCGCGGCAAAGTGGTTATGACCTGGCATTCCCTGCGGCAGCAGACAGCCAAGCCGGCAGGGCGTCCCAATCTGGCCCTGGCCGATTTCATCGCTCCGCGTGAAACCGGGATAGATGACACCATCGGTTTGTTCGCAGTCAGCTCCGGTTTCGGTATTGATGAGCGGGTGCGCGCCTTCGAGGCGGCAAATGATGATTACAGTGCAATCATCCTGAAAGCACTGGCTGACCGTCTGGCTGAAGCATTCGCAGAGCACATGCATGCACGGGTGCGGCGGGAATTCTGGGGGTACGTAAAAGACGAGAGCCTTGGCAATGAACAGCTGATCGACGAGCAATATGTGGGAATTCGCCCGGCACCGGGTTATCCCGCCTGCCCTGACCATACCGAAAAAGGACCGCTGTTTGCTCTGCTGGAAGCAGAAAAACGCAGTGGAATCATTGTAACGGAAGCTTTTGCCATGGTGCCAACCGCAGCGGTTTCCGGTTTTTATCTTTCCCACCCCGAATCTGATTATTTTGCAGTCGGGAAAATCGGTAAAGATCAGGTCGAGGATTACGCAAGGCGCAAAGGCTGGACCCTGGAGGAGGCAGAACGCTGGCTGGCCCCTATTCTGGCCTATGAGCGCTGATCTATAAGCGTTGATCATTGTTTTTGTCAACCGGCTGGCCAGCAGTTTCTCTGGCAGGATATTGCTGAACATCCATCTGTTTTATAACGGATTTATTTGACAGCCGATTTTGTCTTGCCGACAGGATGGGTTGATTGTCGCAACCGGTTTCCATCCCTTTAGTTTTTTTTCAGAAATGGCTTGCAAACTTCCCCGTAATCAGTGAAATTTTGCGATGATTATCAGCCGTATGTCGGGCGGCCGGTTTCTTTGAGCACTTACTATTACATTAATTTACGGAAGGGGATGGAGATGAAGTACGGCAGTATCGAGGAGTTCAAGCAATACGTTTCCGAGAGGAATCCGGGGCAACCTGAGTTTCTGCAAGCTGTTTCAGAAGTGATCGAAAGTTTGTGGCCGTTTATTGTCGAGCATTCCCGATATGCTGAACAGGGATTGCTGGATCGGCTGATTGAACCGGAACGCGTGATCATATTCCGGGTGGCATGGACTGATGATCGTGGTGAGGTTAAAGTGAACCGCGGGTACCGTATTCAGTACAACTCGGCGATCGGACCATATAAAGGAGGTACGCGCTTCCACCCGTCTGTCAATCTTTCCATTCTTAAATTCCTTTCATTTGAACAGACATTCAAGAATGCACTGACAACGCTGCCGATGGGGGGCGGTAAAGGAGGGTCGGATTTTGATCCAAAAGGTAAAAGTCCTGGGGAAATCATGCGTTTTTGTCAGGCGTATGCGGCTGAGTTGTTCCGGCATGTTGGAGCCGATACTGATGTGCCGGCCGGGGATATTGGTGTGGGGGGCCGGGAAGTTGGATATATGGCCGGGATGGTCAAGAAACTGACTAACCGGGCAGATTGCGTGTTTACAGGTAAGGGATTGAGTTTCGGAGGATCATTGCTGCGACCGGAAGCGACAGGTTATGGTCTGGTTTATTTTGCTGAAGAAATGCTGAATCATGCCGGTCGTTCACTGAAAGGCTTGCGGGTATCGGTGTCCGGCTCGGGAAATGTGGCACAGTTTGCCATTGATAAAGCTATGTCACTGGGTGCCAAAGTTGTCACTATTTCAGATTCAAGCGGTACGGTAGTAGATGATGCCGGATTTACACCTGAAAAACTGGTCATTCTGGCTGAAGTCAAAAATCGCCTTTATGGTCGTGTCAATGAGTACGCTGAACGGATTGGAGCACAATTTCTTCCGGGTGAGAGGCCGTGGCATGTGCCGGTGGATGTTGCCTTGCCTTGCGCGACGCAGAATGAACTGAACGAGCATGATGCGGCTGCACTGGTCAAAAACGGGGTGAGCTGTGTAGCCGAAGGTGCCAATATGCCAAGTACTGCGGGAGCGATTGAACGGTTCCAGCATGCGAATGTGTTGTTTGCACCGGGCAAGGCAAGTAATGCGGGCGGGGTGGCTACCTCAGGCCTGGAAATGAGTCAGCAGGCAATGCGGCTTTCCTGGACCAGTGGAGAAGTTGATATGCGATTACAGGAAATCATGCGCGCCATTCACTGTTCCTGTACCCAGTACGGCAAAAAACCGGATGGCACAGTCAATTATGTGGATGGTGCAAATATTGCCGGATTCGTGAAAGTGGCCGAAGCCATGCTGGCGCAAGGGGTTATCTGATCATAAAAATAAGTTGTATTGCTTTCTGAATGAGTGGATCCCGGCAGGAAAAGATGAACGATACCCCCTTTTATTGTCACATGAATATGTGATTTCCTCTGTAGGCTGGGTTTGTTGAAACAATTGCCGGCTGAACAGCTGGCTGTGCGGTTAAGGCACCTCTGCACGAACGAGTGGAGGGTTCAGGCAGAGGTGCCTTACGCATTGTTTCAGTACAGATCATGGTTTTGGATAAACGGGTTAAGTTATGAGCAGGATGCTTGCCGGGTTGTTTTTGGCATTTTGGGCGCAGTTGTTGTTTGCCGGGGGAGATGAAGATTACCTGGAAGTGCGGGAAGCCTTCCGGGCAGGTAACGCGGCGCGTGTTGCCGAGTACGTCAGCCGTATGAAATACCACGTGCTGGCACCTTATGCGGAATACTTCCAGTTGCGTCTGTCTCTGGATACAGCGGACACAGGGACGGTTAAAACATTTCTGGCACGCTATGATGGCAGTTTTGTGGCAGACAGGCTGCGGGCGGACTGGCTGCAGCTTCTTGGCAAACGTCAGCAATGGGCGCTGTTTTCTGAGGAATACCCTAAACTGGTTAACCGTGAGGACAGCCTGCAATGCTATGCCTTGCGATACCGGCTGGCCAGGGGGGACAGAACAGCCAGTGGAGAGATCCGGACACGCTGGTTTACCGGGCGTGATATGCCGGCCAGCTGCACTGATGCCTTTGAGACAGTGATTAAATCCGGCGTGCTTTCAGTAGAGGATATCTGGGCCAGAATCCGGCTGGCTTTGGAAGCAGGAAATACCAGTGTGGCCAGAAGTTTGAACCAATATCTGCCCCCGTATCAGGCACTGGATTTACAGAAACTGAGTGCGGTAATCAAGGATGCCAGACGTTTTCTTGACCGGCAGGTATCAGTCCGGTCGCGTGCCGATCGTGAAATTGTGCTGTTTGCGCTGTTGCGCCTGCTGCGCAGCGAAACCAATCAGGCGCTGGCTCGCTGGCAGAAAATCCGCGGCCAGTTTCCGGAAACGGATCAGTCTTATTTCACAGGTAACCTTGCCTATTGGGCAGCAATCCGACAGGATCCACGCGCCCTGAACTGGTTTACAGAAGCGACGGCGGGCAAACACGCCTATCCGCTGTCTGAAATCAAACATGCCTGGAAAGCGCGCGCAGCGTTGCGTGAAGGTAACTGGAAAATTCTGCGGGACAGCATCAGTCAGATGCCTGCCACCATGCAGCAGGAGGATGTCTGGCGTTACTGGCGTGCGCGTGCATTGAAAGTCGATAAAAAAAATTCTGAAGCCAATGCTTTACTTATTCCCCTGAGCCGTGAGCACAGTTTTTACGGGCAAATGGCAAGAGAGGAACTGGGTGAAATGCTCAGTGTTCCGGCAAGCGAGCAGCAGGTTGGGCAGAATACCATCCGCCTCATGGAACAAAATCCGGGAATTCGCCGGGCATTGGCGCTGTACCGGCTGAATCAGAGAGTGGAGGCGAATCGCGAGTGGATCTGGACAATACAGAATTTCAGCGATGAGCAACTGCTGGCGGCGGCAAAGGTAGCCCAGCGTTATGGTATTTATGACCGGGTGATCAACACGGCCATTAAAACGGTTGCACACCATGATTTTAATCTGCGTTATCTGGCCCCTTATCGTGAGCAGATGCGGTCTGTTCTGCAGCAAAATCAGCTGGATGAAGCGTTTGTATACGGATTGATACGGCAGGAAAGCCGCTTTATCGCCGATATTAAATCCGGTGCCGGAGCTGCCGGGTTGATGCAGCTGATGCCGGCAACCGCCAAATGGGTGGCGGGTAAACTGGGAGTGCAGGATTTTCGTACCAGTCTGATCACCGATATCAATACCAATCTTCAGTTGGGGACCTACTATCTGAGGCATGTGCTGGATCAGCTGGATGATCAGCCGTTGCTTGCCGCTGCTGCCTATAACGCCGGGCCGGGTCGGGCAAAGCAGTGGAAGGATATCCGGCCGCTGGAAGGTGCAGTTTATGCTGAAACCATCCCGTTCAATGAAACACGTGACTACGTCAAAGTCGTGCTGAGCAATGCGATGTACTACGCCAGTAATTTCGGCCATGCCAATAAACCGACCCTGAAACAGCGGCTTGGGACGGTAGCACCCAAACACTGATATGCCGGAGATAAAAATTTATCGGGTGGGTGGGTCTATACGGGACGAGCTGCTGGGGCTGCCGGTAAAGGATCAGGATTATGTCGTGGTTGGGGCCAGCCCGGAAGAGATGGTGCGGCTGGGCTATCGTCCGGTGGGTAAGGATTTTCCGGTATTTTTGCATCCTGAAACACATGAGCAGTACGCGCTGGCACGCACTGAACGGAAAATTGCCAGAGGTTACAGGGGATTTGAAGTTTACGCCGCACCCGGTGTCACTTTGCAGGAAGATCTGGCGCGCCGCGATTTGACGATCAATGCCATGGCCAAAGATGAAGCTGGCAATATTGTTGATCCGTTTGGCGGTATCGCCGATTTGCAGCAGGGCATTCTGCGTCACATTGGTCCCGCATTTGTGGAAGATCCGGTAAGGGTGCTGCGGGTTGCGCGATTTGCGGCACGCTTCGGTTTTCAGGTGGCACCGGAAACGCTGGAGCTGATGAAAGAGATTGTCCATACCGGTGAGACAGAAGCACTGGTGCCGGAGCGTGTCTGGCAGGAAATCGCCCATGGCCTGATGGAACAGCACCCTTCGCGCATGTTCCATGTTTTGCGGGAATGTGGTGCGCTGGCCCGTATTTTGCCGGAAGTGGATGCATTATTTGGTGTGCCGCAGCCGGTACATTCCCATCCTGAAGTTGATACCGGTATTCATGTCATGATGGTGATTGATTACGCTGCTTCGAAGCACTTTCCCCTTGAAGTCCGTTTTGCCGCGTTAACGCATGATCTGGGCAAAGGAGTTACACCGCCTGATGCGTGGCCGCGCCATATCGGTCATGAGGCACACAGTGTGGAACTGGCTGCGGCGCTGTGCGAGCGCATCCGGGTTCCCGGAGAGTCCAGGGATCTGGCACTGCTGGTGGCGCGTTTTCATGGTGAGGTTCACCGGGCACTGGAATTGCGCCCTGGTACCATTGCCGATATGTTGCAGGCAACGGATGCCTATCGCAAGAAAGCCCGTTTTAACGCTTTTTTACAGGCTTGTGCCAGTGATTTTCATGGTCGACTGGGGTATGCAGACAAGCCTTATCCGCAAGCAGAACATTTGAGCAGGGCACTGGAGGCGGCAGCCAGTGTGGATGCTGGCGCTATCGCCGGTAAAATCAGCCGGTTACACGCCGGGGAAACCGGTTTGCCAATGCGGATCAACCGCCAGGTTTACGCTGCCCGGGTGGATAAAATCAGATCACTGCTTTCTCATTCGTGATGCCCGTCGTACTGCCGGACAGGCGGACATCCGTGTTTGACAGCAATTCCGCTTTGCCATCACTGATGATGAATACCCGGCTTGCCGCCTGAATAACCGCCGGCTGATGGGAGACGGCAACAATCGTAAATTCCTTCGCCAGATTTTGCAGTGTTGCGCAGATAGTGTGTTCACTTTCCGGATCCAGCGCGCTGGTGGGCTCATCCAGTAACAGGAGCTTCGGCTGATGTGCCAGTGCCCGGGCAATGGCGATACGCTGCCGCTGTCCTCCTGAGAGCATCCCGCCACGCTCGCCGACCATCGTATGCATTCCCTCCGGGAATGAGTTGACGAAGTCCCACGCACCGGCCTGTCTGAGTGCGCGTTCCGCATCTTCGGTACTGATTGCAGGCTCACCCACGAGGATATTATTCAGGATGGTGTCATGCAGTAAAACAGTATCCTGAGAAACGTAGCCAATCATGTGTCGCCAGCGGCGCATGTCGATCTGATGCAAGGATACACCGTCAATCAGGATTTCGCCGGATTCCAGTTCCGCCAGCCCGCAGAGCAGATCAATCAGTGTGCTTTTCCCGGCGCCCGAAGAACCGATCAGTACCGTAAACGAATGAACCGGAATTTCAACAGCCAGATCGCTGAGAATTGTTTTTTGTCCGTAGCTGAAGGTAACGTGACGCAGGCTGATCCTCTGTTCCAGCGTTGGAATCTGCGTGCCGACGGATTTCTCGGCTTCCATGCGTGCCTCGTCAGCCGCTTTGCGCAAGGCCCAGTAAGCGCTTTCCTGCGCGACGAGCTGCTGGTAGCGGCGCTGTGTTTTATTCAGTAATCCCAGAATCCTGGTGAGCAGAAACACCATGACCATAACTTCCGGCAACGACAGCTTCCATACCACCAGTGCCAGATACAGGCCGCTTGCAGTCAGTGCGGCAAGGATAGGTTCCTGCAAGGCAAGCAGCGCCGCCCGGTTGCTGACTTCCTTGCGTGTGGCTTTTTCCAGCAGTTGTGTCTGTTCGTGGAGAATGGCATCGGCCACATTATCGCGTGCCATGGCTTTCAGGGATTTGACTGAACTGAGTACATCAGACAGATAAGTCAGCAGATGGCGCAGCAGGTGGGTTTGCTTGTTTCCGGCGCGTTTGGCTGCCCTGACCAGTTTATTCAATACTACGAACAGGATCGCACCGATCAGTAATGATCCCAGCGTGGCTTCCCAGGAAATGAACATGGCTACGATGCTGTATACCATTGCTTCGATTGCCAGTGCCAGCACGTTGACACTGTGCTCGAAACCCATGGCGGCACGGTAAGCCTCGGTGGCAATCGAGTTTGCCAGCGCACCGGCGGGCTGGCGCAGATAGTATTGCCAGCGGCTGGCAAGCAGTGCCTTGATCAGATCCAGCCGCAGCGCGGTGGCGACATGCGCGACGGTATGGCCGACCTGCTGGTTGGTCAGCAGCAGAATGGCTCCCTTGAGAAACATGCCGCCGACGATGACCAGCAGGATGATTTCCAGTGTGGGTGACAGTCCAACCTGGTGCAGCAGGTCGACCACCAGTTTGCCTATTCTGGAATCAATGGATTCCCCGACCGCAATGGATAACAGGGGAAGCAGCGCCGTCAGGCTGAGTGCTTCAGCGGCACCCGCCAGCAGCAGCGCAATCAGTACAAATGCGCTGCGCTTCGGGAAAACCATGATGTAGGTAATCAGAGTGCGCATGATGGAGCGGGTGAATTGGTCCGGATTGAAGACGTGATGTTAAAGATATGACGGGAGGCTGGTGGCTATTATTGCTGCAATGTCTGCAGGTCGATAGTGCCTTCAAATACGGAAACGGCCGGCCCTGTCATCCAGACCGGCTGATTTTCTCCTTCCCAGCGGATACGCAGGTTGCCGCCCCGCATTGCCACCTGTACTTCGGAATCCAGTACGCCACGAATAATACCGCTGACGACCGCTGCGCAAGCACCTGTTCCGCAAGCCAGTGTTTCACCGGTTCCGCGCTCAAATACGCGCAGCCGGATATGGGTGCGATCGACAATCTGCATGAAACCGGCATTCACTTTTTCAGGGAAAAACGGGTGGGACTCAATAACCGGGCCTTCGCCTGTGACTGGTGCCAGATCGATGTCAGGCACAATTTGTACGGCATGCGGGTTCCCCATTGAGACAACAGAGATTTCAATTATGCTGTTACCGATCTGTAGCGGGTAAACAGGCGCACGCTGTGCAACCTTAAAAGGAATCTGTGCTGGCTCAAACCGGGGAATTCCCATGTTGACTGTCACTTCATCGTTATCCTCGATTGTCGGCATGATGATGCCGCGTGCGGTTTCAACATGGATGGTACTTTTGCGGGTCAGGTTGCGGTCATGCACAAAGCGGGCGAAACAGCGAGCCCCATTGCCGCATTGTTCCACTTCTCCCCCATCGGCATTGAAAATACGGTAGCGAAAATCCCCGCCTTCTCTGGCCTTTTCCACGATTAACAACTGATCGAAACCGATGCCAAAATGACGATCTGCCAGCCGGCGCACTGTGGCGGGATCCAGGGAGTCGGGGGAAACAGGTTGGCTGATGGCATCAATGACAATGAAATCATTTCCCAAGCCATGCATTTTTGTAAATTTCAGTTTCATCAGCTGCGTTTTCCGGATAAGTTGGGAGGTATTGTACTTCCGCTGGCTGTTGCGGGTGAAAGTGATCTGATTTCAGAAGTAAATGTCATATTTTCCCGCTTGACCGGGATGGAGCGCAACTCTACTATACTGAGCCTGAAATAGGTTAGAGCCTTACTGTCGTGGAGCAGAACAGTTTTCTGCCTCTTCCTGGCTATCAATCCTGATGAGCAGGCCAATTATCCCCTGATATTTCCTGATTTTTGAGCTATGTTCCTCCTGCCTGTCCATTCCTGTGCCGGGAATGTTCCAGAAAAATCTCAATTCAAGGATATTTGAACTATGAAGCAAATATTAAAAAATACCGGAAAGGTGCTGATTAAATTACTGGGCCCCGTTGCAAATGAAGTGAATCAATCCGGTTCGCTGCGTTACGGTGTTCCACGTGCCGGTGGAATAAATCAGCGTTCTGCCGGATTATGCGGAGGTTGTGAACGCGGATTTACCCTGCTTGAGCTGCTGGTTGTTATGGTAATCATCGGTCTGCTGGCAGCGTATGTCGGCCCCAGGTATTTTTCACAGGTAGGTAAATCCGAAGTCAAAATGGCACAGGCACAGATTGATTCTCTGGAAAAGGCACTGCATCAGTATCGGCTGGATGTCGGGACGTATCCCACGACCGAGCAAGGGTTGAATGCACTGATCACGGCGCCGGCCAGCGAACCGAAATGGCAGGGACCGTATTTAAGCAAGCGGTTACCGGCAGATCCGTGGGGCAAACCCTATCAGTATAAATATCCGGGTACACAGAGCGATTTTGATCTGTTTTCCTTCGGTAAGGATGGTCAGCCCGGAGGGAGTGGTGAGGATGCGGATATTACCAACTGGTAACAGCAGTCGATACGACTGATGCGCTATACGGTTAGAGCCTTGCTGTCCGGGAAAGGAACTGTGTTGCTCGAGCTTGAGGCGGCCAGCGAAGCTGAGGTGCGTAACCGGATCCGTGCCCGGGGAGGCGTGGTCCTGAGTGTCCGGCGGAATTTTTCAGGCCTGCTGCCCAGATCAGGCCACACATTTCCGTTATCCAATTTTTCCCAGGAGTTGCTTGCCCTGCTCACCGCCGGTTTGAGTCTGGTGGAAGGAATCGAAACACTGGTTGAGAAGGAAGAAGACAGTGTGATACGTGAGCTGCTGCAGCAAATACTGGCGCGGTTGCGCGAGGGAATGACACTCTCGCGTGCACTGGAATCCTATCCGCAGGTATTTCCGCCGCTGTATGTCGCTACCATTCGTGCCAGTGAGCAGACAGGTGATCTGGGTGAGGCGCTGACACGCTACCTTATCTATCAGTCGCAAATGGATCTGGTGCGTAAAAAACTGGTGGGGGCATCCATTTATCCGGCTCTGCTACTGGTGCTGGGAGGGCTGGTGGCAATCTTTCTGCTGGTTTTCGTGGTGCCCAGATTCAGCGCCATTTATGAAGATATGGGGACGGATCTGCCATGGATGTCGATGCTGCTGATTGAATGGGGGCATCTGGTTCAGAAAAACGGCTGGCTGCTGGCAGGAGCAGCAGCTATTTTTCTGGTGGCTGCGTTTTATACTTTTTCCCAGCCGCAGATCCGGGCATATCTGTTGCAGGCAGTCTGGCGTATTCCGGCAATCGGTGAGCGAATGCGGATTTATCAGCTTGCCCGGTTTTACAAAACCCTGGGTATGCTGCTGCGTGGCGGTATCCCCGTGACACAGGCGCTGGAAATGGTCAGCGACCTGTTGCAGCCTCATTTTCGCCCGCGAGTCAAAACGGCAGCTGCACTTATTCGTGAAGGTCAAACCATTTCCAGCGCAATGCAGCGTGCAGGGCTGACTACAGCCGTGGGAAACCGCATGCTGCGGGTGGGCGAGCGCACCGGAATGATGGGTGACATGATGGAACGTATCGGTAACTTTCATGATGAGGAAATCGGTCGCTGGGTTGAATGGATGACAAAACTGATTGAACCGCTACTGATGGCAGTCATCGGAACCGTGATCGGCGGCATCATCATTCTTATGTATTTACCGATTTTTGAGCTGGCCGGGAGTATCAACTGATGCAGGGAAATACGGTTTTACCGGACAGACCGGTGATCGATCCGGGCATACTCAGCCAGGCGCACGAACAGGCGGTTGCCCGCCATACCACCCTGGTCAGGGTGCTGGAAGAAACCTGGCAGGGCACGCCGGATGCCCTGATGGCTGTACTGGGTGATGTGCTGCGCATGCCGGTACTGGCGATGAACGATCTGCACGGGTTGCAGCCGGCTTTTGAGCGGCTGTCTTTTGCACTGGCTGCCAGGCATGAATGTGTGTTGCTGCAAAAGGCAGATCAGTCATATCTGCTTGCGGTAAGTGATCCGTTCCGGCCGGGGCTGCGTGACTGGGCAGAGGAATATGTGCCGGCAGGGGCATTATGGCATCTCGTGCACCCGGCTGATCTGGCTGCTTTTTTTACGCAGCAGGAGCAGAACATGCGCGCGATGGATAATGTGCTGCCCTCCGCGCAGGAAAATCTGGCCCGAACCGGCATCGAAGAGTTATCGCTCAAAACAATCCACGAGGGTACCAGTCAGGTGGTGCGCCTGGTGCATTCGACCCTGTATGATGCACACAAGTCGCAGGCAAGTGATATTCATCTGGAAACCGTACCGGGGGCCTTGTCTATTAAATACCGGATCGACGGCGTACTGACCGGCATTGGCACAATGCCGGGGGTTGATCTTGCCGAGCAGGTGATTTCCCGCATCAAGGTCATGTCGGATCTGGATATTGCCGAGCGCCGCATTCCGCAGGATGGCCGTTTCAAGGTATCCATCCAGGGAAGAGAGATCGATTTTCGGGTATCAGTCATGCCCAGCATTTTCGGGGAAGATGCCGTGTTGCGGATACTGGATCGCCAGGCGCTGACCGATCATGTTGAAGGGCTGACCCTGAACCAGCTGGGATTTAATGCCACGGCCATTGCCAGTATGCGTCGCCTTGGCTCGGAGCCGTACGGCATGTTGCTGGTGACCGGACCGACCGGCAGCGGCAAGACGACTTCACTCTATGCTGCCATCTCGGAAGTCAATCACGGTCAGGACAAGATCATTACTATCGAGGATCCGATTGAATATCAGTTGCCCGGTGTGCTGCAGATTCCGGTTAATGAGAAAAAAGGGCTGACTTTTGCCCGTGGTCTGCGTTCGATCTTGCGGCACGATCCGGACAAAATCATGGTGGGTGAAATCCGCGATGCAGAGACAGCACAGATTGCCATTCAGGCAGCGCTGACCGGGCATCTTGTCTTTACCACGGTGCATGCCAATAACGTGTTTGATGTTATCGGCCGGTTTGCGCATATGGGTGTGGACCCCTACAGTTTTGTTTCAGCGTTGAACGGTATTGTGGCGCAGCGGCTGGTGCGTCTGCTGTGTACCAGTTGCAGGGTGGCAGAGCGGCCGGATCAGCAGATGATCGGGGAATCGGGAATCTCTCCCGACCAGGCAGAGCAGTTTGATTTCCGTTCAGCCAGAGGCTGCGGACAGTGTCGTGGCAGTGGTTATCGCGGGCGCAGTGCGATTGCCGAAATATTGCTGTTGAACGATGAGATCCGTGAACTGATCGTAGCACAGGCACCCATTCGCCGCATCAAAGAGGCGGCCCGGCTGAACGGCACCCGTTTTTTGCGTGAAGCCGCACTGGATCTGGTGAAAAGCGGACAAACCAGCCTGCAGGAGGCCAATCGTGTCACTGTTGTGGCGTAATCGAATTCAGGCCTTTCTGGCGCCGGATCAGGTCAGTCTGGCGGGGTTTGCACGTGGTATCAGGCCTGTGCAGCAGTTCAGGCAATCAGGCGTGTGTGTTCAGGAAGATGATTCAAGACAACAGTGGAAAGCGCCTCTGCAATTGCTGGAACAGATGCTCGCGCAAGTGGATGGAGATTTCAGGCGCGGTGCAGAGTTGCACGTCGTGTTATCCAATCATTTTGTGCGTTACGGGGTAATTGCTCCCCAGCCTTCTCTGGCAAATCCGGATGAGCTGATGGCTTATGCCGGTTTTCAGATGCGTGAAATTTATGGTGAACGTATTGACGACTGGGAGCTGAGCCTGAGTGCCTGGGATCCTTGCGGCGGGGCATGGTGTGCAGCTATCGCACGTGATCTGCAATCCGGACTGGAAGCACTTGTCCGGCGGCTTGAAATCCGACTGGTGCGAACAGAGCCTTATCTTGCTGCGGCATTTGATCACGGGTCAAAGCAGCTGACTGGAAAGCAGATATGGTTTGTTCTGGTGGAGACCGGGCGATTCTGCCTGGTCTCGCAACGGGAGGGTATCTGGTGCTGTGTGCGTAACCAGAGAATAGTGAAACATCTGCAGGAAGAATTATTATCAGCACTGGAGCTGGAATCAATTGCTTCCGGTTTGGCAGAGGCAGCCGGGCCGGTTTATGTATTTGCTCCCGGGTTTACCGGGCTGTTACCGGAATCTGTTCTTCGCTGGCAGTTTATCTGTCTGTCGAAGGAAGAATTTCCCATACCTGTGCACTTCCCGGGCGAATCAGGCGACAGGCGGGATCATGCGTAGCCTGAAACTGAGTTTTCCCTACCGCAAGCAGCAGATTCCACTGCTGGACTATCTGCTGCTGGCTGCCGGTGTCGTGCTGCTGCTGTCAGCGGTGTATCTGCTTAAACAGACCATGTCAAAAATTGCCTACTGGGAAGCACGCGAGGCACGGATTACCCTGCAGCAGAAACATATCAGGCAACCCAGAACACCGGTAGCGAGGATCAGTAAAGCGACACAGCAGGAGCTCAAACAGGTGGATGGCATCCTGCATCAGCTCAATCTGCCATGGGAGAAGCTGTTTGATTCACTGGAGATGGCCGACAGCAAGGGGGTTGCGCTGTTGTCGCTGCAGCCCGGTGTTTCCGGGAAAACGATTCGCATTACCGGCGAGGCGCGTAATCTTGCCGCTCTGGTGGAATATGTCCAGGCACTCGAACGGGAGCCGGCCCTGAAGAATGCCCACCTGGCCAGTTATAAAACCAGACAGGACCACCCGCGTCATCCTGTTGTTTTTTCGGTTATTGCAACGTGGCACGAATCGCTTTAGGAAACGGGTGGATCAGGGCACGCTGGCACGTTACCCGTCTGGGAACCGCTGGCAGGGCAGGGGCAGGGCTGTTCATGCTGGCTCTGGTATTTTTCGTGGCGGCAGTACTGCCACAGAAGCAGGCTTTGCAAGAGCTGAAAAGCAGAGTGGAAGCCATGCAACAAGCTCGGCCGGATGCTTCCGGACGAACCGGGCTGAACGATAACCAGGCTTTACAGGTATTTTATGATTTTCTGCCGCGCAGCGATTCTTCACCTTACTGGATCAGTGAACTGGACAGAATCGCCAGAGAAAACGGTATAGAGCTCAACAGCAGCGATTACCGGCTGATGATGGAAAAAGAATCAAAACTGGTGCGTTACGAAATCCAGTTGCCGTTGCGTGGCACGTATCCCCAGATTCGTGCTTTTATTGCCGGCGCCTTGCAGTCTGTACCGACCCTGGCGCTGACTGATATCAGCATCAGGCGCGAAACCATACAGGCTGGCAGAGTGGAGGCGCGTCTGAACATGCATCTTTATTTGAATGATTACTGAGCAGATATTTTCCGGTAAACGTATCTGATATGGCCAGCAGTACTCCTTTCTATCAAAAATTAATTCTCTGGGGCGCGCTGGCGGCAACGGTGGTGGCTGCGCTGCTGGTGGAGGATGAGGCGGAATTGTCGGTGAATGATGTGGTACAGGCGGTGGTACCGGCGACAGAATCTTCTGCCGGGAGAGGGATTGCCGGACAAACCCGGCAGATACATGAAACATTGTCTGCCGACCAGCTGAATCAGCTGGGAAAGCGACAATTCAGTGCCAGAGCAGATGATATTTTTGCAGCGATATCCTGGGAGCCTGAACATGCGGTATCTGCCGGTCCGGATGAGCAGGCATTCCAGGCCAGGCAGGAAGAAGCCAGGCGGGAAGAAGAAGCCAGGCGGAGAACACCACCGCCATCGGCGCCGCCCCTGCCGTTTGCCTATCTGGGTAAAGTGGTTTCTGAAGGGAGAACCCGCGTATTCCTTACCCGGGAAGATCAAAATTACATTACCGGTGTGGGAGAACGTATCAATGGTGAATACCGGGTTGATCGAATCCGGCAGGACGCGATTGAACTGACTTATCTTCCGCTGGGTGTCAGACAGACATTGACTATCGAACAAGAATATCCGGGAAGGATGGAATGAACACAGGGAAAAAAATCTGCGTGCTGTTGCTGTTTGCGTTGACTGCCGGCTGTGCGTTACAGACAACGCGAAACCCGTCCTTTCTGGAAGGGAAACGACTGATTGCAGAGGGGCAGCTGGAAGACGGACTGGGAAAACTGGAACAGGCTGCCCGTGAGGAACCGGATAATCGGGAAATAGGGGCGACTCTGGCACGGGAGCGGGACACCATTACCGGCCAGGTTTTGTTTGAAGCAGATAATGCCCGGCTGTCCGGCAACCTGGATCAGGCCGATCAGGGCTATCTGCGTGTATTGGGCATAAGTGCTAACAATAAACGTGCGCGGGAGGGGCTGGATGCGGTGGATCAGGAGCGTCGCCACATTGTCCAGATTAACCAGGCAAAGGAAATGCTTGCCCATAATGATGTGGACGGTGCGGAAAAAATTATAAGGGCTGTGCTGGCGGATAATCCGATGCAACTGGAAGCACGGAAGCTGATCAGGGCGCTAAGTGAACGCATTGCACGGGCCGAAACAACGGAACTGTCCCTGATCACACAGTTCAGAAAACCGATCACCATGGAGTTTCGTGATACACCGCTGAAAACCATGTTTGAGCTTATCTCCCGTACAGCCGGCATCAATTTCATTTTTGACCGTAATGTGCAGCAGGAGGCGACCGCTTCCATTTTCGTTCGTGATAATCCGATTGAAGATGTGCTGAAGCTCATGCTGTTGACCAATCAGCTCACTTACAAGGTGCTCAACAACAATACATTGCTGATTTACCCGGATACACCTGCCAAACAGAAAGATTATCAGGAACTGGTGGTGCGCAGTTTTCATGTTGCCAATACCGATGTCAAACAGATGGTGGCCATGATCCGCGGGCTGGTCAAGGCACGTGATATTTATATTAACGAGAAGCTCAACCTGTTTGTGATACGGGATACGCTGGAGATGATCCGGCTGGTGGAGCGTCTGGTGGCCATCAATGATTTTCCCGATCCGGAAGTGATGCTGGATGTGGTCGTACTGGAGGTGAAGCGTGACAGTACACTGGATCTGGGGCCGAATATGCCCAATTCCGTTACATTCAGTGCTGTTCCGGGGGTGGGGGCGCCTGCTCAGGTCGCGGCCGATTCTATCGTTAAAATGAGCATGATCAAAAATACCGGATTCGAAGGGCTGCGCAGCTTCACCATCAGCAATCAGGCCAGAATTGATTTCGGCAGAACGCTGACCAATGCAGATGTGCTGGCTAATCCCCGTATTCGTGTCAAAAGCCGGGAGAAGGCAAAAATTCATATTGGCAACAAAGAGCCGGTGTTCACAGTGACCAATACAGCTAATGTCGGATCGGCCGCCTCAGCCACTTATATTGATGTCGGGCTGAAATTCGAAGTGGAACCGGTTGTCAGAAGCAACAGTGAAGTGACACTGAAAGCGCTGCTGGAAGTAAGCAGCAATCTCGGTGAAAAAAGATCCGGGAGCGGAGATAATGCGGCTACAGCCATCGTTATTGGTACACGCACGGCAGAAACGGTGCTGGAGCTACACGATGGCGAAACGCAGGTGCTTGCCGGGCTGATCCAGGATGATATGAGTAAGGAAAAAGCAGGCATTGCCGGTTTGACGGATGTCCCCATACTGGGTGATATTTTTTCCAAACAAACCAGAAAACACAGGAAAACTGAAATTGTTTTGCTGATTACACCGCATATTGTTCGCAATGTAACTCAACCCAATCATTTTGAAAGTGAGTTCTATTCCGGTACAGCGAGTGCTGCCGGAAAACTCCCGGTTGCAATCCGTAACACCGCGCCCCAGTCGCTGGCGATGGAATCTTCAGGGGGAGCATTTGCTCAGGGAAATCTGCCGCTTGGTCAGGCTGTCCGATCTGCCGGATTATCGGGCACCTCGCCGGATCTGTTTCGGGAAGCTGTCGAACAGGCCCGGGATTCCTCCGCTTCTCTGATGCTGCGTGTGCCGGAAAATGTGGTGAAAGGGCGTGAATTTACTGCTACGGTCAGGTTGATGACACAGAATTCCCTGATGTTGGGTGAATTGAACCTGGCTTACGATCCGGATGTTCTGGAGCTGATGGATGGCGGAGAGAAATCCGGAATGCGCAACCTGAAGCTCGGGCGGGATCAGCCTACCGGAATGACAGTCGTACTGCGTTTTAAGGCTGTCAGCGCAAATCCTGTTACTACAGAAATCACGTTGCAGAATTTACAGGTGCGGGATGAAACCGGTCAGGCGGTGGAGGTCAGTGTGCCACCGGCAGCCAGTATCAACATTCAGTGATAAAACCGCTTTAGTTTTGCGGGTTGCATATGTTGCAAATAATTTCTTGCCGGGGTTTTACCCTGATCGAACTGATGGTCGTGGTGGCAATCATGGGGATTTTGGCATCTGCTGCAATGCCATTGGGTGAAATGGTTGCCAAACGTGAAAAGGAGCGGGAATTGCGTACGGCGCTGCATCAGATCCGTGCAGCGATTGATGCCTATAAACTGGCAGCGGATGAAGGCCGGGTAGAAAAAAAGGCAGATGAAACCGGGTACCCTCACAAGCTGGAAGAACTGGATTCCGGCATAGGAGACAGAAAAGATCCGGATAGCAAGAAGAAAATTTTTTTCCTGCGCCGGGTGCCGCGTGACCCGATGTTTCCGGATCCTGAAGTGCCAGCTGCTGAAACCTGGGGCAGGCGCAGTTATGCCAGTCCGCCTGATAACCCGGAAGAGGGAGAGGATGTTTACGATGTTTATTCCCTTTCAGAAAAAACAGGGTTGAACGGAATTCCCTATAACCAATGGTAAAGCGTGTTGACCAGATCATTCTCTAACCGGTTAAAGCAGCTCGGGAGCGGTCAGCGTATACAGGGTTTTACGCTGATTGAGCTGCTGGTGGTGATGGTCATCATCGCCATCCTGCTTACTATTGTATCGCCGCGCTATTTCAATTCGGTTGATCGGGCGAAGGAGACGGTGCTCAAGCAGAACCTGAGCATCTTGCGTGATGCGATCGACAAGTATTTTTCCGATACCGGCAAATATCCGGCTGATCTGCAGCAACTGGTTGAAAATCGCTATATTCGTGCGATACCGGTTGATCCGGTTACCGGGGAAAACAGCTGGGTGGAAATTCCGCCGCCGGACCCGGAAATGGAGGGTGTGTTTGATATCCATACCACTTCCGACCGGCAGGCTCTGGATGGGACATTTTACGAAAAATGGTGACGATGTCATGCCGGAAAGAACAGGGATATATTTATATCTGGATGTTGTTTGCTGTTATGCTTGCAGGCATTATGCTGGCTGCTGCCGGGGTGATCTGGCGCACGGAAATGAAACGGGAAAAAGAGCTGGAACTGCTGTTTACAGGGGATCAGTTCCGGCGGGCGATTGAGTCTTACTACAACGATTCCAAAACAGAGGGGGGAGTGAATGTCAGTCGCTACCCGGTTTCTCTGGAACAGCTGCTCAAGGATGAGCGTTCACTGGTTGTGAAACGACACCTCAGACGAATCTATATCGATCCGATGACAAACAGCCGTGACTGGGGGCTGATCAGGCAGCAGGATGGCGGAATTACCGGCGTTTACAGTCTGTCGAAGGAGGCCCCCGCCAGACGGGCCAATTTTCCGGCTGATTATGCGGTTTTTGATAAAGCTGAAAGCTACCAGGACTGGAAATTTATCCATACCGCCAGTAATACTGCGGGAGGGCAGGGAGGACAGCGGCCACCCGGTAATGGAGAAGGTCTGCCGGATGGCAGCATGATGCGGGGGGTGCCGGGTGCCGGATTGAATTCATTGCAGCAGAACCCGTCTGCCCCGGGTGTAAATGCTTCTCCAGCTGCTCCTGCAAGTCAGCCGCCATCTGATAATAATGCGTTTTAGGGAAGTTTTGGAAAGCGTGCAAACAGGCAGGTAATTTCTCAGATTTCCTTAAGCGAGAAATCCCGGGGTCAGAAAAACGACTGTAATCAGCACAAATCCGGATTTGTTATTTTGAAATCTCAAACTATATAGATAAAGGGTTGCCGAAGGCCGATACGAAATGAAAGTTATTTTGACGATACAGTTAGCATTGTTGCTGGGTGTGGCAGGCTGTACCCAGCTACCCAAAACAGGAGATGTTACGCAGGGTTCCGGTAATACTGCGCCTGCGACAGAACTGACCGCCGATTCTCTGTTTGATTTCCTGCTGGGTGAAACTGCTTTGCAGCGTGATCAGCCGGATGTTGCAGCAGAAAGTTTTATCCGGCTGGCAAAAGAAACGCGCAATCCGAGGATCGCCGAACATGCGACTGATATTGCATTGCGTGCACGCCGCTTTGGAGAAGCGCGTGAAGCCATTGATTTATGGGTAATGCTGGAGCCGGATTCCATGCAGGCGCGCCAGGCCGCTGTGGCGCTGTTTGTGGCGAATGGCGAGCTCCATAACGTACGTCCTCACGTTGAACAGTTACTGAAACTGGAGCCGGATACGGTTGATAAAGCATTCATGCAGATCAACAAACTCCTGTCGCACCATCCGGATAAGGAGGCCGTGCTGAAACTGGTGCAGCAACTTGCGGCAGGCTATCCTGATTTGCCGGAAGCACATTTTGCTGTATCACAGGCAGCCTGGGCAGCCGATGAATTCAAAACGGCAGCAAAAGCCATGAAGCAGGCGCTCAGATTACGGCCGGAATGGGAAATGGCCGCGGTACACCGGGGGCAGATTCTGCAGAAAATTGATAAAGATGAAGCTTTGTCTTTTTATGATCAATATCTCAGCCGTTTTCCCGGTGCCAACGATATGCGGATTGCCTACATCCGTATGCTCATGGAAGAGAAGGAATTTGATCGCGGGCGTGAACAGTTCCAGAAACTGGAACAGGCGAACCCCTCCAATCCTGATATTGCGCTGGCGATTGGCCTTTTGTCTGCCGAGCTGAATGATCTGACAAGTGCAGAAAAATATTTCAAGCAGGCAATCAGGCTTGGGTTTGAAGATACCAACACAATCTATTTCAATCTGGGGCGTGTCCATGAACTCGCCCGGCACGATACCGAGGCAATGGATGCTTACCGCCGGGTGACGGGAGGGGAGCGCTATATTTTTTCCCGGGTACGCTATGCGTTTCTGCTGGCAAAGCGGGAGGGTATGGCCCCGGCCAGAAAATATCTGAAAACGACCCCGGTTGAAAATGAACAGCAGCGTGCACAGTTGCTGATCGCCGAATCACAGCTGTTGCGGGACAGTGGTGATTTCCGTGGCGCCTATGATTTACTCGATGCCTATCTGCGAAAGCACCCGGATCAGATCGATCTGCTGTATGACCGGGCATTGATGGCAGACAAGATCGGCAAGCTGGATGTGCTGGAGCGGGATTTGCGCAGACTGATCCGGCTGAGACCGGATAATGCTCATGCCTATAACGCATTGGGCTACAGCCTGGCCGAGCGTGGCCTGCAACTGCCGGAGGCGCTGGAGCTGGTCCAGAAGGCCATTGAATTATCTCCTGACGATCCCTATATTTTAGATAGTCTGGGGTGGGTTTATTACCGTATGGGCGATTTGAAAAAAGGGATCAATTACCTGAAGCTTGCCTTTGATGCCCGCTCCGATCCTGAAATTGCAGCCCATTACGGAGAACTGCTCTGGGTAAATGGCGCAAAACAGGATGCTGAGAAAATCTGGCAGTCAGCACTGGAAGCGCACCCTGAAAATGAATTGCTGCTGGATACCGTCAAACGGCTGATGAATCGCTGAAAATCGGATTAGCATAACGCGCCGCACTGTACACCTGTCTCCCCGTTCAAATGAACACTGCTTCGCATCTGTACCTGCTCAACAGTTCGGGATGCGTTGTGCGTAGCCTGGTTGTGCCGGAGTGGTGCACAATTTGCTGCCCGCTTACCGTATTGCCGAACAGGGGGAAAGTATGCCCAATAGCAACTCGACTTACACGCATGGCTATCACAGCTCCGTGTTGCGTTCACATAATAATCGTACGGTGGAAAATTCTGCTCAATACCTGTTAGAGGAGCTGGTCCCAGGTATGAGCCTGCTTGATGTGGGCTCAGGAGCCGGGACGATTACAGCTGATTTTGCAGAACGGATCGCGCCCGGTTGCGTTACGGCTTTAGAGGTCACCGGGCTGTCACTTGATCTGACACGAAGCGAAATAAAACGCCATGATCTGGATAATGTGAAATTTGCTGTCGGTGATGTTCACGCATTGGACTTCCCGGATGACAGTTTCGACATCGTACACGCCCATCAGGTGTTGCAACACCTGCATGACCCGGTACAGGCGCTGCGAGAGATGAAACGTGTGTGTAAACCGGGGGGCATTGTTGCTGCACGTGACGCCGACTATGCGGGGTTCATCTGGTTCCCGGAACTGCCGGAGCTGGATGAGTGGATGGACTGGTACCAGAAGGCCGCCCGCACAAACAGGGGAGAGCCAAATGCCGGGCGTTATTTATTGTCCTGGGCACACAAAGCCGGATTCACTGATGTAATCGCAACATCCGGCACGTGGTGCTTATCTACACCCGAAGCACGAAACTGGTGGGGCGGTATGTGGGCAGATCGCATTTTAGAATCAAAAATTGCAGATCAGCTGCGCGACCAGGGAATAGCATCACAGAATGATCTGGAACGGGTGTCGAAGGCATGGCGAGCCTGGGCTTCAGCTAAAGATGGCTGGATGTCTATCGTTCATGGCGAAATACGCTGTCGTGTCTAATGCTGGGTCTGCCCGGCCGATGCAGCGGATGCGGTACGGCCACTGACTTCGGGTGTCGGGTTCTTGTCTGACAAACTGGAAGGCGCATACATGTCCATTGAGAGAAACAGTTTCCTGATAGGGCTGCTGGGCGGAACGCTCTGGCTGGCTGCACCTCCTGGCATGGCAGCGGAACAGGAGGCGACGCCGGATCAGGTGGTATCCACCCTGGAGGGTACTTTTGGAATACATCCGGGAGAACGTCGTAACCACATTAAAGGGACGTGCGCAGCCGGCGAGTTTATCGGACTGCCGGAGGCGGCGCGTGCCTATACACGCTCAGCGCTGTTTTCAGGCAGATCCGTGCCGGTGGTTGCGCGTTTCTCGCTGGCTGGTGGCAATCCCGGCGTCCCGGATACTGCAAAAATTCCGCGCGGTATGGCCCTGGAGTTCAGATTACCGGATGGCAGCCTGCAGCACATGACCATGCTGAATACGCCAGTTTTTGGTGCGGCAACGCCACAGACCTTTTTCGACGATATTGTTGCCAGGAAGCCCGATCCTGCAACCGGCAAACCTGATCCGGAAAGGATCAAAGCATTCAGAGCAAGTCACCCGGATAGCTTGCCGCAGGCAGAATTTCTGGCTGAAAACAATCCTCCGGTTAGCTGGGCCAACAGCAGCTACTTTGGGGTTCATACATTCAAATTTGTGAGTCAGGATAATAAAACCACGCTGATCCGCTGGCGCTTTGTTCCCCGGGATGGAGAGAAACAGCTGTCCGACGATGAGCTCAGATCCGCATCTCCCAGTTTCCTCGAGGACAGGCTGATTGAAAGAACTGAGCGTGGCCCTGTTCGCTGGGACATGATCGTAACGATAGGTAATCCTGGTGATCCTGAGGACAATCCCACACGGTTATGGCCTTCCAACCGCAAGGAGATAAAAATGGGCACATTAATGATCGTGTCTGCAATGTCGCAAGAAGGCGCAGAATGCAAGTGGATCAATTTCAATCCCCTCGTGATGGCTGATGGCATTGAGCCGACGAAGGACCCTATCCTGCTTTTCCGCTCGCCTGTCTACGGGATTTCATTCGGCAAGCGGCTGAGTGGTAAATAAAGAACCGCAAATATCCGACAACTTGTTCCATCTGTTCAGTACGAGGAGCTGCGCAGTCTGGACGCTGGAACCGAACCTTGCCGTACCGGTAAACAGTCTGACCGGGTGTCCGGAAATAATCATGCTTACACCAGGCGGATCCACAGTAGAATCGTGTGAACCGGATTTTGGTATAAGTTATCTGAAAGGGGAGCTGCAGGGGGTGTCAGGAAGACATTCAGGTCGTTTATGACCATTTTTGGTGCCCAGAAGAGGACTCGAACCTCCACAGTGTTGCCACCACTAGGACCTGAACCTAGCGCGTCTACCAATTCCGCCATCTGGGCCTTACTTTTGTTTGCTGCTGTATTGATTCTATCAGCAGCAGATTCTGCAGAGCTATATTAAATAAGGCTCGCAGAAAGGTTGTAAATTCTATAGGAAACCTTCGATTTGTCAATCAAGAGAAAAAGAAACAAGAAAAACCAGCTGCGTGAGCTCGATCCGTTCCTTGAACGCGAGCAGGCACGTTACGGGCAGGCATTACCCAGCCGTGAGTTTATCCTGGAAGTGCTGGAGAAACAGGGGGTACCGATCAGTGAACCCAAATTAGTTAAGCTGCTGGGCATAACACCCGAGGAATCTGAGTTTTTCCATCGCAGGCTGTCTGCGATGATCCGGGAAGGGCAGATTATCTGTAATCGTAAGGGAGATATTTGTGTAACAGATAAACTGGAGCTCGTAAAAGGTACGGTTCTGGGACATAGCGATGGCTTTGGTTTTCTGGCGCCGGATGAGGGTGGCGCTGATCTGTTCCTGAGCCCCAGAGAAATGCATAAGGTGTTGCATGGTGACCGGGTGATCGCCAGGGTTACCAATATTGTGGATCGGCGCGGGCGGCAGGAATGCAGGATTATCCGGGTTTTAGAGAGCGTCAATACACAACTGGTCGGAAGATTATTTGAGGAGCATGGTATTTTCTTTGTCGTGGCTGAGGACAAGCGGGTCAATCAGGATATTCTCATCCCCAAGGAAAATATCATGGGTGCGCATGCGGGGCAGGTGGTCATGGTGCGCATTATTCAGCAGCCAAGAGAGCATGCTCAGCCTATCGGCCATATTATCGAGATTCTGGGAGATTACGCGGCACCCGGCATGGAAATCGAAATCGCGTTACGCAAATTTGATTTGCCGCATGAATTTCCACCCGAGGTTGAACAGAATTCTGTCAGATTTCCCAAAAAAGTATTGAAGAAAGACCTTGCCAAACGCGAGGATATTCGTCACCTGCCGCTGGTGACGATTGACAGTGAGACTGCACGGGATTTTGATGATGCGGTTTATTGCCAGCAGGAAGGAAAGGATTACAGGCTGTTTGTTGCCATTGCTGATGTCAGTCATTATGTGCGTGATCAGGATGCGCTGGACAGGGAAGCTTTTAATCGGGGCAACTCGGTTTATTTTCCAAGACGAGTAATCCCGATGCTGCCGGAAGTGCTCTCCAATGGGTTGTGTTCACTCAATCCGCAGGTGGATCGTCTGTGCATGGTATGTGAAATGCTTTGGTCGGCCAGGGGGGAGCTGGTTGAATATCGTTTTTATCCGGCAGTCATGCTTTCCCACGCTCGCCTGACGTATAACATTGTCGCCGGGATGCTGGATCAGCCAAAGGAGTCCGCTGCCAGAGAACATGCGCCACTGCTGCCGCATATCCGGCTGTTGTACAAGCTGTTCAAGGTACTGAATAAATCCCGGATAAAACGGGGAGCGATTGATTTTGAAACGGTTGAAACAGAAATGGTTTTCAATGACCAGGGCAAAATTGAACAGATTTACCCGGTCAAGCGCAATGATGCGCACCGTCTGATTGAAGAATGTATGCTGGCGGCCAATGTTTGCGCAGCTGATTTTTTACAAAAGCACGAGCAGCCTGTTTTATACCGGATTCATGAAGGGCCAACTGATGAAAAACTTCTGGCACTGCGTGATTTTCTGAAAGAATTTGGTTTGCAGCTGCGTGGTGGTGACAAACCTCAGGCAAAAGATTATGCCCGGACACTGGATCACATCAAAGAGCGGGCGGATGCGCAATTATTGCAAACGGTCATGCTGAGATCACTCAGCCAGGCAATGTACAGCCCGGATAATATCGGGCATTTCGGCCTGGCCTATGAGATGTATACACATTTTACGTCACCCATTCGCCGTTACCCGGATTTGCTGGTGCATCGTGCCATCAAGGCGGTACTTGCAGGTAAACAGTATGCCCCCGGTGATTGGCATGAAATTGGTAAACATTGTTCACAAACAGAACGGCGTGCCGATGAGGCTACGCGCGAAGTGCAATCCTGGCTTAAGTGTTTTTATATGCAGGATAAAATTGGTGACTGTTTTGATGGTGTGGTCACAGGGGTTACGGCTTTCGGCCTGTTTGTTACGCTGAATGAAATTTATGTTGAGGGTCTGGTTTATATTTCAGAGCTGCCCAGCGATTACTTCCAGCATGACGCAGTCAAGCACATATTACGTGGCGAGCGGAGCGGGATCAGTTTCCGGCTGGGTGACAAGCTGCGTGTGAAGCTTGTTCGGGTCGATCTGGCTACCCGCAAGATTGATTTCATACTTGCAGATAATGGTATGGGCAAGAAATCAGGCAAATAACATTTTTTTCATTCCTTAAAATTACCATGAGTCACTCTCAGTACATTTTTGGTTTTCATGCCATTATCAGCCGGTTGCGCCAGCATCCGGACAGCATCAGGGAAATTTATCTGGATGCGAACCGGCAGGATCGGCGGGCACGTGATCTGATAAATCTGGCTGAGACATCTTCCACGCGCCTGATTCTCTGTGAGCAGGACAGAATTGGCAGGATGACAGGCACAACTCGTCACCAGGGAGTGGCAGCCCACGTCACAAAGCTGCACCAGTATGCCGTGCTGGAAGATTTGCTGGATGAACTTGCCGAGCCGGCGTTGTTACTGGTGCTGGATGGCGTTAAGGATCCACATAACCTGGGAGCGTGTTTGCGTGTTGCTGATGCATTTGGTGTACATGCCGTGATCGTTCCCAAAGATCGGGCAGTTGGTTTGTCGGCGACAGTACATAAAGTCGCCAGCGGCGCAGCAGATACTGTTCCTTTTTTTGCCGTGACTAATCTGGCCAGAACGTTGAGAGAGCTTAAAGAAGCAGGTATCTGGATCATCGGATCGGATGCCGATGCGCCTGATACGCTGGATTCAGTCACGTTGACGAGGCCCGTTGCCTGGGTACTGGGTGCTGAAGGTGAAGGCATGCGCCGCCTGACCCGGGAGGCGTGCGATCAGCTCGTCAGCATTCCCATGAGTGGCAGTATTGAAAGCCTGAATGTGTCAGTCAGTGCCGGGATTTGTCTGTTTGAAACATTCCGCCAGCATGCGCGGCGGGTGGAAACAGGGTTGAGTGCCGCAGTTTCAAAAGGAGCCGGTTGAACTTTAAGGTTGCCAGAACCGGTCAGAATCAGCCTCATACCCGATCCGGCTGTGGAATATGAATCGGGTATGAGTGAGTGTGAAAAGGAATTGAACCTGCCAGTTGTCGGGTGTCAGGGGTTTTCGCCTGTTGGATCTGTCACGAAACCAATGCGTGCCAGTCCGGATGAAGCCGCTATGCTCATAACTTTGGCCACGAGTTCATAATGTGTATCGCGATCAGCACGAATATGCAGCTCAGTTTTATCGGATTGTTCAACTGCCCTGGCAAAGCGTTCAGGTAACTGATCCAGTGTCACGGGCTCCCCCCCCCAATAGAAGCTGCCATCTGCACGAATAGCGAATTCGATGTGTTCCGGCTGGGTCAAATTGGGCGAGCTTGATGCTTTTGGCAAATCGACTTTGACTGAATGTGTCAGCAGCGGTGCGGTGATCATGAAGATAATCAGCAGCACCAGCATCACGTCTACCAGTGGCACAACATTGATTTCAGACATGGCAGTCTTGCTTTGATAACGGGTTGAATCGCCAAAGGCCATTACTGTCCCTCTCCATTAACAACGCTCGCTTTAGTATGGGCCAACCCGACTGCCGGAACCGGCTGTGAGGTCGCTGTTGCAGCTTTCAGTGAAGTTTTCTGGCTGCTTTCGCCACTAATTTTGCCACCTACCGTCATGATCGTATAGAGATCATGTGCAAAATTATCCAGTTGAGCCATCCACAGGCGATTACGCCGGGTAAAGGCATTGAATGCCAGTACTGCCGGGATGGCAACTGCGAGGCCCAGTGCTGTCATGATCAGTGCCTCACCTACCGGGCCGGCTACTTTATCTAACGTGCCCTGTCCGGAAAGACCTATCTGGATCAGGGCGTGGTAAATTCCCCAGACCGTGCCAAACAGGCCGATATAGGGTGCAGCCGAGCCGGCCGAGGCAATAATGGTAAGGCCATTTTCAATACGTGCCGCTTCCTGATCCAGGTTGTTGCGCAGCGAGCGGGTGAGTAATTCGTTTGCCCCGCCGGCTGCTGCCATCTTTTCCAGGCCGTGTTTTTGTGAATCTGATGTGACGCCCAGTGCAGTTTTGGCCAGTTGTACAAATGCATGATTACCGGGCATGCCTTTAATCACGTTTTCAAGTTGTGGAACAGTATCAATATCCCAGAAATGCTTGAGAAAAGCATTGGCACGGCGTGATGCAATCAGATTGCTGATACTTTTGGTGACGATCAGATACCAGCTTGCGACCGATAAAGAAAGCAGCAGAAACAGTACACACATTCCGACATGATCAACCTGTGTCAGAAAATTAGAAAAACCAAGCGTTTTTTCCATCAATTAACTTCCTTCGATGACAAAATTAAAAGGTTGCAGGGCAATTGCCGGTACGGGGTGGCCATCACGCATTGCCGGCCGGCAGCGCCAGGTTTTAACAGCGGATAGAGCAGCGTTGTCCAGTCTGGAGTAACCGCTGCTTTCAATAATTTTGGCTTTGCTGATACGGCCGGTTTCGTCCATCTCAACCTGCAGTACCAGCTTGCCTTCTTCACCCATGCGGCGGGATAGCGCTGGATAGGCAGGGCTGGCCAGATCCGGGCAGGATACCGATAATTCAGAGGAGAGACTGACTGGGCCTGATGGCATTTGTGCCGGTTTTGCCTCTGCTACCGTTTCAGCGATTGCTTTCTCCTCAGGCTCGGGTTCCGGCTTGTGTTCCTCAACCGGTGGCGGGGCAACATGCTCCTGTGTTGCTGCAGGGGCTTTTGCTACCAGCTGGCGCCTGGGTTGCGGTTGTACCTTCTTGACAGGCGGTTTAGGTTTCACCTGAGGCGGCATGTGTTCTGCTTTGAGTTCTACCTTGGGGGATTCAGTGACTTCAGCCTGTTTTTCCGGTGGCGCGATGAATTGTGCATAAAGCGTAATCGTTTCCGGGGTTGAGGTACTGAAACGATGATGCCACATGCCGTACAGTACGGCTGCGTGTGTTGCGACTACCGCCAGGAAGCTGAAGAGAGAAAGGCCGGTAAGAACCGGCTTATGACGGATTTTGGCCATGATGTGTGAAGAGTATGTGATTTGTATGATTTTTTAGCCAAGTATTTGAAGTGTAATGGATTATAAAACCTGATCTGTCCAATTCAGATAATCAGATAACACTGAATTCCAGTTTTGGATGCTATCAGAACTGATAACGATTATCAATATCTTCATCGCTGTGTTCAAAATTTTAGAGCAACCCGGCACGGTATACAATGCGACATTTTGTCGCAGGGGGAATTTGACTCCCAATCATGTATCTCTCACGTCCGGATGGGTGGTCCGAGTTCAAATCAGAATTACATCATACTGCTCCTGTGTGTAGGAGGTACCTACCTGCAGGCCGATTGGCCGGGCGATGAAATCTCCCAGCTGAGCAAGGCTTTGCGATTCTTCATCCAGGAAAAGATCAATTACCTGTTGTGAGGCCAGGATACGGTACTCCTTCGCATTGAATTGTCTGGATTCCCGCAGCAGTTCGCGCAAGATTTCATAGCAGATAGTTTGTGCTGTCCTGATCTCGCCTCGTCCCTGACACGTTGGACAGGTTTCACACAGAATTTGTGCCAGGCTTTCGCGTGTACGTTTACGGGTCATTTCAACCAGTCCCAATGCAGTGAAGCCGTTGACCGTCATTTTGGTCCGATCTCGCTGCAGTGTCTTGTTGAACTCGGCCAGTACCGCAGCCCGGTGCTCTTCACGATCCATGTCAATGAAGTCGATAATAATGATGCCGCCCAGGTTGCGTAATCGCAGCTGTCGTGCAATTACCTGAGCGGCTTCAAGATTGGTTTTGAAGATGGTGTCATCAAAATTGCGCACCCCGACAAAACCGCCTGTATTGACATCCATCGTGGTCAGTGCTTCGGTCTGATCAATGATGACATACCCGCCAGACTTCAGATCAACACGGCGTGCCAGTGATTTTTCAATTTCCTGCTCAACGCCATATAAATCGAATAGCGGTCGCTCGCCGGTATAGTGGCTGATTTTTTCCAGATCGCTCATCATGTACTCACTGGCAAAAGTGGTGAGCTTCTGGAATGTTTCGCGTGAATCTACCCGGACGCGGTAGGTGTCGGCATTTACAAAATCGCGCAATACCCGGTGGCTCAAATCCAGATCCTGGTAGAGCAGTGAGGATGAAGGAGTGGTGAGTGATTTTTTCCGGATGTCCTGCCAGAGCTTGTGCAGATAAACGATGTCAGCCTGTAATTCCGGTTCCTCGGCGGTTTCAGCCATGGTTCGGATGATGTAGCCGCCGGTGGAATCGGCTGGGAGGATGTTCTGTAATTTCTGGCGCAGCGATTCTCGTTCGTTACTGTCTTCGATGCGCTGTGATACACCGATATACGATTCCTGCGGCAGATACACCAGTAAACGCCCGGCAAGGCTGATCTGGGTGGAGAGTCGTGCCCCTTTTACACCGATGGCATCCTTGACCACCTGGACAAGGATATTACTGCCTTCTGAGAGCAGCTGCTCGATCGGTTTATGGTGTTCATTCCGGCAAGATTCGTGAATATCCGCCACATGCAGGAAAGCGGCGCGTTCAAGGCCGATATCGACAAAAGCTGACTGCATACCGGGCAATACGCGGCTGACACGTCCATTATAAATATTACCCACGATACCGCGGCTGCTGGTGCGTTCAATATGCAGCTCCTGCGTGATACCTTGCTCTATGATGGCAACACGCGTTTCCTGCGGAGTGACGTTGATGAGAATTTCGCTGCTCATAACAAAACGGGTATCCGGTTATTTTTATGTTTGTTCAGAAAACAGTGATTCCTGTTTCTTCCAGTAATTGAGCGGTTTCAAACAGGGGTAACCCGACCACGCCACTGTAACTTCCACTAATACTGATGATGAAAGCGGCGGCCTTTCCCTGAATAGCGTAGGCTCCCGCTTTATCATGCGATTCTCCGCTGGCAATATAGGCTTCAATCTCGCGCGGGCTGATATCGCGAAAGCGTACGGTTGTCATCGATAAGCGCAGTCTGGTCTGTTCCTGAAAAGTCAGCCCGACAGCGGTATAAACCTGATGTTCCTGCCCGGAAAGGGCGCGTAACATTGCTTCCGCATGCCCGGCATCTTGCGGTTTTCCCAGGATGCGGCCGTCCAGAACAACAGTGGTGTCTGCAGCCAGCACCGGTAAAAGAGGTATGCCCCGCTGTTTCAGGCGCAGCCATCCGGTTTCAGCCTTGGTGTGTGTGATTCTGTAAACGTAATCTGCCGGGAGTTCACCCGGAGCCGGAGTTTCATCCACATCCGCCGGGCGGGAGCGTATTTCACGCATGAGCAAAATGTGGTATCTGATTCCTATTTGCTTGAGCAGCTCACGCCGGCGGGGGCTGCGTGATGCCAGATAGATACTGCTTCCAGCCGAAATGGTCATTTTTAGCTCTGGTTTAAGTTTCGTTTTTGTCTGTAACGTCGCAACCCGATTGCGCGCTATGCACGATGGTAGGGATGATTGCGGCTGATGGAAAATACACGGTAGAGCTGCTCCGCCAGTAATACCCTGACGAGTCCGTGTGGCAGCGTCAGGGCCGACAGAGCCAGCTTTTCGTGAGCCATCTGCCTGATATTCTGATGTAATCCATCGGCACCGCCGATAATAAACACAGTATCCCGGCCGGATTCCATCCAGCCTGTCATCATTTCGGCCAGTTTTACTGTAGACACCTGTTTCCCCGTTTCATCCAGTACAACGATATGGCACCCGGGGGGGAGCGCAGCCCGGATACGCTCACTCTCAGCCTGTTGCAGCTGTGCAGCTGTCTTGCCGGTACGTTTTTCCGGTTTGACTTCGATCAGCAGCAACTCAGCTTCTTTTGGCATGCGCCGGCTATATTCAGCGTAGCCTGCTGTTATCCAGTCCGGCATTTTGTTACCCACAGCCAGGATATGAAATTTCACGATTTGGATAAGAGCATTTCTAAAATGGGTGATTCAGGCGGATCACAATATTGTGCGATATTCGCTGCTCTGCCTGCTTGCTTGCTATGTTTCTGATAGGTTTCGTTTCATCAGATTCTCAGGTAAATCAGCCGTATGCTGCAGAATTTTCCTGGGTTGATCGCCAGTTGGGATCTGCCCAGAGTCCTTCCAGATCATAGTAACTGCGGATGGCCGGTTGCATGATATGGACGATGATATCTCCCAGATCAACCAGCATCCATTCTCCCGTTTGCTCACCTTCAGTCCCGTAAATTTTTCCACCGGCTGCTTTGACCTTTTCCTGCACATGGCCGGCCAGTGCCCGGGTTTGGCGCGTGGAACCGGCACTGGCCACAATCATCGTACTGCATAATGAAGTCAGTTTACTGACATCCATCACGCGGATATCGTCAGCCTTGAGATCTTCCAGTGCGGTAACTGTCGTATTGAGCAGCGCTTCAAATGATTTCATTTTCCTCCGGTATAAAAACCATGTTCGTTAATGTGGTTAAGTACTGATTCAGGGAGCAGATAGCGTGCACTCATACCTGAAGCGATAATATTTCTGATGCGGGTGGATGAAATATCCAGCAGGGTGGTAGGTGCTGTAAAGATAAGGCCGAAAGGGGAATTTTTCAATTCTGCAGCCGCAGTTACCCAGCGGCTCTGGCAGATATCCTGTAATTCGTCAGGCAGACTGGATGGATTGTTGATCTGAACCGATCCGGGGCGGTTAACGATAATAAAGTGACATAGCCCAAACAGTTCGCGCCAGCGATGCCAGTGTGGCAGCCTGAGGAAGGCATCGGCACCTGTAATAAAACACAATACAACAGATTCCTTGTATTCCTGCCGAATTTCTTGCAGAGATTCAACGCTGTATGTTTCACCAGGGCGTCTGATTTCACGATCATCCACCAGAAATCGGGGATTGTTATAAACGGCCTCTCGCAGCAGGGCAACCCGATGCTCCCCGGATACAAAAGGTGCATTACGCAAACGGGGCCGGCCTGCCGGCAAAAAGGAAAGATGATCAAGTGGCAGGATATCCGTTAGCTCTTCCGCAACTCTCAGGTGCCCGTAGTGGACAGGATCAAACGTGCCGCCATAAATTCCGGTGAGTGAATATTGAACTGTTTCAGCCATTACCGGGGGTGTATGGAGCAGGCATGTTATAAATGGCAGCTGACCGGTTAGAACAGCGCAAGGCGCATATCTGCCAGAATGCTGGCCAGATGAGCAGTGAAGCGTGCTGCTGAGGCGCCATCAATGACACGATGATCGTAGGAAAGGGAGAGCGGTACCATCAGACGTGGAATGAATTTTCCGTTCTGGTAGACCGGTTTCAGATTTGCCCGCGAGACGCCCAGAATTGCTACTTCCGGTGCATTGATGATCGGCGTGAAGCCTGTGCCACCAATGCCGCCGAGGCTGGAAATGGTAAAACTTGCACCTTGCATGTCAGCAGGCTTCAATTTTCCCTCACGGGCAAGTGAAGACAGTCTGGCAAGTTCTTCGGCGATACCCACGACCCCTTTCTGATCAGCTTCGTGGATAACCGGAACGACCAGTCCGTTAGGCGTATCAGCTGCAAAACCCAGGTGATAATAACGTTTAATGATAAGCTGGCCTTCTGCCGAGCTGTTATCCAGAGAAGCATTGAATTCCGGAAATTTTTTCAGAGCAGCTGTTACAGCTTTGATAAGAAAAGCCAGGATGGTCAGTTTGGTACCGCTGTTCTGCCGATTTTCATTATGGGTGACTCTGAGTGTTTCCAGATCAGTAATATCAGCCTCATCGAACTGTGTAACATGCGGAATCATGACCCAGTTGCGGTGAAGATTGGCAGCTGAGATTTGCCGGATGCGCGAAAGGGATTTCAGTTCAATCGGCCCGAATTTTGCAAAATCAACATGCGGCCACGGTAATAAATCGAGTGTACCTCCGCTGGAGTCACGCCCGTTTGCCAGTGCCTGTTTAACAAATGCCTGTACATCTTCCTTGAGAATACGCTGTTTAGGGCCGGTACCCGTTACCCTGCCCAGGTCAACTCCCAGCTCGCGGGCAAATCGCCTGACGGAAGGACTTGCATGGGGAGTAACTCCGCTGTCCTGGCTGGCTGCATGGCCTGGTATCTGTGCCGGCACGGGGGGAGAGGCTGTTTTTTTGGGGATGGCCACAGATTCTGCTGCAGATGCCGTTCGGGATTGATCGGATGTGGCTTCGACTGGCCGGGAGGGGTGCGCAGATGGTGACTCACCTGGCAGGCTGGCGGAGGGTGAAATTTCCTGGTCGTTACTTGTCGCAGGAGTGATCTCCATGGTCAGGATTTCTGAGCCCCGGGAAACCTTGCTGCCTGTTTTTACCAGAATTTCCCGGATTGTCCCGGCGTAAGGTGAAGGAACTTCAACAGTGGCTTTGTCTGATTCCAGTACGATCAAAGCATCTTCAGCCTGTACGCTATCACCAGGTTTGACCATGATTTCGATGACCGGAATACCTTCAAAATCTCCGATATCCGGAACCAGAACTTTTTTGACTTCAGCCACTTGTACTCCTCAATTTGCTGTAACCAATGCTGTCAGAGAGAATCAGCAGAATTTCCCCGATCATGAATGGATTAAACTTTGACCGGCTCAGGTTTGTCAGGATCAATGGCAAAAGCACGAATTGCTTTGGCCACTTGTGATGCCGGTATCTTTCCTTCGTCTGCCAGAGCTTTGAGCGCTGCCACCACGACATAATGGCGATCAACTTCAAAGAACTGTCGCAGTTTTTCGCGTGTGTCGGAGCGACCAAATCCATCCGTACCCAGTACGAAATAACGCTTCGGGACGAATTCCCGAATCTGATCAGCGATGATCTTCATATAATCTGTGGAAGCAATGACGGGGCCTTCCTGATCTTTCAGGCAGGTTTCCACATATGACAATCGGGCAGGTTCATCAGGATGCAGCATGTTCCAGCGTGCTGCACTGAGTGCTTCCCGCCGCAACTGGTTGAAACTGGTCACACTCCAGATATCTGCCGAGACTTTAAAATCCTTTTCCAGAATTTCCGCTGCAGCAATAACTTCACGCAGTATTGTTCCCGATCCCAGCAGCTGTACATGCAGCTTGCTGCGCTGCCTGCTGCGGAACAGGTACATTCCCTGCAGAATGCCCTGTTCCGCACCCTGAGGCATTTCCGGATGTGAGTAGTTTTCGTTCATTACAGTGATGTAGTAATACACATCTTCCTGTTCCTGATACATGCGGCGCAGACCATCCTGCATGATAACCACAAGTTCATAGGCAAAAGCGGGGTCGTAGGATACGCAGTTCGGAATGGTGGAAGCAGCCAGGTGGCTGTGGCCATCTTCATGCTGCAGCCCTTCTCCATTCAATGTCGTACGGCCGGCGGTTCCGCCCAGCAGGAAGCCGCGACAGCGCATATCACCTGCGGCCCAGGTGAGGTCACCGATACGCTGAAAACCAAACATTGAATAGAAAATGTAGAACGGGATCATTTGCACGCCATGTGTACTATAGGCAGTGGCAGCTGCGATCCATGATGCCATGGCACCTGCTTCGTTGATCCCTTCCTGCAGAATCTGTCCGCTTCGATCTTCTTTGTAATACATCAGCTGATCGGCATCTTCCGGGGTATAGAGCTGTCCGACTGACGACCAGATCCCCAGCTGACGGAACATGCCTTCCATGCCAAAAGTACGTGATTCATCGGCTACGATAGGCACCACGTGTTTGCCGATATTTTTATCCTTTACCAGAACGTTAAGTATCCGCACGAATGCCATTGTGGTGGAAGATTCTCGCCCTTCACCGCTGGCTTTGAGCAGTGTCTCAAAAGCGGACAAGGGTGGAATCTGCAATGCTGCGGCTTTACGGCGGCGATGGTGAATAAATCCTCCCATAGCCTGTTGCCGTGCGCGCATATAGTTGTATTCCGGTGACCCTTCTTCAAATTTGAGATAGGGGATTTCGTCAATTTTGTCATCCGGTATCGGCAGACCAAAGCGATCGCGGAACGCCCGCAGCGAAATCGTGCCCATCTTTTTCTGCTGATGGGTAATATTCTGCGCTTCTCCGGCCTCCCCCATACCATAGCCTTTGATTGTTTTAGTCAGGATCACGGTAGGCTGACCGGTATGTTTCATTGCAGCACTGTAGGCGGCATAAACCTTGTGAGGATCGTGGCCGCCACGGTTCAGTCGCCAGATATCGTCATCGGACATGTTGGCAACCATTTCCAGTAATTCCGGATATTTACCGAAAAAATGCTGACGCACATAAGCGCCATCGCGTGATTTGAAGGTCTGGTATTCGCCATCAACACATTCCATCATGCGCTGCTGCAGCAGACCTTTGGTATCTTTGGCCAGCAGGGGGTCCCAGTAGGAACCCCAGATAACTTTGATTACATTCCAGCCGGCGCCGCGGAAAGTGCCTTCCATTTCCTGAATAATTTTGCCATTGCCGCGCACCGGTCCATCAAGGCGCTGAAGGTTACAGTTAATAACAAAAATCAGGTTATCCAGGTTTTCACGAGCACCCAGGGAGATTGCCCCCAGAGATTCCGGCTCATCCATTTCTCCGTCACCCATGAAAGCCCAGACTTTACGCCCCTCGGTTTTAGCAAGTCCGCGCGAACCCAGGTATTTCATGAAACGTGCCTGATAGATCGCCATGAGTGGCCCCAGACCCATTGAAACGGTTGGAAACTGCCAGAAATCCGGCATTAACCACGGGTGGGGATAGGAAGACAGGCCGTTGTTACCCACTTCCTGGCGGAAATTATCCAGTTGCTCCGCAGTCAGCTCATCCAGCAGAAAGGCGCGAGCATAAATTCCGGGAGCTGAATGACCCTGCAGATAAACCAGGTCGCCACCATGCTGCTCGCCGGCAGCGTGCCAGAAATGGTTATAACCGGTATCGTAGAGCGTTGCAGCTGAGGCGAAACTGGCGATATGGCCGCCCACATTGGTATGGCGATTGGCGCGCAATACCATGGCCATGGCATTCCAGCGAATATAGGAGCGAATACGATGCTCCAGCGCATGATTGCCTGGCGAACGCTCTTCCTTGGCGGGCGGGATGGTGTTGATATAGGCGGTAGTGGCGCTATAGGGCAGGTAGGCACCGGAACGGCGCGCTTTTTCCACTAACGTTTCCAGCAGAAAATGGGCGCGCTCGGTACCTTCATTCACTAGAACCGTTTCCAAGGCATCCAGCCATTCCTGTGTTTCTTGCGGATCAATGTCCATTGGATCCATTTCGGGTCTGCTCCCTGTTAACAATTCTGAAATTATTGCATGGAACTTTGCCGGGCAACGGCTTGTGCCGTCGCTCTGGCGCGTTCAGCTGCTTCGATTGTGTTATTCATCAGCATGACGATGGTCATTGGGCCGACTCCACCGGGGACGGGCGTAATATAGCCTGCTTTTTCCTTTACCCCTGAAAATTCAACATCTCCGCAAAGCCGGCCATCGGGCAGGCGATTGATCCCCACATCAATAACGGTTGCACCGGGTTTGACCATGTCACCTGTCAGCAAATTCACTTTGCCTGTGGCCATAACGATAATATCGGCATTGCGGGTATGACTGGCCAGATCACGGGTACGCGAGGTACAAACGGTGACAGTTGCACCTTTTTCCAGCAGCATGAGTGCCATTGGTTTCCCGACAATATTGCTGCGGCCGACAACAACCGCATGCTGCCCCTGGAGGGGGATGTTGAATTCTGCCAGCATCTTCATGACGCCAAAGGGAGTGCACGGGTGAAACAGAGCGTGACCTGCTGCCAAAGCGCCTACGTTGCAGGGGTGAAATCCATCAACATCTTTTTCTATTGCGATAGCAGCAATTATTTCATCAATATGAATATGGCCGGGCAAAGGCAGCTGTACCAGGATGCCGTGAATTTCCGTGTTGGCGTTCAGATCCTGAATCTGCTGCAGCAGGGCTTTTTGGGAAATATCCCCGGGGAAACTGAAGACCTCGGAACGGATACCCAGCTCGTCACATGTTTTGGCTTTGTTGCGCACATAGACACGGGAAGCGGGGTTGTCACCGACCAGAATGACTGCCAGACCGGGCTGCATCCACGTTTCAGTCAGTGTTTTGACACGTTGTTTCAGTTCCTCACGGAATTTGCCGGCTATAGTACTGCCGCTGATGATTATTGCATTCATAGAATTCAGGAAAACCAGGTGCGCAGGTAAAGAGCCTATCTACTAAATGGGCTGAGCTGATTTGGAAATTGCTGCTAAAACCATACCCCGGATTGTTTCCTGACATGTTCTTAAGACAATTCTCAGGCACATACCGGGAATACCCGTAGCGGGTAGTCAGTTACCGGGGCGGCGTTTGGGCGCGATTGCCTTTCTTAATATGATAACGATGAATCAGAAGGCCAACTAGAGATACGGGCACGACAAAAAGGAGTGCCGCCAGCAGCCCCACAGCCAGAATAGCCATGTTGTCACTTTCCGGCAGGTAAATCGTCATAAACCATACGCCAGCCATGGCGAACAGTAAACCACCAAGAAACAGGATTTTATTGCCCTGATCGTAGAAGCGCCAGAATCTTCTTGAAACTCTGATTTCACCCACATAATGATCAAAGACTTCAGCAAGACTATGGTCCCCCGGTTTTGATTCATAGCCAAGCATCAGTGCCAGTGCCTCATCACCATCATCCAGCCTGGACATTTGCCTGATAAATTTAGTCTGGTTTTTTGCCCGTTTAGCCTTGACACCGTCCTTGATCATCATATGGTACAGCGCATCAAATGCTTTTTCCTGGGCATCTGTCGTTGTAGCTTCATACTGGTCATAGAACTGTTGCATAACACCCACCAGATAAAGCTGTATGGTCAGCTCTTTGAACTGGGGTGCAAAATCGTATTTTTTATCTTTAACATGAGGGAGCTGCTGGTTGAGCACTTCTCTGGCATGCTGAATGCAGGCTTCCAGTATTTCCACTCCGAATTTTTCTTCCGTATTTTCCATTTTGAGTCGACCAGGGGTTTTGCCCTGTGTGCGGGCAGTTGTAATACGTCGCATTATATACCTGCTGAATAACACATGAAATCTGCAAAACCTGAAACTGTTTTGCCCGGCTCGTGAATACAAGTGATTTTTAGCAAAAATATTGGGGAGAAATAATGCAGCCATGTCAGTCTTTTTCAGCGGATTGATTGACTGTCTGGTGCGGTTTGTATGCCAAAACACGCAAACAAGTTTGGTGTCAAGCCGCTATAATGCGGGCTTGCTGAAATACTTTCCTGTCATGGTTACAACGATTCCTGCCGACTTTAAATCACACTGTATTCAACTGCTTGCTCAGGCTGCCAGACAAATTCTTCCCGATGAAGCGGGTATTCAGATCGAGTTGTCGCGCCCCAAAATGGCCGATCATGGTGATTATTCCAGTAATCTGGCGATGAAACTGGCCAGACATTTGCATCGAAATCCTGTGGAGCTGGCAAAGGCGCTGATTGAAGTGCTGCCAGATTCTCCCTATGTGGAAAAGGCTGATGTTGCCGGTAGCGGCTTTATCAATTTTTTTCTGAAAAAAGCAGCGAAACAGCAATTTCTGCACACGGTGCTGCAAGCAGGTGATTTATTCGGTTACAGTAAGTCAGGCGCAGGGAAAACCATACAGGTAGAATTTGTTTCGGCCAATCCCACTGGTCCGTTGCATGTCGGGCATGGGCGGGGGGCGGCATTTGGCGCCAGCCTGGCCAATATCCTGGCTGCAGCGGGCTATACCGTCACGCGTGAATTTTATGTCAATGATGCCGGCCGGCAGATGGATATTCTGACGTTATCCGCCTGGCTGCGTTATCTTGATTTGTGCAGGCTTTCACTTTCGTTTCCTGCCAATGCTTACCAGGGCCGGTATGTTGCTGATATGGCGTCCGAGATATATAGAGCACACGGCGATCGCTATGCGCACCGTTCTGATTCGACAACCCGGCAACTGACTGAAATCTGCTCAAGCACAACTATAGATAATGAAGATGAACGTCTTGACAGACTCATTGCAGCTGCAAAGTCCATTCTTGGCCAGGATTATGCTTATCTGCACAATTTTGTCCTGAAGGAGCAGCTGGCAGATTGCCGGGATGATCTGATGGAATTCGGTGTCGAATTTGATGTCTGGTTTTCGGAACAGTCTTTGTTTGATAACGGGATGGTGGCGCGCGCAGTACAGCTGCTGGATGACAAAAAACTGTTGTATCGGCAGGATGGTGCACTCTGGTTTCGTTCCACTGATTTTGGTGATGAGAAAGATCGGGTTGTACAGCGGGAAAATGGCTTATATACCTATTTTGCTTCGGATATTGCTTATCACCTCAGCAAGTACGAACGCGGTTTCGATATCATGCTGAATATCTGGGGCGCGGATCATCATGGTTATATTCCGCGGGTGAAGGGGGCACTTAGTGCGCTGTCACTTGATCCGGAAAAACTGGAGATAGCTCTGGTTCAGTTTGCAGTTCTGTACCGGGATGGCAGGAAAGTTTCCATGTCTACCCGTTCCGGAGAATTCGTGACATTGCGACAGCTGCGTCAGGAAGTGGGCAATGATGCTGCACGGTTCTTTTATGTGTTGCGTAAAAGTGACCAGCATCTGGATTTTGACCTGGATCTGGCAAAATCACAGAGTAACGATAATCCCGTTTACTACGTGCAATACGCGCATGCCCGTATTTGCAGTGTGCTGAATCAATGGGGGGGTACGGCAGATATGTCAGATATGCTTTCTCAAGCTGGGACAGAATTGCTGTCTGATCCGGCGGAACTGGTGCTCTTGCAAAAAATAATCGATTTTCCCGATACGATCGAAGCTGCAGCAAAGGAACGCGCGCCTCACCTGGTGGCTTTCTATTTGCGTGAACTGGCAGGAGAATTTCACAGTTATTACAATTCGACCCGTTTCCTTGTCGAAGATGAGTCACTTAAAACAGCGAGACTGGCACTGATTTCAGCTGTTCGACAGGTGATATCGGCCGGATTATCGTTATTGGGGGTAACAGCCCCGCGTGAAATGTAATTGGATGAAATACGGAAAGATTAATGAGTCGGGATTATAAGTCCAGAAATTCGGCAAATAACCGTAAAAACGGTGGTTCACTGTGGCTGGGTCTGTTTATCGGCTACACCCTGGGGTTGGCAAGTGCTATTGGGGTATGGCTGTATATCAGCCAGGCTCCCAGTCCGTTTTTGAACGGCGGGAAGGCTGCCCAGACCCAATCTGCCGAAAAAGCGCCAGTGCAGCAACCATCCTCGTCCACACCTTCATCAGACAGGCAGGAGAAAAAAACCGGGAAGAATACGAACCAGGCAGATACAAACGGGCCCCGTTTTGATTTTTACAAAATTTTACCCGGTATTGATGAGCCCCCGGTTGAAGAGGCTTTTGATTTATCACCGCTGCCTCCTGCTGCCACTGTAACAAAGAAACCACCTGAAAAAACTGCTGATAAACCGGCAGAGAAAACAGCAGAAAAGATTTCTGAATCCAGAGATAGATATTATCTTCAGGCTGGTTCTTTCAGAAATTCCAGCGATGCCGAGAGAACGAAAGCCGAACTGGCTTTATTAGGTATTATCGCTTCAGTTCAGCCGGGGAGAACCGAAGGCAATATTTCCACCTACCGCGTGCGGATTGGCCCGTTTACCAGGATGGAGGAGCTGGATCGGGTTCGTGCTTCTTTGCAGACAAATGGAATCGCGGCCAGCCTGGTGCGTGCCTCGAATGGGGCACAGTAGCTTTTGGGAGTAACCGGTTAAGGATTCTGAAGAGCGATCCTGTTTACTACGTTAAAAACAGTCTCAAGATACGTATTTATGGCCCGTAACTGCGTTTTTGATTCGACGCAGGCAATAATCCCACCCTGCTGCCATTTCGCAGCTGTTCGTTGCGCTTTGCCTGCATCATCTGTTTTAGCCCGTTTTTTCTTTATGCCGGCTTCCTCGCTGACGTTTTTCAGAGGATGTTAATGCAACCGGGGCATTGTGAATCTAAAAAACCGGCTCAGACCGGATTTGTTTTTTCTGGAAGTTCCATTTGTGGCTTATCAACTTTGAAAGTGAGGAAAAATAGATGGCTGTAAGAAAATTGTTCTTCTTTCTCCTGAGTATTGCTGCTGTAAATCTGGCATGGACCCTGACAGCACGGGCTGAAATCGTGGAAGGTAAGGATTACACGGTGTTGTCTGCTCCTCAGCCGACTGATAGTGACGCGCAGCACGTCGAAGTTATTGAATTTTTCTGGTATGGCTGTCCCCATTGCAATGATTTACATCCCTATCTTGACCGCTGGCTGGAGAACAAACCGGCTGACGTGGAATTCCACTTTGTTCCTGCTGTTTTTCGTAACAACTGGGTACCCGCTGCAAAAACTTTTTATGCGCTGGAAAGCCTCGGTTTAACTCAAACCTTGCATGACAGGATTTACCATGCTATTCACCGTGAAAAAATGGATTTATCAAAAGAGTCAGCCCTGTTCGACTGGATTGGAAAGCAGGGAGTTGACCGTGACAAATTCATCGGCGCCTATAATTCATTCACTGTTCAGAACCAGGCAAATCGTGCCGCCCAAATGACTCGGCAATATAAGCTTACCGGCGTACCTGCGCTGGTGGTGGGGGGCAGATACGTGACCAGCGGTAAGGCGGGTGGTTTGCCGCAGGATACAGTTTCAGTATTGAACCAGTTGATTGAAAAGGTTCGTGAGGAGAATAAAAGCCGGTAGCAGTACCGGTTTTACTCCCAGGAGGGAGGTGAAATTCCGTAAAGGGTTGCAAACCTGATTGCTTTTTCCTCGAAAGCATCCCTGTTATTGCAGAATCGTTCATAAGCAAACAGCACATCCCATATTGCCTGCGTATTTTTTTCCGTGTTTTTTTCTGCTTTGTTTTGTAAGCAGGCAATAAAGCGGTCTGCCTGGCGCAGCCTGGGTTTGACATTTTCCTGAGCTAAAGAGGAAAAAAGTGCTGCCAGTTTCTTAAGCCCTTCATTATCAATTTCCTGTACTTGTGAAAAGTCCAGCAGAACATTGTCTGGTGAGTGTTGCCCGCGCTGAATAATGTTATCGGGCAGTGCCGCTGCCGTAATTTTTTTTGGAATTTCAAACAGGATCGGGTTGCTGATGGTCTCGCCATTAAACCATCGCGCGCATTTCTGCCTGAGGCCGGCTGAAAGGGACCGCCCGGTAATGCTCTTGTACTGCTTTTCAATTCTGGCCAGATCATTTACCCGATCTGTAGCCAGATAAAATATTGCCAGCAACTTCCACGCAGTCGTGTTCTCTATCTGATCATTTTCAAGAAGTGAGGCAAGTGCCTGCATGGTTACTTGTGTTTCATTGATTGCCCGTTGTACCGCCTCAGCAGGATCAGGAGGAATCGACCCGGGTGAAGTGAAGTCAAGAAGTAGATTGTTGGCACTCATTTTTTATCAGGAAATGGCTTACTGGTTTTTGATACGGCCCATTTTGACTATTTCACCAATGTGCTTCAGTCTGCGGAAAATCTGTGCCAAATGCTGACGATCTCTGGTCTGCAGGATAAAGCGCATCGTGGTGTAATCTTTGTCGTTCTCTAGCGTGATATCGTCAACATTCGAATCTGCTTTAGCAATCTCGGCGGTAACTCTGGCCAGTACGCCACTTTTGTTCACTACGGTCGTAAAAATACTGACTGGGAAAGTCCGGTCAATTTCTGCTCCCCAGACCACATCCAGCTGATTATCCATATTTTTGTGATCTTTGATTTTGACTACAGCAGGGCAGTCTTGTGTATGGATCACCAGTCCCTGATCTTTCTTGATCAATCCGACGATGCCATCACCAGGAATGGGGTAGCAGCACCGTGCAAACCTGACAGTCATTCCTTCCGTGCCAAGGATAGTGATGGAGCTTTTGCCTGATGTATTTGAAACAGATTCACCCGGCACCACCAGCCGCTTGGCCAGAACGGCAGCAAGCTGCTTACCCAGAGCGATATCCGCCAGCAGTGCTTCCCTGGATTTCACCCCACATTCCCTGATCAGTTTTTCCCACTGTGCAGGTTCGACAGTCTCCGGATTTACGCCAAAAGCATATAATGCCTGGTTCAGCAAACGTTCTCCGAGCTTGACAGATTCGCTGTATTGAATGGTTCTCAGAAAATAGCGGATACTGGAACGGGCCCGGCCCGTAGCAACATAAGACAGCCAGACAGGATTTGGTTTTGCAGCTGGCGCTGTAATAATTTCCACACGATCACCGCTTCTCAGGCGCGTGCGAAGGGGTGAGATTTCCCCGTTGATTCTTGCGGCGACACAGCAATTCCCGACATCAGTGTGTACTGCATAGGCAAAATCCACTGTGGTAGATCCTCTTGGCAGTGTGAGTATCTTGCCCTGGGGGGTAAAAACATAAACTTCGCCCGGGAACAGATCCACCTTGAGATGTTCCAGAAATTCGAGCGAATCGGAAGAATCATTCAGGGTTTCCAGCAAACCTTTCATCCACTGATTTGCTTTCATGTGCAGCTCGTTCATTCCGGCATCGATATCTTTACTCTTGTAGAGCCAGTGTGAGGCGACCCCGGTTTCTGCGATATGGTGCATTTCGTAGGTACGAATCTGGACTTCTATCGGTAATCCATAAGGGCCAAGCAATGTGCTGTGTAATGACTGGTAGCCATTTTGTTTGGGAATGGCGATATAGTCTTTGAATTTTCCGGGAATGGGCTTGTAAAGGCCATGGAGTGCTCCAAGCGCCACATAGCAGGAAGAAACATCCCTGACGACTACCCGGAAACCATAAATATCCAGCACGTCCGAAAAACTGAGGTGCTTCTCGACCATCTTTTTATAAATGCTGTACAGGTGTTTTTCTCGCCCGGTGACTGTCGCATCCAGCCCGGTTTCCTGTAAACGCAGTTTGATTGCTTCCAGAATTTTTCCGACGATCTCCCGGCGATTTCCTCTTGCTGCCCTGGTGGCCTTGAGCAGTACCTTGTAGCGGGTTGGGTAGGAAAAACGAAAACCCAGCTCCTGCAGCTCCTGATAGATGTTCTCCAGGCCAAGACGATGCGCAATTGGAGCATAGATTTCCAGCGTTTCCTGAGCAATACGGTGCTGTTTTTCCGACGACATGACTTCGAGGGTGCGCATATTGTGCAGCCGGTCAGCCAGCTTGATCAGTATTACCCGCACATCCTGAGCCATTGCCAGCAACATCTTGCGGAAATTCTCCGCCTGCATGTCTGCTTTTGTCTGGAATCTGATCTTGTCGAGCTTGGAAACGCCGTCTACGAGCTCTGCTACAGAAAAACCGAATCGCTCGCTGATTTCCTGTTTCTGGATACCGGTATCTTCCACCACGTCGTGCAGCAGCGCGGCAGCCAGCGTTACCATATCCAGACGTAACTCACCGAGTATTCTGGCAACCGTAACCGGGTGGGAAATGTAAGGTTCCCCCGATTTTCTAAACTGGCCGGCATGGGCTTTCTGACCAAAAAAGTAAGCACTTTTTAACAGAGCCAGATCTTCAGGTTTAAGGTACGGGGATACTTCGTTAAAAAGCAGTTCTGCTTCCGGCGTAATTTCGGTGAGTTCGTCCGGATGGTTCAAAATGGGATTTTGCATGGATTTTCAAATTTTTACAGGTGGAACAGCTTACCGGATCTGTTTTGTAATCGTGTCCGGGATAGCTGATAGCGTGAATAATAATAGTGAAGATTTTGCAACAGGTGGTAAAACTTGCTGATCAGGGTCGCTGTCGGCAGGTATGCCGGGGTTCGCTGCGTTTTGCCTGTGTCACCTGTTTTTCCCCGTTTTTTCGTTATACCGGCCGCCTCACCGGCATTTTTCGGAGGATCCGGGATGGTTATCGGTTGCCGTGCGGGGCGATTTCGGTATAATTGCCTTCCTGCCGCAACCCGGGCCGGGATGGCGGAATTGGTAGACGCACGGGACTCAAAATCCCGCGAAGGCAACTTCATGGGGGTTCGATTCCCCCTCCCGGCACCAGAAAGTTATTTCTTAAAAACGCCGCAGGCGCACTCCTCGCCCGGGTGCAACTTCACCCGCATTTATATTTGCTTATTCTGTTCAGCCGGCTGTATTACCTGTTACCGCCGCCGCATGCCGTTCCTGAGTTCAGAATGACCACTCTTCCAGTTCTTCAGTTGGTTCTGCGTCTTGCAGTGAGTAATCAGTTTCCGGCGGCAATTGTTCCTGGAAGAAATATTCGCTAAGCGTTCCGAATTCATCTCTCATACCAGTCTCTGGATTGATTCTGGCTGAGACAATGCCTTTGGGAGGCGTAATTTTGGCAACAGGTATTGATTTAAGCGCGGTTGCCATGTAGTCAATCCAGATGGGCAAAGCCGCTTGCCCTCCGGTTTCACGGTTTCCCATGGGTCGGGGTTCATCAAATCCCATCCAGGTAACTGCTACCAGATCTTTCTGGTAACCACAGAACCACGCATCAACAGCGTTGCTGGTTGTTCCGGTTTTTCCCGCGATATCACTGCGTCCCAGAGCTCTTGCCCGGGCAGCTGTGCCTCTCTGGATGACATCCTGCATCATGCTGGTCATCAGAAATGCATTGCGCGGATCGATAACCTGTTTGGCATTCTGGCTGGCTGTGGAAAAGCGCGCCTGTTCGATAATTTTTCCATGTTCATCTTCGATCCGTTCGATGAAATAAGGATGGATATGGTAGCCCCCGTTGGCAAAAGTGGCGTAACCAATAGCCATTTGCATCGGTGTAACAGAACCGGCGCCAAGTGCCATGGGCAGTACTGCCGGGTGATGTTTCTGATCGAAACCGAAACGGGTGATGTAATCCTGTGCGTAAGCCGGACCAATCGCCTGGAGGATTCGTATCGACGCCAGATTTTTGGAATGTGTCAGCGCTGTGCGCATTCTGATCGGGCCGCTGAACCTGCCATCGTAATTTTTGGGCTCCCAGGCCTTGCCGCCAGTCTGTTCCGGTCCCAGATACAAGGGTGCATCGTTGATGATCGTGGCTGGGGTAAAGCCTTTTTCAAGCGCGGCAGAATAGACAAATGGTTTGAAGCTCGACCCTGGCTGGCGCCAGGCTTGTGTGGCATGGTTGAATTTGTTGGCGTTGTAGTCGAACCCGCCCACCAGTGCGCGAACAGCACCATTATTTGGATCCATCGCGATCAGTGCTGCTTCGATCTTTGGCAGCTGAACGATCTGCCAGCCGCTTTTTTCTGTTTTCTTGACCCGGATGAGTGACCCCGGGCGTATTTGTTTATCACCGATTTTTGGATCCTTCACCAGAAAGCCGCGGACTGTTTTCAGGCCTTCACCGGTAATCTGGATAATTTCTCCATTTTTACGAAAGGCTTCAATCGCCTTAGGGGTGGTGGACAGCACCACTGCTGCCAGAATGTCACCACTGTCGCTGATATCCTGCATGATGTCCTGTAATGCTTCGTGATCTTTAAGGTCTTCTGGCAGTTTCAGCAAGGCTTCCGGGCCACGGTAGCCGTGCCGCGCGTCATAATCCATCACTCCCTTGCGCAGTGCACGATAGGCTGCTTCCTGATCTTCTTTTTTCAGTGTGGTATAGACCTTGATACCGCGCGTGTAGGCTTCTTCGCGGTAGCGGTCATAGACCACCTGCCGCACCATTTCTGCCATGTAATCGGCCGGCATGGCGAAAACCTTGGTTTGGCGATGCAGCACCAGCGCAGTTTTTTTAGCCTGCGAAAATTGTGCGGTGGTGATGTATCCCAGCTCGCGCATCCGCCTCAATACATACTGCTGCCGGGTTTTTGCCCGCTCCGGGTTGACGATCGGATTGAACCGGGAGGGTGCTTTGGGAAGCCCGGCCAGCATGGCGGCTTCGGCCAGATTGATACTGGCCAGCTTTTTACCGAAATAGGTTTGTGCTGCGGAAGAAAAACCATAACTGCGCTGCCCGAGATAAATCTGGTTGATATACAGCTCAAGTATTTTATCCTTGCCCAGGCTGTGTTCAATTTTGAACGAAAGCAGTGCCTCACTGAATTTTCTGGTCAGTGTTTTTTCTTTGGTTAAAAAGAAATTGCGCGCCACCTGCATGGTAATGGTACTGGCCCCCTGCAGCGCTCCGCCACCTGTAAAGTTGGAATAGATAGCGCGTAAAACGCCAATGTAGTCCACGCCGTAATGCTGATAGAAACGATCATCCTCAGCGGCAAGAATGGCCTGTTTGAGCGACTGGGGCACATCCCCGATTTTGACAAAATCTCTGCGTTCCTCACCATATTCACCTATTAGAAAACCATCGGCACTGTAGATGCGCAGAGGGATCTTGGGACGGTAATCGGTCAATGTTTCCAGACTGGGTAGGGAGGGCAGTGTCACCAGGGCTGCAAATACGACCAGCAAGGTGGCGAGTAATCCGGAGGCAATAATGACCAGGAAGAAGCGATAAAACCAGCGAAATAACATTAAAGGATAAGTAAGCCGTGTAGGGTGGAATAGATTCAGAGCGAAATTATAAAGGGTATATCAGTCGTTATTATATGAATTAACTCATTCATTAGTCTGCCAGAATCGGCTCCAGTTGCACTAACCTGCCTGGACAAAATGTTCCGGGCAAAACATTTTGCAAGTGAAAGCTGAAATGGCAATTAATCAATCAATCCTGAAGAAACCGTTCGATATCAAGCTGGGTATCGACTTTAGTCTGCTGTCTGGTAGCACTCGAATGCTGGGAGTGGATATCAGCGCATCATCAATCAAGCTGGTGGAATTGTCCGGGAAAGGCAAATTGCCGCAATCATACCGCCTGGAGCGTTATGTGATCGAACCTGTGCCGGTAGATGCCTTACTGGATGGAGGAATCAACCAGATCGAGCAGGTGAGTGAAAGTCTCCGGCGCGCGCTGAAACGAATGGGAACACACCAGAAAAAGGCTGTCATGGCATTGCCACTGACATCGGTGATTACCAGAAAAATCAATGTTACAGCTGGTTTGCGTGAGGAAGATCTGGAGTTTCAGGTTGAGGCGGAAGCCAACCAGTATGTGCCTTTTCCGCTGGATGAAGTCAATCTGGATTTTCAGGTAATCGGTCCGGTTCCCGATCATCCTGAAGAAATGGAAATACTGCTGGCTGCCGCCCGTAAGGAAAAAGTGGAAGACCGGGTAGCGACAGCCATGTCAGCCGGACTGAAAGTGACAGTGATGGATATTGAACAGTTTGCCGCCCAGGCTATCTCCACCAGAGCTGTTACACATCAACTGCCTGATGGAGGAAAAGATAAGGTGGTTGGGCTGATTGATATTGGTGCGAATGTCACCCGGGTCAATGTGCTGCTAAATGGCGAATCTGTTTATATGCGCGACCTGTCTTTTGGCGGCAATCAGTTAACGCAGGATATACAGAATCATTTCAACCTGACACCGGATGAAGCTGAAACAGCCAGACGCAACGGCACACTGCCTGAAAATTACCAGGAAGACGTGTTACGTCCCTTTTGCGAAACTGTTGCGCTGGAAGTGTCGAGAGCAGTGCAGTTCTTTTTTACATCCACCCAATTTTCCCAAGTGGATTATCTCTTTTTGTCAGGCGAATGTGCGGCGATTCCGGGATTGGAGGAAATCGTATCCGAGCGCACCAGGATAATTACCCAGGTGATTAATCCGTTTGCAGCGATGGAGCTGTCAGGCCGGATTGTGTCGAGGCAGCTAAAGATAGATGCTCCCGTGCTGCTGACAGCTTGTGGTTTGGCCATGCGAGGATTTGACCCATCATGATACGAATTAACCTTCTGCCTCACCGTGAACTCAAGCGTAAAGCACGCCAGCAGCAGTTTGCCATGCTGGCCGGCCTGACTGCCGTACTGGGGGTGCTGATTGTCTGGGGGGTACATGAATTCGTTCTGGAGAAAATTGATGACCAGAACGGGCGTAATCAGTATCTGAAAAGCGAGATTGCCATTCTGGATCGCCAGATTGCCGAGATTAAATCGATCAGGGAAAAAATTCAGGAAATGCTGGCACGTAAAGAAATTGTCGAGTCGCTGCAGGGCAATCGTGTCAAGGTGGTCCACATGCTGGACGAGGTGGCAAGGCGTGTTCCGGAAGGTGTTTATCTCAAGAGTTTTAAACAGACCAACGAACATCTCCGGCTGGCAGGCTTTGCTCAATCCAATGCCTGGGTATCGACGCTGATGCGTAATCTGGATGCCTCACCCTGGATGGAATCACCGCTGCTGATTGAAATCAAGGCGGCAACTGAAAACGGCGTCAGGCTCAATGAATTCGATTTGAATATCCGGTTGACGAGCTCGCCGGAGCAAAGCGACCCGGTCGCAGGAGATGAAAAGACACCCAAAATTACCGCTGGAGTGGGACAGCCATGAACGTACTGGAAGAATTACGCCGTATCAACCCCAGCGAACCCGGCAGCTGGCCGGCTGCAATCAAGGCAGGTGCGCTGGCATTGCTGCTGGCAGCACTGTTGGCTGCCGGCTATTTTCTGGATTGGGAAGAACAATGGATGACCCTGGAACAGGTGCAGGAAGAAGAAAATACATTGCGCAACACATTCCTGGCCAAAAAAACCAGCGCAGTCAACCTTGATGCTTTACGTCAGCAGCTGGCAGATGTGCAAAAAACCCTGGGCACCCTGTTGAAGCAGCTGCCCAATAAATCCGAGCTGGATGCACTGCTGGTGGATATTAATCGGGCCGGACTGGGGCGGGGGTTGCAGTTTGAGCTGTTCAAGCCGGATACCAGGGAAACATTCCGGGATTTTTATGCCGAGCTGCCAGTGGCTCTCCGGGTAACCGGCAATTATCACGACATTGGTGCTTTTGCCAGTGATGTGGCGCAGTTGCCGCGCATTGTCACGCTGCATGACATCGAGATTATGCCGGGAAAAGATCACCAGCTGATATTGAACGCAACAGCGAAAACATTCCGTTATCTCGATGATGACGAAATCGCTGAACGTAAAAGGGAAGAAGCGGAGAAGAATAAACAGAAAAAATCCAAGGGGGCGTCATGAATAACCGACTCAGTTTACGGCTGACCGTGGTGATGCTGTTATTCGTGAGTGCATGCAGCCAGGAAGGTTATGAAGATCTGGAATCTTTCGTCAAAGAATCCGGTGCGGGGCTAAAGGGAAAGGTGGATCCCTTGCCTGAAATCAGGCCGCTGGAACATTTTGTGTATCAGGCTTCCGAAATTCCGGATCCTTTCAGCAGCCGGAAAAACAAGCCGGGAAAACCGGATCGCAATGAACTGGAGCCCGACCTGAAACGGCCCAGGGAAGTGCTGGAAGGTTTTCCGCTGGAAAATCTCTCCATGGTGGGCTCTCTGCGGCGTGGAAAAAATATTTTTGCTCTGATCAAGGCACCGGATAACTCGGTTCATCGTGTCAGAACAGGTAACTATCTGGGCCAGAATTTTGGATTGATAAACAGTGTTTCTGAAGTAGAGGTCAAGTTGAGAGAAATTACACGAGATACAGGGGACGAATGGGTGGAACGAACCAGCGTACTCATGTTGCAGACTCAGGAGCAAAAACAATGAACAGGGTAAGGGTGAATAACTGGCGCAAAGATGACTTGATCATGATGACACACCGGCTTTTGCAGAATCTGCTTATCGGCCTTCTGCCGGTTTTATGGGGTGTTCAGGTGGCAGCAGCACCGGCCAATACATTACGGGCTGTGGATATTACTTCACAAACCGATGGCAGGACGATAGTCAGATTAACCCTGGATAAACCGGTGACCGCACCGCCGGCTGGCGTATTGCTGAACGGCCCGGATCGTCTTTATTTTGATTTGCCGCAGATGGGGAGTGCGCTGGATAAGTCCGGCAGCATTTCCGGCCGAGGTGTTATCAAGAGTATAGATGTTGTCCCTGCTGAAGATCGTACCCGTCTGGTGATCAATCTTGCCCGGGCGACAACCTATGAAACCCGTGCTGACGGCAATTATTTTCTGATAGAGCTCAAGGGCAGTGAGGTATCAGCCGGAACAGCCGGCGTATCAGGTCGTTCATCCGCATCGGCTTCCGGTGCGGTGAAAAACACCCCATTGAGTTTGCGTGACATTGATTTTCACCGGGGAACACAAGGTGAAGGCCGGGTGGAGGTGGAATTATCCCAGCCGGGTGCTGCAGTCAATGTCCATATCCAGGGCGGCAGACTGCTGGTTGAGTTCATGAAAACGTATCTGCCTCCCAACCTTGAAAAGCGACTGAATGTGCTGGATTTTGCCACGCCGGTGCAGTCAATAGAGGCGTTTGAGCGGGATGGTAACGTACAGATGATCATCGAACCCAAAGGGCGCTGGGAACACACCTCCTGGCAGACGGGAGCCAGTTTTGTCGTGGAAGTCAGGCCCCTGGCTGAAGCTGAAGATATTCCCATTCACAAGAAACTGATTGATGGCGGGTATACCGGTGACAAGCTTTCACTCAACTTTCAGGATGTCGAGATTCGCTCGGTATTGCAGGTGATCGCAGATTTTACTGATCTCAACATCATTGCCAGTGATTCAGTCAAAGGCAGCATGACCCTGCGGTTGAAAGATGTTCCGTGGGATCAGGCGCTGGACATCGTGCTGCAAACCAACGGCCTTGATAAACGCAGAACCGGCAATGTCATTTTCATCGCACCGCGGGAAGAAATGGCCGCCCGGGAAAAATCACTGCTGGAGCAGAATCAGCAGATTACCGACCTGGAAGTACTGCAGACAGAAGCCTTCAAACTGAATTACCGGACAGCCAGCTCGATTCCACTCAAAGGCATTCTAAGCCAGCGCGGTACGGTGGAGGTGGATGACATCAGTAACACGCTGACGGTTACCGACATCCCTGCGAGACTCGCCGAAGTTGCGCGACACGTTGCGAATCTGGATACGCAGGTGCGGCAGGTTATGATTGAAACCCGGATTGTCGAAGCAACCGATACATTCAGCCGTAACCTGGGAGCCCGTTTCGGGGTGCAGAGTGCAGCCCGGATAGGAAGTCATAAGAATCTGAACGGACGAAATCTGGGGATTTCCGGGAACCTGGGCAGTTCCAGCGAACTGGCGGCCGGTGGAATACCTGGCGGAGGGGATAATCTTAACGTCAATCTGCCGGCAGCTGCACTGGCCGGTGTGGCGGGCGGACCGGCTGCGCTTGGCCTGAGCCTGATCAAGATCAATAACGGCACACTGATCAATCTGGAGCTCTCTGCGCTGGAATCGGACAGCCAGGGTCGGGTAATTGCCAGCCCGCGTCTGGTAACAGCCAACCGTGTAGAGGCGAGTATCGAACAGGGTACGGAAATCCCGTTTCAAACTATCAGCGTGACACGGCCACAGATTCAGTTCAAAAAGGCTGTGCTTGGTCTCAAGGTGACACCGCAAATCACCCCTGATGACAACATCATCATGAAACTACAGGTTAACCAGGATACCCGGGGAGAAAATACACCTGCCGGACCGGCGATCGACACCAAACAGATCGTTACCGAAGTGCTGGTGGAAAATGGCGGCACAGTCGTCATCGGCGGTATTTTCGAACAGGTCGAAAAGCAGGATCGCAACCAGGTTCCCCTTCTGGGAGATATACCCGTACTGGGAAACCTGTTCAAGAACAGAGCAAGACGTGATGACAAACGGGAATTGCTGATCTTTGTTACACCACGTATCCTGAACGAAAATATCAGCAACAGTATCCGATCTGCATTGAACTGAATTCCTGATACAGTGTTTTGTAAGAAAGAAGGGGGCCTGAATAGCCCCCTTTATCATTACTGAATTTGAATTCGTGAAAAAAGAGGAGGATGGGTACAGACGGTGCAACAGCTTCTGACGCCGCATCAAAGCCAGTACATCGCCTGGCAGCTTACTCGCCGGGCAGCCAAAGACAGCGTAGAGTCGCTGGCCTCGACGTTGGTTGATTCTCAGGTTGACCTTAACCCGCACCAGGTCGATGCAGCTCTCTTCGCATGCCGTAATCCGCTGTCTCGCGGCGTGATTCTTGCCGACGAGGTGGGTTTGGGTAAAACCATTGAAGCGGGTTTGGTGATTTCACAACGCTGGGCCGAGCGCCGCCGCCGTATTCTGATCATTGTTCCAGCTAACCTACGCAAGCAGTGGCATCAGGAATTACAGGATAAATTCAGTTTGCAAAGCCTAATCCTGGAAACGAAAAGCTTTAACGCCGTCCGCAAGCAGACACATCAAAATCCATTCGCGTATGATTCCGGTCCGGTGATTTGCTCATATCAGTTCGCCAAGTCCAAGGCTGACGATGTCAAGAGCATTGACTGGGACTTGGTCGTCCTCGACGAAGCGCATCGCCTGCGCAACGTCTACAAGACCAGCAACGTCATTGCCAAAACCCTCAAGGAGGCGTTGTCGCACGTTCACTCCAAGGTGCTTCTGACCGCAACGCCATTGCAGAACTCATTGCTTGAACTCTATGGGCTGGTCAGCTTCATCGATGACCGCGTATTCGGAGACCTCGACAGCTTTCGCTCGCAATTTACTGGCCGGGAACAGGCCTTCAACGGCCTGCGTGACCGACTGACTCCCCTCTGCAAGCGCACGCTGCGCAAACAGGTTCAGCCCTACGTGTCGTATACAGCGCGCAAGGCCATCATCCAGGAATTCACGCCGTCGAGCGAAGAGCAAGAACTGTCCAGACTCGTCGCTGATTACTTGCATCGCCCCAACCTGAAGGCCATGCCCGAGGGACAGCGTCAGCTGATTTCACTGGTGCTGTGGAAGTTGCTCGCGTCCAGCTCGCACGCGATCGCGGGTGCGTTGGAGACGATGGCCAAGCGGCTTCAGGGAGTGCTCGACGAAACTGCCGAAGTTTCCGATCTGGCTGAAGAACTTGATGAGGACTACGAATCGCTGGACGAAATTGCTGATGAGTGGAGTGACCAAGAATCAGCTTCTGCGGTCCCGAACCGCTCGGAACGGAATACCATCGCACAGGAAATCGAGGAGCTTCGCCACTTCAAGGCGCTGGCAACCAGCATTCGGGATAATACGAAGGGCAAGGCGCTGCTCACCGCGCTGGATCGTGCCTTCGCTGAACTGGATCGGCTGGGCGCGGCCAGAAAAGCTATCATCTTCACCGAGTCCAAGCGCACGCAGGAATATCTTCTCAGTCTTTTGGCCGACACACCCTACGGCGACGGCATCGTCCTGTTCAATGGTACCAACAGCGATGCACGCGCTCAAGCGATCTACAAGGATTGGTTGAAGCGGCACGAAGGCACTGACCGCATCACGGGCTCCAAGACCGCCGACACCCGTGCGGCACTGGTCGAGCATTTCAAGGAGCGTGGCACGGTCATGATTGCCACCGAGGCCGGGGCCGAAGGCATTAACCTGCAGTTCTGCTCGCTGGTCATCAACTACGATCGGCCCTGGAATCCACAGCGTATCGAACAGCGCATTGGTCGGTGTCACCGTTACGGGCAGAAGCATGACGTCGTGGTGGTCAACTTCGTGGATCGCAGCAACGAGGCCGATGCCCGCGTGTACGAACTGCTGGCACAGAAGTTCCAACTGTTCGAGGGCGTATTCGGGGCCAGCGACGAAGTGCTGGGCGCGATTGGCTCCGGTGTTGATTTCGAACGCCGCATCGCCAACATCTACCAGAACTGCCGTGGGCCTGCCGAGATCAAGGCAAGCTTCGAGCAGCTTCAGCTCGACCTCTCCGGCGAGATCAACGAGGCGATGGTCAAGACACGCCAAGTACTGCTGGAAAACTTCGACGAGGAAGTGCAAGAAAAGCTCCGACTAGATATGAATAAGCGCGCCGAAGACAGCCGCAGCGCCCGCAGCCGCTTCGAGCGGATGCTGATGGATCTTAGCCGGGCGGAATTGGGCGACTGTGCCAGCTTCGATGACGATGGCTTCCACCTGCAGCGCGCACCGGACGGTATTGATGCCAGCGGACTCGCTGGTATTGAACTGGGACGCTACGAACTGCCACGCCGATCCGGCGATGCCCACCTGTACCGCATCAATCATCCGCTGGCGTTGTGGATCACCCATCAGGCCAAGGCCCGCACGCTCGATAGCGCCAAACTGGTGTTCGACTACGACGGCTACGGCACCAAGATCAGCACGCTGGAGCACTATCGCGGCAAGGCCGGATGGCTCACTGTGAAGCTGATCTCAGTCGAAGCCCTGGGCAACCACGAGCAGCACCTTCTGGTCGCGGCCAGCACTGCCGATGGCATCGCGCTGGCCGAGGATGACCCGGAGAAGCTGTTGCGCCTGCCTGCCACCACGCAGGCAGCGAGCCTGTTCAACAACGCGGGCGATGCCACGCTAGTGGCCGACGTGGCCACCCGCAAGACGGCGCTGCTGCGCGACATCAATCAGCGCAACCTCGGTTACTTCGAGCAGGAAGTACAGAAGCTTGATGCCTGGGCGGACGACCTGAAGCTGGGCCTTGAGCAGGAAATCAAGGAGATCGACCGCGAGATCAAGGAGGTGCGCCGCACCGCTGCGACCTCACCCACGCTGGAAGAAAAACTGGCGAATCAGAAACGCCAGCGAGAACTGGAAGCCAAGCGCAGCAGACTACGCAGGGAACTGTTCGCCAGGCAGGATGACATCGAGATGCAGCGCAATACGCTGATCGAACAGCTTGAGGAGCAACTGGAACAACGGGTTCAGGAACAGGTGTTGTTCACTGTCGAGTGGCAACTGAAATAAGGATGAACAATATGTCCAAGACACAACTGAAAAAGCTTGTGATTGAGAAATTTCGTGCTCTCGACAACGTTGAGGTGGAGTTTGGTGATCACATCACTGTCATTTGCGGGAAAAACGGGACATCGAAGTCATCTATACTCGGCATTGCTGCACAAATTTTCAGCTTTGAAAAAGACTATACAAATGACAATAGTCTTTCATATCAACAGATCACAGGCGGAAAGTTTAAGTCCCAATACAGTGAGCATTTCAGAATTTCCGACAGGTTCGACGTGGCTGGCTCAATGGCAGTCAATATCGAGCTGAATGATGGATATACGGGACAAGATGCAACAGCAAAGTTGGAGCTGATGAAACGAGGAAAATCTCCTCGTCCAGTAGTTCGCAACAATAGCACCGCTGAAAAAGGTAGCAACTCAAGTAGAAATTTCACGCATCCTGTCATTTTTCTGAGTTTAAAAAGACTCTATCCAATTGCAGATCGTGATTACAAGGTGATTGACTTCGATTACCTTAAGAAGCATGAAAAAGACTTTATTGGGCTGACTAACGAATTATTAAATCGCCAATCATCCGTGGCTACCGGTACAGAGGGAACTATTAGCTCCGCCGTTGCACATGGTGAAAATTATGATCAGGATTCTGTTTCGGCGGGCGAGGATAACGCTGGCCAGATCGTTCTTGCCTTGATGTCCTTCCGCAAGCTGAAAGAAGAATATGCGGACTACAAGGGGGGACTGCTTTTGATTGATGAGGCGGATGCGGGACTATTCCCGACAGCCCAGGTCAATCTGATCAAAATTCTTGACCGCGAGTGCAAGAAACTTGATCTGCAAGTGATCATGACTTCTCACTCGCCCACTCTGATCGAGTACGCCTATGAACAAAGTCAGCAATACAGAAGAAAATACAAAACCATTTATTTGAGTAATACATACGGCAATGTTCAGGTTGTTCAGGATTGGTCATGGCCTCAGATCAGTGCTGACATTCATACCAGAACAGTTTCAACCTCGGCAGAAGTCCGTCTTCCAAGTGTGAATGTCTATTTTGAGGACAAGGAGGCTGCGGACTTCTTTGCCGCCTTGATGAACAGGCAGCCGATCAAGAAATTCACTCAACCTCTGCCTGAAATATCCCTGGGCTGCTCAAATTATTTACAACTGATTCAGAAGAGGGTGTCTGAATTTTCAGAAAAAAGCGTGGTTTGTTTGGACTCGGATACTTCTGACAAGGTCAACGGCAAGGGCTACAAAACGGTTGTTTTACTTCCTGGAAGCCTCCCTCCTGATCAGTTGATTTTCGAACACTTGTACAATCTTCCTGCAAATGACGATTTTTGGAAGAATGACCTGGGATACGCACGCCCGAATTTCACTAATTCAGCAGCGGAAATTATTCGTGAGTTCGCCGTCAATAGAGCAACCGTTGATGTAAAGGAAAGGCTCAATACCTACCAAGGTACTGGAAAGCCAAGAGAAATATTCAAGCGTTTCTACAAAAATCCCGATTTTCAGCAGTTATTTACCACAGTATCCAAGCCTTTCAATCCGTGGATGCATTGGATAAAAAGTAATCCAACTGCGAGCAATGAATTCTTAGAACAGCTCAAGGAAGCGTTACATCATGCCATGAAGGTCGGATATTCTGTTGATGTAGCCAAGCTGACTGCCTTGGATATCAAGCTAAAAAAGGGGACGTAGCCATGTACTCCAACAAGCTATACAGCCCTTTGCGTTATCCTGGTGGCAAAGCACCTTTTGCACCCTTCATCGCCAAGGTTATGGAAACCAATAGTGTTAACGGGGGGCACTATCTGGAACCCTATGCTGGAGGTGCGGGCGTTGCACTGACGTTGTTGCTCGATGGTCATGCCAGCCATATTCATATCAACGATGCTGACCCGGCGGTGTACGCCTTCTGGATTTCCGTTACCAAACATTCACGTGCACTGTTGAATCTTCTTAACTCCACACCCATCACTCTCGACGAGTGGTTCAAATGGCGGTCTGTTTTGCGCGGAGAAACCAAGGCTAATATGGTCGAGATGGGATTTGCGACCTTGTTCATGAATCGCACCAATCGTTCCGGAATTCTCAAGGCGGGTGTGATTGGCGGCCAGAAGCAGGATGGTGAATACAAACTGGATGCGCGATTCAAGAAAGAAGTTGTGGCGGCCCGCATCAAAGAGATTGCCAAGCACTCAAGCAATATCTCTGTGTACGGTGAGGATTCGCTCGACTTATTGAACAGGTGCCCAGAGTTTTTGCCGGAAAATTCGCTGATCTATCTTGACCCCCCCTACTACGTCAAAGGCAAGGGGCTGTACCGCAACTATTACGAGCATGATGATCATGTTGCCATAGCCAAGGCTCTCCAGAAAAAGAGTTTCAAATGGCCCTGGGTTGTTTCCTACGACAATACGGAAGAAATCTGCGCCATGTACCAGTTAAGCCAATCGCTTGCCTATGGACTGAATTACACGGCACAGCGTCGATATGTGGGTAACGAGGTGATGTTTTTCAGCCAGAACATCCAAGTGCCCGATGAAGCAATTCCACAAACCAAAGCCGTTGGCTAATAGTCTTTGTGCAGGAATGATTGATGAGCAACAAACAAAAACTCGAACTCACGTGGATCGGCAAGGAGAAGCGGCCGAAGCTGGAACCGCGCATTCTGCTGGAGGATTCGTCGCTGTCGTATCACGCCAGACATCGGATTTCGGATAACGATATTTTCGATAATCGGCTGATCTTCGGGGACAACCTGTTGGCGTTGAAGGCGTTGGAGCAGGAGTTTTCGGGCAAGGTGAAGTGCGTGTTCATCGACCCGCCTTACAACACAGGGAGTGCCTTCACGCATTACGACGATGGGCTGGAACACTCCATTTGGTTGGGGCTGATGCGGGATCGGCTGGAGATTATCAAGCGACTGTTGGCGGATGATGGTTCGCTGTGGATCACGATTGATGACAACGAAGCGCATTATTTGAAGGTGTTGCTCGACGAGGTATTTGGTCGGGCGAACTTTGTTGCTAACGTGGTATGGCAGAAGGCCTATACGTCTAATCAGACAGCAAAGCACTTATCGAACACGCACGACCATCTCTTCTGCTACGCGAAGGATGTGAACACATTCCGCATAGGGAAGCTCCCAAGGACAGAAGAGCAGAAGCAAACCTTTAGCAATCCCGATAACGACCCACGCGGCCCGTGGAAAGCGGAAAACCTGTCGGCAGGAAAATTCTATGCGGCAGGACAGTTTGAGATTCGCGGGCCGAAAGGCGGCATCTTTCTTCCTCCCAAGGGACGCTATTGGAGATGCAACGAGCAACAGTACCTAACCTGGCTGAACGACGGGCGCATCACTTTCGGAAAGAGTGGCGATGGCCGCCCGATGCTTAAGAAATTCTTGGCTGAAATGGATGATGCGCTAACCGCCAACACTTGGTGGACGCATGAAGAAGCAGGCAGTAATAAGGAGGCGAGCATTGACCTGAAGAGGATGTTTGGTGATCGTGAGGATGTCTTCCAAAACCCAAAACCGGAAAAACTATTGCATCGGGTGCTGACGCTAGCTTCTTCGCCTGGCGACCTTGTTCTTGATTCTTTTGCCGGCTCCGGCACTACCGGTGCAGTCGCCCACAAGATGAGCCGCCGCTGGATCATGGTCGAACTGGGCGAGCACTGCCACACGCACATCATTCCGCGCCTGAAAAAGGTCATCGACGGGCAGGACAAGGGCGGTATCACCGAAAGCGCGGGCTGGCAGGGCGGCGGCGGCTTCCGCTACTACAGCCTCGCCCCCAGCCTGATAGTCAACGACCGTTGGGGCAACCCGGTCATCAACCCGGAGTACAACGCCGCGCAATTGGCCGAGGCGTTGTGCAAGCTGGAAGGCTTTACCTATGCACCATCGCCGCTTGATATGGGTGGCCGCTGGTGGCAGCACGGCCACTCCAGCGAGCGCGACTTCCTCTACGTCACCACGCAGAACCTGTCCGCCGATCAGTTGCAGGCGCTTTCTGAGGAAGTCGGGGCCGATCAAAGCCTGCTGGTGTGCTGCTCGGCCTTTCGCGGCGTGACAGCGGTGCAGGCGGTGGAACGCTGGCCGAACCTGACGCTGAAGAAGATTCCCAAGATGGTGTTGGCCCGCTGTGAGTGGGGCCATGACGACTACAGCCTGAATGTGGCCAACTTGCCCATGGCCAAGCCCGAGCCAGAGCCCGAGCCAGAGGCACTTGCTCCCCAAGTCTCCACCAAAGGCCGAGCCAAAAAAACCGCGCCCATGCCGGATTTGTTCAGTGATGGGGAGGGTGAGGCATGACCAAGAAAATTGCGGCTTTCCCGCCGGACTATACCGACTGGCTGGCCGATATCAAAACCCGCGTGCAGGCGGCTCGAAGCCGGGCGGCATTGGCAGCCAATGCGGAGTTGATTGCGCTTTACTGGCAGATTGGCAACGAAATCCTGCAACGGCAATCCGCTCAAGGTTGGGGCAGCAAGATCATCGAGCGGCTGGCGCGTGATCTGCGCGAGGCCTTCCCCGAGATGAAGGGGTTTTCTACACGTAACCTTATGTATATGCGGGATTTTGCTGAAAGCTGGCCGTCTGCTGAAATTATGCAGCAGCTTGCTGCACAATTGCCCTGGTTCCATATTGTGGTGCTGATGACAAGGCTCAAGGACACTTCCACCCGCGAATGGTATGCCCAGCACACCATTGCAGAGGGCTGGTCGCGCACCTCACTGGAACTCAATATCCGCAATCGTCTGCACGAACGGCAAGGCCAGGCCGTTACCAATTTCGGGGTTCGCCTGCCCGCGCCACATTCTGAACTGGCGCACGAAACGCTGAAAGATCCCTACCTGTTCGACTTCCTCGGCTTGGGCGATGAAGCCCACGAGCGCGCAATCGAGAACGCGCTGGTGCGGCACATTACCCAGTTTCTGTTGGAGTTGGGTAATGGATTCGCCTTCGTGGGTCGTCAGTTCCGGCTGGAGGTGAGCGATAAAGAGTTCTTCATTGATCTGCTTTTC
>NZ_JADZAJ010000031.1 GCF_020852615.1 Nitrosomonas sp. | reverse complement strand
TTCTACAACCGCACCCGCAAACAGGCACGACTTGGTTATCTGTCGCCTGCTGCTTTCAGCCAACAATACTATGCAAAACAGATGACCGCTTAACCCGTTGGACTCTGTGATTGACGACCTACCTCACTCCTTTGCCAGATTTACCTGGTACTGATGAAAAGGCGAGTCAACATAGGCCAGAGGCTGTGCAGAAAATAATTCTGATAAAGGAAAGGTGAAGGCCAGCAGCATACAGTGCAATTCCCATATGATAAAACACATAACCAACGCATTCGTATGTGGATTTGTACGATAAGGAGCACTGTTGGATTTTTCGAAAGCTGTAAAGGTCATTTATCCGTTTGGTATGTTTCGTTGTGATGCTTCATATGTATTTGCTTCATTCTGCGTAACCCCGGTTTTTAGCGGTGCCTGAGCTAATACGGTGCTCCGAACGCTTTGGTAGCCATATATTTTCATCCGGTAAATCTGCCGTGGCATGTTTTTCCGGCCAAGGGATGGAGAAAATAGTATTTTTTCATAAAAATCTGGCTACAAACGCTTTTTCGATATTTCCATTCAGCGGGATTCGGACACGGTGGCCGCTGCCGGGTGCGATGCTGACGGCATTGCCTTCAAGATCCTGCATTTGTTCGAGCTGGATGACGCGATTACCGGAGGGATGGACGATTTCCAGGCGATCGCCAATCTGAAAACGGTTTTTGACCAGGATTTCAGCCATGCCGGCGGTGGCATCAACCTGTTCGATGTCGCCCACATACTGGCTGCGGGAGGATTCAGAATGGCCGCGCAGATAGTTCTGGGTTTCCTGACTGTGGTGGCGCTGATAGAAGCCATCGGTATAGCCGCGATTGGCCAGTCCTTCCAGCTGACTCAGCAAGGAAGGATCAAAGGGACGCTGATGGACGGCATCATCGATTGCCTGGCGATAAACCTGCGCCGTGCGGGCGACGTAGTAGGCTGATTTGGTTCGCCCCTCGACCTTGAGGGAATCAATGCCGATTTCGGTCAGGCGTGCGACATGTTCGACCGCGCGTAAATCCTTGGAGTTCATGATGTAGGTACCATGCTCGTCTTCCATGACAGGCATCAGCTGTCCCGGCCGCTGGCTTTCTTCAATCAGATAAACCTGATCGGCGGCAGGGTGGCGCTGTATGGCGGTATTGCTGAAAGAAACAGATTCGGTTGACTGGAGCGCCTCATTAAAATCGAAGTCAATTTTTTGCGGCAGTTCAATGTCGCCGCTGGCATTTTCTTCAGCGGCTTTAACCTTGTAATCCCAGCGGCAGGAGTTGGTGCAGGTGCCCTGATTGGGGTCGCGATGGTTGAAATAACCGGACAGCAGGCACCTGCCGGAATAGGCAATGCAGAGGGCTCCGTGCACAAAGACTTCCAGTTCCATATCCGGGCAGAGTTCGCGGATTTCGGTAATTTCATCGAGCGACAGTTCACGCGAAAGAATCACGCGTGTCAGACCGAGTGACTGCCAGAATTTAACAGCGGCATAGTTGACCGTATTGGCCTGGACGGACAGATGAATTGCCACATCCGGCCATTTTTCCCGCACCAGCATGATCAGACCTGGGTCGGCCATGATCAGCGCATCAGGTTGCAGTTCAATGACGGGTTCCATGTCACGCAGGTAAGTTTTTACCTTGCTGTTGTGTGGCATCAGATTGCTGGCCACAAAAAATTTTTTGCCGAGCTGACGGGCTTCAGTAATGCCTGTCTGCAGTTGTGGCAAGGTAAATTCATTGTTGCGGGCACGCAGTGAGTAGCGTGGCTGGCCGGCATAAACGGCATCTGCGCCGAAGGCATAGGCAGCGCGCATTTTTTCCAGTGAGCCGGCGGGCAGGAGTAATTCAGGGGCTTTCAGCATGATGTAAAATGAAAGAAGTGGGCTGGGGGAGTAAAGCAGATTTGGCTCCTTCCCTTCGCTATCCGGTTGTTTTTCAAAGTTTCAGTGAGTACTGCCATTGTATCACCATGCCGATTGACCCTGTTTTTGTCCATTTGCGCCTGCATAGCGAATACTCTGTTGTAGACGGTATCGTGCGGATTGAAGAAGCGATTGCCAGGGCGCGCGATACCGGTATGCCAGCGCTGGCATTGACCGACCTTTCCAACCTCTTTGGTCTGGTCAAATTTTATCAGTGTGCGATCAGGGCCGGAATCAAGCCGGTTGCCGGTTGTGACGTCTGGATTGCGAATGAGAACGATGTGGACAGGCCATATCGTTTGTTGCTGTTGTGCCAGTCTTTTTCCGGTTATCTGCTTTTAAGCCGCCTGCTATCCCGCGCTTATCGCGAAAATATGTGTCGCGGGCGTGCCGAGCTGAAGAAGAGCTGGTTCCGGGAAGATGAGGCGGGTACAGAAGGATTGATTGCTTTGTCTGGTGGAGATCAGGGGGAGGTGGGGCGATTATTGCTGGCGGATCTTCCGGCTGCAGTTACGGCTGCGCAGCAGTGGGCAGATTTGTTTCCCGGCCGATTTTATCTGGAGATCCAGCGTTGTGGCCGGCCTGATGAGAAAGTATCAGGGTATGCCCTGCTGGATCTGGCTTCCAGCCTGAAGCTGCCGGTGGTGGCAACGCATCCGGTGCAATTCATGCAGCCGGAAGATTTCAGAGCGCATGAAGCGCGCGTATGTATCGCACAGGGCTACGTGCTGGGAGACCGTAAACGCCCGCGGGAGTTTACTGAGCAGCAGTATTTCAAGACACCTGAGGAAATGAGCGAACTGTTCCGCGATGTGCCGGAGGCGCTGGCCAATAGCATAGAGATCGCTCGCCGCTGTTCGCTGCTGCTTACGCTGGGCATCAACCGCCTGCCGGATTTCCCGACGCCTGCCGGAACCAGTGTCGAGCAGCATTTGCGTGACCGGGCGCAGGCAGGGCTGTCCGTGAGAATGGAGCAGTTATTTCCGGAGGTGGCACAGCGTAATGAAAAATGGCCGGTTTATCAGGCACGCCTGGATTTTGAAGTGGAAACCATCATTCAGATGGGGTTCGCCGGTTACTTCCTGATTGTGTCTGACTTTATCAGCTGGGCAAAGCGGCATGATGTGCCGGTCGGGCCGGGCCGCGGTTCCGGAGCGGGCTCGCTGGTGGCTTATTCGCTGGATATTACAGATCTGGATCCGCTGCGTTACGACCTGCTGTTTGAGCGCTTTCTTAACCCGGAGCGGGTGTCCATGCCGGATTTTGATATTGATTTTTGTCAGGATCGGCGTGAGCAGGTGATTGAGTATGTGCGTGACCGCTACGGAGCAGAGAGCGTGGCGCAGATTGTGACCTTTGGCACCATGGCTGCCAAGGCGGTGGTGCGGGATGTCGGCCGCGTGCTCGATCTGCCGTATAACTTTGTCGATCAGCTGGCCAGGCTGGTGCCATTCGAGCTGGGCATGACCCTGCGCAGGGCGCGTGAAATCGAGCCTTTGCTTAATCAGCGTGCAGAAGCGGAAGAGGATGTGCGTAATCTGCTGGAACTGGCTGAGCGTCTGGAAGGGTTGACGCGTAACGTGGGTATGCATGCCGGGGGAGTGTTGATTGCTCCGGGAAAGATCACCGATTTCTGCCCGATTTACAGTGCGGATTCGGGAGATTCGGTTGTCAGCCAGTACGACAAGGATGATGTTGAGAAAATCGGCCTGGTGAAGTTTGATTTTCTCGGTTTGCGAACACTGACCATTCTGGATCGGGCGGTGTCTGACATCCGGCAGTGCCGGTCAGTTTCATCGGGTGAGAAGGATAGCAGCGCGCGATCTGCGGAAGAAAATCATTTTTCACTGGGGGATATTTCTCTTGATGATGCAGCTACCTTTTCCCTGATGGGCAAGGGTAACACGGTCGGGATTTTCCAGTTTGAATCGCGCGGGATGAAAGATCTGCTGCAGCGGGCAAAACCTGATCGGTTTGAGGATCTGATTGCGCTGGTGGCGCTTTACCGGCCGGGACCGATGGATCTGATTCCCGATTTTATTGAGCGCAAGCACGGCAAACGGGTGGACTACCTTGATCCTCGTTTGCAGCCGATTCTGGGCCCGACCTACGGCATCATGATTTACCAGGAGCAGGTGATGCAGATTGCCCAGGTGATCGGCGGTTACAGCCTGGGTGGAGCGGATCTGCTGCGGCGTGCCATGGGTAAGAAAAAAGTGGAAGAGATGGCGCAGCAGCGCGCAGTTTTCGTTGAAGGTGCTGTTAGAAACGGCATGGCGGAAGCGGATGCCGTGACGCTGTTTGGCCTGATGGAAAAGTTTGCCGGCTATGGTTTCAATAAATCCCATGCGGCAGCGTACGCGCTGATTGCCTACCAGACGGCGTATCTCAAAGCACATTACCCTGCAGAGTTCATGGCAGCCTGTATGTCATCCGATATGGATGATACCGACAAGGTGAACATGTTTTATGAGGACTGCAAGCTGAATGGTATTACCATCCTGCCGCCGGATATCAATCAGTCCGGGTATTACTTCGTCCCACTCAATCATAAAACGGTTCGCTATGGTTTGGGGGCGGTTAAAGGATCGGGCGAGGCGGCAATTTCAGCGATGGTGCGAGCCAGGGATCAGGGAGGCGGGTTTACCGACCTGTTCGATTTTTGCCGGCGTGTTGATCGGCGAATTGTTAACCGCCGTACTATTGAAGCACTCATTCGCGCGGGAGCATTTGATACGGTTGAAATCAATCGGGCAGTACTGCTTGCCTCCGTGGGAAACGCTATGGAGTTTGCCGAGCAATGCAGTCTGACAGCCAGCCAGGTAAATTTGTTTGACGAGAATGCCGGAATGATTCAGCCACCCGTCATGACAATTGTGGCGCAGTGGCCGGAAAAAGAGAAACTGCAGCATGAAAAGGCAGCATTAGGATTTTATTTAAGCGGGCATCCTTATGACAGCTATGCCAGGGAGCTGGGTCGTTTCATCCCGGTACGTCTCAACCGTGTTGTGACCGGACGTGAGCCGCAGCTGATTGCCGGCGTGATCTACGCGATACGTACGCAAATGTCCCGGCGTGGCAAGATGGCGATTGTTACGCTGGACGATGGTCTGGCGAGGGTGGAAGTTGTGGTTTACAGCGATTTGCTGAGTACAAATTCATCACTCCTGAAAGCAGATCAGCTGCTGATTGTCAGGGCGCTGATCAGTAATGGCAATGGAGAAAATGCAGAAAGGCGCATTGTGGCAAAGGAGGTGTACGACTATGCTACAGCCCGCTCAATGCATGCCAGAAAACTGAAAATTACGGTTGATGATCCGGATCGCCTTGCGCCCGCACAACTGAAGGAGTTACTGACAGCGTATCGTCCGGACAATGCTGCCCTTTCAGCAGGTTGTGCGGTATCGATTGATTTTCGCAATCAGGCGGGAGGGTGTGAAATTGACCTGGGCAGCCGCTGGCGTGTCTGTTTGCATGAAGCCCTGACTGAATCACTTGTCCATCTCCTTGGCCGGGACAAGGTGGAAGTGATGTATTAATAAAACAGAATTTTCCGTCAGGTCGTCAGTAACCCTGAGCTGCTGCATTCCCGTGAATATATTCGATGTAGACCCACAGCATCAGGATAAGGAACAGAACCAGTGAGAGTGTGACGCGTATGGTGAGTGATTTGACCATGCGTGTGCTGTCGCCTTTATCCTTGAGCATGTAATAAAACGCTGAACCCAGGCTGTACAGGATGGATAGCAGAAGTAGAATGGCAAGTATTTTCAAGTGTTTCCCCGGTGGGTGGCTGGTCGTTGCTACACTGTCTTTATCGTTTTTTTATTGTAACTGATAACCACTGGCTGTGAATCTTCCTGATACAAAATCTCCCCCGGCCATTTTTCTGACAGGGCCTACTGCCAGTGGCAAATCAGCTGTGGCTTTGGAAATTGCACGGCATTTGCCGGTAGAAATCATCAGCGTTGATTCAGCGCAGGTTTACCGGTACATGGATATCGGCAGTGCCAAGCCGGACAAATCGACACAGGTAAAAATCCCTCACCATCTGATCGATCTGATCAACCCCGATGAAAGTTATTCTGCTGCGCAATTCAGAGAAGATGCCCTGTCTGTTATGCATGGAATTGTTATGCGCGGGAAAGTACCACTGCTGGTTGGTGGCACGATGCTATATTTCAAGGTGTTGCGACAGGGACTGGCCACATTGCCTGCAGCGGATGGTGAGACGCGTAAGGAGCTGGAGCAACTGGCACTTGAGAAAGGGTGGCCTGCCATGCATGCTGTCCTGAGTCAGCTTGATCCTGTTACAGCGGAACGTATCAGACCGAATGACAGTCAGCGGATACAGCGTGCGCTGGAAGTGTGCTACCTGACCGGCAGACCCATGTCGGAAGTGCTGCAGCAACAGCAGGATGCTGATTTTCCTTATCGCGTTTTCAATATTGCCTTGCTTCCGGGTGAGCGCAGTGCGCTGCATGATCGTATCTGTCAGCGGTTTGGCAAAATGCTGGAAATGGGGCTGGTTGATGAGGTGCGCATGATTCGCGAGCGATTTCATATGGATGGCAACGTACCTTCCATGCGGTGCGTGGGTTACCGGCAGGTTTGCATGTATCTGGACAGTGAAATCAGCTTTGCAAGAATGCAGGAGATGGGTGTTTTTGCGACCAGACAACTGGCTAAACGTCAGCTGACCTGGCTGCGATCAATGAATGACCTGCAGGTGTTTGACTGCTTGGATAACCGGCTGGCTGCACAGATCATTCATTATATTCAGTCACACTCTGTTTTTTCCCGGTAAGCCTTTTCGGTTAATCAGGCCGGCAGTGAAACGCTTGCGGGAGGCAAGGGGGGAGCAAAACAAGCAGAACAAAAAAACAGGGTTTAACCGGCTTTACCGATCGATTTTATGGCTGACCGCTCATTCTGAGCAGAGATTGTGCGGTGTACTGCAGATACGCCGGATTTTACTGGCGTCCCCAAGGGGATTCGAACCCCTGTACTCACCGTGAAAGGGTGATGTCCTAGGCCTCTAGACGATGGGGACCAAGGTTTTCAGAAAGTAAAGCAGCTGGTGGAGATAAGCGGGATCGAACCGCTGACCTCTTGCATGCCATGCAAGCGCTCTCCCAGCTGAGCTATACCCCCGGTCCAAACAAGACGGCGATTATACTAACCACTGGCTCTGTTGTAAAGCTGTGTAGCAGTAATGACGCCGTTGGCACCCTGATTTACCTTTTTCAGGAAGCTCTTTTTTATGTATTTTTACGCATTAGTCATTTTTTGTGGATCGACCCACATATCGAACTGCTCTGCTGTAACGTAACCCAGCCTGACTGCTGCTTCTTTCAATGTCAGCGTTTCGCGGTACGCTTTTTTGGCAATTTCTGCTGCTTTATCGTAACCGATGTATGGATTAAGTGCGGTTACCAGCATCAGTGATTCCTGTAAATGCTGTTTGATCCGGACCGTGTTGGCAGTAATACCGGTTGCACAATGTGTGTTGAAGCTTTCCATGCCATCCGCAAGCAAACGCACGCTCTGCAGAAAGTTGTGAATGATCAGTGGTTTCATAACATTGAGTTCAAAATTTCCCATCGCCCCCCCCAGGTTGATTGCGACATCATTACCCATGACCTGGCAGGCGAGCATGACAATCGCTTCTGATTGAGTGGGGTTGACCTTTCCGGGCATGATTGAGCTGCCGGGTTCATTTTCCGGGATACGAATCTCGCCTATGCCGCAGCGCGGGCCGGATGCCAGCCAGCGGACATCATTGGCAATCTTGATCAGTGCCGCTGCCAGTGTCTTCAATACGCCATGCGCATGGACCAGCGCATCATGCGCGGCCAGCGCTTCAAATTTGTTCGGGGCTGTTACGAAAGGATGGCCGCTGAGATGTGTTATTTCAGCTGCAACGCGCTGAGCAAATTCCGGATGGGTATTAAGGCCGGTACCTACTGCCGTTCCGCCCAGTGCCAGTTCAAGCAGATGTGGCAATGCAGCTTTAAGATGAGCCAGGCAGTGATCGAGTTGTGACACATAGCCGGAAAATTCCTGTCCCAGTGTCAGTGGAGTGGCATCCTGCAAATGGGTGCGACCAATTTTGACGATGTCCGAAAATTCTGCCGATTTGGAAGCCAGCGTGTTGCACAAGATTTCCAGTGCGGGAATCAGCCGGCCGCAGATGGCTTCCACGGCAGCCACGTGCATGGCGGTAGGAAAAACATCGTTGGAAGATTGCCCTTTGTTGACGTGGTCGTTGGGGTGGATCTTGCGATCTTTGCCGCGCGTGCCGCCCAGAATTTCCGAGGCGCGGTTGGCCAGTACCTCGTTCATATTCATGTTGGTCTGTGTGCCGGAACCGGTTTGCCAGATCACCAGTGGAAACTCACCGATATGCTTGCCTGCCAGCACTTCATCAGCAGCAGTAATGATTGCCTGCGTAATATTTTCATCCAGCAGTTCCAGATCACGATTAACGCTGGCAGCAGCGCGCTTGACCAGTGCCAGTGCGTGGATCAGTGCTTGTGGCATGCGTTCGCCTGAAATATTGAAATGGCTGAGTGATCGTTGTGTCTGTGCACCCCACAGGGCATTGGCAGGCACCTGTACTGTGCCCATTGCGTCACGTTCTTCGCGATACTGATCCATGGCTGTTTTTCAGAAAAATTGATGGAGTTTATGCGGGACAGTGATCAGCCGCGTGTGTTGAACTGTTCCTCAAAAGCCTCCAGGAATACCGGAAGTTGAGGTTGCCAGCCTTTTTTGCGGTGTTCTGCAACAACATTGGTGAAAATGCCACCGCGTACATAAAATTTTGAAGTCAACCGAATAAAGCGGGGTTTCATTGTGGCGACCAGATCATCCAGAATCCGGTTGGTTACGGCCTCATGAAAAGTGCCCTGATCACGATATGACCAGATATAGAGCTTGAGGCTCTTGAGCTCGATGCATTTTTTGTCGGGGATATAATCCAGTATCAGCCGCGCAAAATCCGGTTGCCCGGTTTTGGGACACAGGCAGGTAAACTCCGGTATTTCCATGTGGATCCGGTAATCGCGTGTCTGCACAGGATTTTCGAAGGTTTCCAGCTGCTTCGAAGGTTGGGTGGTCATGATTTCCTCAGTTTGTATGACAGGCAGATCGGTTGTCAGCCTGTTAAAATGATGCGTTTAGCCGAAATTATAACCTTTTACCTTCCAAATTGCGCCTGACCGAAATCAAACTGGCCGGCTTCAAGACATTCGTTGATCCTGCGGTGATTCCTGTTCCGGGGAATCTTGTCGGGATCGTCGGGCCAAACGGCTGCGGTAAATCCAATGTCATCGACGCGGTGCGCTGGGTGCTGGGCGAATCACGCGCCTCGGCACTGCGGGGGGAATCATTGCAGGATGTGATTTTTAACGGATCTGCCACCCGTAAACCGATCGGGCGTGCCAGTGTTGAGCTGATATTCGATAACAGCTCGGGCAAGGCAGCCGGCCAGTGGAAAGCCTACAGTGAAATTGCCATCAGGCGCGTGATTCAGCGCGATGGTGAATCATCCTATTACATCAACAACCTTCACGTTCGCCGGCGGGATATTACCGATATGTTCCTGGGAACAGGGGTCAGCGGGCGCGGCTATGCCATCATTGAACAGGGAATGATCTCCCGCATCATTGAAGCCAGACCGCAAGAGTTGCGCATATTTCTTGAAGAAGCAGCCGGCATTACGCGCTACCACGAAAAACGTCATGAGACCGGGCTGCGCCTGGCTGATGCGCGCGGTAACCTGCAGCGTGTGGATGACATTCTCGAAGAGCTGGAGAAACAGCAACAGCATCTGGAAATACAGGCGGAGCGTGCGGTTCGCTATCAGGATCTGCAGCAGCAGCTGACGGCAATGCAGTATGCGCTGTGGACACTGCGCAAGCAGCAGGCTGCTCAGTCACGGTTTGAGGCGCAGGTGGAAATCGAGCGACTGATGCAGGAAACAGAAGTGATTCGATCCGGTACACAAGCCGCGGTTGAGAAGCTGGATGAACTGCGCATGCACCATCGTACGGTAAGTGATCGTCAGCATCAGGTTCAGGGGGAGTTGTACGCTGCGGATGGAGAAATTGCCCGTGTCGAGCAAAGCATCCGGCATATCCGTCTGAACAGGGAGCAGCTCGATCATCAGATTGATGAGGCTGTACTGCAGTTGCAAAATCATGAGCAGCAACTGAATGAGGCCGGTGAAAATCTGCTGTCCTGGCAGGAAAAGCTGGAGCAGGTCAGAAGTTGCCATATTTCCTGTGCTGAAGAACATGCGCAGGAAACCGGGAAGCTGCCACAAATGGAATCATCTGCACAGTCAGACCGGGCCCGGCTGGCCGGGCTGCAGGAAAAGCTGGCACTGGCCAGACAGAATGAGAAACTGCAGCAGAACCAGCAGAGCTATGCTGAAAAAACGCTGCAGCAGCTGATGATACGTCGTGAGCGTCTGCTGGAAGAGCAGGCGAATCAGCCGGAGATTGACCCGGTGCAACTGGACGGGTTGCAGCAGGAAGCAGCAGAGTTTGCTGCTTTGCTGGCACAGAATCGAGATGCACTCAGTGAGCTGGAAGTACAGTTGCACGCCGTACAACAGGAGCGTGATGCTGCTCAGCAGACTGTTCAGTCGCTGCAGCGTGATCTGGCCCGGGCTAATGCCCGGTGTGACGTTCTGCAGCGCTTGCAGGACCAGATCGAGGATAACCGGGAATTGAACGCGTGGATGGCCAGACTTCAGCTGCATCTGCTGCCAAGGCTGTGGCAGCAGATTTCGGTTGAGCCGGGCTGGGAAACAGCATTGGAGGCGGTGCTGCGTGAGCGTATTCAGGCAGTGGTTGTGGATCAGCTGGAACAGGTGCTGGCTTGGGAAAACGATAAGGAAGGGCAGCGCCCCCCCGCGAAATGGTCAGTGTGTGAACCTGTGTCAGCGGATCAGTCCGCGGACTGGCGCGACAGCAGGGGCCAGCCGGATCGGCGAGCATGGAAGCCACTTAATACATTGCTGAATTGCCGCAATCCGGCAGTGCAGGGTGTGCTGAGAAACTGGCTGCATGGAGTGTTTGTCACTGACAGTCTGGCGCTGGCCCTGGCTGAACGGATGCAGCTTGTTTCCGGTGAGATGCTGGTAACAGCAGAAGGGCACAGCGTAACCGGTTGTGGTGTCAGTTATTTTGCGCCTGATTCTGCAGTACATGGCATTCTGCAGCGCCAGCGCGAGATTGCGCAGATCAGGGAGGAATGCGGGCAGATCGGGCAATCGGTGGTATCCCGGCAGCAGATCCTGGCTGAAACCGAGCAGCGCTGTCAGCATATTGCGGCAGATATTGTACAGATTCGGCGAACGATCGAAGAGATCAGGGTGCAGCAGCATGACCGGCAGATACAGGCAGTGCAACTGACGCAACAGATCGAGCAGATATCCCGGCAACAGGCCCGGATTGAAACCGGACTGGCAGATCTGGCAGTGCAGGTTGAGGAAGAATTTTCACAAAAATATCAGACTGAAACAGAGCTGGCTGCCTGTGAAGCAGAAAGGACGGAACTGGAAGTACAGGTAAATCAGGTGCAATCCATCAGCCAGTCATCCGGGCAGGTATTGGCGACACAGTATGCGCTGGTGCAGCGCTTGTCGGATAAATTGCGTGAAGCGGCTTTCAGTGAGCAGAACTGCCAGAGCAGAATCGCGGATTGTGAGCAGCGTATCGGGATGATCTCCCGGAACAGGGGGACTCTGGATGAAAGTATTCAGAAATTGCGGGATACCCGCGCTAATCTGGACGAATCGTCACTGACAGCAGAGGCAGAACACTGGCAAGCCCAGCGCAATCAGCATGAACAGGTGTTAATGGCAACCCGGCACGAGCTGGAAAATATCAGTGATGCGTTACGTGAAACGGAACAGGCCCGGATGCAGGCAGAACAGCGGTTGCATGAACTGGGTGAAATGATTGGCCAGGCACGGCTGCGTGAACAGGAAGCGGGGATGACTGAAACTCAGTTTGCAGACAGGCTGGCGGAGCTGGGTGAGGCGGTATCGGAAATGGCATTGCAACCCGTGAATGAACCACCGGCAAAACTGCAAACACGTATTAACCGTTTTACCGGGGAAATCGCTGCGCTCGGGGCGGTTAACCTGGCGGCACTACAGGAGCTGGAAACGTTAAAATCACGCCGGACCCACCTGGAAGAACAGTCTCATGATTTGCGCGAAGCGATTGCAACACTGGAGCAGGCCATGTTTCAGATTGACTGCGAAACCCGGGAACGTCTGCAGGAAACATTCAGTCAGGTCAATCAGAATCTGTCGGAGTTATTTGCTTCCATTTTCGGGGGAGGGTTTGCGGAACTGGTATTGAGCGGCGAGGATATTCTGGATGCGGGTGTACAGTTGAATGCCCATCCGCCAGGTAAACGGAACAGCTCTATCCATCTGCTTTCCGGTGGGGAAAAAGCCCTGACGGCGCTGGCACTGGTGTTTTCACTGTTCCGGCTCAATCCTGCGCCATTCTGCCTGCTGGACGAAGTCGATGCGCCGCTGGATGACAGTAATGCAGCACGTTTTTGTGAGCTGGTTAAACATATGTCTGAAGAGACCCAGTTTCTTTTCATCAGCCATAATAAAATCGCCATGCAGATGGCGCAGCAGCTGATCGGGGTAACCATGCGGGAACAGGGCGTTTCCCGGGTGGTGACAGTGGATATTGGTAAAGTGACGGCTGCAGGGGGTATGTCTGGCAGTATCTGATGTGTGTGGATGGAATACTTCAGTGTATTCAGAACGATTATAATCGCGCCAAAGGGGGTAACAGTTTATGAGTGACTTGCAGATCAGTCTGGTTATTGTCGGTGTTGTAATCATTGCGGGTGTTGTTATATTCAACAGGATTCAGCTGTCACGCTATCACCGCAAGGTTCATGATGGTTTCAGGTATGAGCATGACGATGTGCTGCTGAATGATGAACGTATATCCGTGTCTGGTAACCAGCGGGTTGAACCTCAGTTTGGGAGCGAAACGCTGTCAGTGCCGGATATCGCGGCAGATTCTGCCGGCAGTCCGGTTGACCGGCCCGTTGCGCATGATCAGCCGGTATCAAAAGAATCCGGTATGCAAAAGAGAGCCGTCAGTATCGACGGCACAATCAGTTATATCGCTGATATTCGTGCAGATTCATCCATACCGCATGAGAAGCTGATTGACCTGCTGCAGCAGAAATTTGATTACGGTAAGCCGGTACACTGGTTTGGGCTGCAGTCGGAAGATCAGCCGTGGGAAGAAATTACCCTCGATACACTTAGCCCCAGAAACACTTATATTGAGCTGAAAGGATGTTTGCAGCTTGCGGACCGTTCCGGACCGGTGACTGAAATCAATCTGTCAAGGTTCCGTGATATGGCGGAAGACTTTGCCGCACAGATCCAGGCGGAAGCTGAATGTCCTGATATTTCCGAAGCTCATGCCAGAGCAACAGATCTGGACAAATTCTGTGCGGATGTTGATGTGATCATGGGTATCAATATCATCAGCAAGGATGGGGGAGCTTTTGTCGGGACTAAAATCCGCGCACTGGCAGAGGCATCCGGTTTCAGGCTGGAATCTGAAGGGGTATTCAAATACCGTGACAATGAGACCGGTGAAGTGCTGTTTTCGCTGGGCAACTTTGAAGCAGCCCCGTTTCTGCCTGCCAGTATGCGAACACTGACTACCCATGGCATTACTTTCCTGCTGGATGTTCCCAGAGTGGCAAATGGTGAAAAAGTGTTTGATCAGATGGCACATATTGCCCGACTTTTTTCATCAACACTGAACGGCATTCTGGTGGATGACAACAGGGTGCCATTGAGTGAGAGCGGTGTGAAAAGAACCAGGCAGCGTCTGACTGATATCCAGGCTGCGATGGCGGCACACAATATTGCTGCGGGCAGTGAAACGGCATTAAACCTGTTTGACTGATAGTGCCTGTTCCCGAATGAATGATGAATGAGCCGGGGACATCCACAGACCTTCCGCTCCAGGCCAGGCTGGAAGCGGGTAAACGGTACTACTGGTGCAGTTGTGGCCTCAGCCGGTCACAACCTTTTTGTGATGGCTCTCACCGTGGAACCGGCATGAATCCGCTGGCATTTGTTGCTGAAAAGACCGGTCTGGTTTCACTCTGCGTGTGCAAGAAAACAAAACATCCTCCTTTTTGTGACTGCTTCTGTATTGTCAGCCGGGAAGGGTAAATTCTCGTAACCGATTGTTGACAGTTCAATCCGCTTTTTTAGGGTGATAGTCCTGTTCTGACATTGAAGCGTGATCAAACATGGCTTCGAATACCAGCAGTTTCTGATTGGGTTTGCGTCGATCTGCCGTACGGCGGTTTCCGGAGAGATTTCCCTGATCCTGTACCCTTCTGTCGTTTCGCGGGTTACGTTCTATGAAGGGACGTAACTGAATACCGCACTGTTCGGTGATATGTTTCTGGGCTGAAGCTACGAAATTATCGATTTCATTTTTCATTGTGCCGATTTCCGCGTCCAGCAAACGTATATTGACAACTACGGCATACTTGTTATCTTCATCACCGGCAGGTGCTTTGTTCTTGATCACATGTATCAGTGAATCCAGGCTGGGCCTCAACTCTTTTGAAAGTGTACGAACCAGATTTTCTGCTTCTTCCGGAGTATGGCTGCCCAGAAAAAAGCCGTAACTCTGCGTCGGGACGAGTCCCCAGAGTGTATGAAGATGGCGCAGTGCCGTAATCAGATGCCAGGGGTGGAGAGACAGGTAAAAATATCCGGAAAAGAGCAGCAGAAATCCCGCAAGCATCACAGGCTCGTGTATTCCCAGGTACAGGCCGGCAAGCCCTGTGATGCCAAACAGTAAATGTATGGAAATAACTGTAAATATCACATCTCCCACACGGTAACCTGCATCAAGCAGAATGTGGTGCAAATGATTATGATCCGGTTCAAAGGGTGATTTGTGCTGCCAGACCCGGCGCAGCATGATGCTGATGGTATCCATCAGGGGAACGGAAAACAGCCAGAGGGCCGTAACTGGCGCCATGGCACGGCTGTTACTGCCCTGGGAAAGATCGATCAGAAGCCAGGCAATCAGGAACCCCAGCAGCATACTGCCGTTATCCCCGAGAAATACTCTGGCCCGGGGTTGCAGCTTGTAACGGAGATTGAAAAACAGAAATCCCACGGTACCACCGGCAAGTGCAAGGATGAGAATGTAGCTGGGATGGTCACCGGCAACCAGGGCAACCGTGCCAAGTAATATCAGGCTCGTCAGTGACAGGGAGCCGGACAGTCCGTCGATTCCATCAATCATATTAAGTGCATTGATGCCCCCGATGGTGGCAAAGAGCGTGAAAGGGATGGCAAGAATCCCCAGCACCAGTACCTCACCAGGTAAAATACTGCCGAGATCAGTCAGCACAACACCGCTTACCAGGGCCATGATCAGGACAACTATGGTTTGTACGATCAGTCTTGTTCTGTAATGAAGCTGAAGGATGTCATCAGCGAAACCCATGACAAAAATGATAATCGAGCTGACCCCAAGCCCGAGCCATTTCATGGAGTGCTCCGGATAATGGCTGACCAGGAAGCAAAGGGCGACGAGCAGTGCTGCGAAGATACCGGTTCCCCCAACGAACGGCGTGAGGTGTCTGTGCTGTTTGTGCTGCCCGGGACGATCAAGGATACCGTAGGCGTATGCCAGAAAAATCGCCAGCCGGATGGTAAGCCCGGCCAGTATTGTACTGGTGGCAAATAAAATGAGTTGTTCTGAGAGATCAGGTTGCATTGGCTTGCCTCATAATTACAAAAATTTACAGAAGGGTATTTCTAAAAATCAGCTTTACAGGTGAGCCGCGGCGCTGTGCGGTACTTGTCGCACCTGCTGATTTAATGGTTTCGTTGTTGCGCTTCATTCCGCGCAACCGGATTTGTGAAAGAACTCAAGAAGACGGGAAAATCCTGATTTACCGTTTTTTCCTCCGGTAATCGTACTGGTATACATACTGGCCATAACCGTGGCGTGAGGAAGTTTCCGGAATACCGTTGAATATCACCCCTTTCAGATTCACCCCTGCCTGCACCAGCTTTTTCACACTCTGTTCGAGCTCCCGTACCGGATGAGCCCCGGCTTTGGCGACCATCAGAGTTGCACCGGCCAGGCGGCCGATAATGGCGGCATCGGTGGCGGCGAGAATCGGTGGAGAATCGATGATAACCAGGTCATATTGTTTGCCGGCCGCTTCCAGGAATTGCCCGAATCGTTCATGCAACAGTAATTCGGACGGGTTGGGCGGGATTTCACCTGTTGAAATAAAATCGATGTTTGCCTGGGGAACCGGTTTGATCACATTGTTAAGATCAGCCGGCTGGCTGATCAGATTAGAGAGGCCATTTTTTCTGTCCAGCTGTAATGATTTATTGATGGCGCCCCTGCGCAAATCTCCATCGACCAGCAGGATTTTCATGCCGGCATCTGCCATCACGATGGCAAGATTCATCGAGATAAACGTTTTCCCAATCCCGGGGCTCGGGCCGGTGATCATGATGATGTTGTTGCGTGCCTCCAGAAATGCAAAGTGCAACGTGGTGCGTAAACTGCGCAGGCTTTCTATGGCGAGATCTTCCCTGTTTTCCAGCGCCAGAAGAAGCGGGAGATGAATACCCGGTGCGGATTCATTTCTCAGCTTTTTCTCAATCAGCTTCTGGTGTTTGCTGTACTGGACTGTTGCGTAAACCGGTACATTCAGCAATTTCTCGATGATGTTCGGATCTTTTACGCCACGACTGAGTGATCTGCAGGCAAAGGCCGTTATGGTGCCCAGCATCAGCCCGGCTATCAGTGCAATCCCCATGATCAGGGTTTTTTTGGGTTTAACCGGCAGATCAGGTGGTATCGCATAATCTACAATTCGTACATTACCGACTGCCCCGGCTTTTGCCACCCGGATGGTCTGGGCGTGATTCAGCAGTGTGGTATAAAGCTCGGCATTGACATCGACATCCCTGGATAATCGCAGAATAATCTGCTGGGTTTCAGGCAACCCTCCGATTTTTCTGTCAAATGCATTGATCTGTGCCTGTAATCTGTGGATCTGTTTGTCGATTGCGATGACATTAGGGTGGGATTCCGTGAATTTCTGGCGCAGTTCATCCCGCTTTTGCTGCAGGAGTGTGATCTGGGTGTTCAGCTCGACCGTACCTGTCAGGATGTTCTGGGTTTCAAGATCAAGATTGATTGAACCTTTGCGGATTCTGTAATCATTCAGGGCATTGGTGGCAATTTCCAGTTGCTCCTTAAGGGCTGGCAGCTGTTTCTCAAGGAATTCGAGTGTTTTCTGGGATTCAGCTGATTTTTGCTCAACATTCTGCTGAAGATAGCTATTGGCAATTTCATTAACGATTCGAACGGCCTGTTTCCGGTCATCCGATTCAAAGGTCAATTCGAGAATACCGGTACCTTTGCCAATTTCTGTAATAGAAAGATTTTCCTTTAACAGCCGGAGTGCCTCACCCCTGGAGCGGCGAATCAGACTAAAGAAGGTGTCCGGGCGTGATCGCAGACGGGTGACAAAAATTCTGACAGGCTGCAGATAGCCTGCCGGCTGCTTAACGGCCAGTTTGCCGACTTCGCCCTCAAGCAGGATCTCATCCTGATAGATGAGCCTGAAGCGATTTTCCCCTGTTGCCTGCAAAATGATTTCTTCATTTTTCCAGCTGTCAGGCACGTCAAATGTATCCACCTGAATAGCCTCACCTCCCCAGGCGTAATGTAAGAATCCGGATGACAGGCCGGGCAGATCATCATCACCCTTGATCCGTTGAAGCCATCTGGCTGCCGCATTGCCAATAAGAGGAAAGAATTTGGGGGTGGCAACAATGTCGAGATGAAGATTTCTGATCGTTTTTCCCAGAATCATTCTGGATTTGATCAGCTCGATTTCAGCCTGAACGGGTGTTTTGGTTTCAAAGAAATTTGTCAGTGAATCCAGCTGATCCGCCATGGACTGGGTGTTTTCCCTGATTTGTAACAGGCTGTCTGCTTTGTAGATGGGTCGGCTCAGGAACGACAGGGCGGCGCCCATGACACAAGTGATGAATGTCATGGTGATAATCAGTTTTTTGTTGTCGATCAGGACATCCAGCAGTTCACTCAGATCAATTTCTTCACTGACCTGGTCAGACAGGTGATCCATACTGTTTCTTGATAAATCAGGTGGCATATCAGGTAATGAACAGGTTATAAAATCCGGGGAATTGCGCTTTCGTCAGGCCGGTGGCAGGGGTTGCAGTCCTGTACCTTGCGGATCGCGGTCCCATCTGGCGGTAACAATATTGTGATACCGGGACGGCAGAGATCAATGTTTCAAAAAGGGCTGAACGGCCAACGTACCATCGAATGAATTCAGCAAGTTGATCGTCGGTTGGATTTGCCCGATGATCTGATTCCAGCGTATTCCCTCGGCCCGGTCGACATAAATAACGTCGCGCGGTTGCAGCGGAAAACGATCTGCCAGGAGCAGGGCGTCAGGTGATTTTGCGTCCAGATGATAGATTTCCGGTTTGCCCAGCCCGCCACGGAATACAAAGATTCTGGCCGGATCAGAAGTTTCCTGGTTGAATCCCCCGGCCTCACTCAGCGCCTCGGTCAATGTCATGCGAGCTTTGTTCATCACCAGACTGCGTGAGCGGCCGGTTGCCCCGCCTGCAACAAAATGATTCGTCTCTCCCAGCACAAAAACCTTGTTCAGTGCGCTGTCCGGCACATTCAGCACATCACCGTGCCGGAGCAGTACATTCTGCGTGACATCCCCTCCTTCATAGAGATTGAGCAGATTGATGCTGTAAGTTTTGTTGTCCCGGGTCAGGATGATATTGCGCAAATCTGCCTCCTGACTGACTCCCCCGGCATTATTGATCGCTTCCAGTACCGTCATCGGTATGTCTTTTACCAGCTGAACGCCAGGGCTGGCTACCTCGCCTACCACATAAACCCGCTGGCTGCGGTAGGCGGCCACACGTACATCGAGCTGTACAAATTCAATGTATTTTGAAAGTTTCCTGGTCAATTCTTCACGAATTTCCTCGACGGTTCGCCCGGCAGCCTGCATAGTGCCTACATAAGGATAAAAAAAGGTGCCGTCTTCACCGACAACATTTCCAGCCGCCTCGGCAGAGCGGAATTCTCCCGCCGGAATAGTCAGTTCAGGGTGATCCCAGACAGTAATATTGAGAATATCTCTGGGGCCTACCCGGTACTGGGTGTAAGGCTCGTTTTTCATGGGAACACCTTTGATGGTGCTGGCACCAATACGATAATCAAAATAATGGTTGGCAACGTTATCGGGGGAAAGGCTGAAGTTTTTGTAATTCTTTTCAAGTGCAATGATCAGCTCGGCATTGATCGTCTGGATATTGAGCTTTTTCAGAATGGCTTCATCATTTTCCCGGACGGGCATTTCCGTACTGGACTGCCGGGAAAACGGGCTCATGTGCTGGCCTGGAATAATTGAGCAGGCGGTGAGCTGACTCAATGCCAGAAGATTAAGACATAACTTTGTAAATTGTCTGTTCATGCTTGAATGTTGATCCCCGGTGCGGGATAGGTACCAAATTCAGAAATCAGGTATGGGCTCGGGATCTGGCAGGTCATAACCTGGTTATCCATTGAGCTGCACTTTGTTCGATCAGTGTCACTGACCGGATAAATTCAGAGCGATCTTTCTGGTAAGGATCACTGATATCAATGCCTTCCCATTCTCCAAAGCGGAATACTTTTCCTTTAGCGCTGGGCGTGCGTGTTTCAATTACAGCTTTCTGCCATGCTTCCATTACCAGTATGAGATCTGCCTGGTGCAGCATGTCATCAGTCAGCTGTCGTGCCCGGTGACTGGAAATATCCAGCCCTCTGTCTGTCATCAGCTGGCGAGCTGTGGGATCGGCCTCATGGCCGGCTAATGCGCCCAGACCGGCGGAACTGACAGAACATTCTGTTTTCCCCGCGCTGATCAACGCTTTTTGCAGGATTCCTTCTGCCATGGGACTCCTGCATATATTGCCTACGCAAACAATTAATATAGTGCTGAACAATTCAGGTTTCCTGTGTTAAATCGGGGTTATCAATTTCTGCCAGATCTTTATTTTTACTGTGCCGGATGCGTGCTGCAGTGCCAGTCCCGGATGTAATACTGTGTTTTACCACTGCCCGGCGGATATTCATAAGCATGAAAACAGCCCGGTTTGTTCTGTTGACTTTCAGCTGTGCAGAACAGGACCGGTAGTAGTCTTGGTTTTATTCCGGATTCCTGGCTGGGGGCACTGGATGCACCAGGTGCCTGACAGACGTGCTCTGATCTGATTTCAGGGGCGAAGATGATGGTTAATCTGGCGATGCTGTTTTTTGACTGCACCGTTTCTGTTTCTAATTCTGTTTTTAATGGAAAGCCCGGGTTTATGGTTTATGTCCGGGTTTGTTTCCGTGACCCGCCTGGGAGCGATTGATTGAAAGTGCTGAGCATCGGTGTGACTGGTTTTGCCGGATTCACGTTAGTCCTGCAGTTATTTGAATGTGACGATGTTGCTATTGGTTCATGTTGATCCGGCACGTTATTGTCTACCTGTTTGCGCGGGGATTGCCCGGTATTGTTAATTTTCTGGCGCTGGCCGTTTATACCCGTCTGCTTACACATGAAGAGTTTGGACGTTATTCTCTGGTAATTGCAGGAGTCGGGCTGGTGCAGGTTGTGGTTTTTCAGTGGCTGTTACTGGTGTGTGGCCGTTTTTTACCTGCACACATTGACCAGCCGCAGACAGTGTTACGCCCGGTCCTGGCCATTTTTCTGTTTTTATCCGTCATTTTTGCACTTGCAGCTTACGCAGTCGCATCCGTCTTAGCCGCACCGGAATGGCGCTCTATTATCCCTGTTGCCATTGTCCTGGCAATTACCCAGGCATGGCACGAGCTTAATCTGCGGCTGGCTACTGTCCAGCTCGATCCCGTGCGCTATGGTGTGCTGAGCGCCGTAAAGGCTGTGCCGGCTCTGCTGCTGGGAGCGGTGCTGGCGTGGATATATCAGAGTGCACATGCGCCACTTATCGGATTGATTTCTGGTGCTCTTGTGGCCTGGCTGTTTGCGGGGCGCAGCGCCTGGACAGGTATACGTCCCCGATTACCTTCCAGTGAACAGCTCAGTGAATTCGGGCGTTATGGCTTGCCTCTGGCGATTACTTTTGCACTGGTCTGGATCACAGCCAGTTCGGATCGCCTGATGATCGCCTGGTTTCTGGGGGAAGCTCAAACCGGCATTTATGCCGCGGGCTACGACATGGCGCAACAAAGCCTCGGGCTGCTGCTGACCATCGTTAATACCGCAGCCACGCCTCTGGTTATCAGGGTGCTGGAAAAAGAAGGGGTAGAGGCTGCCGGCCGGCAAATGCACCAGAATGGTGAACTGATGTTTGCGCTGGCATTTTCCGGTGCGGCCGGATTGATCGCAATTGAACCGGTGATGATGGGTCTGTTTGTTGGAGAAGCATTCAGAGAAGGTGCATCCTCGATTTTTCTGTGGATTGCGCTGACTGCAGCGATTATCGGTATCAAATCCTTTCATTTCGACATTGCCTTTCATCTGACCAGAAAATCAACATGGTTGCTGGTAACCAGTGGTCTGGCTGCCGCTGCGAATCTGGGGCTGAATCTGGTGTTCATACCGTATTTTGGTATTGCTGGCGCCGCCTGGTCTGCTTTGCTGGCTTATTCAGTGGCAGCTGTCAGTAGCGCAATCATAGGATTCAGGGTGTTTCCCATGCCCCGGGTATTGCCATTACTGGTGCACGGATTTGTACCGGCTGCGGGTGTTTACGGGTCGGCATGGTTTTGTATGCAGGCGGATATTTCCCCGGTATTCAAAATGATGCTGTCCATAACAGTTGCCGGAGCAGTGGCCATGATTATTTTCCTGATATTGGATACTGCCGGGGTGCGTCAGCTCGCAGGCCGGCATGGTTATCGTTTGTTTAAAAATATTGTTAAAAGGTGACAGGCATGGTGGATGTGGCACTGTTTGTTCCTTCCCTGCGTGGCGGGGGCGCTGAGCGGGCCATGGTCACACTGGCTAACAGCTTTGCTGCTCGTGGTCTTACGGTAGATTTATTACTGGCCAGCAAAAACGGGCCGTATCTGGAAAATGTTGTATCTACCGTACGTGTGGTGGATTTGCAGGCGGGACGAGTGATCAAAGCCCTGCTGCCGCTGATGCGTTATTTACGCCGGGAACAGCCTGTTGCCATGCTCTCGGCTATGGGCCACGCCAATGTGACAGCGATTCTGGCACGCATGCTGGCGCAGGTAAAAACACGGGTGGTCGTGTCAGAACGCGGATTGATCAGCGGTGAGCACGCGATTGCTCAAGGGCTGGCTGCACGCCTGAATTTTATCCTGATTCCATGGCTTTACCCTAAAGCAGATGCGATCTGTGCTGTTTCGCAGGCAGCCTCAGCGGATCTGGCAACCTTTATCAACCTGCCCCGTCAGCGTGTACAAACCCTTTATAACCCTTTTGACCTGCCTCTGATCAAGATGCGGGCGGCTGAACCTGTTGAACATTCCTGGTTTTCTCCCGGGCAGCCCCCAGTACTGTTATCAATTGGACGTTTGAATGAAGCCAAGGATTTTCATATTCTCATTAGCGCCTTTGCCCGCTTGCGCCGGAAACGGGCAGTCCGATTAATGATCCTGGGCGAAGGAGAGCTGCGTGCTTATCTGCAGTCGGTAGTGAGTGACTGTGGTTTGACCGGAGACGATGTACAAATGCCGGGTTTTGTAAACAACCCCTTTATTTATCTGGTGCGCTGCAGCCTGTTTGTACTTTCCTCCCGTCGTGAGGGTCTGCCTGGTGTGCTGATAGAGGCGATGGCCTGTGGTGCCCCTGTAGTCAGTACTGATTGCCTGAGCGGGCCGGATGAAATTCTGGAGGGAGGTAAATGGGGAAAGCTGGTGCCGGTCGGGGATGCCGATGCACTGGCTGCTGCCATGGCGGCAGTACTGGATACGCCGCGCGGACAATTGCCTGATGTACGTCAGCGTGCCCGGGATTTCGGGCTGGATCGGGCGGTGGATACTTATCTGAATATACTGGAGTTAAATGGTTAATACCCGTTGCCGGAATGCCTGCAGACGGTTTCCTGCTGTGATGCGCGAATACCGGAATGAAAGTCGCAATCAGTAAAACGGCATTAAATATTATTGCAGTTCTTGGATTTGCTGCCGTTATGGTTGCTATACCCTGGGAAGAAATTTTTCGTGTGATTAACGGCCACGGATTTACGGATAAGGAGGTTTATGCGGATTATTTCCTTAATCAGACCAGTGTCCTCGACTACAAAGAATTCGATGGTGTTTTGAGCTACATCTCAAACGAATTTCTGTGGCACTACGCAATAGGCTGGCTGGTAAATAACACCGGGATCCAGATTGATTATATGTTTTCGGCGATCTCTTTTATTGCTTTGCTGATCTTTGGATCGTTACTGACAAAATGGCAGGGTATTTACGCACTGCCTTTTCTTATCAATCCGCTTGTCATTGATTTTTCATTTTCCCAGTACCGGCTTGCACTGGCAATTTCAATACTGGGTGTGGCTTATTTGCTGCACGGGCGGCACAGTGTAATTTCTCTGGTTTTAGCGTTAGCTGCGCTGTTTATTCACTCTGGAACCATGCTGTTTATCCTGATTTATGCAGCAGTCCGAACGGTGCAATGGCTTTCGGTTCGATTCAGGATTGGCTGTTCAGCGGTATTTATCACTCTCTTTATGACCGGTACTTTCGTATCGCTTCTGATTGGTCCGTTACGTGAAGTTATTTTGTCGGCAGTAGGCGATCGCCGGGCTGAATATCATGACATGTCCAGTTCCACGCTGTATTCATTGTTCTGGATGGCTTTACTGATTCCTTTTTATGTAAGCCGGCGACATCTGGTGGCGCTGGATTACGCACGCTATGCGCTGGTAATTATTTCCATTGTTTTCGTGAATGTATTTCACGGCGGGTATTCAACAAGATTCCTGGCTGCTGCATTTCCATGTCTTGTTTCTGCAATTTTGAGTCTGCGTGGTGTAACGAAAATAATGACCGTAGTTTTGTTCATTGCTTATGCCATGTTTCAGTGGCTGTACTGGCTGCGTATGCTGGGCGGTTAATGAAAACTGTTCATATTATTTCCGGCCTGAATGATGGTGGTGCTGAGGCTGTTTTATATCGTTTGTGCAGCAGCGATCAGGCAGTAAAACACCATGTCATTTCATTAATGGATGAAGGCAAGTACGGTTCTTTACTGTGCCGGGCCGGGGTAGAGGTGTCCTGTCTGAATATGCCGCGAGGCCGGGTTACGGCTGGCGGGCTGTGGCAACTGTGGCGACTGCTGCGCCAGAGTCGCCCGCAGGCAGTGCAAACGTGGATGTATCACGCTGACCTGGTCGGTGGTGTGATTGCCCGTCTGACGGGTATCAGGCAGGTGTTCTGGGGGGTTCATCATACCGCACTGGATACAGGACAATCCCGCCGTTCTACCATTCGGGTGGCCGGATTATGCGCCCGTATCAGTGCCCGGGTGCCTTCAGCCATTATCTGTTGCGCACAGAAGGCACTGGAAGTACACCGTAATCTGGGTTATGCACCGGAAAAACTGCGGGTGATTCCCAATGGTTATGATCTGGTTCGTTTTCGTGTTGATGGAGCGGCACGTGCACGGTTGCGTGCGGAATGGAATACGGGTGATTGCTGGTTAATGGGTATGGTGGGGCGGTTTGATCCGCAAAAAGACCATAAGAACCTGCTGGATGCGCTTGCAATTATCAAATCTCACGGTGTGGATTTCTATTGTGTGTTGGTAGGTCATGGCCTTGACCAGAGCAATACCCAGTTGACTGCCTGGCTGGCGGAACGCAATCTGACCAGAGAGGTGAGATTGCTGGGACAGCGTACGGATATACCCGATGTGATGAATGCGCTGGATGTGCATGTGCTTTCCAGTTCCAGTGAGGCATTTCCCAATGTGGTGGCGGAGGCCATGGCCTGTGGTACGCCAGTCGTGGTGACGGATGTGGGAGATGCAGCTCTGATTGTTGGCGAGACTGGCTGGATCGTGCCGCCAAAAGATCCGAAAGCGCTGGCTGATGCTTTACTGCAGGCGCGTGCAGCCATGCGGGACGGGACAGTCTGGCAGGCGCGCTGTGCGGCTGCCAGACAGCGGGTGGAAATTCATTTCAGCCTGGAGCGCATGATTGAACGCTACCACCTTGCGTGGGAGCGCGCAGCACCGGAATAAAAATTTTACCGGTATCAGGTATATCGCAAGAGGTACAACTGCATTGAACAGGAAAATTATTATTACACTCAATACTGCGTGGAATCTGGTGAATTTCCGTGCGGGTCTCATCCGTGCCATGGTTGCTGCAGGATATGAGGTGGTAGCGGTTGCGCCGCCCGACAGCTACACCCCGCGGCTGGCAGAATTGGGTTGTCGTTATGTGCCGTTACCGATGGATAACAAGGGGACGCATCCGGGGCGGGATCTGTTGCTGTTCTGGCGTTTTCTGCGGCTGATACACAGAGAAAGACCGGCTGCTTATCTGGGGTACACGGTCAAGCCGAATATCTACGGCTCACTGGCGGCACATTTGTCGGCTGTTCCGGTCATTAACAATATCGCCGGTCTGGGGTCGGTATTTATCCGGGAAGGCTGGTTGACCCGCCTGGTACGGGGATTGTACCGTCTGGCATTATCGCGTTCGGTCAAGGTGTTCTTCCAGAATGATGAGGACAGGGTGCTGTTTGTTTCAGGCAAACTGGTATCTGATGCGGTGACTGACCGTTTGCCGGGCTCCGGGATTGATCTCGATCGCTTTGTACCTGTACCTCTGCCCGATAAAGCTCCTTTGCGCTTTTTGCTGATTGCGCGCATGTTGTGGGACAAAGGGGTAATGGAATTTGTCGAGGCGGCACGCATGCTGAAAAAACAGGGGCTGGATGCCGATTTCTGTCTGCTGGGTTTTCTGGATGTGCAGAATCCAGCTGCCATTTCTCGTCAACAGATGGATGAGTGGATTAAGGAGGGTGTCATCCGCTATCTGGGGGTGAGTGATAACGTGGCGGAAGAAATCGCACTGGCTGACTGTGTTGTCCTGCCCTCCTACCGTGAGGGTGTTCCACGCACCTTGCTGGAAGCGGCGGCGATGGCACGCCCAATCGTGGCAACGGATGCTGCCGGTTGCCGTGATGTCGTCAATGATGGTGTTAATGGTTATTTGTGCAGACCGCGGGATGTAGCGGATCTTGCTGACAAGATTGCCGGAATAGCGGCTTTGTCACACGCTGAACGTACCCTCATGGGGTTGCGCGGCAGGGAAAAGATGGAACGGGAGTTTGACGAGCGGATTGTGATTGCCAAGTACCTGGCGGCGATTGGTGAAATTCGGAATCAACCGGGGCCGTCACCGGCAGGATAGCCCCTGTTGTTACCAGAGTGGCTTTCCAGGGCGGAAAAAAAGCCGCTGAAAAACCACAGCGGTTTACCCTGCTTTACCGGTTTATGCAATTTGGCGGACAGATCGGGGCGCTGTACGTTTCCGGATTACCCCCATTCCCAGCATACCTAAACCTGTCAGAGCAATCATTGCCGGTTCCGGGATTACATTAAGCGCCACACTCAGTGTGAAACTGACCGGGCTGGCGGGAAGCGGCTGATTAAACAGAAGCTGCGAAAGCCCGTTCAGATTATCACCGGACCAGGCTTCAAATGTACCGGTGGCACTGATCGGTGTCGATCCCGGGTTTGGCAGGTAATTCCAGGAAGCAGTGAATGGCCCCATTGCAGGTGGTATCGTTGCGGTAAATGAGCCAGCCGGAAGGCTTAACACTGTATTTACGAAACTGTAAGCCATTCCCCATAGTGGATCCGATGTCAGATTGGCCAGGGAAGCAAATGTTCTGGATGGAGCGTAGTCAAACGAAAGGGTTGTATTGCCGGGGCCGGGCGCTTCCGCATGCAGAGAAATGGCGGCCTGATAGGCATAGGTTGCCGGATTACTGATAACAAGAAGATTATTATGAAATTCGAATGATCCGTTCGCATATTCCAGCCTGCTCGTGTCAGTGTTGCCACATCCTGTACCACCATAGGCAAAACAGCCACCGGTTATATCCAGTGCTATCGAACCGGCTGTCCCGGCTTGGGCGGGTGCCATCGACAACCCCAAACAGATTCCTGCCGCACTGATTCCGTTTCTGATCGTTATTCTTAAATCCATTTTATAGTTTCCTTAATATAAGTATTTGTTTTTAAAAAATATATTACCATTATCCTCCTTCATAAAATATGAAAACTGCATCAAAATATGACATATATTTATCGGGAAGCTGGTTGTCATGTTATATCACGAAGTAAACCGGGTTAATACTCTGGCGGCGGAGGTGTACGGAGTGTGCGGTTTTTATTTACATCCGACTATATCCGATGGAGGGAGCAGGTGTACTTCAGGTTGTGTGCCGGGCACCCATAAGGGTAAAAAACGGTCTTTCAGAATATCTTGAGTTGCTTCACAGTGGGGCTTGCAGGGGTGAGGTGAAAGCGGAGATACGGCAGCCCGGCTCTGCTGCCGCCCGGCTCTTCGTAAAATCCGGGCTCGGATTCCAGCTGTTCAGGAGGATTGTTGTTGCTGCATCAATGACGAATAGATAGATAAATAAGTCGCGGCACTTGTTCTCCAGCTGAAATCCCTGTTCATCCCGCTGTGCTGGAGGGTTTTCCACAACCGGGTATTGGCATAGGTACCGATTGCCCGCCTGACTGCATTCATGAATGATTCCGGTGTCATCTCATGAAAGTAAAATCCACTTGCAGATTTATCGGCCAGGGTTTCGTCGTTCAGATCGACTACGGTGTCAATCAGCCCGCCGGTTGCATGGACGATGGGGGGCGTGCCGTAACACTGGCTGTACATCTGGTTCAGGCCGCAGGGTTCAAAGCGTGACGGCATCAGAAAGCAGTCTGCACCGGCATTGATCCGGTGTGCCAGTCTTTCATCATAATCGGTGCGGACAGCTGCTTTTCCGGGATAGGTCTGCGCAAGTGTTATCAGCTGTTTTTCCAGCCGGCTGTCCCCGCTTCCCAGCAGCACCAGCTGGGCGGGAAGACTGATCAGGGCTGGCGCAATCTGCAGCAGAAGATCGTAACCTTTCTGGTGACTCAAACGGCTGATTCCGGCAAACAATGGAATAAGCGCATTTTCCTCCAGCCCCATTTCCCGTTGCAGGGCGCGTTTGTTATATTTTTTTGCGGCCAGACTCCGGGTGGAGTACTGCTTCACAATGTGTGGATCCGTTGCCGGGTTCCAGATGACGGTATCAATGCCGTTGACGATTCCGCTGACATCATTGCTGCGTTCGGCCAGTAATCCCTGTAAACCGAATCCCAGTGGTTCACTCTGGATTTCCCGGGCGTAAGTGGGGCTGACCGTAGTGATTCTGGTGGCGTAATAGATGCCCGCCTTGAGGAATGACAGATTGCCGTAGTATTCAACACCGTGCATGCTGAAGCTCTCGGGTGGCAGGCCCAGCTTTACTGTTTCATCGGGTGGAAAGCTGCCCTGAAAAGCCAGATTATGCAGTGCCATCAGGCTGATGGCTTTTTTACCGGGGTGATAGTGAAGATAGGCGGGGGTAAGTCCACTCTGCCAGTCGTTACAGTGGACGATATCCGGCACCCAGGCAAGGGGACTGGCATCGCTGGCGAGAAGTGCCCCCGTTTTTGACAGTAAACCGAAGCGCTGCGCATTGTCCGGCCAGTCCTGTCCGTTACTGTCCAGATAAATACCGCCTTCCCGCTGGTAAAGTTGCGGGCAGTGAATGACATACAGAGGCACACTCACGGATTCATTCACCTGCAGCCGGGAGGAAAACAGTGTGGCCGGAGGAAAATGCGGCAGGAGATCGAGTTTTGCTACTTTACGTTTGGATTTTAGCCCGGCCAGTACTGCCGGATAGCCGGGCAGAAGCAGACGGATATCGGTTTTCAGTTCGAGCAGTGCAGCGGGCAGAGCCGCGCTGACATCCCCCAGTCCACCGGTTTTGCAAAGCGGGAATACTTCGGGAGTGACAAATAACACCTTCGGGTGTTTGCGGAAAGAAGATGAAGGCATAGTTTTCAGATTGACTCCGATCTATTGCTGTGCCCGGTAAAAATCGATCAGGCCACGGGTGGAGGCATCATGCTGCGCGCGGGGGTAATCTGAAATCAGCTCGGACAGGATCGTTCCGGCAAGCTGTTTTCCCAGTTCCACGCCCCATTGGTCAAATGAGTTGATTTCCCAGATGATGCCTTGTACGAATACCTTATGTTCATACAGCGCAATCAGTTTTCCCAGGGTTGCCGGATCAAGTTTTTTGAACAGAATCGAGGTGGTGGCATGGTTGCCCGGAAAAACACGATGAGGGAGCAGGCGTTCCACTTCACTGGCAGGCAGATGCTGATTCAGCAGCTCGGTTCTGACTTCCTGTGCTGTTTTTCCGCGCATGAGTGCTTCGGTCTGGGCAAAGAAATTGGCCAGCAGCATGGGATGATGCTCAGTTAACGGATGCTGGCACTGGCATGGCGCCAGAAAATCAGCGGTGAATTTCTGTGTACCCTGATGCAGCAGCTGATAAAAAGCGTGCTGACCATTGGTGCCGGATTCTCCCCAGATTACTGCACCGGTACTGTAGTCGACTGTTTCGCCATTGCGATTGACACGTTTGCCGTTGCTTTCCATTTCCAGCTGTTGCAGATAAGCCGGCAAACGATGCAAAGACTGATCGTAAGGCAGGATGGCCTGGCTGGTAATGTGAAAAAAATTGATTTGCCAGATGCCGATCAGTCCCAGCATGACAGGTAGATTCTGCTCGAAAGGCGCAGTCAGAAAGTGGTGATCCATTGCCTGTGCACCGGCCAGCAGTGAGCGGAAATTTTCCATCCCCACTGCCAGCGCAATCGGCAGGCCAATGGCTGACCATAATGAATAGCGTCCGCCTACCCAGTCCCAGAATTCAAACATGTTGTCCGGATTGATTCCGAACTGGCTGACTGCCTCACGGTTGGTGGAAACGGCGACAAAGTGCGCTGCAATCGCCTGCTCGCTACCCCCATTGGCCAGAAACCATTTCCGGGCGGAATGAGCGTTAGTCAGAGTCTCCTGGGTGGTAAATGTTTTAGAGGCAATGATGAACAGGGTGGTGGCAGGGTTGAGCTGCTGCAGTGTGCCGGAAAGATGAGCACCGTCGATATTGGAAACGAAATGAACACGCAGTTGTGGCACATGGCAGGGCCGGAGTGCTTCAGTTACCATGACTGGCCCCAGATCAGAGCCGCCTATCCCGATATTGACCACATCGGTAATCGGCAGGCCGGTATAGCCCCGATGCATTCCACCATGAATTTTTTCGGTGAAATGCTCGATCTGCTGCAGTACCCGTCTGACTTCCTGCGTGACATCCACGCCATCCGTAAAAACCGGTGAGTTGGCACGCAAGGCGATATGCAGGGCAGATCGGTTTTCGGTGAAGTTGATTTTTTCACCATTGGCCATGCGAGCGAGCCAGTCTGCCAGTTTTTGCTGTTCCGCCAGCGCCAGCAGGAGTTGGATGGTGGTTTCATCAACAGGCTGTTTGCTGTAATCGAGCAGTAAATCTCCGAATTGCAGTGAAAATTTACTGAAGCGTTGCGGATCTTCGCTGAACAGTGTACGCAGAGAGCGGCTGGCCATTTCTGCCTGGTGCATATCCAGTGCCAGCCAGGCCGGGGATTGAGTGAGTGTTGACATATCTGTTCTCCATGAGGTGAGCAGCAGGGTCAGTATCTTTTGAAGATTGCGGCAATTCCCTGCCCGCCACCGATACACAGGGTGACCAGTGCATAGCGGCCACGAATACGCTGCAGTTCATAAATGGCTTTGATTGCCAGTATACAGCCGGAGGCACCAATCGGATGCCCCAGTGCCACTGCACCACCGTTCGGGTTGGTTTTATCCGGATCCAACCCCAGCTCCCGGGCGACAGCGCAAGCCTGGACGGCAAATGCTTCGTTGGATTCGATGATATCCATGTCTGCCAGCTTGAGCCCGGCACGATCCAGTGCCTGTCTGACTGCAGGTATGGGGCCGATTCCCATATAACGCGGATCGACTCCTGCATGGCCGTAGGCGACCAGGTGCGCCATCGGCTGATGGTGACTCAGTTCGGCTGCACCGGCTTCCATTAGTACCAGTGCAGCAGCGCCGTCGTTGATACCGGATGCATTGCCGGCCGTAACTGTGCCATTTTCCTGAAAGGCGGGGTGCAGCTTTGCCAGCGCTTCCAGACTGATGTTGTCACGCGGATGCTGATCAGTTTCAAATGTGACCGAGCCTTCGCGAGCAGCAATTTCAACAGGTACGATCTGTTCCCGGAAATAGCCGTTACGGATGGCATGGATGGCACGCCGATGGCTTTCCAGCGCGAACTGATCCTGCTGTTCGCGGGTAATACCCCATTTCCCGGCGATGTTTTCAGCAGTGATGCCCATGTGTATCCGGTCGAACGGATCTGTCAGGGCACCAGCCATCATGTCAATTGCAGTACTGTCCCGCATGCGTTGTCCCCAGCGCAATGCGGGAAGAAGGTAGCCTCCCCGACTCATTGATTCAGCGCCGGCAGCGATGGCAACATCTGTATCCCCCAGCATCACGGTCTGCGCAGCTGAAATGATTGCCTGTAAACCGCTGCCGCAAACCCGATTCAGGGTGAATGCTGCTACACTCTGCGGCAGACCGGCTTCCAGTGCCGCTACACGTGCCAGGTACATATCCCGTGCTTCAGTGGGAATCACATGCCCGGCGACCACTTGTCCGACTGATCCCGGATCTATGCCGGCACGGAAAACAGCTTCCCTGATGGTGATGGCGGCCAGTGTGGCGGGGGCCATATCCTTCAGTGCCCCACCGTAATCCCCGATAGCAGTTCTTGCACCACTGACAACAACGACGCTTCTCATTCAAATGCGGCTACAGCACGTAACGGGCCAGATCTTCGCTTTGCGAGAGCTTGCCGAGCCGTTCTTCGACATATGCGGCATCGATAACATGTGTGCTGCCGCTGTAGCGGGTGGCATTGAATGAAATGTCTTCCAGCAATTTTTCCATGACGGTATGCAGCCTTCTGGCGCCGATATTCTCGGTTCTTTCATTGACTGAATAGGCAATTTCAGCCAGCTGTGCGATGGCATCTTCCGAAAAATCCAGTTCGATTCCTTCGGTTTTCAGTAATGCCTGATACTGACGGATGAGGCAGGCATCGGTGTTGGTGAGGATTTGTCTGAAATCTTCGGCACTGAGACTGTCCAGTTCTACCCGGATCGGGAAACGCCCCTGCAGTTCAGGAATCAGATCTGACGGCCTGGCCAGATGAAAAGCGCCACTGGCGATGAACAGGATGTGATCAGTGCGGATCATGCCGTATTTTGTAGATATTGTTGTTCCTTCCACCAGTGGCAGCAGATCCCGCTGGACACCCTGGCGTGAAACATCGGAGCCGGAGGTTTCCGAGCGACTGGTAATTTTGTCGATTTCATCGAGAAACACGATGCCATTCTGCTCAACGTTTTGCACGGCACCCAGCTTCAGCTCTTCATCATTGATCAGGCGCGCGGCCTCTTCCTCGGTCAACAGCTTTTTTGCTTCGCTGATACGCAGTTTGCGCGATTTCTTCTTGCCGGCACCCATATTTTGGAACATGCCCTGAATCTGGGAAGTCAGCTCTTCCATCCCCGGCGGGGCAAAAATTTCCATGCTGGCGTGCGGCATGGCGACTTCAATATCAATTTCCTTGTCATCCAGCTCGCCTTCACGCAATTTTTTACGGAATTTCTGGCGTGTTGCATTGCTTTCTTCGCTGGGGCTGGAATCGAAATTCAGATCGCGGGCCGGGGGCAGCAGAGCATCGAGTATCCGTTCTTCCGCCCGATCTTCTGCCAGCGGATGGTTTTTTCTGATTTCACGCTCACGCGCCTGCTTGATGGCAGATTCCACCAGATCGCGGATGATGGAATCAACATCCCGTCCGACATAGCCGACTTCGGTAAACTTGGTTGCTTCGATCTTGATGAAAGGGGCATCAGCCAGTCTGGCCAGCCGTCTGGCAATTTCAGTCTTGCCCACCCCGGTCGGGCCGATCATCAGAATGTTTTTAGGTGTGATTTCATGGCGCAGTGGTTCATCCACCTGCTGTCTGCGCCAGCGGTTTCTCAGTGCGATGGCAACAGCACGTTTGGCTGTGTCCTGTCCGATGATATGTTTGTCCAGTTCGTGAACAATTTCCTGTGGAGTCATATGCGACATGATGGGGATTCCTGACGTGGAGTAGAGTAATTTCTGGATTAGTCGAGCTGTTCGATAACGTGTACCTGATTGGTATAGATACAGATGTCTCCGGCAATCACGAGCGCTCGGGTAACAATTTCTTTTGCGCTCAGATCGGTGTTTTCCAGCAGTGCGCGTGCTGCCGCCTGGGCATAGGAGCCGCCACTGCCGATGGCCGCGATTCCCTGTTCAGGCTCAATGACATCACCTGCACCTGTGATGATCAGGGTAGCTTCATGGTCGGCTACCACCAGCATGGCTTCCAGGCGGCGCAGGATGCGATCGGTACGCCAGTCTTTGGCAAGCTCGACCGCTGACCGCATGAGGTGCCCCTGATGCTTTTCCAGCTTGGCTTCGAAACGTTCAAACAGCGTGAAGGCATCGGCGGTGCCACCTGCAAATCCGGCCAGCACCTTGCCGTGATAAAGTCTGCGCACCTTGCGCGCACTGGCTTTGGCGACGACAGCGCCGAGTGTTACCTGGCCATCGCCACCCAATGCTACCTGTTGTCCGCGCCGGACTGATACGATCGTGGTCATATTTTTATGTGTGTGACGAAAACCCTGATTATAGCGCCGTTTTACAGCCGGATTCAGGTGGCGGTGCTATCAGAGGGGTGGGCTGTTTCCGGGTGGAGTTGAGAGGGCCCGATACGTTCCATACAAAAATTGATGCTGTTCCGGTCTGATTGTGTGTAGATGTGTGGATACAGCATTTAATGGAAATACCATAAAAAACGGACGATAAAAGGCAGCATACTGGTGAATATCTCAATTGTTTTGAGACGAAGGCAGGGGTTTATCGTTTCGTGCGGGATAGTAATGGCGAGCAGGGTGGCAGAGATGCCATGTGATGGGATTATCGGGGTTCAGGTCAATTTCCCTGTGGTAACAGATGCTGTACAGACAAAGGCCATGCACTTGAAGTTTTGTGAAAAAAATCGGCGAAAAAAATCGGGACATGCAGTTTATATCATGCAGCGATGGCTGAAGAACTGTCCGGGAATCGCAGATCTTGCATGCGGTGTACTGGCACGGTACGCATCGTATCATCCGGCGTGCCCGAAAAGGGCCGCCGGGTAATGAGCGGCCCGGAGGGCTTCTGGCATTCAATCTGCGCCGGACGATTGAAACCAGATTATGGTGCTGATTCGGGTGTGGCGCGATTCCGGCATCGTGGTGGTGGCCGGGACGATGTTGCGGGCTGGGTAATTGCCCGGGCAAGCGTAATGTACTGTCTTGTCCGGTCAGCGAAGTGTATTAAGTATACTTTCGTTGTATTTTTTCTGTGCCAGTTCACGCAAGGCGATGACGATTGGCTTGTCGCGCCCGGGATCAACCATCGGAGTGGAGCCGACGGAGATTTGTCTTGCTCGTGCAGTGGCGGCCAGTGTCATGTTGAAACGGTTCGGGATAACTTCCAGGCAATCCTCTATCGTGATACGTGCCATGTGATAACTCCAGTAAAATTTACAATAAACGGGTGAGGGTCAGGAAAGTTCTGCAATCAGAGAGCGCTGTCTGACAAGCTGACGCATTGTTTTTAACCGTTCTGCCCGGATGATGCAGGCAATTTCCTGTGCGGCTGTTTCCAGCTCGTGATTCACAACTACATAATCAAACCGGTTCAGCTGGCTGACTTCATTGCGGGCTGCTGATAACCGACGTTCAATTACCTTGTTTTCATCCTGACCGCGCTGTTCCAGCCGCTGCTTCAACGTTTCCATAGAGGGTGGCAGAATAAAAATGGAAATGGCCTGCGGGTAGAGTGTACGTACCTGCTGCGCACCCTGATAGTCAATTTCCAGCAGCACATCTTGTTCTGCAGCCAGGGTCTCTTCTATCCATTTCCGTGATGTGCCGTAGAGATTGCCGTGTACTTCAGCGTTTTCCAGAAATTCGTTGCGTTCCTGCATACTTCTGAATGTAGCGTGATTCACAAAATAATAATCACGACCGTTTTCTTCACTCTGTCTGGGCGGGCGCGTGGTGTAGGAAACTGACAGGGTTACGTTGATGTCCATTTGCAGAAGAGCATGGACTACGCTGGTTTTACCGGCACCGGAAGGTGCGCTGATTACAAACAGGCAACTCATAATGTCTGGTTTTGTTGAAATTTTTGCGTATTTTAACAGGGAAATTCCAGTAAATTTCTGCAATTACGATTGTTAACAGCAGAGTACATGAATAAATTTGAAGCGGGTGACTGTTTCAGTTAAAATCCCGCTTTCTTATCTAGGCTTCAGGCGCGTAGCTCAGCTGGTTAGAGCACCACCTTGACATGGTGGGGGTCGTTGGTTCGAGTCCAATCGCGCCTACCAGAATGTTTTCAGTTCTGGTATCTGTCATCGCTTTAGCGATATCCCCCGATTTTTATTTCCTGTTTTTTCTCTTTATTCCCGGTTGGCCGGCCTTTTTTCGGACCCCTGTTGTTTTGCAAGCAGACGAATGGCTTGTGCATTGCTTGGGGAAAATACCTTTTCAGTAGCTTCCTGCCATGGTAACCAGGCGTATCCCAGATGTTCCCGGGATGAGATCACCACCGGTCTGGTTTCCGGTAATTCCAGCCCGAATACATGCTCGGTATTGTGCGTAATTCCCGGCGGGTAACGCCAGCGCCATTCTTCATAGAGCCGATAGCGGTTTTGTATCTGCCAGTCAGACAGAGTAAAGTCAGTGGCATTCAGGCCGGTTTCCTCTTTAACTTCACGTACGGCGGTTTGCAACAGTGTTTCACCCGGATCCTGGCTGCCGGTAACCGACTGCCAGTAACCGGGGTGGTCGGCCCGCTCCAGCAGCAATACCAGAAGATCCGCTGTGTGGATAACAACCAGTACCGATATGGGCAGTTTATAGGCTTGCAACAGTAATCCGGTTAGCTGCTTGTGGTTTCAGTTTTACGCAGACGGATGTGCAATTCCCGCAACTGTTTTTCCTCAACCATGCCGGGTGCCTGTGTCAGCAGGCATTGGGCACGTTGTGTCTTGGGGAAAGCGATGACATCACGAATGGAATCCGTTCCGGTCATCATGGCAACAATACGGTCAAGGCCAAAAGCAATACCGCCGTGCGGAGGGGCGCCATATTGCAGGGCATCCAGCAGGAAACCAAATTTCAGTCTGGCTTCGTCATCTGAAATATTCAATGCCTGAAACACCTTGCTCTGCACATCCTGTCGATGAATACGGATGGAGCCTCCGCCAATTTCCATCCCGTTCAGCACCATGTCATACGCTCTGGAAAGTGCCTTGCCCGGATCGTTCGACAGAAAATCTTCATGCCCCTGGCTGGGCGAAGTGAAGGGGTGATGCAGGGCTTGCCAGCGCTTTTCTTCCTCATCCCATTCGAACATCGGGAAATCAACAACCCATAACGGTTTCCAGGATTTTTCAGCCAGACCGCGTTCGTGTCCGACTTTGACACGTAATGCACCCAGCGCATCATTAACAACTTTGGCTTTGTCGGCACCAAAGAATACCAGATCACCATTCTGTACCCGGGTACGTTCGAGGACTGATTGTATGACCTGTTCCGGCAGGAATTTCAGGATGGGGGATTGCAGACCTTCCAGCCCTTTGGCCAGATCATTGATTTTGATATAGGCCAGGCCTTTTGCTCCGTAAATCCCGACAAACCGGGTGTATTCGTCGATCTCCTTGCGGGACAGTTCTCCGCCGCCAGGAATACGTAATGCGGCCACGCGACCGCCTGCTTTCTGTGCAGCATCACGGAAAACCTGGAAGGGCACGTCCTGCATCAGATCTGTCAGCTCTGTCAATATCAGCGGTACCCGTAAATCAGGTTTGTCCGATCCGTAATGAAACATCGCTTCGGCGTAACTGAGCCGGGGGAAGGGGTCGGGCAGGCTGACATCAATCACGGCTGCAAACAGACGGCGGATCATGTCCTCCATCATACTCATGATGTCATTTTCTGAGAGGAAAGAGGTTTCAATATCGATCTGGGTGAATTCCGGCTGGCGATCGGCGCGTAAATCCTCATCGCGGAAGCAGCGGGTAATCTGATAGTAACGGTCAAAGCCAGACACCATCAGCAGTTGCTTGAACAGCTGCGGGGATTGTGGCAATGCAAAAAAATGGTTGGCGTTGACGCGTGAAGGTACCAGATAATCGCGTGCGCCTTCCGGAGTGGATTTGGTCAGCATCGGGGTTTCCACGTCAATGAAACCATGCTGATCAAGGAAAGTGCGTGCGGCCATAGTGACCTGGTGCCGCAAGCGGATATTGCGTTGCATTACCGGGCGGCGCAAATCCAGATAGCGGTATTCCAGCCGTATCGCTTCACTCAGGTTGTCGTCATCCATCTGGAAGGGCGGAGTGAGTGAAGGATTCAGGATTTCGATTGTATTGATCAGCACTTCGATTTCGCCGCTGAGAATACCGCGGTTGACGGTTCCCTCCGGGCGATGGCGCACTGTCCCGGTGATTTCGAGCACAAACTCACTGCGGATTTTTTCAGCAACCTGAAAGGCGGCAATATTTTCGGGGTCACAAACGATCTGAACGATTCCTTCGCGATCGCGCAGATCAATGAAAATAACCCCGCCGTGATCGCGCCGGCGATGTACCCAGCCACATAATGTAACGGTTCTACCCAGGTGGCGTGTATTGATGGCGCCGCAATAGTCAGTACGCATAAGTTGATGTTGGTTAAATATAAAAATCGGTTGGCTGTGTTGCCGTATCAAAATCCTGTTCGAGCGTGTTTGTAGCTACTCTGCTGAAGGAGCAGAGGTGGTTGCAGCGGCTGATGTTGTCGTCGATGAGCTGTCAGTTGCCGTACTTGTGGCTGATTTATCTGCCGTACCGGTTTCCTTGCCGGGTTCTTCTTTTGGCTGTGAGCCGGATCGGGTATTTTTATTTCTGAAATCTGTTACATACCAGCCCGTTCCCTTCAACTGGAAGCCGGCAGCAGATACTTTCTTGACATAATCGCTGCTGCCGCAAGCCGGGCAATTTGCAATCGGTGCGTCACTCATTTTCTGCAGGTGTTCCTTTTCCAATCCACACGCATGGCAGGCATATTCATAGATTGGCATCATTCCTCCTTCAAATAAAACCTTGAAAAATGGCATTATACTTGAGGAACCGCTATGCGGATTCTCCATGAGCCGCGCTGCCGGGGTCCATGCAGAGGCCCTTTGACTGACAGTGTAATTTTCCGGCAGGGATACAGGTGGTTTCAGTTTGAAAATAGCCTGGCTAATTTTCTTTTCTGCCGTATTTATCCTCAAACCGGACAATATCGTCTTCCCCCAGATAAGAGCCAGACTGGACTTCAATCATCTCCAGCGGTACACGCCCCGGATTCTCCAGTCGATGTGGTGTTCCCAACGGGATATAGGTAGATTCATTTTCACTGACCAGAAAGGTTTCTTCTGCTTTGGTCACCCGTGCTGTTCCCCGTACTACGATCCAATGTTCCGCGCGGTGATGGTGCATTTGCAGTGAAAGCGCCGCACCGGGGTTGACGACAATACGTTTGACCTGGAAACGTTCACCCGTATCAATTGAATCGTACCAGCCCCACGGGCGGTAAATTTTGCGGTGTGAACTGATCTCCGGACGATTGCGCTGTTTCAGCAGATCGACAATGTGTTTTACTTCCTGTGTTCTGCCCTGATGGGCAACCAGAATGGCATCAGGTGTTTCCACAATCACCATGTTTTCCACACCGATGCAGGCAACCAGCCTGTTCTCTGAAAACACCAGCGTATCGTGGCACGCATGCAGCTGCACATCGCCGCGCGTCACATTGCCGGATTCATCTTTGGGTAATGTGCGCCACAACGCATCCCATGCTCCGATGTCTGACCACCCGGCCGAGAGCGGGATGATGGCGCCCGGCGGCAGCGTATCCGGATGTGCGGAAAGCGGCTCCATGACTGCATAGTCAATCGAATCACTCGGGCACGCGGCAAACGTGTTTTTGTCGATCCGGTAAAAATCACCATCTACTTTATCCGGTTGCCACGCGATACGGCAGGCTTCCAGAATATCCCGCCGGCAGATGTTGATGGCAGCAAGCCAGATCGAAGCGCGCATCATGAACATGCCGCTGTTCCACAGGTAAGAACCTTCCTCCAGATAATTTTGTGCTGTGGCCAGATCCGGTTTTTCGACAAAACGGGAAATCCGGAAAGTACCCGGCTCGTGCAGTACCGTACCGTACTGGATATAGCCATAACCGGTTTCCGGTGAATCGGGTGTAATACCAAAAGTCACCAGCATACCGCTTTCAGCCAGCGATATCCCTTTATGAACGGCTGTCTGAAAAGCTGAAATATCTGTGATGATATGATCGGACGGCATCACCAGCAAAATCGGGTCATCTTCCCCCTGTATCGCTGCCAGGGCAGCTACTGTCAGTGCAGGAGCAGTGTTACGCCCGTAAGGTTCAAGGATAATCTTGCCGGTTTTACCCAAAACCCGTAACTGCTCCGCAATAACAAAGCGGTATTCCTCATTGCTGACGATAATGGGAGGCTGGACGGAAATATCCTCCAGCCCGTCCAGCCGGCGTACAGTTTCCTGCAGCAGGGAATACCGGTTGACCAGTGGCAGCAGCTGCTTGGGATACTGCTGGCGTGAAAGTGGCCACAACCGGGTGCCGGAGCCACCGGAAAGAATGACGGGAATGAGCGTGTGCTTCATATTCAGGAATACAGTTCTCTGGAGAGTATTTCCACAATGCGGCGTGCAGCATTCCCATCCCATAAATTCGGCCGGCGTCCCTGTTTTCCGCGCCCTTGCAGGACGTTGTCAACGGCAGCCAGTATGCGTTCAGGGCTGGTTCCCGCCAGTATATTTGTGCCTTCATCTACGGTAACCGGCCGCTCGGTGTTTTCCCGGATGGTGATGCAGGGCACCCCCAGCGCTGTGGTTTCTTCCTGTAAACCGCCGCTGTCGGTCAGAACAAGCGCGGCATCCTTCCACAGGTGCAGAAACGGCATATAAGCCTGCGGGCCGATCAGTGTGATATTTGGCCCCAGATCGATGCTGAATTTCTTCAGATTATTCTGTGTGCGCGGATGCGCCGGAAAAACAAGTGGTATGTGTTCGGCAATCTGTTTCAGTGTCCGGCTGATACGCTGCAGGGCTTCCGGGTTATCCACATTGCTTGGCCGGTGCAGAGTGACTACGCCATACGGCCGGTTGCTCAGTGAGGCTTTCAGCGGGCTGGTTTCAAAGCCGGAAGTATCTGCCTGCGCAAGCTTCTCCACCTGATAAAGCAGATTATCCACCATAACATGGCCAACATAGTGAACGGCTGATGCCGGTTTGCCTTCCTGCAGCAGATTTTGCTGCCCGCTTGGCTCAGTCACGAAAAACCAGTCGGTAATGCTGTCTGTTACCAGGCGATTGATTTCCTCCGGCATGCACATATCGCCGCTGCGCAACCCTGCTTCAACATGCGCTACCGGAATATGCAGTTTTTTGGCGACAATCGAACAGGCCAGTGTTGAGTTAACATCACCCACCACCAGCACTGCATCCGGTCGTTCTGCCTGACAGTATTCCTCAAAGGCAACCATAATTTTGGCTGTCTGCTGCGAATGGCTGCCTCCCCCGGCCGCCATGAAAATATCCGGCTGCGGGATGCCCAGTTCCTCGAAGAAAACATCATTCATTTCCCGGTCATAATGCTGGCCGGTATGGACAATTTTATAAGCCAGTTTGTCCTGTTGCTGCAATGCGCGGACGATAGGTGCAATTTTCATGAAATTAGGGCGCGCACCGGCGATGAGATAAACCGTTTTCTGCATGATTTTTCCTCGCGAAACAATAGGGAAGATTGTAAACCATCCAGAGCAGGCAGCCGGCAGGAAAACATTGGCTTTTCCCGGCCTGTTTATGCAAAAGAAATTACCCGTCCTATAATGCCGGATTCAACTTTACAATCTGAGCAAAAAAATTATGCCTTCATTTGATATTGTTTCCGAAGTGGATAAGCAGGAAATCCGTAATGCAGTTGATCAGCTGAATAAAGAAGTTTCCACCCGTTTTGATTTCAAAGGCTCGGATACTCGTGCCGAGCAGACAGATTACGAACTGTCTCTCTTTGCTGACGATGAATTCAAACTGGATCAGGTGATGGATATCCTGATGACCCGGCTTACCAAACGGGAGATTGATGTTCGCTGTCTGGACAAAGGACAGATTGAAAAGATCAGTGGTAACAAAGTGAAACAGAAAGTAACGGTTAAAACCGGAGTGGAGAGTGATCTGGCCAAAAAAATCGTCAAACTGATCAAGGACAGCAAACTTAAGGTCCAGGCCAGTATTCAGGGTGAAGTCGTCCGGATTACCGGGGCTAAACGTGATGTTCTGCAGGAAGCGATTCAGCTGGTGAAAAGCAGCATCACTGAACAGCCACTGCAGTTCCGTAACTTCCGGGATTAACGAAAACTTTAATCGGCGTAGTGTGCAAAGCAGTATCTGCGCTGTGCCAGGGTTTGTGATCCACTTCGCCAGGCAGCATATTGTTCGCTGTAATCCGCGTGCAGGGGAATTCTACCTTCTGGATATTCATTTGATGAAATGTATCCTTTGGGATACTGTTGTGTATGAACACAATCCAGACCACCGAAGTTTTTGACACTTGATTCGTCAATCTGAAAGATCGCTCAGCAAAAGCCAGAATCCAGGCACGGATTGACCATGCAGAAGATGGCAATTTTGGTGATTGCGGCCCACTAGGGGAAAGCGTATCGGAAATGCGTATCCACACAGGTTCTGGATACCGGGTCTATTTCAAACAGGCATGGAAATATTTATGCTGCTGGCGGGTGGAAACAAAGCTGCACAACAGCAGGACATCAAGGCAGCACCCGAACCCGCTCGTAAAATTGGGGGATAAACAATGAATAAAGTAAAGCGGCGCCGCTGGGACAGTGCTGAACACCTGAAAACCGAGGAAGACATAACCCTTTACCTTGACGCCTGCCTGGAAGAAGCGGGCGATGATGCCGTCTACATCGCCAAAGCATTGGGCAATATTGCCCGTGCGCGTGGCATGACCCAGCTTGCCCGCGATACCGGTCTTGGCCGGGAAAGCCTTTACAAAGCGCTATCCGGGGAAGGAAATCCCGAGTTTTCCACCATCATGAAAGTTGTCAAGGCACTTGGGCTGAAGCTGCATATCCAGGCTTCCAATCAATAAACCTGAAAATCCCAGTTGATTTACTGTGGTGATGCCCGAGTGATCGGTCGCTTGTTTTCAGGAGTATCAGTAATTCCACTGTAACTGGAATCTCAGGATATCAGCCTTGAACGGGCCATAAGGGGCGTTCATGACATTAGTACGATTCATCATGTGATAAACCGCTGTAAGCTCAATTTCTTTCATAACCTGCCATTCCAGTCCCAGTTCGAGATCTCTGACACGATCTCTGGGAGCGTTACGCTGGGATTTCAGCGCCCCGTTGTAGTATTGCCACCGTACAAACGGGAACAGGGTTCCCCAGCGCAGCCCGTCGATTTTATACATGGCCTGCACATAGCCGCCATTGAGTGAGGCATTGGAAATTGCTGTCTGGGTCTCATTTAACTGAGGTCCGCGTCCCCAGTTCCATTCAGCCTGCAGCCCGAAGGGTTGCGGGTAGAGGACGGCATGCAATCCGACACGCTCATCTCTGAAACCTTTGCCGGGGGCATCCATGACTGGAGTGAATCCGGTTGCAACAGGGCCGTTTGAGGCAACGTAGCGTCCGTGAAAGGCCTGCACACCTGCTTCAAGGATCTGGCCGTTACCGAACTGGTACGGATAAGTAAAGCGGCTGACGAGGTGTACGCCATCATTCAGTTCGAGCCGATTGGCTCCCTGGCCATTGTAAACACCGAAGGCGAACATACCGTAATCACCGGATCCTTTCAGGTTCTTCGCCATGATGTCCTTGAAGCGATCACGCACATGAGCCGGTGTCCAGTAAAAAAAGGCGCCGATGTCGCGCTCATCCCGGCAGCAACTGCTCATTGCATCATTGCGGTCGAGTGTGAGGCGTATCTGGCTGGATTGTATGGTTTCAAAGCCATAAGGAACTTTTGATTGCCCGACTCTGATGCGAAATTCTTTGTTCCTGTCAAAGAAAATATCAGCGTAAGCATCCCGCAACTGGAGAAAATGAGTCGAGCTGGAGCCTGCCGGTGTGCTGACAAAATCCGGTTGCAGGTACAGGTAAAGATGGTCGGTAATATCGCCGGAAAAAGCCAGGCGTACCCGTTTGATCAGGAAGGAGCTGTTCGGGCCTGCTGAACTGTCCTGCCAGTAGGAAACATCGTCCTTGTCTCCCCACAGGCTCTTGCTGTAGCGGAACTGTGCGTAGCCCTTGATGCCGATTCTGTCGTACCACTTCTTCTCTTCTTTGGGTTTTTCTGCTGAAGGTAACTCTGTTTTGGGCTGTTCCATACTGGCTGTGGCAGCGCTGGCTGACACCGGAGCAGATACCGGGGCGGTTTCTGGCCTTGCACTGACCCGGGATGGCTGCTCGGGTGATTTTCGGGGTGGCTCATCCTTTACCTGCTGGAATGTCCCCAGTTTTATCCTGTTTTCACCCGGTTCTGTATAAACCTGCTTGGTGACGGTATCTACATACAAAATCAGTTGCTGGGCGCTGGCGGGTGAAAAACCAAGCATGGTGAACAACATCAGGCCAAGCCGGTACTTTGTTACAGCGAATCTTTCGGTCATTATTGCTTACACTCCGTTGCGGAAACTGGTTAATCAAAATGGAGTGGATTATTGCAATAACGTGTGACGATCCTGTTACAGAGTTGTGACGTTCCTGTTACACCAGCGCCCGGTATCAGACCGTCTTTGTTGTATTTTGGGGCTGTTTATTAACGGGGGAGAGGATTGAATGAGAATCCGGTTCTGAGGAAACAGGCATTTCTGCGTTGTGATCAGCGATTTGTAGAAGTATTTATGCTCTGGTGACCCTGTTTTTCCAGTCCGGTTCGAATATCCTCGGCAATGGTTTGATAGAGCGGCCGGAAAATTGAACGCATGCCACTGATAGTGCTGCTTATTTCCACCATGGATGGGAAACGCAGGCCGCGATATTCAACAGGAGCACCAATAGGTTCCAGTCTGGCGCCCAATCTGCTGAAATGGCCGGCCAGCCGTTCTTCGGTCAGCATAAAAAGTACCCTGATATCGTGCAGACGTGCCAGTTCAATGGTCCCGATATAAAGTCCCAGTGGAATATAAGGAAAGCGCATCATCGGGCCTGTACCGAAATCTTCCTCTGAAATATTGATAGGGTGATTTTTTTCACCTTTTCTCCGGCGAAAGGTGGCGATGACGGCCAGGCGGGAAACTTCACCAATTTTATCTGCCGGCAGTCTGGCGGGGTCGATGATGGAACGGTCCAGTGTCTGATCACAGATTTTCTCAAAAGGCAGACGTCTGTCGCTGTTGCCCGGTGGCGGACGGACAATACGGGTACAGCCAATGAATGCATTGTCGCGGATGCTGCGAATCAGAAGATGTAGTGAATGTGCGTCATATTCATCTGTTTCAAACCTGTCAGACCGTGCAAATTCAAACTGCAAATCCTCGCAATAAACGGAATGGCGGACGCGGTAGGCTTCATGTTTCAACTCATCGGTAAGTGCGGGCACAATTTCAAAATATTGTTTGAAAGATGTGCCAAGATGAGTGGTTTCCTGGGTAAACATGATTGATTGCGCTTGTTTTTGATTATAAAAATTGTCCAAAGAACGAGTCGGTTATTTGCCGGCTGTATTAGCCAGCCAGCCAATTTGCTCAAATCCTTTCTATTCAAGTCTTTTCAGATAATCCTTGGTAAAAAGCTTGTCCGGCAGATCGCGCAGTTTCATGTCCGAGTAGTCGAGTACCGAAACTTCTCCGGATTTGAGCGCATCTTCCATGATGATGCGGGTTGGGCGCATCTCGCCGAGAATAGTGTCAAAATTCTCGTAACGGCTGGTCTTGAGCAGCCGGCCTGAAACCGAGTAAAACTCTGCTTTATACGGCCTGAAACTGGATTGATTGACCCATAACAGTACTTTCTGGTAGGTTACTGAACGATCTATGCCAGTCAATTCAAGGACATAGCAGTTTTCACCATTGATGGATTCAGTGCGCAGCAGTTGCGGATGGTAGTCGCCAGTGAAGTTGGCGCGTGCAATATCCCCGTTGGCAACCTGGCCGGTCAGCCGCTGGGAAAGAGACAGGCGTACCGGTTGCGATACGCTGGGCATGAAAACCCACAGATCACGCCCTTTCATGAGAATAACCTGTCCCCGCTCGGAGGCGGGTTCGGTAATCCTGACGATACTGTTTTCATTTCCCCTGGAAAGTACCTGATATTGGTAATGATCTTCTGAATGGTCAGGTGATGTAGTCCGGATAGCGACATTGACCTGAAAACTGCCCCGGGGGAAGCGAATTTCATCTGCTTTTTCCAGTATACTCTGGGCCGTAATGCCTGTTTGTTCTGCTGGCGGCGGGGATGAAAGTGATATTCCGCCATGTATCAGCAGAGAAAAACCGGTTGCCAGTGAAAACAACAGGGAATGCAAGTTCATATTCCAATCTCCATGAATAATCTGTCCGGGTTAGACTGCCCTGAAGTTATCCGTTCAGGGGCAGGTAAATGAGCATCGTCCGCTTTGAAAATGTATTCAAGGAATATACGCTAGGTTCCAGCCGGGTTCATGCACTCAAAGATATCAACCTGCAGATTGAAGGTGGTGAATTTCTGGCGATTGCCGGCCCTTCAGGCAGTGGAAAATCAACGTTGCTCAATCTGATTGGCTGCATCGATACGCCTTCTTCCGGAAAAATTTATATTGATGGCCGCGATACCGGCGGGCAAACGCCGGACCAGTTATCAGAACTCAGAGCTAGGACTATCGGCTTTATTTTTCAGACATTTAATCTTTTTCCAGTGTTATCGGCCGAAGAAAATGTTGAATATCCCCTGTTGCAGTTCAAAGAACTGAGTGCCGCGGGGCGCCGTGAGCGGACTGTAAAATTTCTCGACATCGTTGGTTTGTCAGGATTTGCGCATCACCGGCCCAATCAGTTAAGTGGCGGTCAGCGTCAGCGTGTTGCCATTGCCCGGGCACTTGCTACACACCCGAAGATCATTCTGGCCGATGAACCGACTGCCAATCTTGATCACAAGACTGGTGAAGGGATCCTCCAGCTGATGAAAGAGATCAACCACAACAGCGGCACCACTTTTATTTTCTCAACACATGATGCCAAAGTAATGGCCATGGCAGAGCGCCTGGTGCGCATAGAAGATGGGCAGCTTGTCGGGGAAAATATTGTCCGTGCCTGATTTTCCGGCGATCTCGGGTAATGTTGCCGCAACCCTGTTATCGCTGTCACTGATACTGTGGGGGGCGCCACTGCAATGCAATGCTGCTGATCTGCTTCCATCTTCTCGAACGACCCGGGCAAATACGACTGCTCAGGTAGCGCAGGCTTCTACGCTGGATGACTTGTTCGGAGAAGGGGATAGTCATGTGGACGCAACACCGCAGCCCTTTCGGCAGACTGCTTCCTGGCGCGGATTTTCGCAACTGGAGTTTGCCGATACCATCGCCAGCCCCCGGCACGCCTCAAAACTGCGTTTACGCTCGGAGTTGTCGAATCTTGGACAGTTAAGCCCGAGTGTCAAATGGAAGCTGAGTGCCCGTCTTGATTACGATGCCATCTACGACATATCTGATTTCTACCCGCGACAGGTGCGCCGGGATCAGCGGTTTGAGCTATTCCTGCGGGAAAATTACCTGGATTTTTCTGTTGCGGATTTCGATATTCGTGCAGGTCGCCAGCATATCGTCTGGGGAGAAATGGTTGGCCTGTTTTTTGCGGATGTTGTTTCCGCCAAGGATATGCGTGAATTTGTACTGCCTGATTTTGATATTCTGCGCATTCCGCAATGGGCTGTCCGTACTGAATATTCCAAAAATGATTTTCATGCTGATTTTGTCTGGATTCCATTTGCCAGCCTGGATGAAATTGGTCGGCCAGGAGCCGATTTTTATCCATTCAAGCTCCCCGTTGCCGCACCAGTCAGCTTTCTGAAAGAAGATCGCTCCGGGCGCAATGTTGCCAGCTCGAATTATGGTGTCCGGTTATCCCAGCTGGTGAATGGCTGGGATGTTTCGGCGTTCTATTATCACAGTCTCGATGCCACTCCCACGTTTTATCGGGTCAGCCAGCCCTGGGAGCCACTGCTGTTTCAGGCACGGCATAATGAAATAGACCAGGCAGGTGGTACTGTGACTAAAGATCTGGGAGTGGCCGTGCTCAAGGGGGAATTGGTCTACACGCATGGGCGCCGCTTTAATGTGATCCGCCCGACTGCGCCGGATGGTCTGGTACGGCAGGATACGATTGATTACGCGCTGGGGCTGGATTTCGGCCTGCCACTGGATGTTCGCCTGAACCTGCAGTTCTTCCAGCGGGTTTACCTGGGCTATGATCACGATATTTTTCAGGATAAGTGGGAAAGTGGCGGCAGTGTTTTTCTGCAGGGAGATTTGTGGCGTGATTTTCAGGGGCAGATACTGCTGATCCACAGCCTGAATCGTGATGAATGGATGTTGCGCCCGCGTCTTACTTGGAATTTAGCCAGAAACTGGAAACTGGCAGTCGGGGCGGATATTTTCAACGGTCCTCCCACCGGGCTGCTTGGCCGGTTTGATCATAGCGATAGAGTCTATACTGAACTGCGTTTTTCTTTTTGACTGGCAATTTACCCTCTGGATTGCTTCACGCCGTTGGCGTTCACAAAGACGGTTTTGTTATCTTTACCGCCATCACGAGGAGCGGCGGCGTGGCAATCCGGTCTTGAAGGTATGTGCGGGAAGTTTTTCGAAGAATTTTACACTCATATATTTTGCCGTAGTGCCTCGACAACAGGGATATGTGAGACGTGCCTGGCTGGGAGTATTGCCGCCAGTATGGTCGCAATAAAACCGGTCCCTAATGCAAGCAACAGGACAGAAGGCACGATCTGGATATGGGCAATGTAGCCAATATCCGCATTGGGGGGAGGGGGCATGGAGATACCTATAGCAGAAATTACCGTGGCCAGCAGCACGCCCGTGATGACACCCAGACTTCCTCCAATCAGCCCCAGCAGCAGATTTTCACTGAGGATCAGCCGCAATACCTGATCACTGCGATTACCCAGCGCCATCATCGTGCCGAATTCACCCGTACGCTCGAAAATACTCATGTTGACGCTGTTGGCAACGCTGAGCAGCACCATGATCAAAATAATGATCTGCAGCACGCCAAACTGTCCTTTATACAGTTCCACGGTTTTTTCGTAGAAATCATTGAGCTCCACCCAGGTTTTGACCTCCAGCCCGGATGGCGTTAATGATTGTTTCAGCCGGGCAGCGATGAGATCGGTTTCCTTCGTATGTTTCAGTGAAACAACAAGTGCATTGACTCCTCCGGTGCCGAGCAGTTCCTGTGCGGCTGCCAATGGAACCCTGACAGCGCGTGCATCAAAATCATTAGAGAAACTCTGAAAAATACCGGCTACCTGGAAATCAAGACTGTTGAGCGCGCCATCGAGAGTATTGACCAGCAGCGTGACCGGATCACCCGGTTTTAACTGCAGTGCCTGTGCGACACCTTTCCCCAGCAGAATGCCGAATGTATCGCTGTCATTCAGTTGCCGCCCTGCCGTGATCCGTACAGAACTGCCCAGACTGGTCTCCAGCTGAGGCTCGACTCCTTCGCCAATAATTGGCAGATCGCTTTTGCCGTTGTTGAGCAGCCCGGAAAAATTAAGTCGTGCCATGACCTGTTCAACCCCTGCTTCGCTGGCAATACGCTGTCTGATTGTATCAGGTGCATTTATCAGGAATTTTTCCGGAGAGCGCGAACCGGCAGCAAAATACCCCTGGCGATAAACCTGCAAATGGCCGCTTTGTGAATGGATAAGCGCCTCGCCCAGTTGCACATAGATGTCCTGCACCCACCCTCCGGCCAGAACAATACCGGCAACCCCGGTGATCACAGCAGCCAGCGTCATAAGCGTATGGATTTTCTGGCGGAGGATGTTGCGTAATGCGAGTTTAAACATAGTTTCCTGAAACCAGATTAAGTACAAAAAAATCGATGTAAAGGTACTTCATCGGTTATGTCGCAGTGCATCGACAATTTGCATGCGCGAGGCTTTCCAGGCAGGGTAGAGGCTGGCGATAAGGGTAGTCACAATTGCCAGCGCCAGTGCTTCCAGCAGCATATCCGGGGTAACGAGAATTTCCCCGGTGTAGCCGCGTGCCATGCCGGGTGGAGGGGGCATCGGAATGCCGATACTGGAAATAACGGCAGCGAGCAGCAGTCCGACCAGTACCCCCAGCATGCCACCTATTCCGCCGATCAGAGCGCCTTCACACAGAAACTGGCGCAAGATATCGATTTTTTTTGTGCCTAATGCCATGGCGGTCCCGATTTCTCCTGTACGTTCCATCACATTCATGGTCATGGTGTTGGAAATGCCCAGCAAAATGATGAGTGCAATAATCAGCTTGATTGCCTGGACCTGCTTGGTGAACAGTACAGTCGTTTTATTATAGAAATCAGCCAGCTGATACCAGGGCACAATCTCAAACTGATCTGGTGATAGCTGTTTGCGCAGTGCTGCCAGTACAGTATCGGTCTGTGCAGTATCATTCAGCAGTACCACCCAACTGTGTGCGCCCTGGGTGCGCAGCAGTTGCTGTGCGGTACTGATCGGCAGACGCAATGCGCTGTCATCATAGGATTTGGTTACGGTTGTGAACAGCCCGCCAACTGTCATTTCAACTGCATTGATTCCCCGGGTTGCAGTATTGACCAGCAGCACTACCTGATCACCCACTGCTACGCCCAGGTTACGCGCCAGCCCTTCCCCGATAATCAGGTGGTGAGGCTGATCAGCCGATAAATGGCTGCCGGATGAAATTTTGAGTGCGTTGCCAAAATGGGCTTGCTCCTGCGGATCAATTCCTTCGCCGATGAAAGAAAGCGTGGCATCACCATGACTGACCAGGCCGCTGAAGCTCAGACGGGGGACAGCCGCCTTGATCAAAGGCTCACTGGTTCCGAGTGTAAATTTTTTCGACAAATCCTGCGTAAGGTTATCCGGGAACAAGAAACCGTAGGGATCGGCTCGGCCGGATTCAAAATAACCTGGCTTGACAATTTGTAAGTGGCCCAGTTGAGAGTGGATAGTGGATTCCCGCATACCCCAGAATATCCATTCAATAAAGCCGCTCGCCAGTATTATGACTGTGCAACTGAATATCACTACGGCAATGGCGATTATGCTCCGCCTTTTTTGACGTGTAAGATTACGGAATGCCAGTCTGGCGTAACGTCCCATGTTGATAATGGTTATTATATTCACGCTGGAGCTTTTCTATATATAAATGCCCTGGTCATTTGTCGATATATTTTACATTGCCAGGTTGTCAATAGTTGAAACGGTTGTGAAAATACGTGTAATATATTGATTTTAAGTATATTAATAATAATTCCTAATTGTGGCATGCATATTGCTTTTATATTATTGCGGCACTAAAAATAGGTAAGTTATAAGCTAACTTTTTAAATTGATTAACCTGAGGGGTAACCATGAAACAAAAAATCTTTACTTCAGTACTTGCGGCAGCAGCAATCAGCTTGTCTGCTCCTGCGATGGCGAGCACCATTACCAATCTGGATCTTGCTGGCGCATCTCCTTTTAGTGGGTTTGACTGGTCATCAAATGGTACAGCTATATCAGCCCCTGTGTCAGGTACTCTAGCCGTGGGTGATACATTTACTACTTATTACTTTGCAGATGCTGTATCTATTTTGAAGCAAGGTGGTGGGAGTTTTGTTACTCCTGGTTTAATATCGTCTGCGCCCGGTAACGGCGGTTTTGCTGCGGGTGCGTATGAATACACGATTGTTGCACAGATAGAGGAAACAGTTACTAGTGTTTTCAATCTTGGTGGTGGTAAGACATTGGCAACTTTTAGTGCGACAGGGAATGGATCCTGGGATATTTATTATGATAACGCAGGATTAGGTAATTCGATTGCAAACCAGATAGCAGGCACTGGGTTTACTGATGGCGTTAGAATACTGGGCGGTACTGTTAATCCCGGGGATATTGGTAACTTTACAGTGGATGCAGGTGGCACAGGTGGAAATGGGCAATTTGATTTCAACGGCTTAGTAAATTATACAAATACTGCTTACATTACTCCAGAGCAGTTGAGCACTGTTGCCTTTGGTACACTTCAGTTCGGTAATAGGATAACGGATTGGACAGCTGCAACCGGTACTCCATGGGGTTCATTGCCAGGCAATCCTTTACAGTTCCAGGCAGATGGTAATCAGAACTTTGCACCTAGGCAAGTACCAGAACCAGGAGTTCTTGCCCTTCTGGGCTTAGGTATGTTTGGCCTGTTTGCCACTACCCGGAGAAAAAATAATCAGGCAGCTTAATACCTGATACACGTCTGATGTGTTACGAAAAACCGGCTTATTGCCGGTTTTTCGTTTAGATAAAGTGAAAAATTATTGGCCAAATCTGTCAGTAGAGTCGTGAACTAATCTTATTGACTATTGCAGGGAATTTTTCTTCCGGTAGATAATTTCTAAACCAGCCAGCTATCTTTTGTGCGTTTTTGGAGAAATCAGGTGTATTGAGTATTCGTTGTGCTGCTGCTTGAATATTGCTGTGCGTTACCTGGTCTGCGCGTACCTTTAACCCGGCACCTGTTGCCACAATAAAATTCATATTTAGCAGTTGATCCATATTTGCCGGAATTCCCAATACTGGAGTTCCCTGCTGCAGGGCTTGGTGGGTGGTGGGGCTGCCACCGTTGCAGATAACTAATCTTGCCTGTGCAGCTATCTCTGAGCCGGGCAGGAGACCTGATATGACAATATGCTTGGCCGATGATGGAATTGCAGGCGAATCGCTAAACGTTGCAACGGCTATTCTGCAATTGAGCGAAGCTACTGCACTGACTACTGCGCTTAATAAGCCTGGATTACCCGAGCTGCCCATGGAAATATAAACTAGTGGGCGATTGTCCGTCTGATTGGTTAATTCTGCAGGAACTTCTATTTTTGGTGACCAGATAATTGGACCAATAAAAGCGTATCTGTCAGGGATGGCGCATTTTTCAACAGGTACTATTTCAGGGATATCTGCAAAAACTGAAATATCTGCTTCAGTAAATACTTGCCTTAAATCAAATCCCAACGGTTTCATGCCATATTTTCGGCAAAGCCTGTGCATTGGTAGGCTGTGATAAGCCAAGATAAGCGGGCGCAGTAACCGGAAGGTATAGTTCGCTGCCGTAACACCCAGTAGTTTTGTAGCAGGATGCGTGGGAATTTCATAGTCGATGTGTGCATAAGGGCTCCAATAAGCGTTGGAAATACCAACGTAAGGTATTTTCATTAATCTGGCGCTAACAGCAAGTGATAAGCGAAAATCTCCTACGATGATATCCGGCTTGATAGCTTTAATGAGGCACAAATCTTCCTGAACGTAGCGTTTGAGTATGTTGTAGCTGAAAACAACACGGCCTGCGTCAACAGCAGCAAGATATGCCTTGCTGCCAATGCACCAGAGATCGTGGACGGGTAAACCCGTGTCAATGGCGATTGATTTGAAATCAGCTCCCGTTGCAATACTGACTTCATACTGTGAGGGGTCGAGTATGCTTGCCAGGACAACAGGCCTGGCTACATGTGCAAATGTGGCAGGTTCCGCAAAGAAAAGAATTTTTTTCCTGGGGATACTCATTATCTGGGAGAGGAGCTCAATATATGACCTTGAACAGTTTTTATTTAAAGGGCAGTTGCTACAATAAAAATATCTTTTTTATGATTCAACAGGTAGCCAAAGCAGCCATAAAATAAAAGCCGGGGTGAGGTATAGATCAGACCAAATTTTATGGGATCAAAGATACTGTCAACAGTTCTGTCTGTAGATGCCATATAGTTGAATACAAATGTAGAATTTATAAAGGGAATTTTTGTATCAACGTAACTTCGATACTCAACCTTGTCAATATGGAATCCTTTTTGTTTAAGTATTTTGATTATTTGTTTTCCGCTCATAATGTGGCGGTGATAAGGTTGGTGTAGCCAGCCGACTTCATCCAGAGGGTCGTTTAGGTGAATGTAATCTGCATTTGGAGTACCAATCATGAGCTTTCCCCCGGGGCGCCGGACCAGTGCTGTTATCTCATCTATGAATGTAATCGGATCTGGACTGTGTTCAATAACATCCTGGCTGTTTACCACGTCGAATTTTTGTTTATAAATTCCCCTGTCAGAAAACTGGCTGTCAAAAGGGTCGTAGCCTGTTACTTTGGTGTAACCTTTTTTTTGTAAAAAATGCAGGAAGCCACCATTACCACAACCAAAATCCAATACTGTATGGTGGGGCAAGAGCCCTCCTTGCATCAGCTGGTGGAGACGAGATGCAAACAACAGTTGCGTAGAGAAATCCAGCTTCTGTTTTTGCATGACATAGTTTTTATAATAAAAATCATAATCAATTTCTTCCAGACTGTGCAACGAGCCACATTGAGCACAACGCCAGACTGTAAATTGTTCTTCTTTAAATTGCCGGACATTGGATTTTATTTTTGCAGTATTACTGCCATCAATTTTATTTTCCTGGTCACATATTTTGCATATTACTGAACAAGTTTCCATTTAACCCACTCTTCTGAATTGGAACTGCGATACTTTAAATATACAGTGAATCTGTCACCGAGAAATACGATAAAAGGCAATAAATCGAACTATTTTTATGTGAAGAAAGCTGCATGGTGTATTTATACTGTTATTTTTCATCGATAGGAATTTTAGCGATGGCTTCTTCAGAGGTTTATGGTGGACGAATTGGCAAATACTTAAAGGCGGGTAATAGCAATAAAGGATCAGTTAATCTACTAGTGATAATTTGAATTTAATATGACTCGTTGTAAACGTTGTTTACTGCCTCATAATGTTCCCGGTGCTGAAATTGATTCAAGCGGGGTTTGTATTGTTTGCAGAACGCGTGCTCCGGATGACAAACATCAGTCTGAACAGTTGCGTGAAAAACGGCAGCTTGATCTTGAGAAGGCGCTGGAAGATTGCCGGGGGAAAGGCCCCTATGATGTTCTGGTTTGCCTGAGTGGCGGGAAGGATAGTCTTTATCTGCTTTACCGGTTGAAGGTTGAATACAAACTTAACGTACTGGCATTTACTACCGACGTCAATATTCCTGATGTCGCCTGGAAGAATATTCACCGGGCGATTCAGAAGCTGGATATTGATCATTTAGTTTATCGACCTTCAGCTCAGTTTTACCGCAAGCTTTTCCGCTATTTGCTTATGAATCAGGAAGCGCGCGGTGCGGTTTATACAGTTTCTTATGTGTATGCACCATTGTTTGAAGGGGATGCATTGCAAGTAGCAACCGAGAAAGGCATTCCTCTGGTATTGGCCGGATATTCTCCTGGTCAGCCGGAACCGGAACGGATGGAGTTTGAATTTTCGCGTAAGCTGATTACTGAAACAGATTGGACACCGCCCGGTTTATGCGAATCAGGTGAGTTTCCGGAAGGTGAGCTGGCACGCTTCTGGAATCCCAAGCGTTTCCCTGTGGGTACCTGTTTCCCGCGTTATCTTGCTCCTTTTCATGCCTGGGACTACGATCAGGAGAATATGATTCGCAAGGTACACGAACTGGGACTGGTGGAACGGCGTGCGCACGGTAATCCGATTTACAGTAATTATCCAATCAACTGGCTGTTAATGTATTCAGATCTGAAGCATTTTGGCTATAACCCGTATGCGCCGGAGTTTTCTGCACTAATTCGTGAAGGCAAGGCCAGTCGGGCCTATTGGTATTTTGCTGCTCCGATTGTTAATTTCATGATCAAACACCGATTATTCCTGGGGCGTAACACTACAGAACAAATGCACCAACTGGGTTTGCAGGACAATGATTTACAGATTACCCGGTCGCGTGGTGCATATGACCCGAAAATAGACTGAGGAATAGCTGTATAACTGACTTCGGCATATAACTGCAAGTACCATGGATGAGTAGCAGAAAGTAATCTGGCGGTGTTAGCGGTAATGACGGGGGCATCGGATTGCCGTATCAGCCTGACCTTCTGCTTTCCACCCTATTTCGTTTGTGGTTGTGGTTACAGCCAAAAGCTAATTTCTTCGCAGTGATGGCAATATGGTGTCACTGAAAATCCAGGAGATTGAGACAGTCTGTGCCACTTTCACCTTTGTGAAACCTGTCGGGTTGAGCAGCCCGGCATAAAATTTTAACAGGGTGAACAGGGTTGATTTACCTGTGTTGTCTCTGTTTTTTCGGGTAACCAAACTACAGATACGATTGGCAGTGGCGGGCTGGGTCAAACTTCCTGAAAAAGAGATAATCGTGTTGAGCAATAAAACTAAAAGCGGTACCTATACGGATAACAAGATCAGGACAGTGCCGGATTTGCTGGCAATGCGTTGCCATGCGGCGCCGGATACAGCAGCATTTTATACTCTGGATCATGGCGGCAGCTGGCAGTCAACCAGCTGGCAACAGTTTGCACAGGCTGTCGGAACAGTTGGTGCTGCGTTAGTCAGTGCTGATATCAGGAAAGGTGATCGCATTGGTATCATAGCGCCTACTTCACTTTATTGGGAATATGCACAGTTAGGGGCGCTGTCAATAGGGGGGGGGGTTGCCGGAATTGATCCGGAATACCCCATCGACCAGCTTAACCATGTAGTTAAGAATCTCGCCCCTGCCGCTTTGTTTGTCCAGAACAGATCTGTTTTAGCAAAGATCTCTTCAGATACTCTTCGACAAATCAGTCTGTTTATTTTTTTTGAAGAAGGATCACTGCAAAAGAATGAATTATGCATGGCTGATCTGTTGGCAAACAGAGTAGCTGGAGCATCCGTAAATTTCCAGACTGCAGAGCCGCAAGATGAAGCGGTTATTGTATTTTCTTCCGGTACGACAGGCATGCCCAAGGCAATTGCTTTTTCCCATGCACAAGTTGTTATTGCGATTGACGCTATCACGGGCGTATTTGATGGCTTTAATGAGAAAACGATATTTTTATGCTGGTTGCCACTGGCCAATCTTTTTCAGCGCATTGTCAATTTTTGTGCAATAAAAACCGGTACATCCAGTTACATACTGAGTAATCCGCGTGATCTGATGCGTTATATCGGGCAGGTTAATCCGGATATTCTGATTGGTGTACCCAAAGTATTTGAACGTGTCTGCTCAGGCATTGTTGAGCGCATTGAATGCCGGATCTGGCCCATCCGCAAACTGGGGCAATGGGCAATACGAACGGGCCATAAGCGCGCAGTAATGAGACAGGCGGAGAATTATCGGCCCGGGATAACGGATTCGCTTTTCTTGAAGCTGGCGGATTACATACTGCTAGACCGTTTGCGCCTGATTTTTGGTTCACGAATACGTTATGTTGTCAGTGGATCAGCGGCAATGCCGGTCTGGTTACTGGAATGGTATGAAGCAATTGGACTGCCAGTCTATGAGGTTTATGGGATTAGCGAAAATGTGGTTCCGGTTGCTGTTAATCGCCCTGCTTGCCGGAAACTGGGTACGGTTGGCAAGCCATTGTCGCCCAATGAGGTGAAGCTTTCGGAAGATGGAGAGGTGCTGGTACGCGGGCCGGGTGTTTTTAGCGGTTACCAGGGAAACCAGGCCGAGAGTAGTTTGCGTTTCTCTGCGGATGGTTATTGGTATACCGGTGATCTGGGCCAGTTGGATGAAGCAGGATTTCTTTCATTAATTGGAAGGAAAGGTGATGTTTTCAAGACGGCAGCCGGAAAATGGATATCACCGGAAAGAATAGAGGAACGGCTCAAACGTATCGCCTGCGTAGAACAAAGTGTTGTTTTTCAGCGCCCATCCGGCAGGATTGTTGCGATTATTGTTGTTGATTTGGAGAAATACACACAAAGAATTGATCCGGGCTCTCAGATAAAAATATTTAAGGATCTGGAAAACACTCTAAAAACCAGGCTGTATCAATCTTGGAGAAATGATATCGATATCGTACTGGGTGATCTGCCTTTTTATCAGCGACCGGTCTGCATTGGCATAACAGGTGAGCCTTTTACAGTTGGTGGTGGCGAATTAACTGTCAACATGAAGGTGCGCCGCAACATGATTACTCAACGATTTTCGGCTTATTTTGAAAACCTTGAATGTGGTACCGGCGAAACAAACAAACATAAGCAGCCCGATACGAATAATTGTGGCACTGTGGTTAATAGAGACCCCGTTATTTTTTTTATATGAATACTTATTTTATTACTGGCGCCACAGGTGTGCTTGGCAGTGCTGTTGTCAGAGAACTCCTGGCAGATTCTCAAAATCAGCTGGTTTTGCTGGTTCGCGCTGAGAATGATGTCGCTTTACAGAAGCGGGCTGCATGGCTGACGGCATCGCTCGGAATCAATGCAGAGGCTGCTGGCAGGATAGATTTCGTGTGTGGAGATGTTGAGCAGGAAAAGTTGGGGCTGTCCCCGGATAGATTTGTAGGACTGGGGGAGCAGGTTACGCATATTATCCATAGCGCTGCCAGTGTACGCATGAATCATCCGCTTGAGCGGGCACGCCTGGCGGCAGTAACTGCAGCAGAGCATGTGCTGCAACTGGCGCAATTAAGCTGTAAAAACAGTTTGTTGAAAAAAATAGAGGTGGTAAGTACTGTCGGAGTAGGAGGTAAACGGCGTGAGCCATTGCCTGAGAGATGGCTGGATGAGCCAAGAGAATTTCATAATACATATGAGCAATCCAAGGCTGAGGCGGAATCAGTACTAAGAGCAGGGGTTGAGCAAGGTATGCCTGTGACCATCCACCGGCCCAGTATGATTGTAGGAAACAGTCAGACAGGGTATGTACTGCATTTTCAGATTTTTTACTTTTTACTTGAATTTATTACCGGTCGCCGCACCTGGGGGGTGATACCTGATATTTCTGATCGATATGTAGATGCAATTCCTGTTGATTACGTTGCCCGGGTGATTTCCTGGTCCAGCAGAAATCCTGCGACAATCGGTAAAATATTACATTTATGTGCCGGCCCCCAAAATGTGACTTCTCTTGAAAAGGCAAGAGCAATGGCAAGCCGGAAATTCAGGGAAAAGGGGTTGTCTGTTCCACGTGAATATATCTTGCCTGTTTTCTGGTTCAGGCTCCTGGTGAGCAGCGTCCTCCCTTTTCTTCCCCGAAAAATCAGACGTTCTGTCAGTGTATTGCCTGTTTTTCTGAATTACACAGAGAATCAGGTATTTACCAATACAGAGACATGTGAAATTCTTAAAAATGCTGGTTTTGTTTTGCCGTGCCCGGATGAATTCCTGAGCCCGGTAATTGATCATTACCTTTCAGCAACTTATTCGGGCTAAGCTGCTGAAATAACTCTCCTTCTGGATTTCTGGATGAATCCTATTCAGAGACAGCGGTATTGATGATGGCTTCGTGATCATCGGTTAAGGGGGCCTGTAAGTATTTTAAGTATGCCCAATAACCGTAAAATACGGCTTCTTTATTAATCATATTTTCCCGTTCAAATATGTTGTGTATTTTGGGCAGGTTGCACCAGGCCACTCCCGGGAAGAAATGATGGTAGGCATGCAGTGCAAAATTGAGATTGGGTAACAGTAATTTTTCCCACCAGCGCAGAATAATAAGCGGGGAGGATTCGATAACTTTAGCTTGAGGCAGGTTGTACACATGCTCGCAAATTGCCCCGAGACGTACAACCAGGGGTGTAAATGTCATGAGTGGCAGTAGCCAATACACCAGAAATACCGGCCATAGTTCAAAACAGGTCAACAGGACAGCCAGCCCGATGTAAAAAGCAGGTCGCAACCATTTGGGGACAGGGTGCGGGCGCTTGTAAATCTGTTTGTTTTCCAGGCGTTTGCCCTTCAGGATTCGGTAAAAACTTAATCCACATAAATCACTTAATAACAGCTTGATTAAATGCGGGCCTGGCATGGGAAACGTCCAATCCGGCCCGGATTTACGCAAAAAATCCGGATCATCTTCGGTAAAGTAGTATTTGTGGTGAGATAAATGTACCCTGGCGTAATCTTCTACCGTAATCCCGATAGGGTAGGCTGCCAGGACGTTTGCCAGAATGTCACCATACTGTCCTCGTAAACCGAGCTGGTGTACCTGTTCATGCACTAATAATCCCAGAATATTGACGCGTGTGGCGATAATTGGCAGGGCAAGCAATGTCATCCAGATGGTATCAAGATGAATAGCAAGCATGATGGTTGCAATAATAACAACCCATGCTCCTGATACCTGCAGGAAAAATTCTTTTGGTCGGGCGCCATTGAGCGCCTGAATTTCTTTACGTGCCTGTTCGGATAAATGGCTTTTATTACCTGTTAATGCAGGCGGAAGTGTACGTGATTGGTTCATAAAACACCTCGTTTGATTCACAATGTGGATAAACAGAGAAAAGAGTTTTCCCTTGGTTTTATCACGGCATAACTGTGAATTAATTGAGAATTAAGGTGTTTTTAAAAGTTTGTCATAAGCGCTTCTTGTGCCTTTATTGCTGAGAGATGATTTTGAAACAAAGCGGAAAGCAGGAAGCAATCCAGGAGGGTAACGGTAATAAAGGTACTAATTGCTTCACGCTTACGACATTCTCAATGATGGGGCAGTAAGGTGGGGTTGCTTTCTGCTATGCAGCGCAGTCGTAATGACAACATGGGAAATTTTGGTTGGTGCAATTCCAGTGGGAGAATTACAGCTCGGCGTAATAACTGATTTCTTGTGCGAATTGGCGAAAATCCTGGGGAGAGTGCTGGCTGATTGCGTGGACAATTTTTCGGTTGATTGCTTCATACTGGTGTGCTGCAATTCCCGAAGCAGGGTAAATACACTGCCCATCGTTTGTGGTGCCGGGTAATCAGCGTTGCCAAGAATAATGGCTGCCAATATCAATACATGGCGGGTATGGTGCGTATCCTGCAGGTCAATATCTGTTTCAGCTCACCAATATAGCGAGGCTGTTTTTCTTCAATACGTTGTGCACAACACCCGGGTGATTCCAGCTTTTCAGTCAGGGCGATTGTACCCACCGGTCGTGCCGTTCCTTCAATATGCGTTGCTGCAGCGGGAGAAAATCAGCCATATTCAGCAGATGGCGGGTGAGCAGTTGGGCGCAGGTGTGATTGTCTCCTAACAGGCACCGATCTTTAAGTGCTTCTTCCAGTACCGGTTCGGAGGCATCATTGACGACAATATCTACCAGGACAACCTGGCTCGGTGCTGATGCTTGGCACTAATTCTATTCAATCAACTCCCTTATTTCCGCAATATCTTCTTTTGTCAGTGCCATAGCTGTATTCCCGATACAAAGTAAAAACGGTTAAAGCATACCGTGCTCCTTGTCCCGGTACATGTTGGGGCGGATCCTGATGGAGCGTGATATTAGCCTTAGGTTTTTGGCGGTTAGGGGCGGTGCAGGGTGGCTATGGATTCCGGTTTTACGCCGGTCGCAGGTAACTGGGGTGGTGGCTGGTGGGGTTTGACTTGTGAATGAGAAACGGTGTGGTGTGGCTGGTTTGTTTTGACTGAATGAGCCGGGTAATTTCCCTTTCCTTATTTCGGGAAAGAAAATGCGGGTAGATGCTCCTTGTTTTGAGGTCGAACTGCTCCGCCTGAGTGGCGATTTGTTTTTTCATATACGCCAGATCCAGATGGAGTAACACTGCCGGTGCATTCACGCGCGGACAGGTGCGCAGTTCACCAACCTGACGGAATCCGAGCATCCGTTTGTAGAAAGCGGCGTGGCGGGGGTTGATTTCAATGAAAGCATCGTCAACATTATGAATGTGGCGGGCAAAGATATAAGCCATGTGGAACAGTGAGGCAAAAATTTCCTTTGAGCTGCTTTCCGGGTTGAATGCGAGTTTGGATAGCTCGCAGAGCCTGTGGCCTTGCCGGCGAAATTGATCCAGCTCTGTCCGGTAGAGGGTATCGGCAAGCAGTCCGGTATCAGTGTCGATAGCGAGCGTCAGTGTGCCGATAAGTTGTCCGGATTGTTGTGCTTCGAGCGTGTATTGGGAAGGATCGGCTGAGAAAACGGAGGCACTTTCAGTTTGGTATCCACGCGAAGCATACATGCGCTTGATAAGGGTATTGGCTTTGATGCGCTGCATGAGTGAACTGACCAGGTGGATGCTGTAACCGTTGCGTTGCAGGAGACAATCCGATACAGCGTGATTTTGATGATTTTCCGGGTTCTGTTGTATGCGGTGTTTTTGTAGGGAAAGGAGTTGCGGGCTGCTGCGTTCGAATGAAATATGGCTGGAGGGATAAAAATCTGGTGCAATGTTTGTTAATCGAAAATTTTGTATTGTGACTGCTGGTGTGGATGAGTTCACGACTTGCATAAGCTGTGCTCCTTATGGGTAATTTTTCAGGCTGAGCAGGACCGGTCTGAAAAATGGAAACAAACGAATTATTAATTGTTGAAATAATGTTCTTACTACAAGCATGATTCGTGCCAATAAAAATAATTGTTAATAATCAATAAATTATATTTATTATTATTTTCTTGAACGACAGGGATGTCGCTGAAATTCGTGATAAAAATCACTGGTTTCTATAATTGATTGTTTTTGCTGGGTATTGTTGGTCTCTTAATGGAGACGGAAGATGTTTTCATTTATTTGAAGGCTTGGCATTAAAAATAGAAAAAGCCGGGGTACTTACAGGGCTAACGGGCAAGGCTGTCCTGGTACGATAGGTATTGCGTGCGCTCGCGCAACGGAAAAGTGCTAAATGGCTTACTCTGCCTGGTGACGCTGAACCAAAGTTTGAGCAGATAGTGCGTGTTGGCCTCAGCTACCGGATCACTGAATTGCTGTGATACTCGTTGATATATCCATTACTTATAATCTGGAAACAGTTTGCGAAAGTTTTATAGTGCTACACTCGCCCGATGGATCATGATCACGGATATAAACTGCTGTTTTCCCATGCCGAGATGGTGGCGGACTTACTGCGCGGTTTTGTGCGGGAAGAGTGGGTGCATGAGCTGGATTTTTCTACGCTGGAAAAAGTTAACGGCAGTTATGTCAGCGACGATTTGCGGGAACGGCAGGACGATATTGTCTGGCGCTTGCGCCGGGGGCGAGGTAAAGAGGGAGAATGGCTGTACGTCTACCTGCTGCTGGAATTTCAATCTACCATAGACTGGTTTATGGCGGTACGTGTCATGACCTATGTCGGTTTGCTCTATCAGGATCTCATCCGCAGCGAATCCATCAAAACCGGAGAACAGTTACCGCCGGTGTTGCCAATCGTTTTGTACAATGGCGATAACCGCTGGCAGGCACCGGTAGATATGGGAGAGCTGATCCTCCCTGCACCTGGGGGATTGGATCGCTACCGGCCGCAGCTCACCTATCTGCTACTGGATGAAGGCAGCTACAATGAACATGAACTGGCGGAACTGCGCAACCTGACAGCAGCCTTGTTCAGATTGGAAAACAGCTGCACTCCGCAGGATGTTGAACGGGTATTGCAAGCCCTGATCACCTGGTTACAATCATCTGAACAGGATGGGTTACGGCGGGCGTTCGTCATCTGGCTCAAACGAGTCTTTCTGCCGGGCAGGGTGCCAGGTGCCAGCTTTAACAAAATTCACGACCTACAGGAGGTAAAAAGTATGCTCTCAGAACGTGTCAAGGACTGGACCAAAGATTGGAAACAGCAGGGAATTGAGGAAGGACTACGGGAGGGATTGCAAAAAGGACTGCAGAAAGGGCTGGAGCAGGGGCTGGAGCAGGGGCTGGAGCAGGGTCTGGAGCAGGGGCTGGAGCAGGGGCATCAGGAAGGGCGGCTGGAGGGCGAAGCTGAATTCTTGCTGTGGCTGCTGGAACGGAAGTTTGGCCCGTTAAATGAATTTACATGCAGCCGCGTTAGAGCTGCAGATTCACGAACACGATTGTCCTGGGGTGAAAGAATACTGACTGCGTCGACGATTGAAGCTGTGTTTGGGGATTGATCGGCATAAGTTGTGTTCAAGTTGTTGAGAGGCATGGTGGAGTGATTAAGCGCTGCGCCGTGGTGGGTTTCACAGTAAATTCTGGTTATCTGATAAAAGGTCTGGTTTATTGTGTTTTATAAGGGTAACGGGATTATTACCCTGATTTTGTCTGGCTGTTATCTGGCCGGGCGTTCATTTGAACCCGGGTATTTCAGCTCCTTGATTGCTATTCTTTAATTTATTCGCGGGTTACAAAAAAAGTGTTTTTTGATTGGTTGGCTGATCCCGCTGCATGGGCGGGGCTGGCAACGCTGGTTATTCTTGAAATCGTACTGGGGATCGATAACCTGGTTTTTATCGCGATACTGACGGATAAGCTGCCGTCACATCAGCGCGGGAAAGCACGTATCACCGGTCTTTCTCTGGCGCTGATCATGCGCCTTCTGCTGCTTGCTTCCATTTCCTGGATGATAACGCTGACCACGCCGTTATTGACACTGTTTGGTGTTGATTTGTCCTGGCGTAATTTTATTCTTCTGTTCGGGGGTGTTTTTCTGCTTTTCAAGGGGACGATGGAGCTGCACGAGCGACTGGAAGGGCAGGATGGGGAGAAGGAAGGCAAGAAAGTTCATGCGGTTTTCTGGCAGGTTATTGTTCAGATCATTGTGCTGGATGCAATTTTTTCGCTGGACAGCATGATTACTGCTGTGGGTATGGTGGATCATCTTGCCGTGATGATGATTGCTGTTGTTATTGCTGTCGTGATCATGATGATTTCTTCTGCTCCGCTGATGACCTTTATTTCCAAACATCCCACTGTAATTATTCTTTGTCTGGGTTTCCTGATGATGATCGGATTCTCGCTCGTGATCGAAGGATTTAATTACAGCGTTCCGAAAGGCTATCTCTATGCTGCGATCAGCTTTTCAATTCTGATTGAGGCATTCAATCAGATTGCCAGGCACAACAAGGAAAAGCTGATTACCACCGGGGATTTGCGGGATCGCACAGCAGAGGCTGTATTAAGGTTGCTTGGGGGGCGGCATGGTGAGGTCGGCCTGGGTGAAACATCCGAAGTGATCGCGCAGCAGGTTGCTGAAAATGATTTGTTTGCCCAGGAGGAAAAGGAAATGATTGAAGGGGTGCTGACACTGGCAGAACGCCCGGCCATATCAATCATGACACCGCGTACTGATATTGACTGGCTGGATCTGGAATCTTCCAGCGAGGAGATCCGGGCAAAAATAATTGAAAGTGGCCATTCACGTTTTCTGCTGTCGCACGGGAATGTCGATGAATTTGTAGGCGCTGCTTTTGCCAAAGATCTGCTGCGCGACATGCTGGAAGAAGGGAAGATTAACCCGGAAAAATCGTTGCGTCACCCCATTGTGGTGCTTGAGCGGGTTCCAGTGATTAAACTGATGGAGCAACTCCGAAATCAGCCGTTACAGATGGCGGTGATTGTGGACGAGTATGGATCAGTCGAAGGTATCGTCACCCCGGCAGATATTCTGGAGGCGATTGCGGGTGAGTTTCTGGATGCGGGTGAAGAAAAACTGGTGGCCGAGCAGCAGGCTGACGGATCATGGCTGATGGACGGATGGATCAGTATCCGCAAGGCATCGACTTTGCTGGAGCATGATCTGGTGGATGAAGCGGAACGTTACTCCACATTGGGGGGGTATTTACTTTGGCAATTTGGTGATATTCCTGCTGCGGGAGGAAAAATCACGGTTGATGACCTGATTTTCGAGGTTGTTTCAGTCAACAAACAAAATATCGGCAAGGTGCGCGTATATCGGGTGCCGCTTGAGGATGAGTCGTGAGGCTGGCGCTGAATACCGGTTTGTCGGATTTTTTTACACTTTCAATAATGCTAATTTTTGATCGTAATCGTGTCGTGGAGCTCCTCAAAAATTTTTATCTGTAAGCAAGCAGTTAGTGTCGGGTCGGTATGTTTTTATTTTCTGGCATGATTGTTGCTCCATTAGTTCTCAATAAGGCAATGATTTAACTGTTCGAGCACAATAAAACATGCGTATCCATCTCAAATTGGCTGTACTGAGTCTTCTGACGTCATATGTTGCTGCGGTTCATGGTGCAGGAGATCGGATTGCACAGCCTGCCGGTATCTCAAATAATACTGAAATGCTGGTAGTGCAGGCCCGACAGTACGAGCATGGCGAAGGTGTGTCGCAGAACAGGAAAAAAGCGGTGGAATTGTATTGCCAGGCTGCCAGGCGGGGTTCAGCCGAAGGGCAATATGCGTTAGGGTGGATATATGCCAACGGGCGTGGCGTTGAACGTAATGATGGTATTGCTGCCAGATTGTTTAAAATGGCGGCAGCACAGAAGCATGTTTATGCGCAAAAAATGCTGCAATTCATGCCATCTCCAGTGAATCAGAAAATACAGCTGCCAGGTTGTCTGACTAAAAAAACTTATACACCCAATATCGTACCGGCCAGGTTTCATGTTGACCAGACTATCCTGGCGATTGTGGAAAAGCTGGCGCCACAATATGAGATTGATCCCGGCCTTGTGCTTGCCGTGATTTCAGTTGAATCCGGCTTTAATACACAGGCTGTTTCTTCCAAAAATGCCCAGGGACTGATGCAGCTCATTCCGGCAACTGCCGAAAGGTTTCAGGTCAGAAATGTTTTTGATCCGGAAGAGAATATCAGGGGGGGTATGGCGTATCTGAGATGGCTGCTCGCCTTCTTCAAAGGGGATGTGGCGCTGGTGGCTGCAGCATACAATTCAGGTGAGGGTGCAGTGGAGAAATACCGTGGCATCCCGCCGTATCCTGAAACTGTAAAGTATGTCGACAAAGTTTTATCACGCTACAACAAAACCTCTCATCCCTATCAGCCTGGTGTGGTCAACAGGACTTCTTTCATCTTCGCTTCCGCAGTCGCGGCTCAATAATTCAGATCGGTATTCCGTGGCTGTATGTCCAGCCTGGTTATTTTGTTTTTTGTAACCATGAAGTGATGCAGGGTTTTTTCTTCAGTGTGGCAGGTTACTGATCAGATTGCTGACTGAGTGGTACCTGGGGTTCTCCCCAATTTTTCCCTTTGAATTCGCATAAATCCACAATCAGGCATTGCCGGCATAGCGGTTTGCGGGCTTTACAGATGTAGCGCCCGTGGAGGATCAGCCAGTGGTGGGCATCGTGACGAAATTCTTTGGGTACCGTTTTGAGCAGTTTATGCTCCACTTCCAGTACATTTTTACCTGGCGCGATACCCGTGCGATTGGCTACGCGGAAGATATGGGTATCCACCGCAATAGCAGGTTCGCCAAAAGCGGTATTCAGAATCACACTGGCGGTTTTGCGGCCAACACCTGGCAGTTTTTCCAGTTCCGTACGGGTGCGTGGCACTTCACCGTTATGTTGCTCGATCAGCTGTTGGCAGGTGGTCAGGATATTTCTGGTTTTGGTGCGGAACAGGCCAATGCGCTGAATAAACGAGCTGAGACCGGTTTCACCGAGCTGCAGGATTTTTTCAGGAGTATCTGCCACCGGGAATAGTTTGCGTGTTGCCAGATTGACACTTTTATCGGTGGCTTGTGCCGACAGAATGACAGCCACCAGTAACTGAAAAGGGGTGTTGTATTCCAGTTCAGTTGTTGGATGAGGATTGGCTGCCCGCAGGCGGGAGAATATTTCCTGGCGTTTGACTGTATTCATTTATTCCCTGGTTGGGATATTGGAGCGGGCCAGCGCTGTACGTGCTTTTTCCATTGCAGCCTGAATGGCCGCCTGTTTCGCATTGATTGCCTGCAGTGTGGCGGCAGCCGTACTTTTTTCCGACGGATTCTGATCCGGTTTCTTTATACGCCGCTGGTTGCGTGCCAGCCTGAGCTTTCTCAGGTGATACCGCTCTCGCGCATCATCTGCTTTTTGCTGCCGGATTTCGGGTGTGGCCGGTTCCGGCACGGGGACCATACTGATGCAGTCCATCGGGCAGGGAGCAATACAGCGCTCGCAACCGGTGCACAGTTCAGTCAGAACAGTATGCATATATTTGGCTGCGCCAATAATGGCATCTACCGGACAGGCACGCAGGCAGAAGGTGCAGCCAATACACCAATCTTCATCAATAACAGCAACAGCAGGTGGTTTAGGGTAGCCGTATGCAGTGTTCAGTGGCTTGGAGGCAATATTCAGGATTGCAGCAATCCTGGCCGCAGTGGCATCTCCTCCCGGCGGGCACTGGTTGATATCTGCATGACCTTTGACGATCGCTTCGGCATAGGGTTTGCATCCATCAAATCCGCACTGGCTGCACTGGGTTTGCGGCAGAACAGCGTCGATTTTCTCAATCAGTAAATTGTTATCCGGCATGAGCAGATCAGGAACAAAGTAATGTCGCGGTTTCTGTAACGAGATCCGGGCCGCGATAAATCAGTCCGGAATAGAGCTGTACCAGACTGGCGCCAGCTCCGATTTTGGACTGTGCATCTGAGGCTGTCATAATGCCACCGGCGCCAATAATGGGAATGGCACGCTGGAGATGACTGGCAAGCTGGTGGATGACGGCGGTACTGCGCTCTGTTAACGGTGCACCACTTAATCCGCCTTTTTCGTTGCCGTGTGGCAGATGCTCAACACCCGCGCGCGCAGTTGTGGTGTTGGTTGCAATGACTGCATCCATGTGATGCTTCAGCAGCAACGATGCAATTACGGCAATTTGTCCGGATTCCAGATCAGGGGCAAGCTTGACGGCCAGAGGAATGTAGCGGCCATGCTGCTCACTCAGCCGGGTTTGTTCTGTTTTCAGCATACTCAGTAAATGTGCCAGCTCGGTCTCATTCTGCAGTTGCCGGAGCTGTTGGGTATTGGGTGAGGAAATATTGACCGTGATATAGCTCGCGTATGGGTATACCTTGCGCAAGCAGATCAGGTAGTCGTCAACAGCATTCTGCAGCGGTGTATCCGCATTCTTGCCAATGTTGATTCCCAGTATGCCCCGGTAATCTGATTGCCGGACATTTTTAATTAACTGATCTACACCGGCGTTATTGAACCCCATCCGGTTGATGATTGCTCCTGCTTGCGGAAGGCGGAACAGCCGTGGCCGGGGATTACCGGCTTGCGGGCGCGGGGTGACGGTTCCCACTTCAATAAAGCCGAATCCCAGCGCAGCCAGTGCGCGGATGCAGGCACCATTTTTATCGAGTCCGGCTGCCAGTCCGACCGGATTGGGAAAATCCAGCCCCATGACACGAACGGGTTGGCAGCGGATAACGCGATCGGGTAACAATCCGGCTTTTTTCAGCAGGTTGAGCGTGTCCAGCGTCAGCGTGTGAGCGGTTTCGGGATCAAGCAGAAACAGTAGCGGGCGCAGCAGGCTGTACATCATATCGGGTCATCATGTCGGATGGTTTTTACGCAGGGTTCCTTGTATTGCCACTGGTTGTTTATTCGTAACTGCAGAGGTTGGAAGTTGGCTTTGTAGTGCATTTTCTGACTGTTTTCGATCCAGTAACCAAGATAGAGATAAGGCAGCCGGCCAGCCCGGCACTGGTTTGTCTGCCACAAGATGTTAAAGGTACCGTAGCTTGATCCGGCAACTTCAGGTTCAAAAAAGGTGTAAACCGATGAGAGCCCGTCCGGCAGCTGGTCAATGATACTGACCATGCGCAGTTGATCATCTTCGTGAAATGTTACCAGAAAGGAATCCACTGTACTTTTCAGCAGAAAGTTGCGGTATTGCTCCCGTCCGTTTTCATCATCCTGATCCATGCTGCCATGGGTATGGCGGGATTTCTGGTAACGCTGATAAAGGGCAAAGTGTGCGGGATCAAAATGGAGCATGTGCCGGGCAGTTTGCAGATGCTGGTGTCGTTTCCATATTCTGCGCTGAGTGCGGTTGGGGGAGAATTGTTCTACCGGGATACGTACCGGGATGCAGGCCTGGCAAAAATCACAGTCCGGGCGGTAGATCAGGCCGCCGCTGCGGCGATATCCCTGCCGGATCAGCCGGGCGTAGATATCACTGTCCGGGGTATCGTTGTCGGTGATAACGACACGGGAACGGGCAAGCTGCCCCGGCAGATAACTGCAGGGATAGCGTCGGGTAATCTGAAAATTGATGGACAACCTCAATCACCCCGGGTAGGTAAAATCAAAAAGCCATTTTTTATTCTGGCCAGGCAGGCGGGTCAGCTCATTCAGCTGTTCAGCAAACTGTGGCCTCGGAATCTCCCGTGCACCCATCGACATCAGATGAGCGGTTTTCATCTGGCAGTCAATCAGACCATACCCCCAGTTTTCCAGCTGTTTCGCCAGATAAACCAGTGCAATTTTGGAGGCATCGGTTACACGGGAAAACATCGATTCTCCAAAAAAAGTCTTGCCTATTGCCACGCCATACAGTCCCCCCGCCAGTTCGCCATCTATCCATGTTTCCACTGAATGGGCTATTCCCATTTGGTGTAACACGGTGTAGGCTGCGATCACTTCTGCATGTATCCATGTGCCTCCCTGGTGTTCACGTGGCGCCGCACAGGCCTGCATGACCCCGGTGAAGCTGCTGTCCGCACGGATCTGGTAATGATGTTTCTTCAGTGTTTTATGTAGTGAGCGTGAAATTTTCAATTCCTGCGGAAACAGTACCATCCTTGGGTCTGGGCTCCACCACAGGATGAGTTCATCCGAATTGAACCAGGGAAAAATTCCCTGGCGGTAAGCGGAGATCAGGCGTTCCGGTGATAAATCTCCACCTGCAGCCAGTAATCCGTTGGGTTCTTTCAATGCCTGCTTCAGTGGCGGGAAAGGGGTGCTGGAGCCGAGTATGGGGATCATGGATGAATATATTTCCGAAAAACAGGAGCAGGGCGCGTATAGATTGATACAGATCAAGCCGGTTATATCCGTAATTATCTAACATCCATCGTCAAATGTACCAGTGCTCTGGGAGCGGCCAGCTGGGAAGCGTATCGGGGCGAACAGCCGCTAAAACAGGTTTGCAGGTTTGGACAGATCTGGCAGAGGGTGCTGATAATCATATGTCATGCACTTGAAAAATAACCGAAGCCAGTATTTATCGGGGAAAACTGGCAAAAAAACCACCTTATCTTGATTTAGATCAAGATAACCACCCTGGTAATTATTTAGTATTTGTTTTACAACATATCCGGTTTCATAAAACAAAAGGGAGATAAAGATGGTTCGCTGTATCGTCGCAAAACGCGCAATTTTGAGTGCAGTAGCAGGTATGTTCAGTATTTCGGTTCTGATGAGCGCGCCTTCGGTACTTGCTGCCGGCACTTCAACACAGGCACTGGAAGCGCAGATCAAGTTACTGGAAGAACAGCTCCAGTCCATTCGTGGTGAACTGGACAGAGTTAAGTCGGATACCGTTAGAAATGAGCAGAAAATTCAGCAAAACGAGCAGTCGGTTGCTTCTGTGCGGGCACAAAGCAATGCTGAAGAGAAAGATAAGCATATGGTGTTTTTTCGGGGTGGTTTTGCTCATAGCAATAATCTGCGTAACGGTGTTTCCATCCAGAGTAATGTTGCTCCTGTCGGAGCGCAGGATCAGGCCGGAAAGGATGCCTGGTATATCGGGGCTGGTTTTGATTTCAATCTGACCAATGATGTCTGGGGTTTTCTGCCGGGGACCAGTGTGTTTGCTGAGTTGATGTTTGAATACAAACAGTTCAGCAATGGTGTTTTGGGGAATGCACTGGCTAATAATCCAACTCAGCTGGCAAATGGAGCGCTTAATCCGCGTAAAGTGACAGTCAGCCAGTTTACGCTCACCGCAGCACCGAAAATCAAGTTTCTGGAAGGAAGCCGGTTCAGACCATGGATCATCCCGGCCGGGCTGGCCTTGCATGTCATCAGCCCGCCATCTGAATCCATTACGGTGCTGCAGCCGGGTGTCATGTTCGGGGTGGGTGCTGATTACAACATCTGGAAAGCAATTTATGTTGGAGCCGATGCCAGATATCAGCTTGCAGGCGGTAAAATTGATGGAGTTAATGTCAACGGGTTTACCGTTGGCGGTTATCTCGGAATTGGCTTCTAGCAGGTATCATGGGTTCCCGGTTAAGGGTTCCTGACAGGAGTTGGCTGTGCTCTGTTAACCCGGCTTGAAAAGTGCACTCAGGGGCCGGGCTAACAGGGGTGGAAACAGGTTAAAGTTGTTGCAATCGTAGTTTATTCTCTTAGTGGTACAAGTATTTCTCTCTTCTCGCTTCGGGCAAGGTCAAAGCCCTTGTTGTAGCAGTATAGATTTTGTGACGAAGCCTTTACACCCCATCAGGATTCCTGGTGGGGTGCTTTTTTTGGTGAGTACGGATCTGCATAACTCTGAAAAGGCGTTTTAAAGAGTATTAAAGAATACTTCAGGAAGATATACCGGAACATGATCGCAGCGTATCGAGCAGTGTGTCATGCAGCCCGCCAAAGCTGCCGTTGCTCATGATCAGGATATGATCGCCAGGCTGCGCTGCGGCTGCAATGGTGCTGATCATGGCAGGCAAATCCAGATGGATCTCAGCTTTATTTCCCAGCAGGGCGAGGGCTGAGCTGACATCCCAGCCCATCTGGTGGGCATAACAGAACACCCGATCAGCCTGGTCCAGGCTGGTAGCAAGGTTGTCCTGCCAGACACCGAGCTTCATGGTGTTGGAACGGGGCTCCAGCACAGCAATGATGCGAGCGGAACCGATCTTGTCACGCAACCCGGCCAGGGTTGTACGAATAGCAGTCGGGTGGTGAGCAAAATCATCATAAACGTGAATATGGTTGATAACACCACGCAATTCCATGCGACGCTTTACATTCTTGAAATACGACAGGGCTTCAATGCCGAGCTGTGCCGGTACACCGGCATGCCGGGCGGCAGCCAGCGCAGCCAGGGCATTCATACGGTTATGCTCTCCCAGTAAATCCCAGTGCAGTACGCCTTGTAATTTCCCCTGAAAGCTGACTGACAGGCTTTGATCCTGAACTGTCATTTGCCAGCTTTCTGCTGTGCCAAATTGTTCTACCGGTGTCCAGCAACCCTGTTTTAGGACACGTTGCAATGCACTATCCTGTCCGTTGGTGACAATTAAGCCATTGCGGGGGATGATGCGGACAAGGTGGTGGAACTGGCGTTCGATCGCAGCCAGATCCGGAAAAATATCAGCATGATCGTATTCAAGATTATTGAGTATGACGGTCTTGGGCTGGTAATGCACGAATTTGGAACGTTTATCGAAAAAAGCGGTGTCGTATTCGTCCGCTTCGATAACAAAAAAAGGGGAGGGTGTCTGTCCGTTTTCGATGATTCCCAGGCGGGCGGATAAGCCGAAATTTTCAGGAACGCCGCCAATCAGGAATCCGGGGGAAAGTCCGGCATATTCCAGAATCCACGCCAGCATTGAACTGGTAGTGGTTTTACCGTGCGTGCCGGCCACTGCAAGTACCCATCGATCATGCAACAGGTGCTGTGCCAGCCATTGCGGACCGGACTGATAGGGCAGGTGAGCATCGAGAATGGCTTCCATCAGCGGATTGCCGCGTGTAATGACATTGCCCGCCACAAACAGGTCTGGTTTCAGTTTGATCTGATCAGCATCATAGCCTTCGATCAGTCCGATTTGCTGATCACGAAGCTGTGTACTCATCGGTGGATAAACATTGATATCGCAGCCAGTAACGGTATGACCGGCAGCACGTGCCAGTACGGCCAGACCGCCCATGAAAGTGCCGCAAATGCCGAGAATATGGATATGCATAAATGCCCCGTGGATGACTGAAATGATAAATAGGATAGCGGCTGATTATACGTCAGCGGGCTGTTGGACAATCTGAGCGGTGATCTGGCGCAGGGTACAGATATATGATCATGAGGCCGCATCCGTGCTACGCTAGTTTCTGTTATACCAAGTATGGAAAAGGGGGGAGGGTAAATGGCTTTTCTGCCATTGTATGTACCGAAAATACTGCCAAAAAATGATCGGCTGAGAATCGTGATCGCCGGGGGGGGGTATGCAGGTATGGCTGCTTTGACGACGTTGCGCCGGCATAATCCGGATGCGGAGATTACGCTGATTGATCCGAATGCCAGCCATCTCAAGGTTACCCATTTGCATGAAACCTTCCGCTACCCGTTATCTGATTTTCTGATTCCGTATACGGTGCTGGAACAACGTTTCAGTTGTCACCATATCTGCAGTACGCTGGCCACTGATGAGGCGACATTGCGCCGGTGGCAGCATGACCGCTGTCTGCAGGCGGGAGACCAGCAAGTCCCGTTCGATTATCTGCTGGTGGCATCAGGAGCGAGATCATTTGTCCCGCATGGTACGGATAAAGATGCTGTTGTGGCTGCGGGGGATACCAGGGGTACGAAGAATACCTTTCATCTGGAAGATTTTTTTACGATTTCCGGGGCGGATCTGCTGGATCAATTTCTGGCAGCACGAAATGCTGCGCCATCCTGTATTTCTGTTGTGGGGGGCGGGGCAACCGGTATCCAGTTTTTGTTTGAGCTGGCCGGTTATTTGCGTCGCCGCCGGATTAATCATGGTTTGCGGTTGATAGATGACAGGGAACGGGTACTGCAGCAGTTTCCAAAAGGATTTTCACGCTACGTTGAAATGCGTATGCTGGAACTGGATATCGAGTTTTATCCGGGTGTGCATTTTCTGGAGCAGCGTACTGACACGCTTCTGCTGGAGGATAAAACCAGCGGTCGGCAGTTTGTGCTGCCTTCCATACTTTCACTGTTATTTACCGGTAACAGGCAGGCTAATCTGATCAAAACCAACTCATTCGGCCAGGTGGTGGCAGAAGGCAAACTGCTGGAAAATGTGTTTGCCGCCGGGGATGGTTCGATTTACTCAGCACCGGGATCCAACACGATGACGGCTCAGTCGGCAGTGCGCAAGGGAAAACTGGCTGCCCGTAACATACTGCGTCATTCCGGCGTGCTTAAGGTGCTGGAGCCTTATCTGCATCATGATCTGGGCTATGTGGTTAATCTCGGGCCGGAAGATGCAGTCGGCTGGCTGGCGATTGAAAACAACGTGGTAACAGGTGTGCCGGCACTGGTCATCAGGGAAATTATTGAAGCCCGGTATGATCTGCTGCTGAGCGGAGTGGATACCTATCTGGTTTAAACCTGAAAACCCCGGTTGACCGCCTGTTTGTTGCCTTAACATTATGATCTCTGGTGAATCAGATGCCGCGCATCATGGCGATACCATGTGCGCCATGTTCCCGGGCAGTTTTCAGATCAGCCGGCAGCAGCCCGCCCAGTGCATAAACCGGCAGCGGATAATTCCGGATCAATGCAGCAAATTTCTCCCATCCCAGAGAAGGGGTATCAGGGTGGCTAAGTGTGGGGTATACAGGGCTGAGGGTGACAAAATCAACGCCCAGTTGTTCCGCGCGCTGAAGTTCCTGTTGGTTGTGACAGGAAGCACCACACCAGTTAACGGCCGGACGCGTGTCCAGGGACAGCAGCTGGGTGGCCGTCAGGTGAACGCCATCCGCTCCCAATAGTTGCGCAAACATTATGTTTTCATTGACAAGTACGGTGGCCTGATAACGTTTGGCCAGTTGTACTGCGGCGGCGCTGTATTGCTGCAGCTGGTCGTGTGACATGGTTTTCTGGCGGATTTGCAGCAACTTCACCCCGTTGTCGAGCGTTTGTCTGATAGCAGATAATGATGCTTCGGTGTTTGTTTCGGCTGCCCGGGTGATGGCGTAGATTGGCGGTAATGCCAGGTAGCGCAGGATAGGCGTATTGGCGGGCAGTAACGGGGTAACGGTGATGTTCCCGGCAGCTTGCCAGGAAAATTGCTGCTGTTCGCGGGGGATGAGTTCGCCCAGCCAGTCAGTTACGCGGTAGAAGTGAAGTCGTACTGCAGCATGCGGATAACTGAATGTGCGTGTCAGCCAGGGTGTGGCCTGGTGAATGGTAATACCAAGTTCTTCGTTTAACTCGCGTGTCAGTGCCTGCAATGGGGATTCATCTGCTTCGATCTTTCCCCCGGGAAATTCCCAGTATCCTGCGTAAGGTTTGCCTGTTGGCCGGGAGGCGAGCAGAAAGCTGCCATCCGGCCGGGTGAGGATAGCGGCGGCAACTTCAACTTTAACCTCAGTCGCGGGCTCAATCCTAACTCCGGCTTCGGTCATCGTCATTCTCTGCCTGATCTGACCGGTTCTGTTTTGGCCAGTTTCTGCTGGCCTGCCCAGTCTCGTGCAAACTGACGGGCAACCCGTCCGTTGCGTGAGCCGCGTGTCAGTGCCCAGCGTAATGCTTCCTGCCGCGCCGGGCCGGATAGCCTGCTGATACCGTGCTGCGTGAGCCAGTGCTGAACAATTTCCAGATATTGCTCCTGATCGAACGGGTAAAAAGACAGCCACAGACCAAAACGCTCTGACAGGGAAATTTTTTCTTCGGTGGCTTCGCCGGGATGAATTTCACCTTCCATGTGCCGGGTCGCCAGATTTTCATGCATGAATTCCGGTATCAGGTGGCGGCGGTTGGATGTGGCGTAGATCAGTACATTGTCGGATGCGGTGGAGATGGAACCGTCAAGGGCAACTTTCAGTGCCTTGTAACCGGGTTCATCTGCCTCAAACGACAGGTCATCACAATACAGAATGAAGCGTTCCGGGCGCCGGCCGATGAATTCGACAATATCGGGCAGATCAGCAAGCCCCAGTTTATCCACTTCGATCATGCGCAATCCCTGACTGGCATAGCGGTTCAGCAGCGCTTTGATCAGCGAGGATTTGCCGGTGCCGCGTGCGCCGGTCAGCAATACGTTATTGGCCGGGAGTCCTGAGACAAATTGCCGGGTGTTGCGATCGAGTGTCTGTTTCTGCTCATCAATATTCAGTAATTCATTCAGTGTGATTGTGTGCGGATGATTGACCGCCTGCAGATAGCCGGTGTCGCCATATTTGCGCCAGCGCAGGGCGATATGCTCAGTGGGATCAGCGTGCTGTGGCCGGATGGGAAACCTGGTCTCAACGCGGGTCAGTAACTGGTCGAGTCGTTGAAAAATCGGTTCGAAATCGTTCATAGTGAATTTAGCTGCGGTAATCGGCGTTGATTTTGACGTAATCGTAGGAGAGATCGCAGGTCCAGACTGTGGTGGCTGTGTTTCCACGATTGAGTTTGACCTGTATGGTAATTTCCGGCGCCTGCATGATGCGCTGGCCGTCTTCTTCACGATAGCTTGCGGCACGGCCGCCGTGTTCGGCAACCAGAACATCGCCGAGGTAGAGCTGGATGCGGTTGACATCCAGGTCATCAACGCCGGCGTAGCCGATGGCTGCCAGAATTCGCCCCAGATTGGGGTCAGAGGCAAAACAGGCGGTTTTGATCAGCGGGGAATGAGCAATGGCATAGGCAACCTTGTTGCATTCTTCCCCGGTTTTGCCGCCATCCACCTGCACGGTGATGAATTTGGTAGCCCCTTCACCATCACGCACGATCATTTGTGCCAGCAGCGTGGCGACTTCAGTGACAGCAGTTTGCAGTGCGATATAGCCTGGATCTGTCGCTGTTGTGATCGGGCTGTGGCCCGCCTGTCCGGTAGCCATCAGAATCAGGGCATCGTTGGTGGAAGTGTCGCCATCCACGGTGATGCGGTTGAATGACCGGTCAGTTGCGTAATGTACCAGCTCATCGAGTAATGGTTGTGCGATAGCGGCATCGGTAGCGATATAGCCAAGCATGGTGGCCATGTTCGGGTGAATCATTCCTGAACCCTTGGCAATACCGGTGATGGTGACGGTTGTGCCATTTATCCGGAGTTGACGTGAAACACCCTTGGGTACGACATCAGTTGTCATGATCGCTTGTGCAGCGGCAAACCAGTTGTCTGCTGCCAGATTGGCCAGCGCCTGCGGCAGATGGGTCATGATTTTATCCACCGGTAGCGGCTCCATGATGACGCCCGTGGAAAATGGCAGAATCTGCCGGGGCTGACAACCAATGAGCCCGGCCAGAGAAGTACAGGTGGCATAGGCGTGATCAATACCGGACTGACCGGTGCCGGCATTGGCATTGCCGGTATTGATTATGAGTGCACGGATCGGCTGTGACCCGGCAAGATGCGCTTTAGCCACCGTGACGGGAGCGGCACAGAATCGGTTTTTGGTGAAGACGCCGGCAACCTGTGTATTCTCAGCCAGCCTGATGAGGAGAATATCTTTGCGACCGGGGCGCTTGATACCGGCTTCTGCAGTCCCCAGTGATATGCCGGGAATGGGCAGCAGCTGTTCGGGCAGTAAAGGTGGAATATTGACTGGCATAAACGGAATAGTGGGGTAATAAAAAACCGTTATCGTAACATCGGAACCTGTCCCGGAAGAAATTGCCACTCTGCCGGAGGGGGCGCTCAACAATGGAATGGTGTTTCATGAGTACTTTGTTAAAATAACGGTTTTTGCCGGGTCTGGGTGTCATCATATGGAATCAACTTTTCTGATAGATAATATCTTTTTTATGGTAGCGGCCATGTTGAGTGGCGGTATGCTGCTGTGGCCTTTTATTGCACGTAATTCAGTACGCGATATCGAGACAAAACAGGCTATCCGGTTGATAAATTATGAGGACGCGCTGGTGTTGGATGTCCGGGATGATAGTGATTACGCTGCCGGCCATCCACCCAACGCCAAACATATTCCAGTGGAACGAATGGAGGAGCGCTGGCAGGAGCTGGATAAGTTCAGGGACAGGCCTATCGTTATCATTTTTACACCCGGGCTTCGTGTTGGGAAGGCTGGCGCTGTTTTACGCAAAAATGGTTTTAAAAAGGTGTTTAACCTGAATGGTGGTATTGAAAGCTGGCAACGGGAAAATCTGCCACTGGTGAAAAAATGAAGTAGAGGCTGATCTGACAAACGATGCGGGAAAAACCAGTATGCCCAAGATTGTAATGTATGTATCCGGGTTCTGTCCTTATTGCACCATGGCGGAAAAGCTGTTACGTGCAAGAGGGGTGGAGGATATTGAAAAGATCAGGGTTGATCTGCAACCGGGACTGCGGGCCGAGATGATGCAGCGTACCGGACGCCGAACTGTTCCGCAAATTTACGTTGGCCAGGTGCATGTTGGCGGATATGACGATCTCGCCATGCTGGATCGTCAGGGTGAATTGAGCAGGCTGCTGACAGACTGAACGTGAACTGTCAGCCAGTCGGATAGATTGGCGGCCGGTAAATTTTGATAGGTGTATTTAACTGGGAACAACAATGACTGAACCACAGCAACAACCTGTTTTTGTAATTGAAAAGATATATGTCAGGGATTTGTCACTGGAAATTCCGCACGCCCCCCGTATTTTTCTGGAACGGGAGGCGCCCGAAATCAATCTTCAGCTGGCAGACAGTCATAGTGTTATTGATGGGGAAATTTACGAGGTGATAGTGACTGCCACTGTTACAGCCCGGCTAAAAGAACAGGATAAAATCATGTTTCTGGTGGAAGCGCATCAGGCCGGTATTTTCCGCATCAGCAACATTCCGGGAGAGGAGGTTGATCCTGTACTGGGTGTGTTGTGTCCGAACATTTTGTTTCCCTATTTGCGTGAAACTGTCTCTGATACGGTAACACGTGCCGGATTCCCGCCCGTGATTCTTAATCCGGTCAATTTTGAGGCGATTTATCACCAGAAAAAACAGCAGGAAGCAGCAGGATCACAGCCTGCTCAACCCGAAAATACGGTAACCAGGCACTGATTCATGAAGTTTCAGGTATCTCAAAGGGGGAATATGCTGTTGTTCCCTCTGTCTATCGTTCCCATCCTGTTCGTGTTGCTGTCCTTTTCCTGTCAGGCAGTTGCACAGGAAAATTCCCGGAATGAATTTCTGTCGATCGCAATTCCTGCTGCTGTTTTGTACGATGCCCCTTCTCTGAATGCCGGGAAATTATATGTGGCGAGCGTAAATCTTCCCCTGGAAGTGGTGGTGAAGGTCGTGGGGTGGGTGAAGGTGCGTGATTATCATGGGTATCTCGCCTGGGTGGAAGACAAAAATCTGAGCCAGAGGCGTTTTGTCATCATCAAAATCCCGGTGGGCAGTGTTTATCAATCGCCTGATTCAGCCTCGCCATTAATTTATCAGGCCCGGCAGGATGTGATACTGGAGTTGCTGGGTGTCGTTGCAGGCGGTTGGGTAAAGGTGAAACATCAGGATGGTCAGACGGGATATATCAGAATCGATCAGATCTGGGGCGCATGAATATTACAGTACTTGGTGCGGGAGCCTGGGGAACGGCACTGGCAATCAGTCTGTCCGCATACCATCGTGTAACGCTATGGACCCGTAATACAGATCATCTGGCAGAACTGACGGAATTACGCGTCAATCAGCGCTACCTGCCTGAGCAGCCCCTTCCGGATTCCATTTATCTGACATCTGTGCTGGGCGAAGCTCTGGAGGCAGCCGGGCTGGTTCTTGTGGTGGTGCCGGTTTCCGGATTGCGTGCCACCCTGGAGCAAGTGGCCGTGCTAAAACAATCCCTGCCCCTTGTTTTGGCCTGTAAGGGGTTTGAAGCAGGCTCGGCAAAACTGCCTTGCCAGGTGGTTGAAGAGGTGTATCCGGCAGGAGTTGCTTGCGGCGTGCTGTCCGGCCCAAGTTTTGCCCGGGAAGTGGCTGTGGGTCTTCCGACTGCTCTGACATTGGCGTCACATGATGAGATCTTTGCCAGAGATACTGCTGGTGAGATTCGCAACCCCAACCTGCGTGTCTATTCCGGCCGAGATGTAGTTGGAGTGGAGATTGGCGGAGCACTCAAGAATGTGATTGCGATAGCAGCCGGGATTTCTGACGGGGTTGCTTTTGGTAACAATGCAAGAGCCGCCCTGATTACCCGGGGATTGGCGGAAATCACCCGGCTGGGTATGGCGCTGGGCGGATGCAGAGAAACCTTTACCGGATTGACCGGTGTCGGCGATCTGATTCTGACTTGTACCGGGAATCTGTCAAGAAACCGCCAGGTCGGGATGATGCTTGCTGCTGGCCGGCAACTGGCAGAGATTCTGCTGGAAATCGGGCATGTTACCGAGGGTGTTTATACGGTTCAGGAAGCCTATAAACTGGGACAGCAGCTGCAAATTGATATGCCTGTCACCCAGGCGATCTACAGTATTTTGTATGAGCAGATTCCGGTGAGGCAGGCAATCCGGGATATGCTGGATCGTGAACCGGGATCAGAGCTGGTTTGATGGATTCCTGCGGTGATGTTTTGCTTGTCTGACCGGGTTTTGGGAGGGAATCTATCAAAAATCGGGTTAATTTCCATTTAAATGCTTGACCATCGGAAAACGGCTTGATATAAGGTTTTCTACAGAATTTGTCTGTACAAAGGGTGGAGTTTTTCTGCAACCTAACAAAGCAAAACAAAGGGGAGTTTTATGAATAAATCCGATCTCATTGATGCGATTGCCCAGTCTGCCAATCTTACTAAAGCCCAGGCGGGCAGTGCGCTCGATGGTGCACTATCTGCCATCAAAGATGCGCTTGGCAAGAATGACAGTGTTACCCTGGTAGGTTTTGGGACTTTCAAGGTTGGAAAACGAGCGGCGCGTACAGGCCGTAATCCCCGTACAGGTGCAGAAATAAAAATCAAGGCAGCGAAAGTACCTAAATTCACTGCTGGTAAAGCGCTGAAAGATGCTGTAAACTAGCGCTCCTTCGATGACAGGGATCAAATGGGTGCTTAGCTCAGCTGGTAGAGCGTCGCCCTTACAAGGCGAATGTCGGGGGTTCGATCCCCTCAGCACCCACCAGTAAACTTGATCCCCAGTTTGAGAGTGCAGTACTAGGAGTGGTAGTTCAGTTGGTTAGAATACCGGCCTGTCACGCCGGGGGTCGCGGGTTCGAGTCCCGTCCACTCCGCCAATCTCTTCCTTCAGGGATCCAGCCATGACGACATGGTGCTTTTTTCTTCCCCTGCTTTTCGTTTTTTTCTTTTTTCCGGGTAGTTTATTGTGTTTGATTTTGTAAACCAAAAAAAGACGATTGTTCAGGTCGTGCTTCTGATTGCTGTGCTGCCTTTCATGTTCTGGGGGCTGGAGTCGTATCAGAGTATGGATAGTGCGAGTGATGTCGCGACTGTTGATGGTGAAAAAATCAGCCGGCAGGAATATGAGCAGGCGATACGGACTCAGCAGGAAAATCTGCGCAACATGTTAGGAGAGAAGTTTGATGCCGGTTTGCTGGATACCCCGCAAATGCGGCAGGCTGTTCTGGAGAATCTGATTCAGGAAAAACTGTTGCGCCGTGAAGCCGGGCAGATCGGGCTGACGGTGCTGGATTCCCGCCTGACTGCCGAAATTCAGAATATCTCGTTTTTTCAGGAAGATGGAAAGTTTTCCTACCAGCGGTATCGTGATTTGCTTCAGCGTCAGGGCATGTCTCCCGCCATGTTTGAAGCAAAAGTGGCAGGCGAGCTCATGCGCCAGCAATTGCTGGAAGGGATAGCCGGGAGTGTGATCATACCCAAATCAGTTGCCGGGGAGGTGGCATCCCTGAGCGCAACAACCTATACAATCAACCAGGTAACGATTAATCCGGATCAGTATATGAATCAGGCTGAACCGGATGAAGCTGCAATTCAGTCCTATTATGATAGCCATTCCCGGGATTTCACGCTGCCGGAAAGAGTAAAGGTTGATTATGTGGTGCTGTCGCTGGATGAGCTGACAAAGCAGGAGCAGATTTCTGACGAGGAAATCAGAAAATATTACGAAGCGCATCAGGATGAATTTGGTCAGGCAGAAGAACGAAGAGCCAGCCATATACTGTTGAGTGTTCCTGCCGGCGCTACTGAAGAACAGAAAGCATCTGTCAGAGCCCGGGCAGAAGAGGTTCTGGAGCAAATCAAACAGGATCCGGAGAAGTTACCGGAACTGGCTGCTGAATTATCTGAAGATCCAGGCTCAGCCAAGGCAGGTGGTGACCTTGGTTTTTTTGCACGCGGTTTGATGGTCAAACCTTTTGAGGATGAGGTATTCCAGATGCAGCCGGGTGAAGTGCGCGGCCCGGTGGAAACACCATTTGGTTTTCATATTATCAGACTGACTGAGGTGAAAGGTGCTGATGTCGCGAGCCTGGATGATGTCAGGGAAAAAATCAGGCAGATTTTACAGCATCAGAAAGTAGCGGATCGGTTTGGTGAAATATCAGAAGATTTCAGTAATATTGTTTATGAACAAAATGACTCATTGCAGCCTGTAGCACAGATGTTTAATTTATCTGTCCAGCAGAGCGGCTGGATCGATCGCAATTCAAAGGAGCCGTCTGTTCTTGCCAATGAACGTGTGCTTCAGGCGATATTCTCTGAAAGTGCCATTCGCGACCATTTTAATACTGAATCTATCGAGATCTCGCCTGATACCTTCGTCGCTGCGAGAGTGGTTGAACACCAGACGGCCAGTGCGCAATCCATCGGATTAGTGAAAGACAGGATTGTTGAGATTTTGAAAAAACAGCTGGCTTCAGAAACAGCAGAGAAAGAGGGTAAGCAGAAGCTTGCCGAACTGCAGGCGGGAGAAACTGATGTATCTCTGGAATGGGGAACGCCTGCAGAAGTCTCATTTTCCCAGAAAAACGGGAGGGATGAAGAAGTTCTGCATGCACTTTTTCAGGCGAATGTGGAGAAATTACCTGCATATGTCGGTGTTGCCAGTAATAAAAATGGCTACGACCTGATCCGGATCAATCAGGTAAAAGAAGCGGATAAAGGAAATGAATCTTCCCAGTACAACCTGATTCTTGGCCAGCTACAGCAGGTACACGGGCAGGAAGAGATGAGTGCCTATATTGCCGGGCTCAGGCAGCGAGCCGAAGTAAAAGTCAGGCCAGTCGAAGAAAGCGACTGATTGATGCGGCAGTAACCCGTCCCTCTGCAAAAGTTACTGAAGAGTTACTGCTCAGGGTTACTGCTTTTCCCGTACGTTACTGTCCTTCTGTCTCCAGATTAAATGCGACAGTGTTGAATCCGGCATCCACATAAGTAATTTCACCGGTAATGCCGCTGGCAAGGTCGCTACAAAGGAACGCAGCCACATTCCCCACCTCCTCAACAGTGACGTTCCGTTTCAGTGGTGCAACTTTCTCCGAATAGCCCAGCAGTTTGCTGAAATTACCGATACCTGCTGCAGCAAGTGTTTTAATCGGACCGGCTGAAATTGCATTTACCCGGATTCCCTGTTTTCCAAGGCTGGATGCCAAAAAGCGGACATTGGCCTCCAGGCTCGCCTTGGCCAGCCCCATCACATTATAGTTAGGCATAACCCGTACTGCGCCAAGGTAGCTGAGCGTCAGCAGGGCGGCAGGTCTGCCCTGCATCAATGGTAATCCGGCCTTTGCCAGGGCGGCAAAACTGTAGGAGCTGACATCATGCGCAATACGGAAGGCTTCCCGATCCACACTCTCCAGATAATCACCCGTCAGAGCCGTGCGCGGAGCAAAGGCAATCGAGTGTACAATCCCGTCCAGCCAGCCCCAGCGATCTGCCAGCTCGCTGAAACAGCGGTTAATTTCCGTATCCTGGCTGACGTCACAGCAAAACAGCAGATCGCTGTTGAATTCTGCAGCCAGTTTACCAACCCGGTCACGCAAGTCTTCTGACTGGTACGTGAACGCCAGCCTGGCGCCCTCGCGCTGCATCGCTTTAGCAATACCGTAAGCGATAGATCGATTACTCAGCAGACCCGTAATCAGAATTTGCCGGTCAGCAAGAAACCCCATAGTTAAGTACTCCAGTTATTTGTTTGTCTTAAACATGCCGTGATAGCCCGGGTGTGATTTTTAGCGCGATTGGCTGACAAATCCATACGAAACCATACGAAAAGAAGATTTTATATCTGTCAGGCCGAGAACACTGTTCCCGCCTGCCATGAATTAGCAGTCCAGCTGCATGGGTGTGCATTGTATCACTGCCGGTTTTTCTGATCTTCCTGAGATGGTGATGAACGATGGATAGCGGACAAGGCAGCCTGCGCTTAAAGCTGCCGCAGCAGCGCCGCAATCCGGTGTGCAGGTCTGGTATGATGTGCCCGCCTGATCATTAGGGGTGTATAAACAGGGTGATTAGGGTTTTTCTTCCATCTGTATCCAATAAATTGCTCTCCCGGATTCCATGATTACCACAACAATTGCTGCTGTTCCAGAAATAGCCAGAAACAAAATTACCGGTACCATCGCCGCAGAACTGGGGGTTGCACCGCAACAGGTCGGTGCGGCAGTGGCGCTGCTGGATGACGGCGCAACTGTGCCTTTCATCGCGCGCTATCGCAAGGAAGTTACCGGCAATCTGGACGATACACAACTGCGCCTGCTGGAAGAGCGATTGACTTATCTGCGCGAACTGGAAGAACGGCGGCAGGTGATTCTGACTTCAGTTGAAGAACAGGGAAAGCTCACCGGTGAACTGCGTCACGCTATTGAGCAGGCCACTACCAAGCAACTGCTGGAAGATATTTATCTGCCGTACAAGCCCAAGCGGCGCACTCGGGCACAAATTGCACGTGAAGCCGGGCTGGAGCCGCTGGCAGATGCACTTTTAGCCAATCCCATACTGGATCCGGAACAGGAAGCTGCAGGCTATATCAGGGTGGTACCAGCGGCCGAAGGAGTGGAAGCGATCAATGTTCCTGATACAAAAACAGCACTTGAAGGCGCTCGCGATATTCTGGCCGAGCGCTTTGCGGAGACGGCAAATCTGCTGGCCATACTGCGTAACAGGCTCTGGCAGGAAGGCATGGTGACTTCAACTGTTGTTGCCGGTCAGGAAAAGGCAGAAGAAGAAAAATTCCGTGATTATTACGCCTATACTGAACCTGTGCGCCTGATTCCCTCCCACCGTGCACTGGCCATATTTCGCGGCCGGGCGCTGGGTATCCTCAGAGTTGATCTGGATCTGGATGAGATTTCCCGTGAGAAATTGCCTCACCCGTGTGTTGTCATGATTGCAGCCCATTCCGGTATTGAAAACCGTGGGCGGAAAGCGGACAAATGGCTGGCTGATGTCTGTCAGTGGGCATGGCGTGTCAAAATACACCCGCACCTCACTACTGAACTGTTGTTGCAGGTACGCGAGGCAGCGGAAACTGAGGCAATCAGGATTTTCAGCCGCAATCTGCGAGAATTGCTGCTGGCCGCTCCGGCAGGGCCCAAAGTCGTACTCGGGCTGGATCCCGGTTATCGGACCGGTTGCAAGGTGGCTGCAGTCGATGCTACTGGCAAATTGCTGGAGACTACGACAATTTACCCGCATCAGCCACAGAATAACTGGTCAGGTTCGCTGGCAGTGATCATGCAGCTGGTACTCCGGCATGGTGTTGAGCTGATTGCGACTGGTAACGGAACTGCAAGCCGGGAGACTGACAAACTGGCCGCTGAGGCGGTTCGTCTGGCGGCAGAGCAGCGTCCTGATTTGAAACTGGCCAAAATTGTTGTAAGTGAAGCGGGTGCTTCGGTGTATTCAGCATCGGCACTGGCGGCAGCAGAATTTCCCGATCTGGATGTCAGCCTGCGTGGTGCCGTTTCCATTGCCAGACGTTTACAGGATCCCCTGGCAGAACTGGTCAAAATCGAGCCCAAATCAATCGGTGTCGGCCAGTATCAGCATGACGTAAACCAGCGCACGCTGGCGCGATCGCTCGATGCCACGGTTGAAGATTGTGTTAACGCGGTTGGTGTGGATATCAATACGGCGTCTGTCCCCTTACTGGCACAAATTTCCGGCCTTAATCGTGTACTTGCCCGGAATATTGTTGATTATCGTGATACGAATGGACCATTCCCGAACCGGCAGGCAATACTCAAGGTGCCGCGCCTGGGAGAAAAAACCTTCGAGCAGGCAGCAGGTTTCCTGCGCATCAATGATGGCGATAATCCGCTGGATCGCTCTACCGTTCATCCGGAAGCCTATCCGGTGGTGGAGCGCATCCTGATGCGGCTGAAAAAAGGAATCGGGGAGGTCATGGGGCGGCCGGAAACATTCAAAGGACTTTCTGCAGAAGAATTTACGGATGCAACCTTTGGTCTGCCAACTGTGCGCGATATCCTGGCCGAGCTGGAAAAACCCGGCCGCGATCCGCGTCCGGAATTCAGGACTGCTGCCTTTCAGGAAGGGATCGAATCACTGGCTGACTTGTATCCCGGCATGATTCTGGAAGGTGTCGTGACAAATGTGGCCGCTTTTGGAGCATTTGTTGATATTGGCGTACATCAGGATGGTCTGGTACATGTTTCTGCGCTGGCAGGCAGATTCATCAAAGATCCTCATCAGGTTGTCAAACCTGGGCAGATTGTCAAAGTTAAAGTGCTGGAAGTCGATACGGCACGCCAGCGCATCAGCCTGACCATGCGAATCGACGACATTCCCGAGGCGAACAGCCGGCCGGTCACACAGAAGGCCAGGCAGGCTGACAGCACATCCCGGCGTGGCAATCATCAGTCACGAACGATAGCCGGAACCGGTAAATCCGGGCCTGCCAGTGCGCTTGCTCTTGCACTGGCGCGTGCGCGAGAGAAAAAATAAATCCGGCAGTTTTCAGGTGTCTGCAATGGTTGCTGATCCGGGTTCGTAGTGTTGCACCCGGGCGCGCTTACCAACTGCAACGACTGCAGCTACGAGAACGGCAACCAGCCAGGTCATTAAATCTGCATGCTCTCCCAGCAGTAACACAGATGCAATAATGGTCAGAAAAGGCTGCAGCAGCTGGGTCTGACTGACCTTTGCAGTGCCGCCAAGCGCAAGTCCGTGGTACCAGGGGAAAAAGCCAAGGAACTGGCTGACAGCGGTAAGGTAAAGAAAGCTTAACCATACATCGAGCGGTAAATCCAGTGATGCCGGGGCGTAATAAAGGGTTGGGACGATCAGAACAGGCAGGGAAAACACCAGTGCCCATGAGATCACCTGAGGCCCCCCTAATGATCGGGTCAGCCGCGCCCCTTCCGCATAACTGGCGGCGGCACAGATAATAGAACCGAACAGGGCAAGGTCTGCCATGGTGAGGGTTCCGCCAGCCTGACTGAGTGAATATCCCACCACCAGCATCGCACCAATCAGTGCAAATAACCAGAACCGGACAGATGGCCGTTCATGGTAAAGCAGAGCGGCTGCCACTGCCGTTGCCAGTGGAAGAATACCAAGCACGACACCGCCGTGTGAGGCATCGACATACAGCATTGCCCAGGCAGCCAGTAATGGAAAACCAATTACGGCGCCCGCTGAGACGATCAGCAATCCTTTGACTTCTTTGCGGGCAGGCAAATGCTGCCGGGTGAATCCTAAAAAAATGGTTGCCAGCACAGCTGCCCCCACTCCGCGTCCCAGCGCGACAAATACCGGATCCAGCACAGTAAGCGCCACACGCATGGCTGGAAGTGTAAGGGCAAACGCGGTAACCGCAATCAGCCCGTACACATAGCCAAGATTTTCATTGTGTGTATTCGTCATCGCTGATTTTAATGCCCGGCAACAGTCATGCGCTCAATCAGTAACGAGCCGCACTGACGTGAACCACGCACGATAACGTCATTGCCGACAGCGATGATGCCGGCAAGCATTTCCTTCAGATTGCCGGCGATAGTGATTTCCTCCACAGGATGGCTGATTTCACCGTTTTCCACCCAGAACCCGGCCGCCCCCTGAGAATAATCTCCAGTAACGGGATTGACGCCATGACCGAGCAGTTCGGTGACCAGCAGGCCTTTGCCCATTTTTTTCAGTAAGGTATCGAAAGGCAGGGCGGCATCGTTTTCCACGATCAGGTTATGGTTGCCGCCCGCATTGCCGGTGGAACGCATACCGAGCTTGCGTGCGGTATAACTGCCAAGAAAGTAGCCCTGCACAATGCCGTTTTCCACCACCTTGCGTGCATGGGTTGCTACGCCTTCGTCGTCAAATGCACAGCTTGCCATGCCTTTTGGCAGATGCGGCAATTCACTGATCTGGATTGTTGCAGGAAATACCTGTTTACCGATGCTGTCCAGCAGGAAGGAAGACTGCCGGTACAGGCTGCCACCACTGATTGCGCGAACGAAATAGCCGATCAGGCCGGGGGCAACAGTGGCGTCGAACAGTACCGGTACTTCACAGGTGGCAATTTTTCTGGCACCAAGACGTGCCAGACTGCGCATACCCGCTTTTCTGCCAATGGCTTCAACAGTTTCAAGGTCACCCGCTGCACGTGCAACGCTGTACCAGTAATCCCGCTGCATGTTGTCCTGTTCTCCGGCAATGACAGCGCAACTGATACTGTGGCGTGACAGGGGATACCCCGCACAAAATCCAAGCGTGTTGGCATACACAAATTGTGATGTACCAACCGATACACTGGCACCTTCCGAATTGGTGATACGTTTGTCGGTTGCCAGTGCTGCAGCTTCGCACTGGCGTGCCAGTTCAATTGCTTCTTCAACCGGCAGTGTCCACGGATGGTAAAGATCAAGGTCCGGAAAAGAGGTTGCCAGTAAATCCTGATCAGCCAGGCCGGCATAGCTGTCATCTGCCGTGTACCGGGCAATTGACAGTGCAGCAGAGACAGTTTCGCGCATTGCTTGCGGAGAAAAATCCGAGCTGCTGGCATTGCCGCGTTTATGGCCGATGTGGACCGTAACAGATATCCCTTTATCGCGAGTGTACTCGATGGTTTCGACTTCTCCCCGGCGCACGGTAACGTTCTGGCCGGAGCCTTCTGAAACATTCATCTCGCAAGCATCGGCTCCTCCTTTGCGGGCGAGGGCGAGCACATCTTCTGCTATCTGTTGCAAGGTTTCCTGTGTACAGGAAAAGGGCTGCTGTTGTTCCGGGTGATGACTTGAGTTATCCATGAAAATTGAGTGTTAGGCGGCTGATCCTTTGTTAAAAGGCGCGGTATTAAACGAGGTGGTGATTTCCTGCAGAAAAAACGCCGGGGATCGGATCCGATCCCCGTACGCTATTCAAAGCAGGTTATGATAACAGCTTCTTGACCCTACCCGATATGAGTGACTGTGTCTGACCATCGCCAGCAGAACAATTTTCCGCCTGATTCCGAGCTTGAATCCCAACCCAGTAAAACCCGTGTCAAGCAGGAAATGCACGCCTTGCAGGCGTTGGGCGAGCGGCTGGTGGAACTGGATCCATCCCGTATAGCTGAGCTGGATCTGCCGGAAAGGCTTGCAGATGCCTTGCTGGAAGCCCGCAAAATGACCGGTCATGGTGCACGCCGGCGGCAACTGCAATTTATCGGTAAGTTAATGCGCATGGTTGATCCCCTGCCAATCCAGGAAAAGCTGGATGCCTGGCAGCATACCGGTCTGCGCCATACTGCCTGGCTGCATCAGCTGGAGCGGTGGCGTGATCGCCTTGTCAGTGATGAAAAAATGGTGACTGAATTTATCCAGGCTTATCCGGACACGGATGTTCATCAGTTACGCACCCTGCTGCGCAATATCGAAAAAGAAAAGCTGGCAGGTAAGCCGCCCAAAAGCTTTCGTATGCTGTTCCAGCTGCTGCGGCAGATTATTCCGGAGGTGGCCGGGTAGATGTTAAGAATCCTTAATTTGTTATTGTTATCAGGAGGAAAGTAATCAATGTGGCTGAGATGGATGATTTGTTCTATGTTTTCTGTGCTGATAGCTTTGCCGGCGGTATCAAATGCCCAGTCAGCCAGTGCCGGTAACAGCGTCAGTGCAAAATGCAAAGGTTGTTTGTGCCCGGGCAATCCCTGCCGGCTTTGCCCGCTGCCGCCACATACCGATGACCCTGTACCTGAAAATGAGCCGGCAACCTGCCGCGCCATCCGCGAAGCTGTTCCGCCAGATCCTTCTCTGCCGGGAGATAACCAGTATTTTACCAATCTGGATAAATCAACTCTGGTGTGTGTCCGAAGTGGCGGGGATGTCATCCGCAATACCCGCCGTGCAGAGGGGTATCCGGCACGGGTTTACTGTAAACCTGACCTGTCCCGCCACTGAGTATCCGTAACCGATGAGAATCATCACATTAAACCTGAACGGCTTGCGTTCAGCAGCCAGCAAGGGGCTTTTTGACTGGCTGCCCCGGCAGGGGGCGGATGTCATCTGTGTTCAGGAACTGAAGGCGCAACAGGGTGATATTAACGGCATCATGCGTGCACCGGACGGCTACACCGGTTATTTCCACTGTGCCGAGAAAAAAGGGTATAGCGGAGTGGGAATCTATACCCGCCGCATCCCCGATCACGTTGTGGAAGGGACGGGTATTCCGGAAATTGACGTGGAAGGGCGTTTCTTGCGGATGGATTTTGGCAATCTGACCATTATTTCCATTTATCTTCCTTCCGGATCCAGTGGGGCGCATCGCCAGGCAGCAAAATTTTTCTTCATGGAGCAATTTTTTCCACAGCTGCGCTCACTGGCGGAAAGTGGCCGGGACGTGTTGCTGTGCGGTGACTGGAATATCGCGCATCGGGAAATCGACCTTAAAAACTGGCGTTCCAACCAGAAAAATTCGGGATTCCTGCCAGAAGAGCGTGCCTGGCTATCTTCCGTGTTTGATGAACTGAAACTGGTGGACGTGTTCCGCAAGATCAATCCGGAACCGGATCAGTATACCTGGTGGTCCAATCGCGGCCAGGCATGGGCAAAGAATGTTGGCTGGCGGATTGATTACCAGATTGCCACACCGGGACTGGCAGACACGGCAACCGGTACTTCGATTTTCAAGGCAGAGCGTTTTTCAGATCACGCACCATTAACGATTGACTACGACTGGAAATAAAGGCCTCTTATTTACCAGTTGCGGCTGCCCTGGTTACTGGTTGTTTTAACGGGTTAGTCAGCAGAGCAGCAAAAGGTTTACAGGGCGGGTAACAAAAAGCCCTGCCCGGAAAAACAGGACAGGGCTTTTTTAGAGCCGGTAACCTTCGCAAAAAAAGCGATCGGTTCTATCAGTTCTTTATGGTAACTGTCCTGCTTGTAACATCCCCTCTGGTATTGAATGCTTCTGCAGTGACTGTGATAGTGCTGCCACGCGGTATGGTGCTCCAGGTATTCCAGGCATAGACCAGCAGGTTGCTGTTGACGGTGGCGATGATGCTGCCATTGGCCTTCAGGTTGATTTTCTTTGTGTTCTTGTCTGCAGCTACCGTGGTAATGACAGTGCCCCCGACTTTTTGACCATCCTTGAGGCTGAACCGGGTAATTTGCGGTAAAGGCTCGGGTTTTACGACCGTATTTTTCACAGTCACACCGACAGCAGAAGAAGCGCCCCGATTCCCGGCAGCATCAAATGCATACACCACCAGTGTATAGCTGCCATCGGCCAGCAATCTGGTATCCCAGGTGAATCCGGTGCCCGGCCGGGTATCTTCCATCACCTTGCTGCCGTTAACGTACAGCTCCGTGCGCACCACACCAACGTTGTCGGAGTAATTCACACCCACTGTTATGCTGCCGGACACGGTTCCACCGGCAGGGGAGGTAATGCTGATGGCAGGGGGCGTGGTATCGGCGGCAACATTCTTCACCGTAACCTTAACCGGGGATGATGTCCCCTGATTCCCGGCGGCATCAAACGCATACGCTACCAGCGTATAGCTGCCGTCAGCCAGCGTGGTGGTATCCCAGGCGAAGGCAAAAGGCGGCTGGGCATCTTCAATAATCTTGCGGCCATTGACATACAGCTCCACGCGCACCACCCCCTTGTTGTCGGAATAATTGACATCCACCGGCACGCTGCCGGATACCGTTCCTCCTGTGGGAGAAGTGATGCCAATCACCGGTGGCGTTCTGTCTGTACTGATACGTGCGTAGGCTGTACTGACCGCACTGGCGGCATTGATGCGGCCGTGGCCGAAATACTGGTCATAACCGGTACTGCCGAGATCCTGTGAAGTGCCTGTCAGCAACTGGTCGATATCCGCCGGTGCCAGGTTTGGGTTGACTGAAAACAACAAAGCAGCGGTTGCTGCTACGATCGGGCTGGAAAAGGAAGTACCGGAGACATAGCCGTAACCCCCTCCTCTTATTGTGGTGTAGATACTGACACCAGGTGCGGATACATCCACATGCGGCCCGTAGCTGGACCAGCTGGCCAGTGCATCATTGCTGTCAGTCGCAGAAGTAACAATAATGGTATCGCTGGGTGGAAAGTTATTCAATCCGCCATTGTTGCCCGCGGACATAACGACGACTCCTCCCTTGCTGCGCATATAGCTGGCAGCGGACTGAACAGTCAGACTTTCTGCCCCGCCGTAGCTGATATTGGCTACTTTTGCGCCGTTATCTGCCGCCCAGCGGATACCCTGCGCCATCGTACTCAGGTAGGCTGAACCGTTCGGCATGGAAATGCGTACCGGCAGGATGCGTGCATTCCAGGCAACACCGGAGCTGCCATTCCCGTTATTGGCAGCGGCGGCAGCCGTGCCGGCTACCTTGGTGCCATGACCGTAAACGTCACTGGTATCGGTGTTGTTGTCATACGCATTCCAGCCGGGAAGCATATTGGCGGCCAGATCCGGATGATTGCCATCCACCCCGGTATCAAGAATAGCAATAGTGACACCATCTCCGGTGGCAATATCCCAGGCAGCAGGTGCCTGGATTTTTGGCAGCGCCCAACTGTTGTTAATATCGGGATCCGTTACAATCTGCTCAGGTTCAACCACTCTGTCGAGCTCAACCGCCTTGAAGCGCCGGTCTTTTTTGAGCTGATTCATTACTTTCACTTCATCCACCCCATCGGGCAGCTCGTAAATATGGGCATTCAGTTCTTTGAGTTTGCGCCTTGATTTCACACCATGTGGTTTGAAAGCTTTGGTAAATTCCGCTTCAGACAACCCGGCGCGCGGAATTACCAGTAGACGGCCTTTCGCCCAGCGGGATCGGGAAGCATCAGCTTTATTGGCAGATTCCGGTTTAACGGCTGTCTGTACCCCTTTTTCCGGGCTGGCGTGGCTGCCGCCGGAAAACATGATCAGCAGAACGGTAAAAATCAGGAAACTGAAGAAACGGTGGAAAACTTCAGCCGTACGTCTCCTGGCAGTACAGTGAGCAGGTGAATAATAGACGGATTTTGCATTTGACATGCGCGGCTCCTTGAAAGAATTGATTAAACAAAGCCGATTCATCAGTACGCACGTCCGAATAGAAAAAATCGGATGTGAACTTCGGCAACCCCGCTTTCCCGGTACAAACCAGGATCGGAAGCTTTGCGCCCCTGCCTTACGGACAGGTTAGCCTTTATCGGTTACAGCATTAATGCTGGAATGAATACGGCAGAATAGTGCGGAACCTTTATGATGGGAGTACTTCTGGTGATCGGTTGCTTGCTGTCCTCCGGGAAATAGTGTGGAATACGGCCTATGGAAAACGAGCAAAAATACAGCATAAAAGTCGAAGTGCATACCACCTATTTGCCGGATCAGTCTGATTCCGAGGCGGAACGGCATGTATTTGCCTATACGATTACCGTCAGCAATACCGGCAGTGTTGCCGCACAACTGGTAAGCCGTCACTGGATTATTACGGATGGAGATGGTGATATACGCGAAGTACGCGGGCTGGGTGTGGTCGGTGAACAACCCTTGCTTAAACCCGGCGGAACGTATGAATACACCAGCGGAACGGTCATTTCCGCACATGCCGGCTTAATGAAAGGCTCCTATCAGATGGTGGCTGAAGACGGGTTTCATTTCTCGGCAGAAATTCCTGAATTTATTCTGAGCGTACCGCGCGTGCTGCATTAGTGCTGTACCGATCCGCCTCGTTATGTCTTACGGCACGCTCTATCTGATTCCGGCTCCGCTGGGTGAGAGCAACCTCGCCCGAATACTGCCGGTTGAAGTCCTGCAGCAAATCGGATTGCTGGAGCGCTTCATCGTCGAACATCCTAAAACAGCTCGCCATTTTCTCAAGCAGGTAAATCCGCATCGGGCCGTGCAGACACTCCAGCTGGAAGTGCTGGATGAACATACCCCGGCCGGTGGAGTGGAAGCACTGCTGGCACCATTACTGGCGGGTGAAGATACTGGCCTGTTATCTGAGGCAGGTTGTCCGGCAATAGCCGATCCTGGTGGCGCGCTTGTCCGGCTGGCACATCGCAAACGGATTCGGGTTGTGCCGCTGGTGGGGCCTTCTTCAATCCTGCTGGCATTGATGGCTTCCGGGTTAAACGGCCAGCATTTCCACTTTCATGGTTATCTGCCGGTTGCCCCGGATCAGCGAAACAAAAAGATCATCCAGCTGGAAAAAGCCTCCATCGTCGCAGGCGAAACGCAGATTTTTATCGAAACACCCTATCGTAACCGGAAGTTACTGGAAGCACTGATACAGCAATGTGGCGAAAAAACCGATATATGCGTTGCCAGCAGCCTTACCCAGGCAGATGAACTGGTGCTGACACAATCGGTTGGTGAATGGCGGGGAAGTAATAACTGGCCGGATTTGCAGAAAAAACCGACAGTATTTCTGCTGCATGCTTCAAAACACTGAGTGAATTTACTTCATACCCGGTGCCGCAGTTTTACTTTATCCATTATCTGGCGCTATACGATGGCAGTTTCGATTTGTTTACCAGCATGCATCACCGGGGTAATGAGCCTATCCAGGCTGAATTTTTCCATTTGCCACGTGCCAGATTAACCCGCCCGGTCAGCACCGGCTGATCATTTCCCCGCCTGATCAGGGGTATCCGGGCAGTCAATTTATTGATGTATTTTTACGGAGCAGCTCCCAGCGCCGCGATGACCTGATCGTCATCGATCTGTGGAAACGAATGATAAAACTGGCCCACTGAATAAAATACTGCCGGTGTTTCCAGGCAGATGGTCTCATCCACAAGCGGCGTGATGTCAGCCAGTGTCCCGGCAGGTGCAACAGGCACAGCACATATCAGTTTGCGCGGCTGCCGGCTGCGTACGGCATGCAGTGCCGCGATCATGGTGGCACCGGTTGCCAGGCCATCGTCCACCACAATCACGATCCGGTCATGCGGATCAGCAGGCGGGCGAATGGGCGTATAGCGCAGGCGCCGTTCACGTAATACTTCGAGCTGGGCCGCTTTCTCGGTTTCAATGTATGCGGGAGTGGCACCGCTTTGTGCAGCATGGCCGGCCAGATAAACCTGCCCGTTCTCATCGATGGCACCAATCGCAAATTCCGGATTGCCAGGGGCGCGCAGCTTGCGTACCAGCACGACATCCAGTTCACCCCCCAATTTATCTGCGATGATGCGGGACATGGGCACCGCACCGCGTGGAATTGCCAGTACCAGCGGGTTCTGTCCCCGGTAGATTTTGAGCTGTTCTGCCAGCCGGATGGCGGCTGCGGTACGATCTTCGAACATTTTTCCCTCCTTCGCAGCAATGGATGACCATATCCTACACCGGCAGATGCCGGTGAGCGATAGCTGCTTTTTTACACCGGTAACGTGTGGGGAAGTGTTCAGGAAAGATAAAAAAACAGAAGCTGGACGGAGAAACTCAGTGAGGAAGATGAGGAGCGGGTGTTTGTCATCGGGAGAGCAGTTCAACGTATGCCTGGTAGCTGTAGCTGCGGTTCTTTTTCTGCCCGGTCATCTCCGTCACGATGCCTAAATCTTCCAGTACCCTGACGGCAGCAGTTGCGG
>NZ_JADZAJ010000030.1 GCF_020852615.1 Nitrosomonas sp. | reverse complement strand
GGGTGGGCTATAACACGTTGCGATTCGATGATGAAGTCACCCGGTTTACGCTGTACCGCAATTTTTATGACCCCTATGCGCGTGAATGGCAATCCGGTAATTCGCGCTGGGATGTGATCGATCTTGCCCGTATGACTTTTGCCCTGCGTCCGGAAGGCATCAACTGGCCGGCCAACGGCGAAGGGAAGCCCAGTTTTCGGCTGGAGGACATCACCACAGCCAATGGATTGGTACATGACAGTGCGCATGATGCGTTATCCGATGTCCGGGCGACCATTGCGCTGGCCCGTCTGCTGCGTGACCGGCAACCGCGTCTGTACGACTGGCTGTTTCGTTTGCGTGATAAACGTGCAGCTGGCAACTTGCTTGATCTGAAAACCCGCGCCCCGGTTTTACATACCTCCCGCATGTATCCGGCAGAATACGGCTGCACCACGCTGGTCATGCCGCTGCTGCCTGAAATCGGCAATGCCAACAGTGTGCTGGTTTATGACTTGCGACATGATCCTGCTGAATTTATACAGCTGGATAGCGATGCACTGGCGGAACGTCTTTTTACGCCCAAAGAAGAGCTGGCAGAAGGGCAGCAGCGCCTGCCGGTCAAAGCAGTCAGGCTGAACAAATGTCCGGCACTGGCGCCACAAAAAGTTTTGAATGATGAAATTACCAATCGAATCGGATTGAATATCGAACAATGCCAGCAACACTGGCAACAGTTACTGCAGCATCTGGATTTCATACAACGAATCAGACAGGCGTATTCCGGCAATAAAGTATTGATAGAAAATGATGCCGATCTGGCGTTATACGATGGTTTTGCCAGTGACCACGATCGCAATCTGTTCCCGCTGGTGCGTGATGCAGAACCGGAAAAACTGATTGATCTGGCCGGAAAATTTCAGGATGAGCGGTATATTGAGCTGTTGTTCCGTTATCGTGCCCGCAACTTTCCTGATACCTTATCAGCTCAGGAAAAACACCGCTGGCAAACGCATTGCCGCAGACAGCTTGGTGAAAATGCCATCAATGGCAGCCTGACATTGAATGAATATCACCAGAAACTTTTACAACTGCGAACCGATTGCACACAACAAACACAGCAGGAAATTCTGAACGAACTGGAAGCATGGGGCAGGATGCTGGCGCAGGAAAATGATCTGCCCTGGCCGTCTGATCATTTCGGATCGGAAGAACAGGCTGATTGATGAGCGAACAGATCAGGCTGGAAAATCTTACGATTTTCATGCGGCGCAAGAGAGTGAAACATATTTATTTGAGAGTGCTTGCGCCAGATGGGCAAGTAACGCTGGTTGCTCCAATCGGTATTCAGCTGGCGGCAATACACGCTTTTGCTGTTTCAAAACTCCCCTGGATTCACAAGCAGCAGGCAAAACTGCAGGCGCAGGTCAGGGAAGCACCCCGGCAGTTTATCGGCGGGGAAAGTCATGCTGTATGGGGGCGTCATTACGTGCTGCAGGTGGTGGAAAAACCAGCCGGGCCGTGTGTGCTGATGGATCAGCAGACCATCACCCTGCAGGTGCGCCCCGGTAGTGATCTGTTCAAACGTACTGCCGTAATGCACGCCTGGCACAAATCCCTGTTGCACGCTGTGGTGCCTGAGCTGATCGGAAAATGGCAGGAGCGACTGGGTGTGAGTGTTTCTGCCTATTTTCTGCAGCAGATGAAAACCCGCTGGGGCAGCTGCAATACGAGGCGTCGCCATATCCGGCTGAATACCGATCTGGTGAGAAAACCGCAGGATCTGCTGGAATACGTTGTGGTGCATGAGCTGGTTCACCTGATCGAACCATCGCATAACAAACGGTTTGTCGGGTTGATGGACCAGTATTATCCGGCCTGGCGCGAGGCCGCAGCGGAACTGAACCAGATCCCCCTGTCGGCGGTACGGCCGCGCGGATAGGGGATCAGCCGGATTTTTGATTTCAGCAGTTACCCGGCCAGGGTTTCATCCAGCAGTTCAATCCAGTGGCGCACAGGCAGCGAAGTGCCGCCTTGCAGATGCATCTGGCAGCCGATATTGGCGGTAACTACCAGATCAGGGTTTTCCATGGTTAATGCGGCGATTTTGTTGTCGCGCAACTGGCGGGAAAGTTTGGGCTGCAGGATGGAATAGGTGCCTGCTGAGCCGCAGCAGAGGTGGGGATCAGCCACTTTGGTCAGGTTGAAGCCTGCCGCCTGCAGAACCGGTTCGACTTTTCCTTTCAGTTTCATGCCGTGCTGCAAGGTACAGGGGGCGTGAAAGGCAAGATTGCGTGGAGGTGAGGATTTCGATGTCGCTTTTTCTGCTTCCAGTAGCGGGATCAGTGTGGAAGCTTCGGCCGTGATGATTTCGCTGATATCCCGGGTCAGGCTGGAGATCTTTGCAGCTTTTTCAGCATAATCCGGATCGTGTTGCAGCAGGTGTCCGTAATCCCTGACAGTAACACCGCAGCCGCTGGCCGTGATGATGATAGCTTCAACCGGATTCTCGGATCGCGTGACAAAAGGCCACCAGGCGTCAATATTGTGGCGCATGGCGTTTAATCCTTCCTCCTGCGCATTGAGGTGGTAGGCAAGCGCGCCGCAGCAGCCGGCCTGTTCTGCAGTCATCACTGCAATACCGAGCCTGTCCAGTACGCGTGTGGTAGCGTGGTTGGTGTTGGGTGTCATTGCCGGCTGTACGCAACCGGCGAGTATCAGCATGGAGCGTGTGTGGATTTTACCGGAGGGATTGCGGGCAGTTACCGGTTCCGGGAATATCGTCCTTTTCAGGCGGGCAGGGAGTAGTGGCCGGCCCATACGGGCAACACCCATGAGCGTACTGAAAAGGGTGCGGTTAGGCAGCAATTTGCGCAGGGCGTAACGCTTGAAGGTGGCATAAGGGGTGCGCCGGATTTGCTGTTCAACCATGCCCCGGCCGATGTCGAGCAGGTGTCCGTACTGTACCCCGGATGGACAGGTGGTTTCACAGGCGCGGCAGGTCAGGCAGCGATCAAGATGCAGCTGCGTTTTTTCAGTGACTTCCTGGCCTTCCAGCATCTGCTTGATCAGGTAAATTCGTCCGCGCGGACTGTCCAGCTCGTTTCCCAGCAGCTGATAGGTGGGGCAGGTGGCGAGGCAGAAGCCGCAATGCACACAGCTGCGCAGAATGGCGTCGGCTTCCTTGCCTTCCGGCGTGTCTTTGATCAGGTCAGTCAAACGGGTTTGCATGGTTTAAAACTCGGTATACAGTCGTTGCGGATTGAGGATACCTGCCGGATCGAACTGCTGTTTCAGACGCTGGTGGATTTTCAGCAGAGCAGGGGAAAGCGGGTGAAATACAGGAATCGCTGTTTTATTGCTGTGAAACAGGGTGGCGTGACCACCGGCATTTGAGGCTTGCTGGCGTATTGCCGCTGTATCAGTATTTTCATCTGTTACCAGCCAGCGCAATGCGCCACCCCATTCGATCAGCTGTTCACCCGGCAGTGAAAGCGGGGGAGTGGTCGGCTTGATCGACAGGCGCCACAGCGATTTGCCATTTAATTTTCCCTGCCGGAAAAATGGATGAACGTGATCTCTGACAGATTCCCAGAAATTTTCTTTGTCACTTGCCTGGTCTTTGATTTCATCCCCTCCCAGTCTGGCATGCGCCGTGCGCACGGCGGATTCGGTACCGGAAAGTCGGATGTAAAGCTGATCATTATGAAAACAGGTGGCGGAAACCGGCAGTGGTTCAGCCGAGCAGCGTCGCATAATTTTAATTGCCTGATCCGGAATGGTTTGAATACACAGGGTGCGTTCTACAGCCGGTTTGGGAAGTACCTTGAGCGATATTTCGAGCAGTACGCCCAGTGTACCCATGGCACCTGTCATGAGACGGGAAACATCATAACCGGCAACGTTCTTCATTACCCGTCCGCCAAAAGACAGAATATCACCCTTGCCATCGAGCAATCTGGTGCCCAGCACATAATCACGTACAGCACCGGTGTAGGCGCGTCTGGGGCCGGACAATCCGGCTGCGACACACCCGCCCAGTGTGGCGGCAGCACCGAAATGAGGGGGATCGAAAGCCAGCATCTGACCGTGGTCGTGCAGCAGCTTTTCCAGTTCGGCCAGCGGTGTTCCGGAGCGGGCTGTGATCACCAGTTCGCTCGGTTCATAATCAACGATGCCCTGCCAGGCGGACGTATCGAGTACGGAAGAATGCTGTAACGCCTGCGGATTGCCGTAAAAATCCTTGCTGCCGCCACCGCGAATACGCAGCGGCTGCTTGTTTTCGGCAGCCTGTATAACAGGCTGGATAAGCTGATCGAGGATGGTTTGATCTTGCATGGATTAAAACCTGGGTATATCCGGAAATTTTTCAGTGCCCCGGTGGACATGCATCGCTCCAAATTCGGCACAGCGGTGCAGCTCGGGAATCGCTTTACCCGGATTGAGCAGCGATTGCGGATCGAATGCTGCTTTGATCGCATGGAACCGGTTGCGCTCGGCATCACTGAACTGCAGGCACATCTGGTCGAGTTTCTCGATTCCCACGCCGTGTTCGCCGGTCAGTGATCCGCCTGCTTCAATACAGATTTCCAGGATACGGGCACCGAATGCTTCTGCTTTTTGCAGTTCACCTGGCTGGTTGGCATCGTACAGAATCAGCGGGTGCAGGTTACCGTCTCCCGCATGAAATACATTCATACAGCGCAGGCCATACTCTGCTGAAAGCTGTTCAATCTGTTCCAGCACGTGTGCCAGATGCTTGCGTGGAATGGTGCCATCCATGCAGTAATAATCCGGTGAAACCCGACCGGCTGCTGGGAAGGCGGCTTTTCGTCCGGCCCAGAAGCGCTGCCGCTCGGCTTCATCCTGCGCAAGGCTGATCCGGGTAGCACCGCTTGCCTGCAGAATGGTGCGTATCCGCCCGATTTCATCAGCAACTTCTTCTGCCGTACCATCGGATTCACACAGCAGAATTGCTGCCCCTTCGAGGTCGTAACCCGCATGCACGAAATCTTCGACGGCATGAATGGTGATCTTGTCCATCATTTCCATACCGGCCGGAATGATACCGGCCTGAATGACACTGGCGACAGCCTCGCCGGCTTTCCTGACATCGTCGAACACCGCCATGACCAGTTTTACCGTTTCCGGTTTGGGCAGCAGTCTGACCGTAATCTCGGTGACGATCCCCAGCATGCCTTCGCTGCCCGTCATCAGTGCGAGCAGATCGAAACCGGGGCTGTCGAGTGCATCTGCACCAATTTCCAGTATGTCTCCTTCGATTGTCAGCACACGCAAACGTAAAATGTTATGAACAGTCAGCCCGTATTTGAGACAGTGCACGCCTCCCGAATTTTCTGCCACATTGCCGCCGATGCTGCAGGCAATCTGGGAGGAAGGATCAGGCGCGTAATACATCCCGTAAGGTGTGGCCGCTTCGCTGATGGCCAGGTTACGGACGCCCGGCTGCACACGCGCAGTACAGGCAGCAGAGTCAATTTCCAGAATGCGGTTCAGCCTGGCCAGTGACAGCAGTACACCTTCCGCAAGAGGCAGTGCTCCACCGGACAGGCCGGTGCCGGAACCACGTGCTACCACCGGAACACGCCCGCTATGGCAAATTTTCAGGATGGCGGCAATTTCAGCTTCCGTGCGTGGCAGTACGACAACCATCGGCAGCTGCCGGTAGGCAGACAGAGCATCGCATTCATACGGCCTTAAATCTTCTGCTTCGTACAGCACGGCTTCTTCAGGCAGAAACTGGCGGAAGGCTTCGATCAGCTGCTTACGATTCATGAGAGGCTGTAGTGGATGGATGGATCGTATGTCCGGCCAGTTTTTCGAGGATGCGTACAATAGCCGAGCTGTCCTGCTGCGCGTCTCCGTGTGCAACGCAGGCGTTATAAAGCGATTGGGTCAGTGCAGTGCCCGGCAGGCTGACGCCCAGTTCCGTAGCGCAATCCAGTGCGATTCCCAGATCCTTCATATGCAGATCGATCCGGAAACCGGGAGTAAAGGTATGCTTGAGCATGCGTTCACCATGAACTTCCAGAATGCGTGAAGCAGCAAATCCACCCAGCAGTGCCTGTCTGACCCGGTTTGGGTCCGCGCCGGCCCTGGAGGCGAATACCAGTGCTTCGGCCACGGCTTCAAGCGTCAGGGCCGCGATGATCTGGTTGGCTGCCTTGCAGACCTGGCCCGTGCCCGGTTCACCGATTCGTGTAATGGTTTTTCCCATTAATGCCAGTATCGGTTCGATTTTCGCAAAAACTGCTTCGGTTGCTCCGACCATGATGGTCAGTGTGGCGTTGCGGGCGCCAATATCGCCACCCGATACCGGAGCATCCGCGTACTCGTGGCCGATCTGCCTGATCCGTGTAACGAAATCCCGGGTTCTGACCGGTGAGATCGTACTCATATCGATAATGATTTTTGATTGGGCCGGATTTGTGGACAGGCCTGATATGACCCCGTTTTCAGCAAACAGTACTTTTTCGACGTCCGGTGTATCCGGCAGCATCAGGATGATGATATCCGCTCGTTCAGCCACATCCCCGGGGGCGGGGCAGGCAACCCCGCCCAGGGATGTCAATTCATCCGGTACGCCACTGCGGGAATGAAGGTAAACCGGGTAACCTCCCCGGATGAGATGGCCGGCCATGGGTTTTCCCATGATGCCCAGACCGATAAAACCGATATTTGTCATACAAACGATATGATTGAAAAAATAAAGCTTTATCTGCTTTCTGGCGATCCTGATAAAACGGGTACACTGTGACCGGCTGACAGCACACTGGATCAGTCAGCTGGCTGTAGTATAGCAGCCAGCGTTTTATGGCCTGAAAGAACATTCAAGAAATCAATATATGACACGCAAAGGCATTATTCTTGCCGGGGGTTCCGGTACCCGTTTGCATCCGGCCACGCTTGCACTGAGCAAGCAGCTGCTGCCGGTTTTCGATAAACCCATGATTTACTATCCGCTCAGTACCCTGATGCTGGCGGGCATACGCGACATACTTATCATCAGTACGCCGCAGGATACTCCGCGTTTTCAGCAGCTGCTGGGTGATGGCGACCAGTGGGGTCTGAATCTGCAATACGCGGTACAACCCTCACCCGATGGTCTTGCCCAGGCTTTTCTGATTGGAGAGGATTTCATTGGTAACCATCCTTCCGCACTGGTGCTGGGAGATAATATCTTCTATGGCCATGATCTCCAGCAGTTGCTGGCCAATGCAATGGCGCGCCCCGACGGAGCGACAGTATTTGCTTACCACGTACATGATCCGGAACGCTACGGAGTTGTTGAATTTGATACTGATGGCAAAGCGCTGTCTCTGGAGGAAAAACCCGCACAACCCAAATCCGGCTATGCAGTGACGGGACTTTATTTCTATGACAACCGGGTTGCCGGTTTTGCTAAAGCGCTTAAGCCTTCGGCACGCGGCGAACTGGAAATTACCGATCTCAATCGGTTTTATCTTGAACAGGGTAATCTCGGTGTGGAAATCATGGGTCGCGGCTATGCCTGGCTGGATACCGGCACCCATGAATCGTTGCTTGATGCCAGCCAGTTCATCGCCACCCTGGAAAATCGGCAGGGGTTAAAAGTTGCCTGTCCCGAAGAGATTGCTTACCGGCAACGCTGGATAGATGCAGCGCAACTGGAAACACTGGCCCGGCCTTTGGCCAGAAACGGGTATGGCAGGTATCTGCTGAGAATTCTCAGGGAGAATGTATTCTGATGAAGGCTGTATCACTTACTATCCCTGATGTTGTGCTCATTGAGCCCAAGGTGTTTGGTGACGGGCGCGGTTTCTTTTTTGAAAGTTTTAACCAGGCCGGGTTTGAAAAAGCGGTTAATCGATCTGTCCGGTTTGTGCAGGACAATCACAGCCGCAGCATGAGACATGTTCTGCGCGGCCTGCATTACCAGATTCAGCAGCCGCAAGGCAAGCTGGTGCGCGTGGTGCAGGGCGAGGTGTTTGATGTGGCTGTCGATCTGCGCAAAAGCAGCCCGACCTTTGGTCAATGGGTCGGCCAGGTTCTTTCTGCAGAAAACAAACATCAGCTCTGGATCCCGGAAGGGTTTGCCCACGGTTTTACTGTGCTGAGTGATACCGCTGAATTCCTCTACAAGACAACAGACTACTACGCGCCTGCTTATGAGCGTTGTATACGCTGGGACGATATTACCCTCAATATCACCTGGCCCGCGGGTATTCAGCCGGTCCTGTCCGCTAAGGATGCCGGGGGAGTGTCATTTGCTCGGGCAGAGGTGTTTGATTGAGATGGATTCGGAAAAGAGGAAAACAGATATGAATGTTCTTGTTACCGGTGGCGCCGGCTATATTGGCTCACATACCTGCGTGGAATTACTGACAGCCGGCTATGGAGTTGTGGTACTGGATAATTTTTGTAATAGCCACCCGGAAGCATTGCGCCGTGTTGAGCGGATTACCGGTAAAAAACCGGTTGTGGTAAATGGCGATGTACGGGATCAGGCTGCAATAGAAAAAGCCTTGAAAGAATACGGATGCGAAGCAGTGATTCATTTTGCCGGACTCAAGGCGGTGGGTGAGTCAGTCGGGAAACCGCTCGAATATTATGACAACAACGTTGTCGGCACACTGCGGCTGCTGGCTGCAATGCAGAATTGTGGTATTGGTACACTGGTTTTCAGCTCCTCGGCGACGGTTTATGGTGAGCCGCAGCGGTTACCCCTGACGGAAGATCATCCGCTGTCTGCTACCAATCCCTATGGCCGCAGCAAGCTGATCATTGAGGATATATTGCGTGATGTATATCAGGCGGATTCCCAATTCCGTATTGCTATTCTGCGTTACTTTAACCCCGTTGGTGCACATGAAAGCGGGCTGATTGGTGAAGATCCACAGGGTATTCCCAACAACCTGATGCCATTCGTTGCCCAGGTTGCGGTAGGGCGGCGTGAATATCTGAACGTGTGGGGAAGTGATTATCCGACCCATGATGGTACAGGTGTACGGGATTACATCCATGTTGTGGATCTTGCACTGGGGCATCTCAGCGCGCTGGATCGTCTTGCTGCGCCGCAATGTGTGGCAGTCAATCTGGGTACGGGGACGGGCTACAGTGTGCTGGATGTGGTTAACGCTTTTGAAAAAGCCTGCGATCGGAAAATCGCCTGCCAGCTGGCACCCAGGCGGGCCGGTGATGTGGCTGCCTGTTATGCCAACCCTGCCCTTGCCAGGGAACTTCTGGGGTGGGAAGCGCAACGTGATCTGGCTGCGATGTGCAGGGATCACTGGCGCTGGCAGAAGAATAATCCGGAAGGATATGCGTGAATCCGTGCCGTGGTGGAGTATTACCACAGATGGCCGTAACCTGCTAAATTCGCAGAACTATTTGCTTGCTGGGCATCTTGAGTTATGTCAGAATCCTGCCCGCCGTGCGTGAATTGCACAGCTTATTCATCATACATTCCCTCAATTAATCTATCTTGAAAAGAATATGAAAGAATCTGAACAACCTTCGATCATCTCGCATGAACGAGTCATTCAATCGGGTATTGCTGCGGAAACCATGTCGGCGGGTGGCTCTGCGATGGGTGCAGCTCCGGCTAAAGTGAGTAATGAGCCAACTGCAGTGATTGACAGTGTTACACCCGTTCAAATGGGAAGTGATCTTGTCGAGGATGCAACGAAAAAGAAAAAATTTAAAGTTGGCCAGATTCTGGTAAGAGGTTTTTTATGCACACCTTTTCTGGCTTATGCCACGGCGTTGTGTGCATTGCTGGTATCACAGGGTTGGCCAACGGCCGCTGCGGGTCTGTTGTTCCCGGTGGGTTACGTTATGCTGTCAATACTGGGCCTGGAAATGGCAACAGGCAGTTTTTCCGTGATGCCAATGGGGTTCTTTGCCGGCAGATTTGGATTGGGCAGTGTAATCCGCAACTGGATCTGGACATTTATAGCCAATCTGATCGGCGGTATTTTCTTTGCATTTTTGCTGTGGTTCTCACTGACCAAGGGGGGGGCTGTTGAACCGCCGGGGGTACTTACGACACTGGCGCATCTCGCCGAGAAGAAAGCTTCTTACTCGGGGTATGGAGTAAATGGCTGGGTTGCAGCGATTGGAATGGGAATACTGTGTAACTGGCTGGTGAGTCTTGCTCCGGTTTTTGCCAAGGGATCGCGCAGTGTGCCTGGCAAGGTCATGCTGATGTGGCTGCCACTGGCGACCTTCTTCTCACTTGGTTTTGAGCACGCAGTGGTAAATATGTTTGTTTTCCCGATTGGGATACTGTCGGGGGCTGATGTAACCATTTCCCAATGGTGGCTGTGGAATCAAATCCCGGTAACGATAGGAAATATGCTGGGCGCAGTCATATTCAATTCAACCTTGTGGTATCGCACACACAGTGCATAACACGGGACCTGCAGTGATCTGTTTAAAACCGGATCACTGCAGGTTTTTCAGGTATTGATGATTCTGGTTCCAAATGTGACACGAAGAGTCCAGGTGATTGCCCAGGCGCTTCCGGCCAGTAGCAGTAATTGCCCTAAAACACGCTGATCACTCAAGAGGTAATTGGCACAGAGTCGATCAGGCAGATCAAGGTAAAGCCACCCTAAACGCATAAAAGTTGCCCAGAATTCCAGTTTGAGAACACCCTGAGCAATTGGGTTGAGCTGAGGCCAGCTGACTCCCAATGCAATACCCATCGCCGGGATGGTAATAAATTTAGCCAGTTCAGCGTACCACTCAGCTACAGCTGCATCCAGTGCACGTGGCAACATCCAGTAAGTCATGATGGCAATAGCGAAAACCATGCCCGTTATACCCCATCGGTTCCATGGAGCTAATTGATTACCCCAGTTTTCGGGCAATGCCCTGCCGAGAAACCATCCGATAACTGCCAGTGCCGGTATCTGGACAAGCATGTGCGTTACCATGCTTTGCTCCAGAAATTTCTGCATTGGAGGGAGGGCGAGTATTACCAGCGCTGCCACGGGCAGCCATTCCATTTTAATTGTCAGATGCATTTTCCCTGTCCTCCAGAGCCTGGTTAAGGTAACTGCGAAGTTCATCCATCTCATCTACCCCGAATATGGCGATCAGCTTTCCGTCCGGGCTGATGATGTGATAGCCGGCAGAATGGGTATAGCCGCCGTATTCGTCAGGGATAACGACGACTTTAAAGAAATCCAGAATCGCTTTTTTTTGAGATTCGCTGGTGGGTCGGAGAGCCATCCAGTTTGTGAAGTCAGCAGAAAAATGACTCAGGTGCTCTTTTAATCTTTGGGGGGTATCTTTTTCCGGATCAAAGCTGATACTGAGAAAACGCAGCCTGTCAGATTTTCCCGCGGCGGAAAAATCTTTTTGCAAATTCCTAAGGTTGCTGCTGAGTATCAGACATACACTGGGGCAACTGGTGTAGATAAAATCCACAACGATGAAATGCCCGTGCCAATCTTGAAAGGTGAAGGGTTCTGCTTCCTGATTTTGTAATTGCCAGTCAGGCACAGGGCGGGGATTTTCACGGATTTCAAGGCGGCGCGCTTCTTCTGCTGTAAAAGCGCGCCCTCCGTCAGTACTTATCCAAAGAATGAGCGTTCCTGCGAGTGCGATGAAAAGCGTTGCCAGGAAAGTCCTCACTCCTTTTCCTCCTTTATGGTGAGGTGTGTCGACTGCCTTTTCAGATGCCAACAATCGCACACTTTATTCAGTGAGCGATTGTTGGGCTTTCTGTTTTAGCGGGGATTGCTGGCGCCAGGCAAACTTACCAGTGCGCGAACAATGAAGAATAACATCCCGATTACTACTAGTGAAGCAGCAACTGTACCTACCTGAGCATAACCTACCCATTCAGGCAAATGAGCTGCCCAGCGGCGGGGAATGCTGTTTGCTCCGCTGGCCAGGAAGACCATGGATGTCATGAAGGCACCGATCAGATAAGCATAGAAACCAAGGTTGTCAACAGTTTTGGTTTCTTCCTTGCTGTCACCTTCGCCTGTCAGATAATAAGTAAACCCGATAATCATGGGCAGCAAACCAATCAGAAGATAGAAATGAAAATGTCCTGGCACCCACAATGTGTTATGGAAGGTACGGTTTACGGTAATCATTGCATCCAGAATAGCCGGAACGACACCAGCTCCCCAGCCAAACATGGATAAGACTAACAGTTTGGCTGTGGTACTCCATTTGATGCCCGAACGATATACGATCATTAAAGCGCCGTAACCGGTAACGACCATAACCGGGATACCACTACCAAAGGAGAGTATCTGTGCAGCGATAAGTGCCCATGAAGGCATTGGAAAGTCCATCATAAGGTGATGCGGGTAGACACCCATTACCATGAATACGATGGCAAACCAGGCTGCATAGAATGGCTTGTTGGTTTTCCATGGACGGCCGGTGAAGCGTGGCAGCAGTTCATAAACAGCAATGACTGATGCGTAGATGGTGGCATTGATGATGACATGACCGAAGAAATAGATCAGATTTTTCATCAACAGAGCATCCGGCTTGAATTCCGGGTAATACAGATTGATCAGGCCCATAACCAGTACCACAGCACCGGCTGCAATACCCAGGAAATTGACGATCAGTACCATTGTGCTGGCAACTACGGCTGCAGGATGTTTGTAATCTACCGGCTCTTTACCAAAAAGCTGGGTAAGACCCAATGCACGAGCCAGGCTGCCGTAACGTGCCAGAATGGCGCGACCAAAATCCAGATAGAGGATCAGCAGACCAACACCGATGATGAGCACCCCTAGCTGGAAAAGTGCTGCGGCACCATTTGACCAGGCTCCCATTGAAATGGCGGGCAGAGGATAGAGAAAAGTCCAGGCGCCACCATATTTACCCACAAAAATGGAACCGAGGATCATGACGACCCCGGTCAGGAAAATAATGAAATTTGTCCAGAAAATACCATTGCTTAAGCGAACATACTGACGCAGAAAGTACCACTGAACGCCAGTTGATGCGATTACTGCCGCACCGACAACGCCTACGCCATGTACCGTCATGATCTGATAGAACAGATCTGCACCAATTTCCAGCCAGGTGCCTTGTGCTGCCCGCATGGTCAACCCGCCGAGCATCATCAGTAAAAACACCAGTAAACCCGCTATCAGGTGAGCCTTGACAGCGATCAGTGCATTCCGATTCACTGAATCGGAATACTCAATCTTCCCACTTGTTTCTGCTGCACTCATTGTATCCTCCAATATGTTCTTAACTTTGTTAATGCCGGATTAGTTACTCTACGGTCAATTCGGAAATCATGGCGTGGTGTGCCAGGCCGCAATATTCCAGACAAAGAATCTTGAATTTTCCCGGTTTATCAAATGTGTGAATAAGCTTGTTGGTATAACCAGGCATAGCTTGAGTTTGTGCAACGAGTTTCAGGTTTTCGTCATAGATACCAAAGCCATGGTTAACATCTGCAGCAGATACCTGAAATTCGACCGGCTGACCTGCTTTAATCGTGACAGGAGCGATGTTCCAGTACCACTGGTGACCATCTACAGTCACAACCTGGTATTCACTGCTTGAGTATTCTTTTTTCTGATCCGGAAGTGGAAATGGATTCAGTGAAAGGAAAGTGATGGTGATTCCCAGTGTAATCAGGAAAAGAAACCATTTACTGCGAAATCCATACCACTTTTTTGTGACTGACTGATAGTCAGCCTCGGCTTCCTTGGAGTTGACGATCACAAAATAAAAAACCGCTATGATCAAGCCTATACACGTAAGTGTAATGGCATAAACTGTTGAGACCATTTGAAATTACCCCCTCTATTTGTTGTTAAATGGCGCGCGGAATTTACCTTCGATAAAGGTTGCTGTCAACTAATTATTGAGGTGAGAAAAATCCATTTTTGCCTTGTGGTTTATTGAGTTAGCGTTACTGGCCTGATTATTTTTTTATGTGGCGGACGGGTATTAGTCTGGTGTTTTTCTTGCTGTAAAATATGCCATTGTATTGGGTGGTATTCGTGCTGATCTGTAAACACAGCCATTAAATACAGCTTTTGAAGTGTATTGAATGACAACTTGCCGGGTAAACAGTGAATCTGTTACTTGCACAGGCTTTATGGGATAATTTCGCGCACATGAAACCGGCACTCGTAATTGGAAAATGAAAACGTTATACGACAAACTCTGGAACGATCATATTGTGCACTCGGAATCGGATGATCCGAATGGCATGGTAATTCTCTATATTGATCGTCATTTGGTACATGAAGTTACCAGCCCGCAGGCATTTGAGAGTTTGAAACTGGCTGGCCGAAAACCCTGGCGAACTGATTCGATTCTGGCTGTGGCTGATCACAATGTGCCGACAACGGATCGAAGCAAGGGTATCAGGGATCCGGTATCTCGTTTGCAGATTGAAACTCTGGATCAAAACTGTGAAGAATTTGCCATTACAGAATTCAAAATGAATGATGAGCGCCAGGGAATCGTTCATGTAATCGGTCCCGAGCAGGGAGCAACTTTACCCGGCATGACAGTGGTGTGTGGCGATTCTCATACCAGTACACACGGAGCGTTTGGCTGTCTGGCTTTTGGCATTGGGACTTCTGAAGTTGAACATGTCCTGGCGACACAGTGTCTGGTTGCCCGCAAATCTAAAACGATGCTTGTCAGGGTTGAGGGTGATTTGCCTCCCGGGATAACGGCCAAGGATATTGCACTGGCTGTTATCGGTGAGATAGGTACTGCTGGTGGCACGGGCTACGCTATTGAATTTGCGGGCAGCGCGATACGATCACTTTCCATGGAAGGCCGGATGACGCTGTGCAACATGGCAATCGAAGCGGGTGCACGTGCCGGCATGGTGGGTGTGGATGAGGTAACGATCAGTTATATTAAGGGGCGGCCCTTTGCCCCACAGGGTGATTTATGGGATCGGGCAGTCGCTCGCTGGCGCACTTTGATCAGCGATGAAGGTGCGATCTTTGATCGGATGGTTGAGCTGAAAGCCACCGACATTAAGCCACAGGTGACCTGGGGGACTTCTCCGGAAATGGTAGCCTCGGTTGATGGTTATGTACCTGATCCCGCGGAAATCAGTGATCCGACTAAACGTAACGATATTGAACATGCGCTGCAGTATATGGGGCTGAAGCCAAAGATGCCCATTCAGGAAATCTCCCTGGATAAAATTTTTATTGGATCCTGTACCAACTCGCGCATAGAAGATTTGCGTGCGGCAGCGGATGTTATTAAAGGAAAACAAATTGCTCCCAATATCAAGCTGGCATTGGTGGTTCCCGGCTCCGGCCTGGTTAAGTCTATGGCGGAGAAAGAAGGGCTGGATAAGGTTTTTCTGTCGGCCGGGTTTGAATGGCGTGAGCCCGGGTGTTCAATGTGTCTGGCGATGAATGATGACAGGTTATTGCCGGGAGAACGCTGTGCGTCGACTTCCAATCGTAATTTTGAAGGTCGGCAGGGGCCGGGTGGCCGAACGCACTTGGTTAGCCCGGCTATGGCGGCTGCAGCTGCCATAGCCGGACATTTTGTTGATATCCGTTCTTTTTCCGTTAAATAAAATTTTTTAGGAGATTAATGATGAAGATGTTTTCCACATTATTTCTGGTGCTGGTAATGGCTGCTCAATTAGCTGCCTGCAATACCATGCAGGGGTTTGGTAAAGATGTTCAGCGAGGTGGAGAGGCCATTGAAAGAGGCGCCAGATAGGCAGAATGAAAAAATTCAGGAAATTTAAGGGAATCGTTGCGCCGCTGGATCGTGCAAATGTGGATACGGATGCGATTATCCCCAAGCAGTTTCTAAAATCAATCAAACGTTCTGGTTTTGGCCAGAATTTATTTGATGAATGGCGTTATCTTGATTACGGAGAGCCAGGCAAGGATATGTCATTGCGCCGGCTGAATCCGGATTTCATACTAAATCAGCCGCGTTACCAGGGGGCCGGAATACTGGTTACGCGTGATAATTTTGGTTGCGGATCCAGCAGGGAGCACGCGCCCTGGGCTCTGCAGGATTATGGTTTTGATGTAATTATTGCCCCTGGTTTTGCTGATATTTTCTATAACAATTGCTTCAAGATCGGCCTGCTGCCAATCATATTGGATACATCTGTTATTGACAGGCTGATCGGAGATGCGCTCGCGATAAATGGTTACCGGCTGGAGGTGGATCTGGATGCACAAACTGTAACTGCCCTGTCCGGCGAGGTTTACCGGTTTGATGTGGATCCGTTTCGCAGACATTGCCTGTTGAATGGATTGGATGAAATCGGGCTGACGTTACAACATGCCGATAAAATCAGAAAATTTGAAGCCAATCGGCGAAACGATCAGCCCTGGTTGTTTTTACAACAGGGCAGGGGCGGGCTGTAAATATGAAAATTGCACTGCTTGCCGGTGATGGTATCGGCCCTGAAATTGTGGCCCAGGCTGAACGGATACTGCTGCATTTCAGGCGGGAAGGTTTGAAGATTGAGCTTGAACCGGGTTTATTGGGTGGCTGTGCCGTGGATGCGACAGGCGAGCCTTTCCCTGATACGACACGTAAGCTCGCGGTAGAGGCGGATGCGATATTGCTGGGCGCTGTGGGTGGAGTGCAATACGATAATCTTCCACGTGAAAAACGGCCGGAGCAGGGTTTGCTGGCGATTCGGAAGGAATTGAACCTGTTTGCCAATTTACGGCCTGTTGTGTTGTATCCCGAATTGGCGAATGCTTCGACATTAAAACAGGAAGTTGTAGCCGGATTGGATATTCTGATTGTGCGTGAATTGACCGGGGATATTTATTTCGGAAAACCGCGGGGTATTGAATTCAGAGAGGGGCAGAAAGTGGGGTTCAATACGATGATCTACTCTGAATCAGAAATCAGGCGTATTGCTCATGTGGCTTTTCAGGCAGCCGGCAGACGAAATGGCAGGCTGTGCTCGGTGGATAAAATGAATGTTCTGGAATGTACCCAGCTATGGCGTGATGTGGTAACGGAAACAGCGCAGTTTTATCCGGATGTAACGCTCTCACATATGCTGGTGGACAATGCTGCAATGCAGCTGGTACGCAACCCCGGGCAGTTTGACGTAATGGTTACCGGGAATATGTTCGGTGATATTCTTTCTGACGAGGCGTCTATGTTGACAGGCTCGATCGGGATGCTTCCTTCTGCTTCTCTGGATGACAAAAACAAAGGGTTGTATGAGCCCATTCACGGATCGGCTCCTGATATCGCCGGTAAAGGAGTTGCTAACCCGTTAGCAACGATTCTGTCTGCTGCAATGATGTTGCGATACTCTTTTAATGAAGAATCAATAGCGTCACAAATTGAACATGCCGTTCAAAAAACATTGGAGCAGGGTTACCGTACCGCTGATATCTATGAAACAGGTACAAAAAAGGTGGGAACCTTGGAAATGGGAGACTGTGTTTTGGAAAATCTGCAATCCCGCTAACCTGATACTGTTTTACTTATAGCCCGGTTTTACCCCTTTCTTCTGATTTATTGATGGTATGCCGGGTAGTAAGCTGTCAAAGCTGGTATGGATAAAACTATTTTGTAAAGGCTGGGTGAATTACATGAAACGTGTTGGGTTTGTAGGCTGGCGTGGTATGGTGGGTTCTGTTCTGATGCAGCGGATGCGTGAGGAAAATGATTTTTCATTGATTGAGCCCGTATTCTTTTCAACTTCACAGGCGGGTGGAAAAGGCCCGGATATTGGTCGGGAAACGGGTGTGCTCAAGGATGCCTACGATCTTGCTGCCCTGCGTGAAATGGAGATCATCATATCCTGCCAGGGTGGGGACTATACCAGCGATGTTGTTAAGAAACTTCGGGATTCCGGCTGGCAGGGCTACTGGGTTGATGCCGCTTCCAGTCTCAGGATGAATGAGGATGCCATTATTATTCTTGATCCGGTTAATCGATCAGTTATTGATGATGCATTGAACAAGGGTGTTAAAAACTATATTGGTGGGAACTGTACGGTTAGCCTGATGCTGATGGCGGTTGGCGGGCTGTTCGATCAGGATATGGTTGAGTGGGCCAGTATCATGACTTATCAGGCGGCATCGGGTGCAGGTGCACAGAATATGCGTGAACTGTTGCAGCAAATGGGTGAAACCCATGATGTTGCAAAAGATCTGTTGAATGATCCGTCTTCCAACATATTGGATATTGATCGCAAGGTCGCTGAAAAATTACGTGATAAGGAATTTCCTGCCCGGAATTTTGGTGTGCCGCTGGCTGGAAGCCTGATTCCATGGATTGATCGTGAAGTTGCGCACGGGCAGAGCCGAGAAGAATGGAAAGGGCAGGCCGAGACCAATAAAATTTTAGGCCATGCAGATAATCCGGTCCCGGTTGATGGGATTTGCGTGCGGGTGGGCGCTATGCGCTGCCACAGCCAGGCACTGACAATCAAGCTGAAGGAGGATATTCCGCTGGAAAAAATTGAGGAAATTATTGCTGCGTCTAATAAATGGGTTCATGTTATTCCTAACGAAAGAGAAGCCACTACCAGGGAACTGACTCCGGTAGCTGTTACCGGAAAACTGGATATTCATGTTGGCCGCATACGCAAATTGAATATGGGAGGTGAATATCTCTCTGTTTTCACAGTAGGAGATCAGTTATTATGGGGCGCTGCAGAACCATTGCGCAGAATGTTGCGTATCCTGGTCGAAGATAAGGCAGCATAAATCTTTCAAAGGTTTTTTGGTTTTTATGTTGATTCAATTACTGATAAAAGCAGTTGGCAGTATTTCTGCAGGGCTGCTGTTTTCTGGATTCTTGAATCAAGGGATTCGGATAACGTCAAGGAGTGTTTGTGTGAAGATAATGAATTTCAGCGTTAAGAAGGTATCTCCTTACGTTTTATACAAAACGTTATTCCTGGCCGGCATATTCACGTCTGTCTCTATTGCCCAGGCAGCCGGCCTGGGAAAGCTGAATGTAAGCTCATATCTTGGCCAACCTTTAAAAGCAGAAATAGTGCTGGAATCTGTGACTGACAAAGAGGTTGATACATTAGCAGCCAAACTTGCCTCACCCAGGATTTTTCAAAAAGCGGGTATCAATCTTGCCCCCTACCATGCAACCCTGTCTGTTGCTGTAGAAAAACGAACAGACGGACAGCCTTACATACGCGTGACTTCATCTCAGGCGATTAGCGAACCTTTCCTGAAGCTGCTGATTGAGCTTCATTCATCCTCAGGGCGTATGTTGCGTGAGTACAATGTACTGCTTGATCCTGCAGATACCCGAAAACCGACTGTGGCGGCCCCGGTTGTGCAGTCCGCCGCCAGCAAGTCTGCTGAATCTGCGTCGATTGATGTTCCAGAGGAGATCCGGCACCCTGCTAAAGCTGAAAAACAGTCACCAGCATCTCGAATAAAACCGGCAGCTCAGGATGGCAATACATACGGACCGGTTATGCATGGTGATACATTAAGCAGAATTGCAAGACAGGTGTCGCCTGATGGAATTAACCTTAATCAGATGCTGGTTGCCCTGTACCGTGCCAACAGGGATGCATTCCTTGAAAAGAATATGAACCTGCTCAAGGTTGGCGTTATTCTGCGCATTCCTGATGAAAGCGAAATTACTTCCATTACCACAAGAGAAGCTTCCCGCGAAGTAACGGTACAAAAAGAAAACTGGGAGGATTATCGCCAGAAAATTGCAGAGTTGGCTGGCGGCACGCCCGGCAAGAGCAAGAATAAGCTGGAGCAATCTCAATCAGGGAAAATTACAACTGTTACTGAAGAATCCGCTGGTGCAGGGGCAGGGAAACCTGAGGAAGTACTGATTCTCTCAAAAGGAGAGTTGCTGGATGACAGCCATACATCTGATAAACATGCGGATAATAAGACTGCCCAGAATTATTTGCACATGATGGAAGAAGATGCGATCGCAAAAGAGCGGGCGCTGCATGAAGCAAATGAGAGAGTGGCTATTCTGGAACAGAATGTTGCCAAATTACAGCGTTTGTTAGAACTGAAAGGTGAAGCAGCTGAAAATAAAGCCGGGCCGGAATCAGCAGAGGCTAAGCCTATTCCCGGCCTTCAGCCTGCCCCAATAGGGGTTGAACAAACCGGATCTGCAACTGAAACTGCAGAGCCAGCAGTTCATGCGCCAGAAAAATCAGCGCTGCCTGTTACCATTCCTGTACAGCCGGTAAACCCGGCACCATCGGCGAAACCACTACAACCGGCCAATTCTGGACCGGAAGAGCCTGCTCTGATGGATACACTGGTCGGGTTTGTTACAGAAAATACTGAATGGGCTGCAGGTGGTATAGCAGCACTGCTGGTACTGGTGCTGGGAGCTTCGGTGATTCGTCGCAGAAAGGCACAGGCGGATGATACAGATGCCGAAGATGATATTTATGATTATGACGACAAGGCTAGTAATTCAGCAGACGCAGGGGTAACTGCAATCACATCTTCAGATCCGGGAAGTGCGATCGAATTGAATGAGCAAGCGGTTCATTTAACGGAACAGGAAAATGTTAATTCAGCCGACAGCCATACTGATATTGCCCCGGGGGTGTTTTTTAGTGGCAGGCAGGATGAGGCGACTGATGAAAATTTCTTCCTTGATCCGGATTCAGATAACCCGGCCCTGCAAGAGGATAATTCAACATTTAACGAATTGGATCATGAAATCAGGATTAGCACAGCTGAATCTGAGCAAACTCAATACGGAAGCGATGCTGCTGAATCAGAAAAAGACGATCAGAACACGAATACCGGTATAGGTGAACAGTGGATTTTTACTGTTCCTGATATGAGCCAGGAAGGCAAGACAGACGCAGTACAGACGCAGAATGTTATTGAAGGGTTTGCTGCACCGCATGGTGAGCACCAAATTGATTTTGATCTGCATCTGCCGGGTGATCAAGAACCTGGTGTGGTAAGTGAATTGTCAGATATCAGTGCCAGCCTGGCAAATATTGACCTTGATCTGGGAGATGGGGCGGATACGAAACGTCAACCCGCGAAAGAATATTCTGAGGCAGAGGAAATGCAGTGGCAGGAAGTGGCAACCAAGCTTGATCTGGCCAGGGCCTACCTTGAAATGGATGATCAGGAGGGTGCCAGGGAAATTCTTGAAGAAGTCTTGCGTGAAGGCGATGATGAGCAACAGTTGACAGCGCGTTCCATGCTGGAAAAAACAGGTTGACAGCCCGGTTTTTAAGAAAGACCGGAATTTGTATGATAAAAAATATTGCGGCATTGTCCGGAGGATAAAAACCTTTACTCGTGAAAATTGCCTTAGCGCTGGAATACAATGGCTGTGGTTATTATGGCTGGCAAAAACAGCCTGGCCATATCACTGTACAGAGTCAACTGGAAAAAGCATTATCAGGAGTTGCAGGCGAAAAAATACAGGCTGTTGCAGCGGGAAGGACGGATACCGGGGTACATGCGCTGTGTCAGGTGGTACATTTTGAGACTCAGGCAAAACGGCCCCTGACTGCCTGGGTAAGAGGTACAAATGCGCTTTTGCCGGGTGACATCTCGGTTCTGAATGCTTTCGAAGTGAGTGACGATTTTCATGCCAGATTTAGTGCAACTGAGCGCACCTACTTGTATTATCTGTTGAGCCGTTCGGCTCGTCCCGGGGTAAATCATGGAAAGATCGGCTGGGTACATTACCCGCTTGATCTGGAAAAAATGAGAATAGCAGCAGGGTTGTTAACGGGTGAGTATGATTTCAGTGCTTTCCGCTCGTCAGAGTGTCAGGCAAAAACTGCTGTGCGGCAACTGACCCGGTTGAGCATTGTCCGGCACCGGCAATATTTTATCTTCGAATTTCGTGCCAATGCATTCCTGCATCATATGGTTCGAAATATCCTTGGCGCACTGGTTTATGTGGGGCAGGAGAAATACCCTCCTGAATGGGTGCAGATGCTCCTGGAAAAGCGGGATCGAGCACTTGCCGCGCCAACCTTCTCTCCCAATGGGCTGTATCTGTCCGGGGTCCGGTACGATGCCAGATGGAATCTGGCTGTTTCTGGCGTTACCCGGCCAATCGATACCCTGTAAGACACATTATTTAATCAGAAAATTACTATCAGAGGGAAATTGAGTGCGTGTCCGTGTCAAAATATGCGGTATTACTCGCCTGGAAGATGCCATGGCTGCTGTGCAGCATGGAGCAGATGCGATTGGTTTTATTTTGTGGTCACAGAGTGAGCGGTATATTTCACCGGAAGAGGCAGGTCGAATTGTGAAACATCTGCCTCCATTCGTGCAGGCAGTAGGGGTTTATGTTAATCCTGATAAATCATGGGTGGATACTACAAGTACAGTTGCCGGGCTTGATCTTTTGCAGTTTCATGGTGAAGAAGCTCCTGATTTTTGTAATCAGTTCTGTCTGCCGTATATCAAGGCTGTCCGTGTCCGGAACGGGTTGAATTTGCTACAATATGCGCAGCAATACGAAGGGGCAAGGGGGGTATTGCTGGATACCTATACAACAGGAATACCGGGAGGGACGGGGCACGTTTTCGACTGGAAGCTGATTCCTGCAGAGTTACCGTTGCCGTGGGTACTGTCAGGTGGTCTGCACCCGGATAATGTTGCCGATGCAATTATTCAGACGCATCCATCGGCAATTGATGTTTCAAGTGGCGTTGAAGCGGCCAGGGGCATCAAGGATGCGAATAAGATTTCTGCTTTTATGCAAGGAGTAAGATCTTGTGAAGACGTATGATCTTCCCGATAAGCGCGGTCATTTTGGCCCATATGGCGGTACGTTCGTTGCAGAAACCCTGATTTCTGCATTGGATGAGCTTTGTACGAAGTATGAATATTATCGTGATGATGCCGAGTTTCAGGCCGAATTTTTTCATGAACTTAAGCATTATGTAGGTCGCCCCAGTCCTGTTTATCATGCCAGACGCTGGTCAGCGTATTTGGGTGGCGCACAGATTCTGCTGAAACGCGAAGATCTGAATCACACGGGTGCGCATAAAATAAACAATACAGTTGGTCAGGCACTGCTTGCACGACGCATGGGGAAGAGCCGTATCATTGCTGAAACAGGTGCCGGTCAGCACGGTGTGGCAAGTGCCACCGTTGCTGCACGTTACGGAATGGAATGTGTTGTTTACATGGGTTCCGAAGATGTCAAACGGCAGGCAACCAACGTTTACCGTATGAAGTTGCTCGGCGCTACGGTTATTCCGGTGGACTCCGGCTCACGCACGCTTAAAGATGCGTTGAACGAAGCTATGCGTGACTGGGTTACCAATGTAAATAACACTTACTACATTATTGGAACAGTTGCGGGTCCGCACCCTTATCCGATGATGGTCAGGGATTTCCAGGCAATTATTGGTAACGAAGCAAAAAAACAAATGCTGGAGGAATACGGCAGGCAGCCGGATGCTTTAATTGCCTGTGTGGGAGGAGGATCTAATGCCATTGGCCTGTTCTATCCCTATATTGGCGAAGAAAATGTACGAATGATTGGTGTGGAAGCAGCCGGTAAAGGGATTGATACACAGGAGCATGCTGCTACCCTGGTAACGGGCAGGCCGGGTGTATTGCATGGTAATCGTACTTATCTGATACAGGATGAAAACGGTCAAATTATTGAGACTCATTCGATCTCTGCCGGTCTGGATTATCCGGGAGTGGGGCCCGAGCATGCATGGTTAAAAGATTGTGGCCGAGCTGAATATGTGGCCGTAACAGATGATGAGGCACTGGCTGCATTTCACGCGCTGTGCCGGTTTGAGGGCATCATCCCCGCACTGGAATCCAGTCATGCCCTGGCATATGCGGCAAAGCTGGCACCAACGCTTAATAAAAACCAGCTGCTCCTGGTAAATTTATCGGGTCGTGGGGATAAAGATATGATAACGGTGGCACAGCAATCAGGTATTACGCTCTAAACGAGCTTAATCCGTTTTTCCAACCTTGAGTTCTTCAGATTGTCAGTTAAATGAATCGTATCGAATCTGTTTTTTCCCGACTTAAATCACAAAATCGAGCTGCCCTTATTCCTTTCATTACGGCCGGTGATCCGGATTCAGCTGCAACAGTCGCCCTGATGCACCGACTGACACAGGCTGGAGTGGATTTGATTGAGCTGGGAGTGCCGTTTTCTGATCCTATGGCAGATGGTCCAACTATCCAGCGTTCTTCAGAGCGCGCGCTGAAGCATCACATCAGTTTGAAAGATGTGTTTGCAATAGTGGCTGAATTTAGAAAAACAAATCAAAATACTCCTGTAGTTCTAATGGGATACGCTAACCCGATAGAGGCGATGGGTCATGAAAATTTTGCGCAGGCTGCAAGCCATGCCGGGGTCGATGGTGTACTCGTTGTTGATTACCCGCCGGAAGAATGTGCTGAATGGGTGGCACACTTAAAAGCGCAGCATATTGATCCAATTTTTCTGTTATCTCCAACAACACCGGAGTCGCGAATCAAACAGGTCGCGGAGCTTGCCAGAGGGTATGTTTATTATGTTTCCCTGAAAGGGGTGACAGGTGCGTCACATCTTGATCTGCAGGAGGTTGGCAATAGACTGTCACAACTTCGGGCCCATATCAAAATACCGATCGGAGTAGGATTTGGCATAAGGGATGAGCAGACCGCCCGCAGTATTGCTGAACAGGCAGATGCAGTCGTTATAGGCAGCCGCATCGTGGAAGAAATCGAACATTCTTCAAAAACGGACCTGCTGATGAATGTGGGTGCTTTGGTTGAATCCCTGCGACGTGCTGTCGATACCAGATCCAATTCTTCTGCTACAGGGAAATAATATATGAGCTGGTTTGAAAGCATCATTCCACCCAAAATCAAACGTAAAGAAAACGGTGAGAAGAAAGCTGTTCCTGAAGGGTTGTGGAGCAAGTGTGCCAACTGCGAGGCCGTTCTCTATTACACAGATCTGGCAAAAAATCTGAATGTATGCCCGAAATGCGGCCATCATAATCGTATTTCGGCGCGCAAACGGCTTGAGTTTTTACTGGATCCTCGGGATCGTCATGAAATCGGGGCGGATGTCGTGCCGCAGGATCTTTTGAAATTCCGCGACAGTAAGCGGTATACAGACAGACTGAATGATGCTCTTGAAGCAACTGGCGAATCTGATTCGCTCGTGGTCATGCGCGGGAATATTAAATCAGTCCCGGTTGTTGCTGCTGTTTTCGAATTTGGTTTCATGGGAGGGTCAATGGGATCCGTGGTTGGCGAACGTTTTGTACGCGCCATAAAAGCCTGTGTGACACATCACCTTCCTTTTATCTGTTTCAGCGCAAGTGGTGGGGCCCGTATGCAGGAGGGTTTGTTTTCATTAATGCAAATGGCGAAAACAACTGCCGCACTGGAGCAGTTAAGCCGGGAGAAACTGCCTTTTATCTCGGTATTGACAGACCCCACGATGGGGGGAGTTTCTGCCAGTTTTGCATTTATTGGAGATGTTGTCATTGCAGAGCCCGAAGCATTGATCGGCTTTGCCGGGCCGCGCGTCATTGAACAGACCGTCCGTCAGACATTACCGGAAGGCTTTCAGCGAGCAGAATTTTTATTAGAACACGGTGCCATTGATCTGATAGTTGATCGCCGTGAAATGCGAAATCGACTGGCAAATCTCTGCACTTTACTGATGCGTACCCAGGCGCCTGCATTACAGCTCACCATGCCTACAGAAGCCTGATACCACGTTTATTGTTGCTCTGGCACAAATGTATTCTGATTTTTTTCCTGAAGTCTGCAAATTTTTTGACTGACTGCCATGTCAACCGCAGGTGATCGTGTAAGTCTGTTGCCTGTTAATATGACCGCTGTTTTCATTCCATTTGGTCAGAATTAATGATGGATATCCGGCTGTCAACCCTTGAGGATTGGTTAAGTTACCTCGAAAAACTTCACCCTAAAACAATCGATATGGGTCTGGAGCGGGTAAAAAAAGTAAGGGATACGCTGGGATTAAAGCCGGAATTTCCTGTTATTACCGTTGCCGGTACAAATGGCAAGGGTTCTGTCTGTACAATGCTTGAATCAATTCTCAACCATGCATCCTATCGGGTGGGGTGTTATACCTCGCCGCACTTGTTGCGTTATAACGAGCGGATCAGGATTAGTCAGCGTGAAATCAGCGATGAAGCCTTGTGTGAGGTATTTGCAGAGATCGAAGCTGCTCGCGAATTAACGCATACAACACTCACTTACTTTGAATTTGGCACTTTGGCTGCCATGCTGTTATTTCTGCGATCCCGTATTGATGTGGCAATCCTGGAAGTCGGGTTGGGCGGTCGCCTGGATGCGGTTAATGTTTTTGATGCCGACTGCGCGATTCTGACCAGTATTGATCTGGATCACATGGAGTATCTTGGGACTACCCGAGAAGCTATTGGTCAGGAAAAGATCGGGATTTTCAGGGAGAACAGGCCGGCGATCTGTGCTGAACCGGAGATACCGGGCAGTCTGTACAAAAAAATGCTGGCGACAAACGCTAACTTGTATTGTATCGGTGAAGCTTTTAGCTACGTTGCTGATAATCAGCAATGGTGTTACCGGGGAATTTCCGGACACCGCCAGAATTTACCCTTGCCGGCCTTAAAGGGACGTTACCAGCTGCAAAACGCGAGTGCAGTTTTGGCAGCGTTGGAAACCCTGGAAGAAACTTTGCCGGTTCCAATGGATGCCGTCCGGCGAGGGTTGGTTGATACTGCTTTACCGGGCAGATTTCAAATGATTTCGGCACGTCCGATAATCATTCTGGATGTGGCACATAATCCGGCAGCAGCGCGTAAGTTATCCGCCAGTCTGGAAAGCATGCCTGTAAAGGGGTGCACTTATGCTGTGGCAGGGATGCTCGGTGATAAGGATATGACTGGTACGCTGGGTGCTTTAAAAAAAAATATTGATTACTGGCTGATTGCCAGGCTGGACGTGGCGAGAGGTGCATCCGAGGATGAAATGATGCAGGCCCTGAAAGAGGCAGGTATTGAGCAGAAAGATATTTTGTACACATTCCAGAACGTGTGGAGTGCCTACGTTTACGCACGTGATCACGCTGGTGATAATGATAGAATATGCGTGTTTGGGTCGTTTTACACCGTTAGCTCGGTGATGAGGGGTCTTGAAGGATTACATTCTTAAAGGTAAGCGGATAAGTAAAAATGGTTAAAAATGTCAGCGAAGAAGAAATCCTCCTGAGAAAGCGCGCCAGAAGGCGCCTTATTGGTGCTATCACTTTCGTGATTCTGTCAGTTGTTTTTTTACCCATGATTCTTGATGATGCACCTCAGCAGGAAGAGCAGCAGATTGATATTAAAATTCCTTCTGAAGAATTAACAGCAGAAGCTTATCCCTGGATGACCCCGGAAAGTGCTCCAGTACCTGATACTGATGAAGCTGAGATAGCACCTGATCCTGATAAACCACAACCTTTCAGTGATTCAGAACTCCCGGGAAAATCCAAAAATATAAAATCGGGCAATGAGGGCGTGGATAGCATGCCGGTTCCGGCACGCAAGCCTGCATTCGTAAAATCTGCTCCGGTAGTGCAGGAAAAAGCTCCTGCCCTTCAAGAAAAATCACCTGTTGTGCAGGAGAAAGCCCCCGTCAGTAATACAGCAAAAGTACAGGAAGGCGCATTCGTTATACAGCTGGGTGCATTTTCCGATGTGGCCAAAGCCAGGCAGCAGCAGCAAAATCTTGTTGCAAACGGGATCAGGGCCTACACCGAGACAATCAGGGTCGGAAGCAGTGAGATGACCCGTGTACGTATTGGTCCGTTTACCACACGTGAAGCAGCTGAAGCAGAGCATGAGCGGTTGAAAAAAACCGGTTTGAGTGGAGTTGTGACAACTAAATGACCGTCTTTGACTACGCAGTTATTGGCATTGTGGCTTTCTCGGCTTTGCTGAGTATTACGCGTGGTTTGGTACATGAAATTGTGTCATTGCTTGCCTGGGTCGTTGCATTTTTTACAGCCAGCCGTTATTCAGTAAACGTGGCACCGTTATTATCCGGGCTGATTGAAAATGAATCCATGCGCATGCTGGCTGCATTCAGTGCGACTTTTTTTATAGCGCTCCTGATAACGATGCTGGTATCCCAGCTGTTATCTGCATTGGTAAAGGGGGTAGGACTCGGCCTGATAGATAGAATGCTGGGGGCGTTATTTGGGGTGGCACGCGGACTGGTGATAGTGCTGTTCCTGATGACAGCAGCCGGGTTTACGCCATTGCCGCAACAACCTTTCTGGAAACAGGCGGTATTGAGTGAACCTCTTGAGATACTGACCGCAGACATCATTCCCTGGCTGCCACAGGATTTCAAAAATCTTATTGGTTTTGGCAGGGCGGGCTAGCGTATTTTTCAGGTTTGCCGGACAGAAGTTTTATACCCTGTAGCTGATGCGGATACGGGGAGTTTTGGTTTCGTAAAATTTTTATAATCCACTTTTTCAGCGAGCTCGCTATGTGTGGAATTCTAGGTGTGGTTGCCCGATCACCTGCTAATCAGCTGCTTTACGATGGCTTGCTCATGCTGCAGCATCGTGGCCAGGATGCTGCCGGTATCGTTACAGCACAAGGTAACAGTTTTCATATGCATAAAGGGCTTGGCCTGGTACGGGATGTTTTTCGTACCCGGGATATGCGGGCGCTACCCGGAAATATGGGTATTGGACATGTACGCTATCCCACCTCAGGATCTTCAACTTCACCGGCAGAAGCACAACCTTTTTACGTAAACTCTCCATTTGGTATTGTACTGGCCCATAACGGCAATCTGACCAATGCAGAGACGCTCAATCAGGAGCTGTTTCTTTCCGATCGACGGCATGTCAATACACATTCCGACTCGGAAGTGCTGCTGAACGTGCTGGCACATGAGCTGCAGGAACGAACAACCGGTTATCAGCTTGATCCGGCTGAAATTTTTTCAGCCGTGGCCGGTGTTCATGAGCGCTGCCAGGGAGCGTACGCTGTTATTGCCATGATTGCCGGCTATGGACTGCTTGCATTTCGTGATCCTTACGGAATCAGGCCGCTGGTATTCGGTTCCGTTGAAACGGATGCCGGAGCCGAATACATGGTGGCTTCCGAAAGTGTTGCGCTGGATACAATGGGATTTCGCCTTATTCGCGATGTGGTTCCCGGGGAAGCTGTTTTTATTGATATGGACGGGCAATTTTATAGTCAGCAGTGTGCTGCCCGATCCAGCCTGAATCCCTGTATTTTTGAATACGTTTATCTCGCTCGACCTGATTCCATGCTGGATGGTCTTTCAGTTTATGAGACCCGCCTTAATATGGGAGTGAATCTGGCAGATAAAATCAGTACTGATATGAAGCATCTGGATATTGATGTCGTCATTCCGATTCCTGAATCCAGCCGGCCCAGTGCCTTGCAACTTGCCAATCGCCTTGGCATCAGTTTCAGAGAAGGATTTGTCAAAAATCGCTATGTGGGCAGAACTTTTATCATGCCGGGCCAGCAGCAGCGCCGGAAATCAGTCCGGCAAAAACTGAATGCGATTGAAATTGAGTTTCGTGGCAAGAATGTTCTGCTGGTTGATGATTCCATTGTGCGCGGGACAACCAGCCGGGAAATTGTCCTGATGGCACGTGAGGCGGGAGCCAATAAAATTTATTTTGCTTCAGCTGCGCCGCCGGTACGCTTTCCTAATGTCTATGGTATTGATATGCCAACCCGCCAGGAGCTGATTGCAACAAACCGTACCGATAAGGAAATCTGCCGTGAGATTGGTGCAGATTATCTGATCTATCAGGATCTGGATGCACTCAAACAGGCGATTATCCGGATTGATCCACATATCAGAAATTTTGAAACCTCCTGCTTTGACGGGCGATATATCGCAGGTAATATCACACAGGAATATCTTTACAGGATAGAGTCACAGCGCAATAACCCCGGTTTATCCCAGGGAGAGCGTACCACCCAGCTTGATTTAACCCTGTCGTCAATGGATCAGTAATATAAAAAAAACAACTATGAATGATGAATTAGACCCGGAAACACTGGCCATACATACAGGTATACACCGCAGCCAGTTTAATGAACACTCGGAAGCGCTTTATCTGACTTCAAGTTTCGTATTCGGCAGTGCCGAGCAGGCCGCAGCGCGCTTCTCAGGGCAGGAGCCCGGCAATATCTATTCGCGCTTTACCAATCCGACTGTAACAGCCATGCAGGAACGGCTGGCTGTTCTGGAAGGTGCAGAGGCCTGTATTGCAACATCAACCGGTATGTCTGCGATTCTTACCTGTGTAATGGGCCTGTTATCCGCCGGGGATCATATTGTCGCTTCACGCAGCCTGTTCGGATCTACCGTTAGTCTGTTCAGCAATATTCTCAGTCGCTTCAATATCCAAACAACCTTTGTTTCAGCCACTGACCCCGCTGAATGGCAGGCTGCAGTCAAATCCGGCACCCGGTTGTTTTTTCTGGAAACACCCTCCAACCCGTTAACTGAAATTTCTGATATTGCCGCACTGGCAGAAATCGCCAAACGAGCTGGGGCGTGGCTGGCTGTCGATAACTGTTTCTGTACCCCGGTCATACAGCAACCGCTCAAGCTGGGGGCAGATCTGGTAATCCACTCGGCTACAAAATATTTGGATGGACAGGGCCGGGTGCTGGGAGGAGCAATCCTGGGAAAACGCGATTTACTGATGGACAGCGGGATTTTCAGTTTTTTGCGAACAGCCGGCCCGTCTCTGAGTGCATTTAATGCCTGGATTATTTTAAAAGGACTGGAAACATTAAATCTCAGAGTGAAGGCACATTCTGATCATGCTTTGGAAATGGCGCGCTGGCTGGAAGCGCATCCCCGGATAGAGCGGGTGTTTTACCCCGGTCTGTCATCACATCCACAGCATGAACTGGCAATGCGTCAGCAAAAAACAGGTGGAGGTATCGTTTCATTTGAGGTGAAAGGTGGCAGGGAAGCCGCCTGGCGTGTAATCAACGCAGCCAGGGTGATATCGATTACCGCAAATCTGGGAGATGCCAAAAGTACACTGACTCACCCGGCGACTACAACCCATGGGCGCATCAGCCAGGAAGCCCGTGAAGCTGCCGGAATCCGGGATGGTTTGCTGCGCCTTGCCGTTGGCCTGGAATCACCGGATGATCTCAAAGCTGATCTTGCTCGCGGACTGCAACAGGCCTGACGTTTGTGATAACCGATCACAAACCGGGTTCATTTCTCATCAGAATCTGATACAGATACAAAAAACAGTTTTTTTCTCCGTACGACGCTGAACACCTCCAGGCATTCATAACATGGCAAATGACTACCTTGAAAGAATACTGACTGCGCATGTTTATGATGTTGCCAGCGAGACGCCGCTGGACTCTGCTCCATCGCTGTCTGCCCGAATTCATAACCGGGTATTACTGAAAAGAGAAGACATGCAGCAGGTTTTCTCATTCAAGTTGCGCGGCGCGTATAACAAGATGGCCAGGCTTGCTCCTGATGTGCTGCAGCAGGGGGTGGTTGCGGCTTCGGCGGGAAATCATGCGCAGGGCGTGGCGCTGGCTGCACAGAAACTGGGTTGTTCCGCCACGATTGTCATGCCGGCAACAACACCGCAAATCAAAATTAATGCCGTGATGGCAATGGGTGCAGCCGTGCTGCTGCAAGGGGATTCTTACAATGATGCCTATGAATATGCCCGGAACCTTGCTGAAGAAAAAGGGGTTGCATTTGTTCATCCTTACGATGATCCGGATGTAATTGCCGGGCAGGGTACGATTGCCATGGAAATCCTGCGCCAGCATCCGGGCAAAATTCACGCTATTTTTGTACCAATAGGTGGTGGCGGGCTGATTTCAGGTATTGCTGCGTATGTGAAACGATTGCGCCCGGATATCAGAATTATTGGGGTGGAGCCTGTTGATTCAAATGCCATGTATCTCTCTTTGCAGGAGGGGCGTCGTGTTGAACTTCCGCAAGTGGGTTTGTTTGCCGATGGGGTAGCCGTTCGCCTGGTTGGTGAGGAAACTTTCCGGCTGTGCCGCGAACTGGTGGATGAAATCATACTGGTAGATTCAGATGCAATTTGTGCGGCCATCAAGGATATTTTCGAGGATACGCGTTCTATCGTTGAACCTTCCGGAGCACTTTCAGTTGCCGGGCTAAAGCTGTATACCCGGCAAAAAAACATAATGCATGAAACCCTGGTTGCAGTTGCCTCCGGTGCAAACATGAATTTTGATCGCCTGCGTCATGTTTCTGAGCGGGCTGAGCTGGGTGAACAGCGTGAAGCGGTATTTGCCGTGACGATTCCGGAAAAACCGGGAAGCTTCAAAAAATTCTGTAACCTGCTGGGAGCTCGTAATATTACAGAATTCAATTATCGCTATGCAGATCCCAGGATGGCTCATGTTTTTGTAGGTGTGTCAGTGCGTAATCGTGAAGAGTCACAGCACCTGATCCGGATACTGCGGGAAAACGATCTGAGAACCGAGGATATGACCGATAACGAAATGGCCAAGCTGCACATCCGCCATATGGTGGGCGGGCGTTCCCGGGGGGTTGAACATGAAATCCTGTATCGCTTCGAATTTCCGGATCGCCCTGGTGCGCTGATGAATTTTCTGAATAACATGAGCGATCACTGGAATATCAGTTTATTTCACTATCGCAATCATGGCGCTGATTTTGGCCGTGTCCTGATAGGTATACAAGTCTCGCCGGAAGAAAAACAGACATTTAATCTGTTTCTCGATAAATTGGGCTACAACTTCTGGGATGAGAGCAGCAACCCCGCTTACCGGCTTTTTCTCGCCTGATTGTCCGGTAATTTTTTCGGTGTCAGACCGCTGTTACAGCTGGAATTTCAACCGTTACACATAATCCGGTATTTTGTGGTGCCGCGGCAAGTGTCAGACGTCCGCCATGCAGTTTGAGAATCTCCTGCGCGATGGCTAATCCCAGACCGCTCCCTTCAGTACTGACTTCAACTCCCCGATAGAAACGCTCCAGAACGTGCTCCCTTTCGGCTTCAGGGATCCCCGGGCCATTGTCCGTGATAATCAGGATCACGCTTTCATCAGCGTACTGGGCAACAATCTCGATTTTTCCATCTGCCTGTGTATAGCGGATGGCATTATCAACCAGATTAGCCAGCATTTCGAACAGGAGCTGCCGGTTTCCGCGTATCGCCGGCATGTCATCTGCAATGCTGACACTGACTTCGATATGTTTATCCAGCGCAGCCGGTACATATTCGGCAACAACATCTTCGACCCATTCACCCACTCCAAATCGGGTGAATTTTGTTGTATCCGTCAATCCGGCTTCGGCCCGGCTCAGATTAAGCAACTGATTGGCCAGGCGGGAAAGACGGGCTGAAGCGGCTGCCAGTTTTATAACAAAAGTATGCAAATCTTTTGCATCGGCTCGCAGAGCAAGCTCGGCCTGGGTGCGCAGGACAGTGATGGGAGTGCGTAACTGGTGAGTGGCATCCGCAATAAAACGTTGCTGTGTTGTAATCGTCCGGCCTAAACGCATCATCAGATCATTGATGACACGTACCTGTTCACAGACCTCCACCGGTAATCCGGTTTCATCCAGCGGGCTTAAATCCTCGTGAGTACGCAGCGCTATCGCATCGCGTATCCGGCTCAGCGGGGCAATACCACGGCCAATACCATGCCAGACAAGCAGCACAATGCCGGTAAGAAAAAGAAACTGTGCTGCCAGCACATAGATAAGAATTTCGCGTGCGAGTGTTTCGCGTTTGTTCAATGTTTCGGCTACACGAACATAAATTTCACCCCTGTTATGTTCATTTGCAATGACATATTCCGCCAGGCGTAAATTCACTCCGTTGATAGTGTCGCTGTAAAACCGGGTTTTTTCTGGTGTTTTGCTGCTTTCCGGGTTGGGGGGCAGTTTGTGATTACCGGCCAACTGTTGCTCATGTTCATCCGAAACACTGAAATAGACCGTATCCATCTGATCGAACTCCAGCATACGGTGTGCAGCCGGTGGCAGGTTGATGTTAATCCGGTTTTGTTCAATATGAACCTGTCCGGCCAGCGTCTGCACGGTATCTTCCAGTGCCCGGTCATGGGCGAGATTGGCGAAATACAAAACGATTGCGTAGGTGGCCCAGGCCCAGATTGCGATCAGCCCCACAATGGGGAGTAATAGCCAGAGCAGCAGTCTCTGACGTAATGTCAGACGATTAAGTGGTGACATAAGGCTCAAGTAAATAGCCTAATCCGTGAATCGTACGAATGCGTACCCCTCTCGGCTCCAGCCTTTTGCGCAGCCGGTGGATATAAACCTCAATCGTATTAACACCGATTTCATTTTCCCAGTCACTGATTCTCTGGGCAAGGCGGGTTTTAATTACCACTTGTCCCGAACGCTGCATCAGCACTTCCAGAATCGCCATTTCGCGTACGGAAAAATCTGCCGGTTTGCCATCGATCAATACAATACGGCCGTCCAGGTCAAATTCCAGTGGCCCGTGAACGAGCTGCATTTTTCCACCGGATGCACGGCGAAGCAATGCTTTGATGCGGGCTTCCAGCTCCGGTAGTGCGAAAGGTTTGGTGAGGTAGTCATCGGCCCCTGTTTTAAGCCCCTGTACACGTTCACTGATGTCATCACGAGCAGACAGGACCAGAACGGGAGTGTGGTCCTGTCGGTTACGCAGGCGTTGCAGTACTTCTATGCCGTCAAGATAGGGTAAACCAAGATCAAGCACCACCAGATCGTAGGAATTAGCCAGTAATGCGTTGTCTGCCGCCTGACCATCCGACACAGGATCAACACCGTAACGCGCCAGTCGCAATGCCTGAGAAAGTGCATCGCGCAGTGCACTGTCATCTTCAACCAGAAGAATTCTCATCTCGTTATTTTTATGCTGCTTTCAGGATTTTTTAAGGAATGCCCTGTTATGGTGCGTGCTCTTGATTTGCTCAAAAAACAATTACTTCTCCTACTGGATTTGAATGAGGTTAATAAGTTCCACTTTACATTACCTCTGCTTGTTACTGGCTATGATGTTTCCGGCTGCCTGCTCGCAATCGGGGGAACCTGTACTGCAACAGAAAAGCAAAACAGATGGATTGACGATGGCTGAAGCCTCCCGCCGGTTTATTGTGGTTGAAGCAGCCGGTACAGGAGGGAGCGTTTTAAGCGGCATCCTGCCCGGGAGAATCGCTTTCAGGCCACAGGCAATGGCAGCGATCGGTTCTCCTGTGACAGCACGTGTTCTTTCAGTTGATGTGCGGCCAGGCGAAGTTGTCAGGGCCGGTTCGCCACTCATGACTTTGCAAAGTGCGGATGTGGCAGCGGCGCGAGCAGAACTGAATCAGGCTCTGGCCAGAAATGCAGCAGCAGAAGATCTGTTGCGCCGCCAGAATGAGATGATCAGAAAAGGTATCGGTCTGGAGGTGGAGCATTTCAGTGCGGCAACCGCTCTCAGGGAGGCCCGGGCCGAGCTGGAGCGGGCCAGGCATGCTGTTGAGTTATTCGGAAGCGGCAAAGGGGATCATTTTGTGCTGCGTGCACCAGCAAATGGTACCGTTCTCAGCATTAAAGCAAGTACCGGCAGCGTGGTATCTCCAGGAGATGAAGCACTGGCAGAGATAGGTGATCCTGACAGATTATGGGTAATTGTCGATATTCCGGAGAACGATATTGGCAAGATTGCCGCTGGCCGGTCAGCCGATGTGTATATACCGGGAACGGGAGCCAGGCTGGAAGCGGTGATAGATGGCATGGGGCAGGTTGTCAGTGCAGATCAGCGTCGTGTTCCCGTTTACCTTGCTTTCAGGGGACGATCGGAACAATCAGGGCGATCGAATCATCTGTCAGCCGGAATGCTGGCCGAGGTGCAATTAAACATGACGGATGATGCCATTCGTTTGAACCTGCCAGCCACAGCTGTTTTGATTAAAGAAGGCGGTCAGCAGATTGTGTATGTTCAGCGCGCCGATGGTTCGTATGAATCGCGCTCAGTTCGTACCGGCAATTCATACGGTAATCGTGTAATTATTCTGGAAGGGGTGCAGGCAGGTGAAAAAGTGGTGGTAAAAGGAGCTTTGTTGCTGGATGGTGCTGCCGAACAACTGCTTTAAGTGCCTATGCTGAACCCGGTTATTGAAAATAGCGTTCACCGGCGGCTGGCTGTGTTGTTCTTCGCAGTCATCGTTGCCATCTTTGGTATCCGGGCTTATCAGGCGATTGCAATCGAGGCTTTTCCGGACGTCACCAATGTTCAGGTGCAGGTCATTACGCAGATGCCAGGTTATGCAGCCGAGGAGATTGAACGCCAGGTGACCATCCCACTGGAGCGCGCACTTAACGGCACACCAGGCATGACACTGTTACGCAGCGAGAGTCTGTTTGGTTTATCGCTGGTAACACTGATTTTTGATGACCATGCGGATTCCTTTGTCAGCCGCATGGTTGTCAATCAGCGGCTGGCCCAGGCGGATCTGCCGGAAGGTGTCATACCGGCACTGGCGCCCGATGCCACGCCGCTGGGCAAGATTTATCGTTTTCGTGTGATGAGTGATCGTCATGACCTTTATCAGATACGCTCGGAAATGCAATGGAACATTACCCGTGTTTTACGGCAGATTCAGGGAGTCGCTGATGTTATTCCTTTTGGTGGGTTTCTCAGGGAAATCCATGTTGAGGCAGATCCGGCCAGGCTGTATGGTGCCAGTCTTACACTGGAGAAGCTTGAAGAAGCGCTCCGCAAGGCCAACCTTAATGTTGGAGGAGGGTTTTTGCGCCACGGCGACCAGGAACTCACCATTCGCGGGATTGGCTATATTGATTCGGCGGAGGATATTAAGAAAATTCCCCTGAAAACCAGTAACAGCTCACCGCTTACTCTCGGTGATGTGGCTGTTGTTAAACTCGCAGCCACGCCGCGACGGGGATCAGTGGCATGGAACGACAGGAAAGAAGTCGTTGAAGGGCTGGTTTTGATGCGCCGGGGCGAAAATCCTTCCCGTGTACTTGAAGAAATTCACCATCAGGTTGAAATGCTGAATTCAAGCATTCTCCCGGCCGGGATGAAAATTGAAGCAGTGTACGACCGAAGTGTGCTGGTGAACCACACACTGACGACTGTGCACGAAAACCTTCTGCACGGTTTCCTGCTGGTGGTCGGGATTGTCTGGTTCTTTCTGCGCAGCATTACCGGATCCATTATTGTCGCGGCTGTCATCCCGCTATCGCTGCTGGTGGCTTTTTGGGGTTTGCACGCCCTGGGGTTGCCCGCCAACCTGATTTCCATGGGAGCAATTGATTTCGGCATTCTGGTCGATGGTGCTGTCGTGCTGGTTGAAAATATCATCCATGCCATTCGGCACGAACGGCCCGCCAGCAGACAGGCCGTGCGGCAACTGGTAATCCGTTCGGCGAGGGAAGTCGGGCGCCCGGTCCTTTTTTCCATGTTGATCATCATTGCTGCACTGATGCCGGTATTTACCCTGCAATCAGTGGAGGGACGCATTTTCCGGCCGCTTGCGCTTACCTATGCTTTTGCTCTTGGGGGAGCGCTGGTTTTTTCACTGACAGTGGTGCCTGCACTGTGCGCCTGTCTGTTCAGACCGGAGCATGTCAAATTGACTGAACCCGGCTGGATTGGAAGGCTGCGCAACAGTTATCGCAGACTGTTGACTCAAATCCTGACATTGCGCGGTGTTACCGTTGCGCTGGCAGCCATTCTCCTGATAACGGGTACATTTACCTCCACCCGACTGGGAACAGAATTTCTGCCTGAACTGGATGAAGGTGATCTGGCCATATTTGTTGAAATGCCAGCCAGTATTGCGCTGGAAAAAAGCCAGGAAGTGCTGCAGGAGGTTCATCAGCGTTTACGCACCTTCCCCGAGACGCTGGATGTGCATACCGAACATGGACGGCCGGAAGATGGCACTGATAATGAAGGTGTCAATATGCTGAAAACATTTGTGCGGCTGAAACCCCGGAACGAGTGGCGCAGTGGACAGGATAAGCCACAGCTGATTCAGGCGATGCGTAACTCGCTTGCGGCAATCCCCGGCGTGCGCTTCAATTTTTCCCAACCGATCAGGGATAGTGTTGAAGAAGCGGTAAGCGGAGTACGGGGTCAGGTTGTCCTGAAGATCTTTGGTCATGATCTGACTCTCATGCGCGACACCTTAAAACAGGCCAGGGCAGTGCTCAAAGAAGTACCCGGTGTAACAGAGCTTGATCTGTATCGGGATGTATCCAGCCCGCAGCTGCATATCCGGCTGAATCGCCCAGCGCTGGCGCGTGCCGGAATTCCGGTTGAAGATGCGGCAAGATCAGTTGAAACCGCGCTTGCCGGGCGGGTGGTAACACAATACTGGGAAGAAGAGCGGCCCGTTCCCGTGCGTCTTCTGCTGCCCAAACCCGCTCATGATGATCTCGACAAAATAGCAGATCTGCCTGTTGCTGCCCCGTCAGGAGCCCGTATTCCATTACGGCAGTTGGCCGATATTCAGATCAGTAACGGGGTAGCCTCGATTGTACGTGAAGGTAATATCCGTTTCCTCGCACTTAAATTCAATGTGAAAGATCGTGACATGGGGTCGGTAATTCAGGATGCGATCACGGCCGTCGAGTCCGGAATCAGGGCGCCGGATGGACATTATCTGGTCTGGGGAGGTGAATTTGAAAATCAGGAACGTGCAGCCAGACGGATGCAGCTGGTAATACCGGTTGCAGTGCTGCTGGTATTGGGGTTGCTTTACGCTGCCCTGAACAGCGGTCGCAGTGCTCTGGCAATTCTGGCTGCGGTTCCTTTTGCCCTGACGGGTGGCGTATTTGCTCTCCTGTTTGCCGGCATTCCGCTTTCAGTCAGCGCTGCCATTGGTTTCATCGCGTTGCTGGGGCAAGCTTCCCTGATGGGTGTCCTTGTTCTGTCAGCAGCTGAAATGCGTTGTCAACATGGTGAAAAATTGCTGTCCGCCCTGCTGGAAGGTGCGACAGAACGGTTACGCCCTGTTCTGATGGCATCCTTGCTGGCGCTATTCGGTTTATTACCAATGGCGTTATCTACTGGCGTTGGCAGTGAAACGCAACGTCCTTTCGCGCTGGTCGTGGTTGGCGGCATGCTGACTACACTGGCAGTGGTGCTGCTGGTGCTGCCGGTGATCTACAGTCTGATTGCTCCCGGGCAGCTCAAGACATCTGCAAAAACTGATACATGATTCTGCATTCGATTCTCCTGCCGCTCCTGCTGATGGGACTGACCGTTTTACCGGCCCGGGCGGAAACTCCGCCAGAATCGGTTGATCTGGCTACTGTGCTGGCTCTGGCAAGGAAAGCCAATCCACGGCTGGTACTTGAGCAGCAGAATATTGCCGTTGCCCGGGCCGAGCGGCGCACTGCCAGCGCTTACCCGAACCCGACGGTGAGTTACAGCTATTTGCGTCAACCCAACGCTTTTACCAATTATGAAGGCACGAAGGCTCAGGAAATTTCGATTGAACAGCCTCTCCTGATAGCCGGGCAGCGCGGTGCGCGTATTGAAGCTGCTGAACGTAATATCAGTGCCGCGCAGGCCCGTTTTGACGCTTCCGGTAATCAGCTGGCTGCTGATGCCGGAGTTGCCTTCATAACGCTGCTTGCCGCCCAGAAAAAACAGGCTGCTCTGGCAGCAGGAATGACAGAACTGGGCCGACTGCAGAATATTGTGGCAGGCCGTCAGGAGAATGGTATGGCGAGCCGGTATGATTTGCTGCGCATAGATGTCGAGCTGGCTGCATGGCACACGCGATCTGCAGAAGCCGATGCCGAACTGACAGTTTGCCAGGCCCGGCTGGCAACGCTCCTTGGTTTTGCGGACTGGAAACCTCGCGGGACTGGAGAATTATTTCCCTTGAGTATGGGTACAGAGCACCCGGATGATGTGGATAAAAACCCGATACTCGTTGCAGCCGGTCAGGAGGAAGCGGCTGCCCGGGCCAATACCGAGACAGCACGTCGGGAACGTTTCCCCAATGTCTCGCTGACAGCCGGCCGATTCTGGACAAGTGCGCCATTCGGGGCAACTAATACGATTGGTATTGCAGTTGAAGTACCAATTTTCGAAACACGTGGCGGCGCTTTTGATAGAGCAAAAGCGGAAGAGCAATTGGCCGGCCTGCGCCGATATCTGGCGAAAGCAGAGGTACAGGCGGATGAACAACGCTACGCCACACTGGTAGCTCAGCGAATGGCCGCACTGGATCACTTCCGGGAGCAGCTGGAGCCGCGCCTGCCTTCCCTGAAACAAATGGCAGAGGATGCCTATCAACTGGGTAAAAGCTCGATCATTGAGCTGCTGGATGCGGTGCGCGTGCGATATGAAACGCAGCTCAATCATCTTGAGCTGTTGTCCGGTCTGATAGAAGCACAGTTGCGGCTGCAGGCGGTACGGGGTGATTTTGCAATGGATTGGCCTGATATACCAAAATGAAAACGCTGAAAATAAACAAGTCTATTTGTTATCAATCGGAAGATGGCCAGGTGCAGCTTGATCTGCGTGTGAAAGATGGCAGTATCTGGCTGAATCAGCTGGAAATTGCAGAATTGTTTCAGACTACCAAGCAAAATATTTCTCTCCATATCAGGAATATTCTTGAGAGTGGAGTGCTGTGCCGGGATGTCGCTGTCAGGGAATTTCTGGTGATCCAGCCAGAGGGCAGGCGGCAGGTGCGACGTCATCTGACTTACTATAATCTCGATCTGATCCTGGCTACCGGTAATCGCCTGCGCTCCCTGCAGGGCGTGCGATTTCGCCAGTGGGCGGATATTCATCTCAGGGAATTCCTCTACAGAAATTTTGCCCCGGATGAAGAACGCTATATCCACATGTAGTTTGCAGGGTGTGAGGTTTGTCGCAGGCAGGGTTAAGGCGATAGGGTAATAAAGTGATGAGGTGATTTTACAGTTATCCCTTTGATAACCGGCCCGTTAATCCTCCGGTTGGTGCAGGGTAAATTTTTCCGGCAGAAATTTCTTAACAGCTTATATTGCCCATGACTACCGGTATCTGATACTTGAAGCACCCTGAGTATGAATCGATTCCCGAGGCGGGTTGCAATAAATATTGAAATGCACAGCGCCGGAAAGTGACCCTGATACTGATTCCTTAGCACATACAGATACATTGCCTGCACCGGAGGCATCCACTTCAACTTCATTTGTTATGAGATTTCTTGCCACTGTATTGCCAGCCCCAGACAGGTTCAATACGAGGTAGCTTGCCTGCCCCCCGATATTTATATTACCTGCCCCGCTTTTTCTGACAGATAAACCATGGGGGAAATCACCATAAACTTCGGTATTGCCCGCTCCGGAGATTTCAAGTGTCTGGAGAGCAGAGCCCGTCACGGTTACATTGAGGTTGCTGTTTCCCGTATCTGGCCAGTGGATGGCCAACACTCCGCCTGATGAATTAACCTCAACAGATTCCACGTAATTGCCACCCCCGGAAACGATGACACTGTTTTCACTGCCGGTTCTTATTTCAACATTGCCTGCACCAGACATGACCAGCGATGTATACAGGCCGGGTGAATATGATTTGCTGGTTGCAATCCCGCCTGGCACCACTGAATCCTGCCCGCTGCTGTTTGTGCAACGCACGCTCGAATGTGAAACACCACTTCCTGAACGGGAATATGCGGATGCTGAACCATTACCGGAACAACTGACGCTGGCTGAGGTATCGGCGACACTTGCGCGGGCGCAGAGTAACAGCACGGTCGGGATAATTATTTTTTTTAACGTTTGACTCTGCATAAAGCGCTCCTGTGGGTGCTAAGGGCTCTTTGAAATAAGGGCCCTCTGAAACACTGCCTGTGTGCTGCTATTTTTATATTCCCTGAGTTACATTCCCTGAGCTGACCATCCCGCTGACGTTTCTCAGCGTTTCTTAATTATTGATATGCTCTGCCAGACAGGTATCACGCCATTGATTGAGCAGCCCGGCAAGTTCCGGTGCAGAATAACCGTATGTGTCAGGAAGCCCAGCTTCCACGCTCGTCAGTATTCTCGATAAATTTCTTCTGTGCTGTTTCGTATTAAAACCCGGAGTATAGTTCCAGCAGACCATAGCCTGACCACCCGCTGACAACACAAAAAACCGGGAGGTGTCTGACCAGCTGATATACCAGGTGCGGTACAGAGAACGTATCAGCATTCCCTCGGGCTCAAGCCGGAGATAACTGCTGCCCGGAATAAGCGTAATCAGCACAATGATTACACCTGAGCCAAAAAAGCCGATGATGAGCCACCCGGACACGGGATGCTCGCGTAAAGCGTGAATCCCCAGCAGGGTAAAGCAGCCCGAGAATATCAGTAACCATAAATGCTTCCAGGGGCTGGGTTTAAGTTCCACGAAATTTTCCGGCACACTGATATCTGAATTCATTGGTTTCGCTGATCTGACTGATTGATTAAAACCGTTACGCGGACGCGGAAAGCCAGCCTGATACCTGACACGGATTTACCCTGCTTCCCTTCCTGATGATGAGGGCTATTTTGCAGTTTTTTACGAGGGTAAGCCAGTACGGCACACAATTTTCAGCCGGCGTTTGTCCAACAGGAGCTCCTGCTATTCCCATGACCTGAAACAAAAAGACTGGCGCCCGGGGCAGTTGACACCCATAACCCGCATTGCCCGGTAGTCGGGAGGGGTATTCACTGCAAGGAATTTTTTCACCAGAATCTGATCCTGAATGAAAAACACGCTGTTTCCACGTGAGACAAAACAGATTTACACCCGGCTTCCCCCGGAAATTCCATTTCAAAACCATAATAAAGAAGTGTTTTACGAATTTCTTCTGTTTTTTGCTCCCATCAGGCAGCGACTATCCTATCGCTCAGGAATTATGTCATCATAATATTGGCTTTTCAGATGTATACGGTGTATACGGGAATGCCGGCAAGGGCGTTTTTGACAGAAATTCCACCAAAAATAAGGCTTGATTCCAGCATATGACAGGTTGCGATAACTCCGGCGATATGACTGTTTTACTTCCCGTTACCAAATATCTGCAGATATTCCGCCAATCGTGGTTTATGGGGGCGCTGTTTGTCCTGTTTCTGCTGATTACCCTGATCCTGTTGCGTATTGATTCCCAACAGATGCGCAGCCATACCGCTTCTCTCGAAGTGGCTGGACGAATTCATACTGACAGTCAGCATCTGGTGATCGTTTCCCGGGAAGCGCTGCGCGGTAATGAACAGGCTTTTATTCAGTTGCGTACCAACCTTGATCAGCTGGGGCAGTATTCAACCCTGCTGCAACATGGAGGGGAATACCGGCATGAAACTCTCCCGGCCATAGCAGAGCAGCTTCCCGCCGATTTGTTCAAAAATTTCCAGAATACGCTGCACATGAAGGAAAACCGGGCTCGCCAGATTCTGGAAAGCCGGAAAGCACTGACTGGCCTGGCAGAAATCCTGAAACGGGTGGATTCCGTCAATCACAGCCTGCAAATGAAACTGCAGGAATTTTCTGTTGAATTGTCACAAACGGGGCACGCTTCCACTCAGGCGGTGGCGGTTGAAACTGTAAAAATTCTGGTCCAGTTTATTACCGGCAGTGTCAGCTCCATGTTGCAGGGAGGATTTCAGGTTCCCGCCGCTGCAGATCAGTTGCCGGGTGAATCCGAGCAGATCACCGGGATGATCCAGACACTGGTGAAAGGGCGGGACTGGTTATATGCAACCGTGCTGGGCAATCAGATTTCTTCTGAGGCGCTATCCCAGATTCGTGTTCAGTTCAATGCGCTGGAAGATCTGCTGCGTGCCGCCCAGAAACTGGCTCCGGAAGCAACCGGTGCCTGGCACGCCATGTATGAAACCTTCTCGGCTAATGACAGCATGGCAACGCTGGTCAGTCAGATTGAGCAGGCAATTAATGAATACAACCGTGATAAAAATGTACTTGTATCGGTTCTGTTTTATCTGTCCATGTTTCTGACTGTCGCCAGTGGCCTGATATTTATCTATATGTTCTCAACCAGTATGCGCAAGCGCATCTACCAGGGGGAGCAAAGTGTTGAAACAACCCAGCGTGCAATACTGCGCCTGCTGGATGAAATGGAAGTACCTGCCGGCGGAGACCTCACTGCCCGGATGTCTGTCACGGAAGATATTACCGGGACGATTGCTGATTCAATCAACCTGACAATCGAAGCATTGCAGGAACTGGTTAAAAAAATCAATCTCGCCAGTTCTCAGGTGATGAGCGCCTCTCATCAGGCGGAAAGTATCTCATCCGATTTGCTGAACGCCACACGGGAACAGGCACATAAAATTGAAGATGCCACTGTGGCCGTGCTGGGGATTGCTGAATCACTGGAAGCCGTATCCAGCTCTGCAGAAGAGTGTGCAGATGTGGCCAAACAGACATTGTACGCCGCAGAGAGTGGTGCCAGTGCCGTTCAGGATGCCATGGCCGGCATGAACGAGATCCGCGTGTATATTCAGGAAACATCCAAACGAATCAAGCGGCTGGGTGAAAGTTCGCAAGAAATCGGCGAGATTGTCACACTGATTTCAGATATTACCGAGCAGACCAATATCCTGGCACTGAATGCTTCCATCCAGGCAACGGCAGCAGGCGATGCCGGCAAAGGATTTTCCATCATTGCCCGGGAAATACAGCGGCTGGCTGAGCACTCAGCTGAGGCAACCCGCCAGATCAGCACACTGATCCGTAACATCCGTGGCGATGCGCAAGACACCATTACTGCCATGGAGCGCAGTACGGCTGGCGTGGTGGAAGGAACCCGGCGGGCCAATGCGACAGGCAGCGCACTGGAAGAAATCGAAACCGTTTCAAAACGTCTGGCACAGCTGGTCATTCGAATTACCGAAGCGACACATAAACAAACCCGGGTCTCCAACAGGGTTGCCAAAAACATGGAAGAAATTCTGGCCATTACCCGCCAGACTTCACAGGGGACACAACAAAATGCTGACTCTATCCAGCAGATTGCCAAACACGTAACTGATCTGAAATCTTCCGCAGCTAATTTCAAGGTATGACAAACCAGTATATTCAACTGTACCGCAACCAATCCGGAATAGCCGTTACCACCAACCTCAGGACTAATAAGGCCGCATCATGAATACTGTAACCAGGATAAGCATCTCCTCCGTTATGGGGATTAGAGAAGCCATTGAGCAGATTTTTACCCTGATCCACCGTCATTTTGATTCCTACGCTGCAGATACCGGCGATACCAGGCAGATTGAGGAATGCCACTATTACATGCATCAGCTGAATGGCATGCTGGAAATGCTGGAGCTGAACGGTGTTGTGTTCGTCGGTCAGAACGTGGAGGGGCTGCTTGCGGCCCTGAAGGAGCAGCGTATCACACCGGATACACAGGTATTGACCGCTGCCCGGCAGGCTATCCGCTCTATTTATCGTTATCTGGATGCGCTGATTGATGGTGAAGCCGATAATCCGGTCAAACTCTTTCCGGTTTATCGAAAAATCATGCAGCTGCAGGGATTGGAAGAGATTCCTGAAAGTGATCTGTTTTTTCCGGAAATACGTGAATCTCTGCCATTACTGCCTGTGGAGCTGGATCTGGACGACTTATCCCGGCAGGAAACGGCCAGGCGGGCGCGCGCGCAATTTCAGTCGGGGCTGCTGAACTGGTTAAAGGATACAGAAGACAGATCAAGCCTGCAGAAAATGGTTGAAGCAGTGCGTTCAATCGAAAAACTGCCTGCTCCCGTTGAACAGCGCAGATTCTGGTGGATCTCTTCCGGGTTCCTGGACAGTCTGCTCCATCAGGCGCAGGCAGCTGATAAATCCGCTCGCAAATTATGCGGAAAGATTGAACAGGAAATCAGGTACCTGAACAAGGAATCACATGTTGTGGCGGATCGTCTGGCAAGAGAACTGCTCTATCGCATTGCACGCAGCCAGCCGGTGAGCGAACGTCTGCAGGAATTCGGGCGTGTTTACGACTGGCAGGTTCCGCTGTCTGCGATCGACAAACAGGAACACCTTGATGAATCCATCCTGGAGGAAGAAGCAACAGCTGCAGATCTGCAAAGTATGCGCACCCTGCTGGAAGACATCAACGATCAATGGCGCAGATTCAGTGTTGATACGCCTGAAAATCTGATTTCACTGCTCACGCTGGTTGAGCGACTCAAATCCCAGGCATCCCGGATAAACTGCGCACCGCTGGAAAAGCTGGCAAGCGTCATACATGGTGCCCTGTCCTATCTGCGTATTCGCCCGGAGAGCATGAACGAAGGGATTGCGCTGGATATCGCTTCATCTCTGCTGCTGACTGAAAATGCGATTGATAATTTCCATCGCCTGTCGGCAGAATTTCCTGCACAGGTCGAAGCACTTGCCACCCGCATCCGTGCAGTAACTACCGGCAGGGGCGGTGATAATGATTTACCTGATCTGCCCAGTCCGGATCAGGCAGGCCATCTTGCACAAGAGAAAAAACTGCTTAAGCAGGTTGCTCAGGAAGTGCTCACCAACTTGTCACAGGTTGAAGATATTCTTGACCGTTTCTTCTTTGAACCGGAAATACGCAATGATTTAGCGGCTTTACCCGAGCTGTTCAACCAGATCAGCGGTGTGCTGCACATGCTTGAGCAGGATCGTGCCGGTTCGTTACTTGAATCCTGTCGTGAGCTGGTTGAAAAACTGACCGAGCCGGGTCGTCCACTGAATCAGATCGAACAGACCCTGCTGGCGGATGCATTGAGTGGTCTTGGTTTTTATATTGAAGCACTCAGAAATTCCCAGTCTGATTCCGAAGCAATCCTGGCCGCAACCATCAATCAGTTCAATCAGCAACTGGCTGAACAGGCCCTGTCAGCAGATATTCCTGCAATTTCAGCCGGACCGGCACCGGTTATTACTGAAACCGTACCCGGTACTGTTACAGATCAGCAGTATGACCCTGAATTGCTGGCTATTTTTCTTGATGAGTCTGTCGATGTACTGGCAAGCATTGCAGACAATCTGGAAGCCTGTTACAGCGACCGCACGAATGCGGATATGCTGGCAGCTATCCGCCGCAGTTTTCACACCCTTAAAGGCAGTGGCCGTATGGTGAAGCTGGAAGCGCTGAGTGAAGTGGCCTGGCGCATCGAGCAGCTCATGAACCGCTGGCTGAGCGAACAAAAACCGGCAACGGATGCACTTTTGAGTTTGCTGGCAGAAAGTCACCGGCAGTTCAGCAGCTGGTGTATCAGCCTGAGAAAAAATGGTGCTGCGGAAATCAACGCCCAGCCTCTGCTTGATCAGATCAGAGAGATGATGTTTGGTGCAGAAGAACAGCCGGCCAGTGATACAGTGACTGCCCCATCTTCCCTGTCTGCTGTGCCGGAGCTGGAAATGAATCCGGTCATGGAGCCTGAACCGGTTGCATCTTCCGCTGCTGAAGTGCCTGAAATCGTGCCTGAAACGGTGGTACAAATCGGGAATATTGAGGTGCCGGCAGAGCTGTTCAGGATTTTTATCCAGGAAGCCAGTAATCATGTTGAGGCCCTCAAGCAGGCGCTTGGATTATCCGGAAACAATACAATCCTGTCGGTTTCTCATGAATCCATGCTGGCGGCGCATACACTGGCCAGTACTTCAGGTGCTCTGCAACTGGGTTTTATTGCGCAGATTGGACAAATACTGGAGCACTGGTTTAACCGTTTGCTGATGACTTCCGGCATGCCGGAACAGCTGGTGCTGTCTTATCTGTCGGCAGCGGTCAATCTGCTGGATGTCATGGTGACATCTGTCCGTAACCGTCAGTATCCTGCCATTGAAATAATAGAGGCAGGTGAAGAGACAACACATGAACTGACACGTCTGCTGGAAGAAGCAGCTGCTCAACCGATTGAAACGGAATCAGCTGAACTGGAATCAATCGAGCCGGAAGGTGCTGAATCCGGATCGGCTGAAATATCAGCCAGTGAGATCCTGCAGGAAATTGCACCGGTACTGTTGCAGATGCCGGTTGATGAAGTACAGGCGTTTATCCCGGATCAGCCGGATAAAACGGAATCTGCCGGTATGGATCGGGAATTACTGGAAGTTTTCCTTGAAGAAGCGCAGGAACTGCAGTCTGAAATCGGTTCAAATCTGCGTGCATGGCGTAAACAGCCTGATCAGGCGGGAGCGCGTAAAGCCGTGCTGCGTGCATTGCACACGCTGAAAGGCAGTGCCCGTATTGCCGGTGCATTACAGGTCAGCGAGCAGGCGCATCAGATGGAAAGCGATATTGAATCTGCCTATGAACAGACCGTACCCGCTGCATTGCTCGATCAGCTTGAAACCCGGTTTGACACGATTGCGGATGATATCGGGCAGCTGCGCCTGTCCCTGCAGCCTTCGCAACCCGAGCTGCGATCCGTTCCGCTGACGGAAACAGCCGGACAACCCGTATCAGAAGTGGCTGCTGATGATTTATCTGTTTCTCCGGTGCCGGTGGAGAATGAACAGGCTGCATTCAAAACCGTTTTGCGTGTGGATGCCGGGCTGATAGACCGTTTAATCAATGAATCGGGCGAAGCGAGCATGATTCGTTCCCGGATAGAAACACAACTGTATGATCTGGAACAGTACCTGCTGGATCTGGGTGAAAGCGTGGATCGAATGCGTGGCCAGCTGCGTGAAATTGAATTGCTGGCTGAAACACAGATCCCGTCCGGTACATTGTCTGCCGAAACCGGTCAGGCCGGGTTTGATCCACTGGAGCTGGATCAGTTTACCCGTTTTCAGGAGTTGACCCGGCTGATGGCGGAAAGCATGGATGACGTGGTCACCATCCACAAAAGCCTGCGCGAAGTACAGCGTACCGCCGGTATGACTGTGGATCAGCAGGCTCATCTGAATCGCCGGTTACAGCAGGATCTGGTGCGCATTCGTACTGTCCCGTTCAGAAATTATTCCGAGCGTCTCTACCGTACTGTCAGGCAGGCAGCAAAAGATACCGGCAAACAGGCCATTCTGACGATTCAGGGGGACAGCATCGAATTTGATCGCAGCGTGATCGATAAAATCAGCGCTCCCCTGGAACATTTGCTGCGTAATGCACTGGTGCATGGTATCGAGACACCGGAAGAACGTACGGTCGCCGGCAAGGCGGAAGCCGGCCGGATTACGCTGGATCTGCGTCAGGAAGGCAATGAGATTGTTATGGTGCTGCGGGATGATGGTGCCGGACTGGATGTCGGGCGTATCCGCGACAAAGCGCGCCAGCTTGGATTAAGCGATCCGGAGAATGCACAGGAAGATAAACAGTGGTATCCGCTGATTTTTACCCATGGATTAACCACATTTGATGATGTGACGGACATTGCCGGACGGGGAGTGGGTCTGGATATCGTCAGAAATGAGCTGGGCGGGATCGGTGGCAGCATTACGGTCGATTCGGAAAAAAACCGGGGAGTTACCTTTACGCTGCGCCTGCCGGTCACACTGGCCGTAACGCAAGCACTCATGGTGAAAGCTGCTGAGAATACCTATGCCATTCCGGCAGCAATTGTGGCGCATGTGCTGGAGATGAATGCTGCAGCCCTTGGCACAGCGTATCAGGAACATCATCTGATATGGAATGATCAGCGTTTTCCGCTGGTCTACCTGCCACACCTGCTGGATGTGCCGCATGGTTTTCCTGAGATCCGTCGCCATAACCGTATCATATTGCTGCAGGCCGGGCATGAGCGGCTGGCGATTCATGCGGATGCACTGGCCGGTCAGTGCGAAGTGGTTGTCAAGAATGCAGGGGCCCAGCTGGCCGGAGCACCGGGGATTGAAGGTGCCACCATTACCGGGGATGGCAGTGTGGTGCTGATCATTGATCCGCTCAGACTGCTGCAGCGTGAACGGGTTAGGGAATTGCTGGCTTCCGGCCCGACTTCACCTGAATCAGCAGATACACTTTCTTCCGCAACGGCGCCGGTCGTAATGATCGTCGATGATTCACTGACAGTACGTAAGGTCACCAGCCGCCTGCTGGAGCGGCAGGGCTACGAAATCCTGGTTGCCAAAGATGGGGTGAGTGCGCTGCAGTTACTGCGTGAAACTGTACCTGCCATTATGCTGGTGGATATCGAAATGCCGCATATGGATGGTTTTGAGCTGATTCGGGCCGTGCGCAACAACCCGCAGCTGCAGCAGCTGCCGATTATCATCATTTCCTCACGCACTGCGGATAAGCATCGCAAGGTGGCTGCCGAGCTCGGTGTGGCTGAATTCATGGGTAAACCCTATCAGGAAGATGAACTGCTGCACCATATTGAACGCCTGATCAGGCATTGATCTTAAAAACGGAGCGAAGGCGGGGGCAGGGCAGCCATGGCGGGTTGTATGGCTATTGTATAATCCGGATTTTGGATAACTCACAGGGATCACCATGGAAGCAGAACAGATCAATGCAATAACCGGCCAGCTGGAAAGCATGAAGCAAAGAAATCTTGATTTACGGAGGTATCTTTGACTTCGATGCCAAGCAAATGCGGCTGACGGAGCTCGAACGCCAGTCTGAAGACCCTGCCATCTGGAATGACCCTGACCGCGCTCAGGAACTGGGGCGCGAAAAAAAATCCCTCGAAAATATTGTACATACCCTGCAATCCGTGGATCGTCAGCTGCGTGATACTGATGAGCTGCTGCAGATTGCCCAGGAAGAAAACGATGATGACACCCTGCAAAGTATTGCCGGTGATGTCGCAGCACTCGACGGAACACTGGCCGGAATGGAATTTCGCCGGATGTTTTCCGACCCGATGGACCCGAACAACTGTTTCATTGATATTCAGTCCGGTTCAGGTGGAACAGAAGCGCAGGACTGGGCATCGATGCTGGAACGGATGTATCTGCGCTACTGCGAACGGCGCGGCCTGGGAGTGGAGCTGCTGGAAGAATCCCCCGGTGATGTGGCTGGTATCAAGAGCGCAACCATCAAGGTAAGCGGTGAATATGCCTACGGCTATCTGCGGACAGAAACCGGTGTCCATCGGCTGGTGCGCAAATCGCCATTTGATTCCGGCAATCGCCGGCATACTTCTTTCGCCAGCGTGTTTGTCTATCCGGAAGTGGATGACAGTATCGAAATCGATATTAATCCAGCCGATCTGCGGGTGGATACCTTCCGTGCTTCCGGTGCGGGCGGTCAGCACATCAACAAAACGGATTCAGCTGTGCGGATCACGCACCTTCCAAGCGGCATCGTCGTACAGTGCCAGAGCGGCCGCTCTCAGCACCGCAACCGTGCTGATGCCATGACCGTGCTGAAATCCAGATTGTATGAAGCCGAGCTGAGAAAACGCAACGAAACCAAACAGGCGATCGAAGATTCCAAAACCGACATCGGCTGGGGTCACCAGATCCGCTCCTATGTGCTGGATCAGTCCCGCATCAAGGATCTGCGCACCAATATCGAGATCGGTAATACCCAGGCCGTGCTCGACGGGGATCTGGATACATTCATCGAAGCCAGCCTGAAACAGGGTGTGTAGTACTCTGATACAGGGCGGGAATGCCGGCTGCAGCTGAGCTGGCTGGCGCAGTGCTGTTTGCACTGGCCATCCTGCATACGTTCAGCATCGGGTTTTTCAACCGGCTGGCGCGTATCCAGCCGGCACATGCCGGATTGTGGCACCTGCTGGGGGAAGTGGAAGTCGTATTCGGCTTCTGGGCACTGATACTGGTTATCACGCTGTTCATTACCGCGGGTGAAGAAGCGGCAGTACGTTACATCGATTCATGCAATTTTACCGAGCCGATGTTCGTGTTTGCCATCATGGTGATTGCCGGTACGCGCCCGATCCTGCAGATAGCGACGACTGCGGTACATCTGGCTGCCCGTATCCTTCCTTTGCCAGACAGCATGCGGTTCTACTTTGCCGTGCTGTCGCTGGTTCCTCTGCTGGGGTCATTCATTACCGAGCCGGCGGCCATGACACTGGCCGCACTTATTTTGGCAGACCATTTCTTCGGAAAAGGTATTTCTGCTCACATGAAATACGCCACGCTGGCTGTATTGTTCGTCAATGTTTCCATTGGCGGCACGCTGACCCATTTTGCCGCGCCGCCGGTATTGATGGTGGCTGGAAAGTGGAGCTGGGATAGCGCATTCATGCTGTCAACATTCGGCTGGAAAGCAGTTATCGCCGTAGGAGTGAATGCCTTGGGTGCAACGTTACTGTTCCGCGAGGAACTGAAGCTGCTGCCTCGGATGGAATTGAGCCGCAGTGATACGGTGCCGCCTGTCCTGACAGGCATACACCTGACATTTCTTATCGGGGTAGTGGTGTTTTCCCATCATCCGACAATATTTATGGGGTTATTCCTCTTCTTTCTGGGAATTGCTCACGCCTATCAGCATTATCAGGATCGTCTGCTCCTGCGCGAAGGGCTACTGGTTGCTTTTTTTCTGGCCGGGCTGGTGGTGCTGGGTGGCCAGCAGCAATGGTGGCTGCAGCCACTATTGATTAGCATGTCCAGTGAGCAGATGTTCCTCGGCGCAACCCTGTTAACAGCCGTGACTGACAACGCGGCACTGACCTATCTGGGCTCTCTGGTTGAAGGGTTATCCGATAACCTCAAATATGCGCTTGTCAGTGGTGCAGTGACAGGAGGTGGTTTAACCGTCATCGCCAATGCACCAAATCCGGCGGGTATTGCCATTCTGCGTGATCATTTTGATGATGAAACTGTGCACCCGCTCAGACTGCTGCTGACTGCAACAATCCCCACATTCATCGCCGCATTGGCGTTCCGGATGTTGTAGGCTGGCCGTCATGTTCTTGTTATACATCAGCAGTTTATGCTGGCAGAATGAACCTGATATAGCTGCTGGGGAATATTATTTCAGATTTGTATCGATATCGATCCCGGCATGCAGCGTCAGCAATAACCTGGCCAGATCAGCCTGTCGATGTGTACCTGTTTTTTCGAATACATGCTGCAGATGGGTGCGCACGGTTGAAAGCGAGATTGACAGCCTGTCCGCAACATCCTGAAGTTTTTCGTCCTTTATGACCTGGAGTGCCACCTTCGCTTCTGCTGCAGTCAGATCAAAAAGATTATGCAGGGTAGCAGGGAGTGGTTCAGGTGCATTTTCCGGATCAACGATCAGCAGCATTGCGCTGACAGATGAATCAGTCAGATCAGGTAATTCATTGCCCAGCGGTAAGGTATGCACAAGAAAGGCCCGTTTGCAGGATGGCCGCGAAATCAGCATATTTCCCCCTGACCGCAATCCATCATGATTTTTCTGACAGGCTGCACCAATCATTCTTTTCAGTTTCAGGCTTTCATTTATCAGGCAGGTATGAAGATACCCCGTTTTATCAGCAGATAACCCATCGGATAATCTGAGTAGGGTTTCTGCTGCCGGGTTGATAAAAACAACACGACCGCTCTGGGAAAGTAATACTGCGCCATAGGCCAGTCTGGCAAGTATTTCCAGTGTGCCGTACTGTCTGAGCTGTAATTCTCCCAGCCTTTTCTGAATCTGGAGTGATTGCCGAAAATGTGGCAGGAGTCGCTGTATGAGCCTGTATCTTTCAGTAGTCGCGAATGACCGCTTGCGCAACGGAGAAGTGATGGTGAGCCAGTTGGTGCTGTTTTTATGCTGCACCAGATTAGTAGCGATACAGTCGCCTCTCTCCCGGGAATTTACCCAGGTGCTGATCCATTCATTGAAAAATCTCGAATGGCGGATGGCCGGGGGTGGCGTGACCTGGCGGCTGCAGAGCATCGTCCCAGGCTCAGACCGGTGGATGATAACCGCCATGTCATCCAGACGGCTGTAGTAGTCGTTATAGCTGTTTACCGCCTCCGGATTAGCCGTCGTACTGGTTGCAACGATGCGGCTGAGTCCCGGTTCTGTAAGGAGCATGCCCGCTGCAGTTCCGCCACACATAGCAACCAGTTTATCCAGCACTTCTTCCCAGGTACTTACCCCAACGGCCGCATCGTAAATACAGCTTGTAAATTCCGAGAATTGCTCCAGCCTGATCACCATACGGATACCCGTAACCCCTGTACAGAAAATTATCCGGCAAACATCCTTAACTGATTCCAGCATTATATGCCAGCAGCAATTCAGTCACCCCGATTTATCGAAGCTATTTCTTTAAAAAAGTACTGTAGTTGAACAGATTGGGGAAAGGGAAATCAACAAATAATTCGCAATAAATTACGCGCTACCCCACTCATTTTTATACGATTTTATTCTAAAAATCACCCTTCTCCATGACATGCAAGCTGCATCAATAACATTCCAGCATCGTATGTTCATATGATGACATTCCTCCCGAGATATATTGAAATAAAAGCTGTTTCAGGGTAGTTTTTAAGAACCTGTTTAAAGGAATTGGGATGGGAAATTTTAAACCAGGCGATATATTTAAAGTGGTAGATCAATTTGATAACACAATTTATACAGTTTGCTCCAACAGTAAACCGGTTCCTCCAGGCGGTGGCCTTGGTGTCTGGAGTGATGACTTATGTTGGCGTCAACATAAAGGTTACGATGACGGAAGCCCTTCATGGAATGGCCCACGCTTAATCAAAACGGATTGGTTGGGTTGGTTTGATAGATACCAGCCATGTGTACCGGGTGGCAATGGATTGATATATGTCATTGGAAAAGATGGCAAATTACAGTTGTATAACCATCGCGGAAATGCGAATGGAGCTGCCAGCTTGAGCGGTCCATATGATGTAGGCGATGGCTGGTATATCGGTGATTTGAATTCAAAACCAGAAATCTGTCTCGGCATATTTTGTGACACAGGAAATGAATCATATACAGGTCTAGTTCCAAAAATTCTACGCCAAAAACCGATCATCTATGCCGTAAGGCGAAATGGACAGCTTCTTTGGTATCGCCACGATGGGGCTTGGGATGGGACGCGCTCTTGGGCTAATGGGGGGGTACCCAAGCCTGTCGGAAATGGCTGGGTTGAGGGTTTTCAGCGTGTTTTTTCTGGATGCAACGGTATTATCTATTTGATTAAAGATGACGGCAGACTTTTCTGGTACAAACATAAAGGCTATCAGGATGGAAGCAACAACTGGGAGCAGCCACAAGAAGTTGGCTCAGGTTGGAATAATTTTTCCAATGTATTTTCTATTGGGGAAGGAGTTATCTACGCCATTGATAATGCGGGATTCGTGTGGTGGTACAAACACAAGGGTTATCAAGATGGCACTCCCGCTTGGGAACAGCGCAAAAAATTAGGTAGTATCGGAAACCTTGATTTTGATCGAGTTATCTGTAACAGCGTTTACTTGAAATATAAGCCGCAAATTATCAAATAAGACGACATATGAGTAAGTTAGGCTGCTATTTGGGAGGCGATTGTATAAACGGTATCCATTATCTTATTTATAGCGCGAATTATCATAAGAGTATCGTTGATATGCCAATCAGTTAGGCTTTCTACAATTACTGTAATGAGGGAGAAATGAGCGAAATCAAACCTGTAGAAAACGAAAGTCAAGCAAAAAAGTTTGTCGTCTGGGCGACGCTAATTGGATCGGTAATGTTTTGGGGTTTGTTTCTCGCATACATAGCCTTAAATTTATTCTGTGATCAGAATAGTTGGATCATCCAGCTGATGAAGGAGCATGCTCCGGCCATGCTCCTTCTGCCACTCGCAGCTCTTGCTTCTTTCTGCAATGTTCTTCTTCTCAAGATCACGGATGGGAAGATTGAAATAGAAGTATTGAAATTAAGATTCCAAGGGGCTTCCGGTCCTATCATTATGTGGGTTATCTCCTTTGGAACGATGGCGACTGCAATCTACTTTCTGTGGTCATTAAAAGTTTGACTTGGTAATACAGGGGGCGTTGCGCGATAAAACCACGTAGTGCCTTTGACCTTTCACACTAGATTTATAGACAAGGAGAAATAGTCGTGGCATATGAATTTCGAAATCTTGTATTTGAAGGTGGTGGTGTAAAAGGAATTGCTTATGTTGGTGCCTTGGGTGTGTTGGAGGAAAAAAATATTATTTCCAGTATCGAACGGATTGGAGGAACATCTGCTGGAGCGATTAACGCGATATTGCTTGGTCTTGGTTTTACCTTGGAAGAAACAATGGATATTCTTGGTTCACTTGATTTCAACAAATTCATGGATGATTCGTGGGGCATAGTTCGTGATACAGACCGACTAATTAAACAGTTTGGCTGGTATAAAGGTGACTATTTCAGGAATTGGATTGGAAAACTGATAAAAGAGAAAGCAGGAAATTCTGAGACAACATTTGCTGATATCGAAGCAATGAAAACAAAATACGGATTCAAATCCTTGTATTTCATGGGGACTAATTTATCAACCTTGTTTTCAGAGGTTTTCTCCGCAGAGCATACGCCAAGATGCTGTATTGCCGACGCGGTAAGAATATCAATGTCCATTCCTCTTTTTTTTGCGGCGAAGCAAAGTGCCAGAGGAGATGTCTACGTCGACGGAGGGGTATTAGATAATTTTCCGATCAAACTGTTTGACAGGGAGAAGTACCTTAGATCTGGAAATTATAAACAAACAGAATACTACAACAAAATTAACTTACAGCTAGAAAATGCTGAGAGACCGGTATCCTCTTATGTGTATAACAAAGAAACATTGGGCTTTCGGTTAGACACGAAAGACGAAATTGCAGTCTTTCGTGATCATGCAGAGCCCGTAAAAAAGGATATAAATAATTTCTTCGACTATACATGGGCACTAGTTAATACAGTATTAGAAGCACAGCAAAGTACGCACCTCCATAACGATGATTGGTCACGAACAATTTATATTGATACTCTGGGTGTAGCTACAACTGATTTTGATCTATCGGAAACTAGGAAAAAAGAACTAATTCAATCTGGGAGAGATGGTGCACTAGCATATTTTAAATGGTACGACGACCCTACGGCCAAAGCCAATAAGTAAAGATAACCACTCCGAAAACTCCCTTCTGTCACAATAGATATCCGCTTGGTTGATCAAACCATTTGGGGGGATTGCCCTGCCTGTCTCAAAGAGGTGATTTGAAAAAAACAGAAGCCGAAATAGGGAGCACCCGATAACTGGTCATGGTAAGACAGATCTTTTCAACTCAGGACGCTCAAAGACTTCGATCTCAGCGTCACGTCAGGCAGATCGCGCACCCTTTTTACAGCTTCGATCAGCGTAGTTTTCTCATCAGTAGTCAGTGCTTTCAAATCACCGTCATTGAAATAAACCAGTGCTTTCAAGCTCTCGCTGGGCTGAAAGTTCGGTCCATACAACTCACGAGCCGATGCAAGTCCGCGAGATAGGCTCACACCAGCGTTGACCATTGCGGCGACATCGCGATAGTCCTTGGCCTCCGCGTGCTGGAGCACGACCTTGACCTTGGTGGCCATCAGATCATCAAAAGACGCCACCAGCAAAACACCGTCATCGGTCAAGTCCGGCTCGCCCATCCGCCCGAAAGCAATAGTACCGAAGAATGAGACTTTCACGTGCTCCCGCCCTGGATTTTCATAGGAGATAAGCACCACCCACGTATTGTTTTGATCTTGCAGGGTCGTGGACTGCGCCATGAACAGAAAAGCTGCCCTGATGGCATCCCTATCAAGTGGTTTTTCTGAGAAAAAATCGAAATCAACAGACTCCCGGTGCCCCAGCCGGAGTGCAATGGCGGTGCCCCCATACAGCGTGAACCCGAGCTTCGGGGCATTGCCAAGCTGCGGCCACAAGCGCTTCTGGGCAGAAGGCAATATATCCATGCAAGGTTTGAACTTGCCGGTCATGTCAACTTTCGTACAGGCAAAGCCGGCACATCATCCCCACTCGCCAACCCCAGGCGATAGTGCCAATACGCCCAGGAGCGCGCGTTGAACTGACCTGCTTCTGCGTGCATAACGATTTCGCGAAGTACCTCATCGCCTACTTGCGAGACAAGGGCCTGAACGTCAGAGTAGTCACCGATGTTCATAACTTGAGCAATCACCCGCTCGGGCATGACTACCGCTTCTTCTGGCGTTTTCCACCAGATGTACTTACTGGCAAACAGCTTCAGCGACTCCTGACTGATCTGGATCATAATGGCATCTCTTCAATATGTTTTTACGATTTTCAATTGAGGGATCTTATGCCACCAAAGTCAAGAATGAAACACGCTTTTGCGAATAGCTGGATATTCCCGCAGCTTTCCGGCAGGCACTGAGGCTTGAATCCGGTGACCACCTGATTGCTCGTATTGAAAATGGCCGGTCTTGTGTTGGAAAAAGCTGAAACAATCAAAAAACGCCTTAAAAACTGTTTTGCCCATATCCCCAAATCCATCAGTCTGGCTGACAAATTGATCACTGAGCGGCGCGAAGAAGCTGAAAAATGACTGTTGTGCTGGATGCCTCGGCGCTGCTGGCTTATTTGCAGAATGAACCAGGACACGAGCAAATTGATGCAGTGCCTTTACATCGGGGACTTCAAAGCGAGTCACACGAGACGGTGATTTCATACCCTGTTTGATATTGGCAACTTCCTGAAGAGAAGCGTTTAATTCATTGAAACCACTCATTTCAAACCTCGTCTTTGAGTAATTTTCTCAGTTTTTCAGCTCAACCTTTTCCGCGCTGGTTAAGTTATCTTTCACGTTTTTGGAGTAAGCAAGTACCAGACTTTTCCTCTAACCACTAGCTGCCATCCTGATTTTCCGCAATCCCCAAATATAGAGTCCACGTGTTCAAGCAACGGCAAAATTTGCATAGTGTTGTTTGAATTCTGCTAACGATAAATACCCGGCCCAGATCAATTTCCATGATTATCTTCCTCCCACGGTATGCAAACCACATCGATAACACCTCAATATCGTATGTTCATACGATGACATTCCTCGCGAGATACGCTGAAATAAAACCCGTTGCAGGGTAGCCCCCAATCAGACAGGGCGTTAGGCAACGATTCAAAAAAACAGTAAAAAATACGAGGAGAAGCAAAAAATGGGAGTTGATTTTTATTGCGGATTATCCGCAAAGGGGAATGATCCAGTGCCCTGGAAGAAAACACCGCACAACACCAGCCTGTCAATAACAAGTGTGTTGACGGGCTGTTTTATTTTGTGGCTGATGTTATCCGGATCGTTTGCCAATGCGGGCAATCTTCACAGTATCCAGATGTTCGCCGAGAAATTACCCGGTGGATTTTACGGATACCGGATGTTCCAGCACATTATCAGGCAGCCAAACGGCACTGAAACAGACATTACCAGCCGCTATGAGACAAGCAAGGCAACCGTTCCGGGGCCGGTTATTGTTCTGAAAGAAGGGGATGTTGCCGAGATCGAGCTTTTTCACAAATTTGCACCGGATACGCCTTTCCATAATCACGTGAGCCTTCATGTGCATGGGGTGCACTACGACATCGAGAGTGACGGCACGCTGAAATATATCAATGCTTACAAAGATGAAAGTGCTACTGCTCAACCGTATCTGTCTTACAAATACCGCTGGAATGCCGCACCGGGTACAGCTGGCACATGGCCGTACCATGACCACAACATGGAAACCCACAATGGCGCGGAAGATAAGGGGCTGTTTGGCACGCTCATTGTTAAGCCGGCAAACGCACCTGAACAGGATGGTGTTGCCAGGGAATATGTTTTTTACATAGGGGATGATGCTTTCTGGGGAATTGAAATCAACAATGCTACCGGCAAACAGACCGCAATGGGATCCAACCCCACCCTCACTGCAAAACAGAATACCAATGTCAGGTTTCATCTGATTGCCCTGGGTACCAATTTTCATCAGTTCAGATTGCCTGGTTATGAATGGGTTGATCCGGGCACGCGCTTTAAAATCCGTGAAAAAGTTATAGGCCCGCTTGAGAAACACGTCTTTACAGTCAAGGCCACGCACTCTTCGCAATACCAGGATGTTGCCTTTTCCAGCTGGCTGCTGGGTATGCGGGGTAACTTCTTTGTGAGCAGGTAACACCTGGCATAGCAGACTGTTTTTCAAATTAAAGGGAATTAAACATGAAATCCAATAATGTAAAGCACTACCCGGCAAAGCTGATCCTGTTTGCGATCAGTTGCCTGTTTCCAGCCTGGATACTGGCGGCCACGCATAATATCCAGCTCTCGGCAGAGATTCTGCCAAACGGCCAGCCCGCGTTCAAAATGATCAGTCATAGCGGTAAAGGCGGCGATGTTTCCGGTTATCCTGCCGAGGCGACCATTCCGGGGCCGACTCTGTTTGTCAAAAGAGGGGATCGGATCAAGATTCAATTGACGAATAACACCAAAGCTCCCGTCAGCCTGAAAACGCCTGGCCTTGCATCCGGCAGTGGGGCACCTGCGGCTCCTGGGCAGAGCAAAACCTATCTGCTGAGCGCGACTCAGCCGGGAACATTTGCTTACCAGGATGAGCGCAACCCGATGACAGGTCTGTTTGGCGCAATTGTGGTGGATGATCCCAATGGCGCTGTCCAGAGCTATGTCGATGGTGATGGCAAAATTGTTGCAGCCGGGCACGACCAACTGGCCAGGGAGTTTGTGCTGTTCATGGTGGGTTCTACCTTCTGGGGAACAGAAATCAATCATGATGGTGTACAGAAACCACTCTGGACCAACCCTGAACCCGGTATGTACATGAATGATCTCGTCCGTTTTCATGTGCTTGCAGTTGGCCCGGGGCATACTTTCCATCTGCATGCGCATCGCTGGATAGAACCCGGTACCGGACAGGGAGTTGCACCGCATATCATTGATACCCATCAGCTCAATGACGCCAATAACAGCCACAGCTTTATCATCAAGGCTGGAACAGGTGTCGGACCGGGCGTCTGGCAATATCACTGCCATCTGATGGCGCACATGAAATCAGGTATGAATGGCCGTATCCACGTGGTAGAACGCGATTCGGGACAACCTGCTGACAGTGTGGCGGGCGCATCTCCCAGTGGTGCCATTTTTGGCAATAACAGTGATAAACCGGGGCTGGTGACATTCATTGTTTCGGATGAACCTGCCACCTGGTTTAGAAGTGCCCGCGGAGATGCACTTAGCCCGGTAACTAAAACCAGATCACTGGAAATTATCCCACCTGGCAGCAGTGTTCATTTTGTAATGTCGGATACTGAAGGAGTGCACACCGTGACCAGCCTGTTGTGGCCCAGCAAAGCAGGCCATAACGACCATGGCGGTGATCACTTCATGATCCCGTTCGATGAAGGCAAAGCCTATCGGGGAGGCGGTATCCTCAAACTCAATGTGCCTGGCCTCTATGTGTTTACCTGTAAGGTTCATCCGTTTATGTTCGCTGCTGTCATCGTGGATGATCCGGCGACCGATGGGCTGGATCTGGGAGAAACCATTGATCTGGTATCAGGCGTCAAGGATCTGCCAACCAGTAGCGACCTTGCCACTCGTCTGTTGCAGACCTTCTTTATTACGACGGTACCGGAAAACTGGCAGAACTTTACGTCATCCAAACCCTGGACACTTGAATATCCCAATGTGGATGTGGTTGTCGATGCCGGTAAGGTATCACTGCCGGGCGTGTTGAATAGCCGATACGGCAACAATATCAGCCTGCAGCCATTACCCGTTCCCGCTGTCCCGGGTGTGGGCGAAGTATGGGTGGATACGCAATTTGAGAAAACTGCCGGTAAAACCAAGCCAGGTACGATCACGGTGGTGGATGCCAGCAACTGGATGCTCAAACGTAAAATTGCGCTACCACAGATCAACATGAACAACCCACATAACATGTGGCCCAATCGTGATCATTCGGTTGTTTACGCAACCCAGTGGTTTGATACCAAACTGACCTTAATTGATCAGAAAACAGGCAAGATGATCAAAAACATCCGCGTGGGAGATTCACCCTCGCATGTGATGACACTGCCCAATACTGATGATGTGACGGTAGCCATTAACGGTGAAAACAGTGTGGTGATCATCCCCAGGGGCACAACGCAGGTCAATTATGCGCTGCCCACCCAGGAACACGGGCAGGCAGCCGCCAGCCCGCATGGTCACTGGATTTCATCCGATGGCTCGCGCATTGTTACACCCAATATCAATACGCATGATGCCGGGTTTTATGATGTTAGAACGGGTGAAATCATCGCGCGGACAGAAACTGGGCAGACCGGAACCGGCGATGTTATGCCGGGTGCACACCCGATCGCTATTGGTATGCTGCCAGATGCCAGCAAAGTGTATGCAGCCAATTTGCTGCACAGCACAGTGACGGTAATGGATGGCAATGGCAGTTTCCTGAAAAACATCAACCTGCTTGAGCACTACAATCCGATAACCGGGGAGGTTACCGGGCCAATCGGAATGTTGCCGATCCAGTCACCGGTATCACCGGATGGCAAAGTGATGGTGACCGCTTCTTACGGTGGACAGATCGTAATAATCGATACGAGAACCGATACCATCGTTAAAACCCTTCCGGGTGATCCCGGCAGTCATGGCGCCAACTTTGGTGCCAAAAAGGGAGGCGGGTACTATGCCTACGTTACCAGCAAGTTCTCCAACCGGCTGATCGTGGTTGACCCTGATCCCAATGGAGACGGTGATTTAAGTGATGCTGAAGTGGCCGGTGCAGTAGTATTGGCAGCCGGTAACAACGTGGCCAGAGATGACACCGTTAGCAGTAACCCTGGTTTTGGTGGTCAGGGTGTAGTGGCATTGCCCAATGTTTATAACGGCTGGGTGCAAACCCTGCCAGCCAGATGGGCAGCTGGATTAACCCCGCAGCAACGTAACCCGGTGCAGTAAGAAAATTGATCAGGGCCTGCCATGGCTCTGATAAATTTCATAGTTTCCTGATAAAAGCATGGTATCGGGCACCGCAATTCGTGGTATGAAAACAGGATAATAAAAAAAGCGGGCCTGAACGATGTCATGACACAACAATAAATATTCTGGCAGCACAGGCTATGCAGGGCAGGATCAATATCGAAGTGAATGAGGTGTTGATATGGGCCGGTTGAAATCTTTCTTCTGTGATTATCCTAAAAATGAGTGTGTCTCTGCATTCCGGGAGGATCACACCGCGACTGCTGACATGGATACTCAATCCTATCCGGATAAATTTTCTTTTACAGGTGGATGTCGGCAACTGTTACAGAATCTCAGAATCTGTGTGGCAACTGCGATGTCATGCCTGCCTCAACCTGTTCATACTGCTGATAGCAATAACGCCAGCTTGATGCTGTTAGTGCCGTTCAACGAAATGACAGTCCTTAACGAGCAGAGTAGTGGCGACCCTGTCTGTTGTCAGCCTGAAGACGCTTTACTGGTGCTGGCTATCCTGATTCATCAGATACACATTGCCAATGTAGTACCCATTGCAATTATCGATATACCTGCCGCACTGACTGCTCTCCAACCCTCTAATCCACCAGATGACTGTCTGATCAGGAAAATCAGCAGCACATCCATCCCGGCGTTGCACCTGCTGATTGGCTATACAAAAATGCTGATACAAGTAGGGGATAACCTGTCTCCCGATCTTACTGTACTGGTTTCCACACAAATACAGGATCTGGTCACGCTGCTGCTTGGCCCGAAACAGGAAGAAACACAAGTTACGAGTAAATGTGGCTTGCGTGCAGCACGATTCGAGGCAGTCAAGCATGACATCCTGGAACATATCGCCGAAAGTGAATTGTCTATCACCCAGGTTGCCCGGCGTCAGGGTATATCGCCCCAGTATATCCGCACTCTGTTTCACTGCGAGGAAACCACCTTTGCCGATTACGTAACCAACTTACGCCTTGAACATGCTTATCAGCATTTATGCAACCCCGCATACAGTGATTGCTGTATCAGCACATTGGCGTTTGATATGGGTTTCAACAACCTCTCCTGGTTCAACCGCGCTTTCAAACAGCGATTCAACCTCACTCCTTCGGAAGTTCGGAATCTGGCCCGACGATCTGCAAATCAATAATGGAAATAGTAGCGCTCAGTATCATTCTTTGTAGCGCTCAGTAGTAGATCGATTTATTGATCCAGTCAAAAATATGCCAAAGGGGTGTAACTTGCCTTCATTAGAAACACTATCGAAATGGAGCAGGTCACCCTGATACCGTATGTTCATATGATGATATTTCTTGCAGAGCGCATAAAAATGGAATTAGTAACGGGTTAATTCTAATCAAACATGGCGTAAGGCTAATGGGTAAAGAAGAAGAGCAAACCAGTAAAGGGACTGATAAAGGTAGTGCGGCGCCAAAGGGTATCTCACCTTTGTCTTCACCTCCGCAGATAAACCTACCCAAAGGTGGTGGTGCGATCCACGGCATAGGAGAAAAATTCGCCGCTAACCCGGTCACTGGCACGGGCTCCATGACAATACCCATTGCCACCAGCCCGGGGCGTTCGGGTTTTGGTCCGCAACTCGCCCTCAGCTACGACAGTGGGAGCGGCAATGGCCCGTTTGGCTTCGGCTGGAGCCTGTCGCTGCCGTCGATCACGCGCAAGACCGATAAAGGTCTTCCGCAGTACCTTGACGCGGTCGATTCCGACGTCTTCATCCTTTCCGGCGCGGAAGACCTGGTGCCGGTGCTCCAGGCTGACGGAACGCGCTTCCGCGACGACATGAGGTAGGTCGTCAATCACAGAGTCCAACGGGTTAAGCGGTCATCTGTTTTGCATAGTATTGTTGGCTGAAAGCAGCAGGCGACAGATAACCAAGTCGTGCCTGTTTGCGGGTGCGGTTGTAGAAG
>NZ_JADZAJ010000029.1 GCF_020852615.1 Nitrosomonas sp. | reverse complement strand
CCATCTTCCGACACTGCATAGTAAACCGTGGTGCCAACATACTTCTGCCCGGTCTTGCCAGCCGCATCACGCTCACGTCCGTCGAACCAGGCCAGCGTCACACGGCCATCGTCACCCAGTGTCAAGGTGCTGAACCCATGGCTGATTTCGCCGTGGTCATCGTTCACGGTCACGGGCTCTGAAAAAGTACGGCCACCATCGACAGAACGGGCAAAACGGATATTCCCGGCAAACACCTTCGGCAGCGCCTGTACCCAGGTTACTGCGATCACTCCGTTACGCACCGCGATCTTCGGCCGGTTCTGGTTTTCCGCAAGAATCGCTTCAGGTTGCGGATTTACCGTTACACCTTCAGAAAAATGCTTGCCGCCATCTTCCGAGTGGCTCACCCGGATATGACCATCCTGCATGCGTGCCAGCCACAACCCTCCTTTTTCATCAGATGCCACGGAAACAGCCATGCCAACCGATCGTGTGCGCATTTCCGCCCACATTTTGTTCATATCGTGTTTGGGCTTTGCTGCCTTGTCATCATGTGCATGCTCTGCTGCCTGCACCACAGGCTGAGCAAAAGGAGTTACCGCAGAAATCGCGGCAATAACCATTGTTGTAATGAAATGTTTAACTGACATCTTCACTCCATTTGAGTTAGGGAAAGCTCTGAAAAACTACCCACGTTGTCATTTTTGCGTTAAAAGTTACTAACTTTCACCTTGAACTGACTACCTCGCTAACGTCTTTCAGAGATTCCTTAAGCATCCCCTCCCGCCAGCCGGCAGGAAAAACGGATACGCTACATGCGATATTCCAGACCCGCAAAGAAGGAACGGCCATCTCCCGGCAGGAATTGCGCCTGGTCGATTCCCCTGGCGTTGTCGATGACACCCGTGGTAGCAGCATACTTGCGATCGGTCAGATTACGCGCCTCAGCAAACCAGGAAAAGCCGGTTTTGTTGCGCTTGCCGATCTTGAAACCCAGCAGTGCGTAGGAATCTGCATACACCGTATTAGCATGATCCACGTAATATTTCTCGGGCGACCAGTCCACGTTCGGACCAATATAATAGCCTTCCGGGTGACGGTAGGTCAGCTCAGCCTTGTAAAAATGACGCGGGATACCGGCCAGCCGGTTATTGCCGAAGGTGGGATCACCATCAAACTTGAAATCATTGAACAGGTACATCTGGCGCAGATAGAACATTTTCACCAACTCTACATCCAACCCCAGCTCAACCCCCTGATGTACGGTTTTACCTGCATTGACCGTACCCAGCGGAGAACTGGTCACAGGATCAACCAGGGCAAGCAGCTCATTGCGCACATGTGCTCGATACAGCGCAATGTCCCATTCAGCTATACCGAAATGCCCCCGGCTACCCGCTTCAAATGTAATCGCACGCTGGGCTTTAGCAAATACCGGTGCCAAAGTCGGCCCACTGGTCAGTTCAGAGAAACTGGGGGGTTCAAAACTGGTACTGACATTACTGAAGAATTGAATATGCGGATTCAGTTCATAGATCAGCCCTGCCTTGGGCGTAAAACGCTGGTAGTTCTTGCTGCGATCCAGGGCTCCTGCTGTAAACAGATCTTTTTGTTTACGCGTCGTATAAGTGTACTGAGCACCGGCAATCAGCGAAAGTTCTGGTAGCAGGTAGAACTGATCTTCCCCATAAACAACATAGCTGCTGGCATGCTGATCAAATTTGGCCGTGCGTGCACCAGCCCTCCCGCTAACATTGATAAAACGATTGTCACTTACATCACCCCAGCTTGGCTCGAAACCCAGCACAAAACGGTTACGGTAGCCCGCGACCGGTATTTCGTTGATATAGCGTAATCCCAGGCCATAATCATTGGTGGGCTGAGCCAGCACCTGGTAAATCGGATGCCACAGATCTTTATGTGAGTAAAATCCGGAAAATTCCAGCTGCTGGCTGTTCCCCAGTTTGAACACAGTGCGATTGGCCACTCGGATCAGATCAAAATCACGCTTCTGCCGACCCATCAGACTGGTGGCGTTGGCCTGCCTCGGATTATCTCTCAACTGCGCCTTGGTCAGGTTACCCGGCAATTGCGAGTCGGTTTTGGTATAGGTCAGGTAAAAACGGGTTTCCAGATCGGGTGTGATGCGATAGCCGACATTGCTGAACATGCGCCAGTTTTCCTGCTCCGACCAGTCACGGAAACCATCCTGGCTGTAGCGGGAAACACTGGCAAAATAATCCAGCGAGCCATGCACACCACCGGAAGAGAGCATCAGACGGTTATAGCCAAAACTGCCTGCCTCACCGCGTGCACGGAAACGCTCGGCATCATAACCGGTAGGCGTTACGTAATTGATTGCGCCACCCAGTGTGGTTGATCCATATTGCAGCGCATTGCCACCCCGATAAACTTCGATATAGCGTGCTGCCAGTGGCTCAATTGCCTGAAAATCCGCTCCGCCATCGGCCAGATTCAGGCGGGAACCATCCTGCAACAGCTTGATGCCACGCATGTGGAATGTACGCTGAATACCGGAGCCACGAATCGACAAGCGCGCTTCTTCGGCACCAAAACGGGGCTGAACAAACACACCCGGCGAATACCCCAGCGCATCCTGTAACGTCGAAGCACGGCCGGTAGCATACGATTCACTGTCAATGACATTCGCCCCTCCCGGAACCTGACGCATTTTTTGCTTCACTTCCGGCAGACTCGGCACAGTCAGCGATGCCTGCCCCGGTGCAACTACTCTGATCGTTTCCAGCTGTACCGGCGGATCATCCATCTCATGAGCCTGTGCCCATGACGCCGCTACAACAGCCAGTACCCCGGCCACCGCGACTGTCAGCGGTTTTCGGGCCATAATATTTCCGGCTATTTGAGCAGACAGTCGTACCTGACCAACCCCTTTTCCCTTCATTTCTTCTCCTTCCTCTGGAATTATTAGTATGGTGTTCACGTAAACCACTAATGTTAAGCCCAGTAGGAAGGCATCTCAATGCGACAAATTGTCGCACCTTGAAGAAAAAACAAACGGATTAACGGGTTAATTCGAAATTTGGATCAGTAAAAAAAGCTGGGGAATACCATTTTATTCGGTTTCCCGGCATACCTTACCGGGGTATGCCGCCTTGATCTATTTTATGCGCCTACATCCGATACT
>NZ_JADZAJ010000028.1 GCF_020852615.1 Nitrosomonas sp. | reverse complement strand
GGACAGTCAGGAACCTGCCACGGGCAAGCGCTCACATCTGGACAGCGTGTTCGATTTCGCCTGCGGCTCCGGCTCACTGCTGCTGAACGTGCGCAACCGCATGGGGCCCAAAGGGAGTGGCGGCATCGGCAAGATTCACGGCCAGGAAAAGAACATCACCACCTACAACCTGGCGCGCATGAACATGCTACTGCACGGGGTGAAGGATTCAGAGTTCGACATCTTCCACGGCGACACCCTGCTCAACGAGTGGGACATGCTGCGCGAGACCAACCCTGCCAGGGTGCCGAAGTTCGACGCGGTGGTGGCCAATCCGCCCTTCAGCTACCGCTGGGAGCCGAGCGAGGCGCTGGGTGAGGATGTGCGCTTCAAGAACTACGGCCTGGCGCCCAAGTCCGCTGCCGACTTCGCCTTCCTGCTGCACGGCTTCCACTTCCTCAAACAAGACGGCGTGATGGCCATCATCCTGCCCCACGGCGTTCTGTTCCGCGGTGGGACCGAGGCGCGCATCCGCACCAAACTGCTCAAGGATGGCCACATCGACACGGTGATCGGCCTGCCGGCCAACCTGTTCTTCTCCACCGGCATTCCGGTCTGCATTCTGGTACTGAAGAAGTGCAAGAAGCCGGACGATGTGCTGTTCATCAACGCCGCCGAACATTTCGAGAAGGGAAAACGGCAGAACCAGTTGCTTCCCGAGCACATCGACAAGATCATCGATACCTACCAGCATCGCAAGGAAGAATCGCGTTATTCACGGCGGGTGGGTATGGAGGAAATTGAGCAGAACGATTTCAACCTGAACATTTCGCGCTATGTCAGTACGGCACAAGCCGAGGAAGAGATTGATCTCGCGGCGGTGCACGCCGACCTGCTCGCTGCCGAGAAGAAAATTGCCGAGGCCAGGGAACGGCACAACGAGTTTCTCAAGGAACTGGGGCTACCGTTGCTGCCGTAGGAGCATGCTTGATGAATGAGTTTGCAACGTGACGGACTTTTGATTCTGTACACCCTGAATTACCGGTTTTCCAGAATTTCCACGAGCATGCGCGTTACGCCCTGCTGCCACGGCGGCAGAGTCAGACCAAAAACAGTCTGCAGTTTGTGTGTATTCAGCCGTGAATTCAGCGGACGATGTGCGGGAGCAGGATAGGCTGAAGTGGGGACAGGGGTGATTTCAGTGCATTTGACTGGCAAGTCCGACCTGATTTGCCGGGCCTGTCCGATAACAAACCGGGCGTATTCATACCATGTCGTTTCGCCCGATGCCGCACAGTGATAAATACCGGCATGTTGCGGATGGTGCTGCAGATAACGGATAGCGTGGGCGGTAATATCGGCCAGCAGATCGGCTCCGGTGGGCGCTCCAGACTGATCATTAATTACCGTGAGCTGTTCACGTTCTTGTGCCAGGCGCAACATGGTTTTGGCAAAATTGTTGCCGCGTGCTGCATACACCCAGCTGGTACGCAGAATCAGATGTTTACAGCCTGATTGCTGTATACGCTGCTCGCCTTCCAGCTTGCTTTTACCATAGATGGAAAGCGGTGCGGGATTATCGGTCTCTGTCCACGGACAATTACCGCTGCCGTCAAATACATAATCCGTGCTGTAGTGCACCAGCCAGGCGCCCAGCTTTGCCGCTGCTTCGGCAAGCGCGCCGGGTGCGGCAGTATTGATCGTGCCTGCCAGTTCCGGCTCACTTTCGGCTTTGTCTACGGCGGTATAGGCAGCGGCATTGACAATTACATCAGGCTTCAGTACTCGCACAGTTTCAGTCAGCCCCTGCAGATTGCCAAGATCACCACAGTAATCCCGGCTATTGCGATCCAGTGCCGTAACGTGCCCGGTAACAGACAGGCTGCGTTGCAATTCCCAGCCAAGCTGGCCGTTTTTGCCAAGCAGGAGGATGTTCATATCTAACCGCTAGCCGTTTATACCCAGTCGCTCTCGCTGATAACTGCCGTCCTGTACACGCCGGCACCAGTCAAGATTGTTCAGATACCATTCCACTGTTTTACGGATACCGGTTTCAAAGGTTTCTCGCGGCATCCAGCCCAGTTCACGCTGAATTTTGCCGGCATCAATGGCATAACGCAGATCATGGCCGGGGCGATCCTGCACATGGGTAATCTGTGTCTGATAGGGTTTGCCATCGTCACGCGGGCGCAGTTCATCCAATAGCTCACACAGCGTGTGAACCACTTCGATATTCTGTTTTTCATTATGGCCGCCAATGTTATAGGTCTGCCCCACCTGCCCCGCTGTCACTACGCGATACAGGGCGCGAGCATGATCCTCCACGTACAGCCAGTCGCGAATCTGGTTACCCTGGCCATACACCGGCAGCGGCTTGCCTTCCAGTGCATTCAGGATCATCAGTGGAATAAGCTTCTCCGGGAAATGGTATGGCCCGTAGTTGTTGGAGCAGTTGGTAATGAGGGCAGGCAGGCCGTAAGTGCGCTGCCAGGCACGTACCAGATGGTCGGAGCCTGCTTTGCTGGCACTGTAGGGGCTGCTGGGGGCATAGGGTGTGACCTCGGTAAACAGATCCCTGCTACTGTACAAATCACCATATACCTCATCTGTGCTGATGTGATGAAAACGAAATGCTGCCTTACGTTCAGCACTCAGGTTTTGCCAGTAAGCACGCGCCGCTTCCAGCAAAGTATAAGTACCCACCATGTTGGTCTGGATGAACGCAGCCGGCCCATCAATGGAACGATCGACATGACTTTCGGCAGCCAGATGCATGACAGCATCGGGCTGATATCGGGCAAATACACGATCCAGTCCGGCACGGTCGCAAATATCCACCTGCTCAAAGGCATAACGCGGACTTTGGCCGCACTCGGCCAGTGATTCCAGATTACCGGCATAAGTCAGTTTATCGAGGTTGACGACTTGCTCATCTGTTTCGCGGATGAGATAGCGAATGAGCGCAGAACCGATAAATCCGGCACCGCCGGTGATGAGAATTTTCATTTGCCGATGTTTTTGTATTTACAGCCTCAAATCCGATTTTTGCGGATCAAGCACATATTTAAGGTCGTAAAGCACCGCCCCGGGTTTACCCAACCCGCGAACGGCAGCAGCGCCCATCTCCCTGAACTGGTGGTGTGCCACAGCCAGGATGATGGCATCGTAACTGCCGGATTCAGGTGCTTTGACCGGTGTAATGCCGTATTCATGCTGCGCTTCTTCGGGAGATACCCATGGATCGTAAACATCTACCACACAGTTGTAATCCTTGAGTTCAGCGACGATGTCCACGATCCGGGTATTGCGCAGGTCCGGACAGTTTTCCTTGAAAGTAAGCCCCATGACCAGCACACGCGCCCCTTCCACCTGAATACGTTTCTTGGTCATGGCCTTGACCAGTTGCGCGACAACGTAAGCGCCCATACTGTCGTTTAACCGCCGACCGGCCAGGATGATTTCCGGGTGGTAGCCAATTGCCTGCGCTTTATGCGTCAGATAATACGGATCCACGCCAATGCAGTGGCCGCCCACCAGACCCGGGCGAAACGGCAGGAAATTCCATTTGCTGCCGGCCGCTTTCAATACGGCTTCGGTATCAATCCCCATTTTGTTGAAGATAAGCGCCAGTTCATTGATAAGAGCAATGTTCAGGTCACGCTGGGTATTTTCAATTACCTTGGCAGCTTCAGCCACCTTGATGCTTTCCGCCTTGTGTGTGCCAGCGGTAATGATCTCGTTATACAGCCCGTCCACCAGATCGGCGATTGCCGGGGTGGAACCGGAAGTGACTTTTTTGATGGTGGTAACGCGGTGTTCCTTGTCACCGGGGTTGATACGCTCCGGGCTATAGCCACAATAAAAATCCCGGTTGAATTTCAGACCGGAAACACGTTCCAGTACCGGCACGCAATCTTCCTCGGTACAGCCGGGGTAAACCGTGGATTCGTAAATAACGATGTCACCTTTTTTCAATGCCTTGCCAACAGTTTCAGATGCCCTGATGAGCGGGGTGAGATCGGGACGCTTGTACTCATCGATCGGTGTTGGTACGGTAACAATGTAACAGTTGCAGGCACGTAAATCGTCAATATTGGTGGTGTATATCAGATGTTTCGCCGCTGCCAGCTCCTCCCGGGTGGTTTCCAGCGTAAAGTCGTTGCCATTTTTGAGTTCATCGATACGGCGCCGGTTGATGTCAAACCCGGTTACAGGGCGCTTGCGACCAAATTCAACGGCCAGTGGAAGGCCGACATACCCGAGACCGACAATGGCAAGTTTGATGTCCTGAAGCTGCATGTTATCTCCTACAGGTTAAAGTAATTGCGATACCACGCCACAAAGCTGGCTATCCCCTGCTCAACCGGTGTAGCAGGTTTGTAGCTGAATTGTTCAACGAGATCAGAAACGTCCGCATAGGTATCCGGCACATCACCCGGCTGCAAAGGCAGCATTTCCATTTCGGCTTTTTTACCCAGCGCTTTCTCCAGTGCGGCAATGTAGTCCATCAGCTCAACCGGGCTGTTGTTACCAATGTTGTAAATACGCCAGGGGGCCATGCTGGTGCCGGCATCCGGATTCGCCCCGCTCCAGGCCGGGTTGGGCCGGGCAGGCTGATCCAGTACGCGAATCACACCTTCCACGATGTCATCCACATAGGTGAAATCCCGGCGATGTTTGCCATAGTTGAAAACCGGAATCTTCTCCCCGGCAAGAATGGCTTTGGTGAATTTGAACAGTGCCATATCCGGCCGCCCCCAGGGTCCATACACGGTAAAAAAGCGTAAACCGGTAGTAGGCAGGTGGTACAGATGACTATAGGTATGCGCCATCAGCTCGTTCGATTTCTTGCTGGCGGCATAAAGGCTGAGCGGATGGTCAACGTTGTCATGCACCGAGAACGGCATGGTCGTATTGGCGCCGTACACACTGGAACTGCTGGCATATACCAGATGCTCGACATTGTGGTGGCGGCAGCCTTCGAGAATATGGGCGAAGCCAACAATATTGCTGTCGATATAGGCAAGCGGATTTTCAATGGAATAACGTACCCCGGCCTGGGCAGCCAGATTCACTACCCGCTGTGGTTTATGTGTTTCAAAACAGGCATTGATTCCTTCCCTGTCTGCCAGATCAAGGCGCAAATGCACGTAAGCCGGATGATCCGCAAACCGGGCCAGACGATCTTCCTTGATCTGCGGATCATAATAATTATTGTGGTTATCGATACCGATGACAGTATCACCACGCTCCAGCAGCCGCAGCGCCAGTGTGGATCCAATGAAACCGGCCGCACCGGTAATGAGTACTTTCAATTCATCACTCCCCTACAAATCTACAAATCACATGTATAAACTTTATCGGCGACACCCGCCACGCGCGCCACTGCAATCAAAACAGGATTTTACTCTGCTGTCAGACCAACACTAAAACGATATAGGCCGGATTTATTGATCTGTTCATATTCACTCATCATAGCAGCAAGTTGAAACACGGCAGCGGCTGCCTGACAGAAAAGCGTTTCATCCGGAAAATCTGTCAGGAAAATGCAAGTTGAAACAGTCTATATTCGCCTCATATGGAGATCGACTGTCATGCGCTGTTCAACCTTGCTTGTTTTCCTTCTGTGGGCTGCAGTGCCGAGCTACGGCCAGGGCTATGATATTGCTGTCAGTCTGGAGGAAGCCGAACACCTGGCACTGACTCGCAACCGTGATCTCCGCTTCGCTCAGCGCAACATTGAAGTAGCAGCAGCAGAAACACTTAACGCTGCAGCTTCTCCCAATCCCACATTATCTTTCAGCACCAGTCATTTCGACCCCAAAACCAGGCCGACTACTATTTTCAAATCCACGCCGGCGGAAGATGTTATCCATCTGGATAAAATCTTTGAACGGGGAAACAAACGTGAACTGCGCATGGCCAGGGCAGACAGCGAATTCACCGCTACCCGGCTCGATTTTGACGATGCCCTGCGGCAGATTCGGTTCAATGTACGCAGTGCCTGGTTTGATCTCAAACAAACCGAACGCCATACTGAATTGAGCAGCATCATTGCACAGCAGTCAGAACGCATTCTGGATCTGGCCCGGCGCCGTTACCGGGCAGGCGATCTGTCCGGTGCTGATCTCGGACGTTTCGAAGCGGATTCCGCCAAAGCTAAAGCGGATGAGCAGGCGATACAGGGCAGGCTTGCACGCGCACGTGTCACACTGGCCATCCTGCTGGCGGATGAAAGCCGCGCACAACAAATCGTCACCCGGGGAGACTGGCCGGCTGAAAAGGCCATACTGCCCGATACAGCAACCATTACCACCGCCATTGACCAGCGCCCGGATACGCTGGCAGCCATTGCACGGGTGGAAGCCGCCCGTCACAACCTCGCACTGGCCCAGGCCAAGCGCACGCGTGATGTTACTGTCAGTCTGGAGTTTGAACGCCAGCCCAGGGATGTTACCCAGCCACGTAATGCACTCGGTCTGGGATTTTCAGTTCCACTGTTTCTCGGCAATTATTTTGAAGGCGATATTCGCCGTGCTCACGCTGAACTGGCACTGGCCGAAGATCAGCTGGAAGCAATCCGTGCCCGTATCCAGGCTGAGATCGGCCAGCTTTCCAGCGAATTGCAACGTACCGGTGACCGCTGGCAGGCCCTGCAGGAACAGGCACTGCCGGCTGCCCGCCGCACCGCCAGTGCAGCGGAAATTGCTTTCAGCAAAGGTGCCATCAGTGCGCTGGAATTTCTCGATGCCCAACGCATCCTGCGGGCTGCCGAACTGGATGCACTGCAGGCCCGCAGCGACCTGGCAAAAGCACGTGCTGCTCTCGATGCTGCACTGGAAACAGCTTCCTCCGCTATACAAGAACCCAAGTCATGATGAAATCCAGATCACGCAAAATCATTGTTACTGCCCTTATCCTGGCGCTTGCAGCTGCAGGCAGCTATCTCCATTTCCGGCAGGCTGCTCCCCAGCCGGAAGCCGGTAACACCGATCCGGATGATGAGGGGGAACATCATCTGGTATTTCCACCGGGGGCTCCCCAGCTTGCCTATATCAAAACAAGCCGTGCCGTCATATCACCACTACCGGCAAGTGAACCGCTGACCGCCAGGCTGGCACTGGCTGAAAACCTGACCGCCCGCATCATCCCTGCGGTTGCCGGCCGTATCCTGCAACTGCACGCCGAGATTGGTGATCAGGTCGATACAGGTGCTCCGCTGGCCACGATGGATTCACCGGATTTTGGTGCTGCCATGGCCGATTTACATAAAGCAGAAGCGAATGCCGTACAGAAACAGCTCACCTACAAACGAACACAGGAACTCCTGGCCGGGGAAGCCATCGCCCGGCGTGATGTCGAAAATGCCAGAGCAGAATGGCAGATTGCAGCAGCAGAAGCGGAACGGTCACGGCTGCGGGTCAAAAATCTGACCCCAAGTGGCAAGGTGCAAGGTGAGAAACTGGTATTGCGTGCGCCGATCGCCGGTGTGATAGTCGAACGGCAGGCCAATCCGGGAACAGAAATCCGCCCGGATCAGAATGTCCCGCTGTTTGTTATTTCCAATCTGTCTCACCTGTGGGTACAGGTGGATGTCCCTGAACGCCTGATTGGCCGGGTACATACCGGCAACCCGCTGTTGCTCTCACTTGACGCATTCCCGGGAGAATCTTTTTTTGCCACTATCACCCGCATAGCCCCTCAGCTTGATCCGGATGTTCGCCGGATACAGGTACGTGCTGAAATTGATAACCGGGAAGGCCGGTTGCGCCCGGCCATGTTTGCCCGCGCCCAGCTGATCGATCCACAGGCAGTCAATGTTGTCCGGTTACCCGCAGTATCGGTGATTACCAATGGAATTTATCCGACAGTTTTCATCGAAACCACTCCCGGTCAATTTATCCGGCGCCAGATCCGTATCGCTTTCCAGGATGCTGAATCCGTTTGGCTCGAACCGGAAAATGGCGGCGTGCAGTCTGGTGAAGAAGTCGTGACCGATGGCGCCATGTTACTCGCCTCAGAACTTGCCGCCGGGAGCTGATATGCTCAGTCGTCTCATTTCATTTTCGGTCAAACAGCGGTTATTTGTTCTCGTCATGGTAGGCGCACTGCTGGTGGCCGGCATACGCGCTTTCATTGAACTGCCCATCGAAGCCTTTCCTGATGTTCAGGATGTACAGGTACAGATCATCACCCAGGTAACCGGCCAGGCACCGGAAGAAGTCGAACGCAGTGTTACTATCCCGATTGAGCGGGAAATGAGCGGCGTGGCACAAATGACCCAGTTGCGCTCAGTTTCCATCACCGGACTGTCCGTCATCACCATGACATTCGCCGACGGTACCGAAGATCGCCTGGCGCGTGCACAGGTGCTGGAAAAGCTGCATACGGCAGGCTTGCCGGAAGGCATCACTCCCGAACTGGCTCCACTGACTACTGCCGTTGGTGAAATTTACCGCTATGTGGTCGAGGCCCCGCCGGATATGCCGCTTTATGAAGTCCGTGCAGTCGAGGACTGGGTTATCCGGCCTGAATTAAGGCGCGTGCCGGGCGTTGCTGATGTGGTTGGTTTTGGCGGCTCGATCAAGGAAGTCCAGGTCGATGTGGACCCGGGTGCACTGCGCAAATTCGGGTTGACGCTGGATCAGGTCAGTCAGGCACTCAGCGAAAACAACTCCAATACCGGTGGCGGTATTATCCGGCGCGGCGGCGAAGGACTGGTATTGCGTGCCATCGGACTCTTCCGCTCGGCCGAGGATGTCGCCGCTACCGTGATTGCGACACGTGACGGCAAAGCCATTACCGTCGGCAATGTTGCCACTGTTGCAATCGGCGGACATACCCCTCTCTCCGGCATTGTCTCGCTCACCCGGCGTGACGGGGATGGCAGGATTACCAGCCACGATTCGATCGTCGAAGGTATCGTGCTGATGATCAAAGGCAGCGATCCAAGCAAAATTATCCAGGTTCTCAAAACGCGGATAGATGAACTCAATAACCACTCCAAGCTGCCGCCCGGCGTGCAGATCCGCCCGATTTACGAACGCACCCAGCTGGTCAGCCACACGGTGGCTACCGTAGGAGAAAATCTGCTCGTCGGCGCACTGCTGGTAGTGGCCGTACTGATCGTATTTTTGCGCGATTGGCGGACTTCACTGATCGTTGCCTGCATCATTCCGCTCACGTTGCTGTTTGCCTTCATCATGATGAATGCACGCGGGGTGTCAGCCAACCTGATCTCACTGGGCGCAGTTGATGTCGGTATTATCATCGACAGCGCCGTTGTCCTGGTGGAAGCGCTGATGGTGCGATTGATGCTGCAGCAGGAACGCGAGCTGGAACCCGGACAGGATGCCGTCAAATTACGCCTTAGCGCACTGCGGCAGACTGCTATCAGTCTCAGCAAGCCTATTCTGTTTTCCAAGGCGATTATCATTCTGGCTTTTGTGCCCATCTTCACATTCCAGCGTGTGGAAGGAAAAATCTTTTCTCCGGTGGCTTTCACGCTCTCCTTTGCGCTGCTTGGCGCCATTATCCTGACACTGACACTGGTACCTGCGCTGCTCTCCTATCTGTTGCAGCGCAGTACCGTAACCGAACCCCATCTCACCTGGATGGAACGATTGCAAAGTGGCTACCGGAAACTGCTCGACTGGGCAGATGTCCGCCCCCGCATCATGGCCGCAATCACGGCTGGCTCATTAGCGGGTGCACTCTCGCTGTTGCCGGTGATCGGGACGGAATTTCTGCCAAAACTCGATGAAGGTAACATCTGGCTGACGATTGCGCTCCCACCGTCCATTCATCTGGAACAGTCGAAAGAAATCGAACGGGCAGTACGGGCCAAACTGGCTGCCTACCCGGAAGTCAAAACTGTTGTGGCACAAGTTGGACGTCCGGATGACGGAACCGATCCCAAAGGCGCCAATAATCTGGAAATTCTGGCGGATCTCAATCCGCGCAACAGCTGGCGATTCAGCTCCAAGGAAAAACTGGTGGCAGATATGTCACGATCACTCAAGGCTATTCCCGGATTACCCACCAATTTTTCACAGGTCATTCAGGATAACGTGGAGGAATCGCTCTCCGGGGTCAAGGGCGAGATTGCCATCAAGGTATTTGGCCCCAATCTGGAGATTCTGGAGGACAAGGCAGAGCAGATCGTGGGTATCCTGAACCATGTTCGCGGTGCTGTGGATGTGGCTGCCATCAAGGTAGGCGGTCAGACTGAAATCACTGTCACTCCGGACCGGCAGAAACTGGCGCGTTACGGCATCACGATTGCGGCAATCAACCATCTTTTCCAGACAGCATTCGGGGGAAGTGCTGTCACCGGCTTCTATGAAGGGGAACGGCGCTTCAACGTCAATCTCCGCCTGGCGCCCGATTACCGTCACACCATTACAGACATAGCCAATCTGCAAATCGCTATCCCCGGCAATACTCCCGGCAGTCCCGGTGCATTCCTGACACTGGGTGAACTGGCTCGCATTGATGTGCGCCAGGGCGCTTCACGTATCGCGCGCGAAGCAGGCGGCCGTGCCGTTTCAGTCAAGGCCAACCTGATGGGGCGCGATCAGGGCAGCTTTGTCAGCGAAGCCCAGAAAAAAGTAGCAGAGCATGTCCACCTGCCTCCCGGTTACCGGATCACCTGGGGCGGCCAGTTTGAAAATCAGCAGCGCGCAATGAAACGGCTGATGATTATTGTCCCCGCCAGCCTGCTTGGTATTTTTGTACTGCTGTTCTGGGCATTCAAATCATTGCGCTCTGCCTCCATCATCCTGATGATCGCCCCGCTCACCCTGATTGGCGGCCTTTCCGGACTGGCACTCTCCGGTTTGCATCTGTCCATTTCAGCTGCCGTTGGATTTATCGCTGTCTCGGGTATTGCGGTACAAAATGGTGTCATTATGGTGGAAGAAATTGTCGGCCTGCTGCATAAAGGCAAACCGTTTGCTGAAGCGGTGCGGGAAGGTGCCGTACTGCGCCTGCGGCCGATATTGATGACAGCTCTGATGGCGGGCCTTGGCCTGTTACCGGCAGCACTTTCTCACAGTATCGGTTCGGAAACCCAGCGTCCGTTTGCAGTGGTTATTGTCGGCGGTATCATCTCCGCCACCTTCTTTACACTCGTATTACTGCCGCTGATGTATAACCGGCTGGCTCGGCCAGGGCATACCAAAACCTGAAAATCTCTTTTTAGAAATATCCTCTGTGGTTTTCTGAAAAAACCGGGTGTTATCATGCAGCCAACTGGGGAGGTGCAATGCGTATTCTGGTTGTCGAGGATGATTCTCTGGTGGCAAGCGGTATCAAACAGGGGCTGGCCAATGCGGGCTACGCTGTGGATGTGGCGGAAAATGCCGAGCATGCCGAATGTCATCTCCGGGAAGAAAATTTCGATCTGGCCGTTGTCGATATCGGCCTGCCGGATATTGATGGGCTAACGCTGGTGCAACGGTTACGTCAGCGGAAAATGCGCCTGCCGGTACTGGTACTGACCGCGCGAGGCAGCATGGAAGATACGATTGCCGGGCTGGATGTAGGTGCAGACGATTACATGACCAAACCATTCCGTCTGCCGGAACTGATTGCTCGTATCCGCGCCCTCATTCGCCGGGCTCATTCGGTTGTCAGCACAGAACTGCAGCACGACCAGCTCATCCTCAATACCGGCAGCCATACCGCTACACTGCATGGCGAGCCTCTGTTCCTGACCTTGCGTGAATGGACCATTCTCGAAACCCTGCTGCTGGCATCCCCCAAGGTGGTCAGCAAGGAAAAACTGCTGCAAAGTCTCACCGGCTGGGACAAAAACATTACCCCCAATGCGATCGAGGTACATGTTTCACGGCTGCGCGCCAAAATTGAGCCGGGTGGGATCGAAATCCGTACCGTCCGCGGTATCGGCTATCGTATTGATCAGAGCCGTTCATAAGCCATTCATAAGCCATTCATAAGCCATTCATAAGCCATTCATGAAACCCGATCTTCCCCGTTCACTGGGTTTGCGGCAACGGTTACTGCTCTGGATTTTGCTGCCCCTGATCGCTGTATTTATCGGCAGCATCCTGTTTGATTACCGGCTGGCACAGGAAACTGCCAACACCGCCTATGATCACTCACTGAACAATGCAGCGCTGGATATTGCAGCCTATATTCGCACAGTCGGGTTAAATCCCGAGCTGCGCCTGACTCCTGAAGCGGAAGCCATGCTGCGATCTGATGCAATGGATAAAATCTTCTTCGCCGTATACAACTCTGACCACCAGCTGCTGGCCGGTGACGCCGATCTGCCGATCTATCCAGGGTCGCTCCATGAGCCGCCAACATTCTCCGATGATTTCTACCGGGATGAAAAAGTTCGCGCCACCACTCGCCGTATTGCTGTTCACGGCAATGAAATTATCATTACCGTTGCTGAAACCATGCGTGAACGTGATCAGGCCAGCAACCATATCCTTGTTGCCATCAGCGTTCCCAATCTGATGATTATCGCTGCAACACTGCTGGTAATCTACTTTGGTGTCCGGCGCGGACTGGCGCCACTGGTGCACGTCGAAAACCAGATTGCCAGCCGCTCGCCACGTGATCTGCGGGCACTCGATATTGAACATGCCCCGCGCGAAATCCGCCCGATGCTCACCCGGCTTAATGAATTGTTTGATTCACTGCGCCTGGCCTCAGCTGCCCAGCAGCGTTTTCTGGCTGATGCGGCACACCAGTTGCGTACACCGCTTGCCGGTTTGCAAACCCAGATCGAACTGGTGGCGGCTGAAGGAAAATATCTGCGCAATGAAGAACGCCTGGCGCGCATTGAAGAATCAGTCGAGCGCATCGCTCATCTGGTTACCCAGTTGCTGATCTACGCACAAACTGAACCGGCAGCTTCCGCCAATCAGATTTTCCAGCCAGTGGCACTGCACGAACTGGCTGAAAGTGCAGCTTCAACTTTCATTGATCGTGCACTCACAAAAGACATTGATCTTGGTTTTGAAATCGAACCGGCTACAACTGACGGGATTGCATGGATGTTGCGTGAAGCACTGGGAAACCTGATCGACAACGCACTGCGTTACTGCCCTGCCGGCAGTACCATCACGGTTTGCAGCGGTATCCGCTCCGGCCATCCCTATCTGGCTGTGGAGGATAACGGTCCCGGCATTCCTGTCGAAGAACACGGTAAAGTATTTGAACGCTTCTACCGTATTCCCGGATCAGCCAGCGGTGGCTGCGGGCTGGGTTTATCCATCGTTCAGGAAATAACACAGTTGCATGCTGCAACCATTATTTTTTCTGAACCGGAAGGAGGCGGCCTGACAGTTACACTGACTTTTCCTGAAAACCGTGGTGATTAATCCGGCCGGACAATTTATTGCCTGCACCAGGTTTTGCCGGTTAAAGCAGCAATCTGCAGAATGAAGTAAAAAAAATGCCTGTCGATTTGCAGAGAACTGTAAAAAGACAGGCAGAAGTAGAGGAGGAAGCAACTTTTACCAGAAGAGCACACCCTTAACTCAGGTAAAAATCCGAAAGAAAAATCTGTATTCTTTCCTCCGGACTTATATTCATATTGCATAAATGCAAACCTGAACATCAGGTGGTACGGATAATGAAGCGATTATGCCCATAAAAATAAAGGTTGAAAATGTGACATATTGTCGCAGACTGATTTGGCGGGTACGCGAGCGCGCGGATGCTGAAAAAAAGGAAAAATTCAGGCAGGAACCAGCCGGATTTCGGTTGAATCCGGCTGTGCCAAATAGAATATTAAAAATAGCCGAGAGGTTCCGGAAGCGGACAGAATCAGGACAGTCCCTGATCAATTTTTTTAAAATACAGCTCCCTGAAAGATTTTTTTCTGTTCAAATCAGCTTATGCCATTGTTTTCAAAAAAAAATTCGGCCTGACATCTTTGATAGACAAGTACCGCCATGACATATTGATACCCCTGCCATGGTAAGATGCCCACACTGTAACAATGACATGAATGAGCCCATGACCACACCCGAGGAAGTCACTCAATATCTGCAGGACCACCCCAAATTTTTTGAAGAACACCCCGCCCTGCTGGAATCACTGCGCTTTCCACATCCTTATGAAGATCGCGTCATTTCGATTAACGAACGCCAGGTTGCATTACTGCGCGAAAAAAACAGATTGCTGCAGGACAGACTGCAAGAGCTGATCAGTGTCGGTGAAAATAATGATGCTATCGGCGAACGCATGCATCGCCTGACAGTGGCATTGCTGGGTTTCAGTTCGCTGACCGAGCTGCTGCATGGTTTGCAGTATCACTTATGTGAAGATTTTTCCATCCCTCATGTCGTGCTGCGTTTATGGCAAATTGACGAGTTTGGTACCGAAGCAGATCTTTCTTCTTCTGAATTCGATCTGATCAGCAGTAACGTGCGCATCCTTGCACAAGGCATGTTGCATCCCTATTGCGGGCCGGAAGTGGATGGTGAAATCAGGCAATGGTTTGAACAGGATGCAGAATATCTGAAATCTTTTGCCATTATCCCGCTGAAGAAGCAAAGCAATTTTGGTTTACTGGTCATGGCAAGCCCCGAAGCGGAACGTTTTTATCCGGACATGGGAACACTTTATCTCGAACGGCTGGGTGATCTGGTGAGCAGCTCAATCACGCGCCTGATACAGCAGCTTCCCGGAACAGCCAATCGTGAATCCGCTTCATGACGAGCATAATGCGCCACTGCCACCACTGCTGGACGAATATCTGGCGTATCTGGCCAGCACACGCAGTCTTTCCGCATTAACCCGGCACAGCTACCGGCGTGACCTGATCGCGCTGGTACGCTGCATTGCCAGCCTGCAGGAAAACGAATACACCGTTTCTGATAGTGCACTAACGCAGCTGCAGTCACACAACATCCGCCATTTTATGGCACGCTTGCACCACAGTGGCCTTTCCGGCAGGAGCCTGGCACGTATGCTGTCCGCCTGGCGCGGGTTTTACCGTTATCTGACCCGTCACCATCATCACAATGACAACCCCTGCCTGGATGTGCGCGTCCCTAAATCACCACAAAAGCTGCCACACGCACTCTCACCGGATGAAGCTGCACAACTGCTGACTTTTGATCCGGCTGATGCGCTGGCGGTACGTGATCTGGCCATGTTCGAGCTGTTCTATTCATCCGGGTTACGATTGGCCGAATTGACACAGTTACAGCCAGCTGACATTGATTTTAACGAAGGGATCGTACGTGTTACGGGAAAGGGTAATAAAACCCGTGTTGTACCAGTTGGCGAACTGGCGCTGCGTGCGCTGCAAGCCTGGCTCCCGCTGCGGGACACATGGCTGATACCGGGCGAAACAGCATTATTTCTATCGCAACGCGGCCGGCGTATTCACCCGCGCACTATCGCCACCCGTTTACATCAGCGGGCGTTATTACAGAACCTCGATGAACGTGTCCATCCGCACGCTCTGCGCCATTCATTCGCCTCCCATCTGTTGCAGTCGAGTGGTGATTTGCGGGCGGTTCAGGAAATGCTCGGGCACAGCAGCATCCGCAGTACGCAGATTTATACCCATCTGGATTTTCAGCATCTGGCAAAGGTTTACGACCAGGCGCATCCTCGTGCCCGGAGAAAACCCAAAGCCGGCTAGGGTTTTACCAGATACGTGCGGTTACAAACCATCAGGATTTATTTCTGAACGCTGTCCATTCCTGTCTGGTGGCACGTGCTGCTGAAAACAGCTTTTGCAGTGATTCACCATCATGGTTGGCCAGCATTTGCTGCAGCGCGGACAACTCCTGCTGATAGGCTTCGATTTGTGCAAGCAGTGCTGCACGATTTTCCAGACAGATATCCCGCCACATTTCCGGCGAACTGGCAGCAATGCGGGTCATATCATTCAGGCTGGTACCGGCAAGTTGCAGAACTGCCATTGGACCGCCTCCACCCGGAGTCGGAACCAAGCCCTGGTCCAAGGTTTGGCTCAGTGTATGAATATGCCGCATCAGCGAGAATGCCAGCATGTGTGGCAAGTGGCTGATCGCCGCCAGAATCTGATCATGCTGCTCCGCCTGCATCAGTGAAACATTGGCGCCGCAATGCTGCCAAAGCGCAGTAACGCGGTCAATGGCCTGCTGATTATTCTCTTGCAGGGGTGTCAGGATTACAGGTTTATTCTGGAACAGCTCGGGAAAAGCAGCTTCTGCACCGCTGAATTCAGTGCCGGCAATGGGGTGTGCGGGAATAAAACGCTCAATATGCTTACCCAGATTACTGCGGGCAGCCTGAATAACGTTTTGTTTGGTACTGCCCGCATCCGAAACAATAGTGTGATCCTCCAGACAGGGAGCCATCTGCTGCATGACACTGGCAGTTTGTTTTACAGGAATCGCGAGTAACACAAAATCTGCGCCGGACAGTGCAGCGGAAAAATTATCGGTTTGTTCGTCAATAATACCCAGTTCAAGGGCACGCTGCATATTTTCCGGGCTGCGGCCAATTCCAACAACACGCCCCACCAAACCAGTCCGGCGCAATGCCAGCGCGAACGAACCGCCGATCAGCCCCACACCGATGATGACCAGTTTTGAGAGGGCAGAAGAGACCACGGCCAGACGTTATGCTGTCAATCGAGCTCTTTCAGCGCCCGCCCCAGCGCATCGAGGAATCGCCTGTTTTCTTCTTCAATCCCAATCGTTACCCGCAGATGATTGGGGAGGTCGTAATTACCCAAAGGACGCACAATTACACCCTGTTGCAGTAAGTTTCTGTAAGTTTTCAGTGTATTGGTTGGCAGTCCGGGAATACGGATACTGACGAAATTACCGAAGGAAGGGATATATTCAATATCAAGCTGCGTCAGGCCCTGGGTCATTTGCTGCATACCTGTACGATTTGTTGTATAGGCCAGTTTGACGAACTCAACATCTTTCAGTGCCGCCTGGGCAGCCGCCAGACCAATGCTGTTGACATTAAACGGCTGGCGGATACGGTTCATCAGGTTAGCAATATCAGCATGTGCCAGCGCAAAACCGACCCGCACACTGGCAAGACCATAGGCTTTGGAAAACGTCCGTGTAATAACCAGATTCTGTAAATTTTTCAACCACGCAATGCTGTTTGCCTTGCTCGCTTCCGGCAGATACTCATCGTAGGCTTCATCCAGCACCACAAGTACGTCTTGTGGAACACGCTCCATAAAACGCAGCAAATCTCTGGCATCACACAACGTACCGGTAGGATTGTTAGGATTGGCGATGAAGACAATACGGGTTTCCGGTGTGATGGCGTCCAGCATGGCCTCAAGATCATGCCCGTAATTACGGGCAGGAACAGCAATGCCCCTGGCACCCACAGCCTGTGCCAGCAGCGGGTAAATAGCAAAAGCATACTGGGAATAGATTGCGGTCGCACCAGGACGCAGAAAAATGCGGGCAGCCAGTTCAAGCACGTCATTGGAACCATTGCCCAGTACGATCTGATCAACCGGGATACCCAACCCCTCGGACAGGGTTGCCTTTAACTCAAAACCACTGCCATCCGGATAACGGGCTGATTCAGTCAGTGCCTGAATCATCGCTTCCCTGGCCAATGGGCTGGTACCCAGTGGATTTTCATTGGAAGCCAGTTTGATTACATCATCCTTATTTAATCCGAGGTCTCTAACCAGTTCTGATATCGGTTTACCCGGCAGATAAGGCTGAATTGCCCGGATATAATCCGGAGCGAGTTGACTGAGGTTCATCATGTTCAGGGGTAATAGTATCTTGTTCAGGAATTTGCTGATTATGCCGCAGGATAAGAACCGAAAATCTTCACAAACGTTGCATTATCACGCAGCATTTGCAGTGCCTTTGCCACATTTTCATCCTCCTGATGCCCG
>NZ_JADZAJ010000027.1 GCF_020852615.1 Nitrosomonas sp. | reverse complement strand
CGGCCTGTCCGCGCCGGGATTTTTTATCTCCATCCTTTGCCGGAATGAACAGACCGATATTGGGGATGAAAGGATTGACATCGGTGAAATTGGTATTGATCAGAATGAAGTCACCGTACAGGTTGCGCAGATGTTCTACTTCCGCTGCAAAGTAGGCGCGCATTTCCGGCCGCAGGATATCTCCACGCGGGTTTCCGGTCAGATGGACAGGCAGATTTTCCGGAAACTGCGGATAGTGCTGGAGCAAATCAACATTTTCCTGTCCCCAGGCAAAAACATGAGAAACATTCCTGATCGTGTCGGGAGACAGTCGCAATGTGTAATAGGTGTCGGCCGGCGGATGAACCAGCGCTTCCTCCTCCCAGGCAACGATTTCGTGCCCAAGCATACGAATGATCCTGAACATGGAACTGCTCAGGCTGCGCATACTTTTTGCCAGATAGATGCCGCGTGGCAGTGATGCAATTTCAAAATGAACGAAAGCACGCGAGCCGATGATCACCGGGAACCCGCGTTCGGCGGCTACGCAAGCCAGCAGGAGCTTTGCATCCAGCTCGCGCACCTGGTTTTCGACGGGAATGATAAGGGTTGAAGCAGAAGTAGCAGCCATGTTCGGTCAGATCGGAATAGGTTGACAGTAAAAAGCCCGGGGGAACCAGCAGATGATTTACCTGGAATGCACACCATTATTAAATATTCAGGCGCTAAAGGGAACGATTATTACCCGGCTTGGACTGCCTGGAATCCGCCTGAAGACTGATTTTTCTGAATTTTCCCGAAGGCTGTTTTTTTCTGGTGGCTTTTCCTGACGGGCTTCCCTGGCAGTTTTCCCTAGAGGCCTGTTTTCTCCAGAAATGCCAGTGCAGACCAGAACCCTTCTCCTTTATTTTTGTGGCCTTGCCAGATCTCGGGTATGAACTGCACCCCGGAAGCGTACCGGTTCAACTGATCGCGCAGCAGAATAAAATCCACGTCACCATGGCCAATCTGTACCCCTTCACCATCCACCCCTCTGGCATCCACTATATGCAGATGAACGGTATGAGGCAGCACTTTTCTGAGAAACGCACTGAAATCCCACTGGTAATAGTTGCAGGCCATCATGGAGTGCGAAACATCGAGGCAAATATGGTGACCGGTTTTTTCACAGAAAATCGCAATTTCATCCGGATCGACAAACAGGTTATGGTGGCTCTGCCCCCCAAAGTGCCAGGGAAAAGGCGGCATGGTCTGAATAGCCAGCTGAACAGCACTCAAATCAATTTCATCCAGCGCTTTGGCCACTCTGTCATACAGTTCCGCACGTGCTTCAACCGGCAGGAAATTTTGCGGTGTCCAGCCTCCGGCATTGAGTACCAGTACCGGCTTCGGTGTCGCCGGGAAATACGGGCGTAACCTGGCTGCTACAGTTACCGTGCGTTTCAGTTCGGCAATGGAATGTGCCCGGTAATCCGCATCATCGCTTGCCAGATCAAGAATATGATCCCCAGCGAACAATTCCGGACTGTGCACAGCGTAGCCGATTGGCAGCGGATCACAGAAATAGTCGGACAGTTTGACATCCAGATCGTGATAGCTCAGATGAAATTCGACGAAGTCGATCTTCATTCCCTCGATCAGGGCCTGATAATCGTGATAGCGCGCCGGAATTCCGTATGGACGGGAAAAGGTGTAGTGCTGTTTTTTGGCTGATTGCGGGGTGATGTCCGTTTCAAAGAAAAAATCCCCGGCCCTGAAATCACGCAGTGCCACCTTGCCCACCAGTTCATCGATGCGATTGGGCTGCAGGCCCTGTCCGGGGCTTTTTACTGTGATCATGCTGCGCCTGATGAGCTGTCCTTGCAGCAGATCACAATTGATTACCAGACTTTTTGCCAGGTTTTCACGATTGATCATTTCTCCCTGGGATAGCGCCCGTTCACCCCCTTGTCCCATGGCTTCTTCTATATTGCGAATCTGTCGCACCATTTCCGCAAATTCTTCCGGCAACAGACTGACTTTATGGTCGTTGCCTTCCATGTTACGGTTGACGGTAAAGTGCTTTTCCACAATACGGGCACCGAGGGCAACGGCAGCCAGGGGTACCGCAAACCCGCGTTCGTGACCGGAATAACCGACCACGGTGCCTGCCAGCTGTTTCAGGTGCGGCAGATAGTTGAGATTGACATCCTTGAAAGGGGCAGGATAGGTCGAATTGCAGTGCAGCAGGGCAAAGGGCGCCCCCAGCCGGCGCAACAGGCTTACTGAACCCCTGATTTCCGCTTCTGAACTCATTCCCGTGGAGCAGATCAGCGGCTTGCCTGTTTTAGCCAGTGTTTCCAGCATTTCATAGTTGGTAAAATCGGCCGAAGCCACTTTAAAAGCTTCCAATCCGTATTCGTCCAGTACACGAACACTCACCAGATCCCAGGGAGTGCACAGTGGCAGAATACCTTGCTGCCTGCAGTAGTCGAATACCTGGCAGAGCTCGTCATGGCTCAGCTGGAACTTATTGAGCAGATCCAGGGTGTATTGTGATCCCAGGTCATAGCCCGCTTCCGCATTCCTGCCCTGATTGGAATACAGGGAGGAGAGGTCCCGCATCTGGAATTTGACACAATCCGCTCCTGCCTCTACTGCCAGATTTACCAGTTCTTTCGCAAGGCCAATGTCACCATTGTGGTTGTTACCAACCTCGGCGATGACAAATGCAGGGGTCTGGTCAGCGATCAGGAAATCTCCGATCTGAAGCCCGGTAGCTGATTTTCTTGCCAGGGCAACAAAGCGCCCCTGTTCATCGGTCAGCGGAATGATGTCGCATTTATGATCAAAATAATCTGCAATCTGATTTTGTGATTCGGCAACGGGCCGGGCGATAAAATTACGGTTCATTACATGATCAACCGGCAGATTCAGATCAAATTCAGTTGCCTGGGTCATCCAGCGCCGTACATCACCATCACTGACCGCCCCGATCAATACTCCGTTATCCTGCACGACAAAAACGATCCGTGACTGGTTGTCATTGATACGTTTCAGGGCATCCAGAATACTGTCCCCGGAAAAAACCAGATGATCCTTGATCTTTTTTTCAATACGCATGCTGCAAATCCTGTTTGACGGAGGAAGTGACTGCCGGCTTTGTATGACAGAACGGAATATAAAAATTCATCTTTCTTTGACTCTGAATATGCCACATTGCTTGAGATTCCGGTGATACCGCTTATGGAACGAATAGCTATGCCTTATACCACTGTTTTATCACCCCGGCGGATTTTCTGCCCTGATCCCGGCTACAGTAATTCCCCTTTAAACAAAAAGGCCGGACTGTAAACATTTTTCACGGTTTATGTACACCAGGCACGCTTAAACAGTAGAATTACCCGCCACGGTTTTACCTGTCACGTTTCACTATTTTCCAGTTGGGAAAACGGGTAGCCGGTTTGCAAATACCGACTTTCAGTATCACCAGAACCTGGCCCTGTTCAAATATTCTGTCTGATTTATCGATTTGACACACTCTGTCCCATGCTGATCTATTCACTCATCCCCGCGCGGGGAGGGTCCAAAGGTGTACCGCATAAAAATATCCGGCTGTTATGCGGCAAGCCGCTGATTACCCATTCAATTGAAATTTCGCTCAAATCCCCTTCCGTTCAGAGAACGTTTGTCAGCACTGATTCGGAGAAGATCGCGGAAGTGGCGAGAAATGCCGGTGCAGAAGTACCCTTTCTGAGGCCGGCCGATCTGGCACAGGATGATACGCGCGATCTGCCGGTATTCCTGCATTTTCTGGACTGGCTGGAGCAAAACCATATCCCTCTTCCCGATGCCATTTTCCAGTTTAGACCCACCTCCCCTGCACGCAGGATTGAAAAAATAGAGGAAGCAGCCGAGCTTCTGAAAAAATATCCGGATGCCGATTCTGTTCGTGGCGTGACCAGACCGGCACAAAATCCTTACAAGATGTGGACTATTGATGACAATGGTTTTATGCGGGCTCTGCTGAATATTCCCGGTATTCCGGAGCCCTTTAACGAGCCAAGGCAGCGTTTACCAGAAGTCTACTGGCAGGTGGGTTATCTGGATCTGATACGCACCCGCACAATTCTGGAAAAAAAATCCCTCACAGGGACCCGCATACTGCCATTACAGATCGAGAGCAGAGATTCGATTGATATCGACGATGAATTTTCATTTCAGCTGGCCGAATTTCTGATGGAAAAACGGGGAATCATCCTGTGAGCACTTCGGCTTTGAAAGCTTTGGTGGTAGGGCTTGGCTCCATCGGAGTCAGACATCTTAATAATCTGCATGCACTCGGAGTTCGGGAACTGGGCGCAGTACGCACCCGCAATCTGCCGCCTCCTGCACAGATCGTTCCGAAAAATGTAGCGCTATTTCAGAATCTTGATCAGGCACTCAAGCAAAATTTTGACCTGGTGGTGGTGGCCAACCCGACTTCATTACACCTGAAAACCCTTACCAGGGCGCTCAGGGCCGGATGCCATGTCTATGTGGAAAAACCTGTCGCACATGAAAAGCGGCATCTGTCCGAGCTGATGCGCTGTGTTGATCCGCGCGGGCCTCGCGTGCTGGTTGGTTGCCAGCTCAGGATGCATCCGGGATTACGGAAGATCGAAGAATGGATACAGCAGGGCAGACTGGGAAAAATCTATTCCGTACAGGTCGATCTGGGCGAATATCTGCCTGACTGGCATCCGTGGGAAGATTACCGGCAAAGTTATGCGGCACGGGCTGATCAGGGAGGAGGCGTCATACTTACACTGATCCATGAGCTGGATTATCTGCACTGGCTTTTCGGCAAACCCAGGAGTGTCTTTGCCATCGGAGGGCATCGAACTTCGCTGGAAGTGACGGCAGAAGACACGGCGCTCATCTCATTCGAAACGGAGCAGGGGATCTGTGTTCAGCTTCGCATGGATTACTGGCGCAAACCACCGGTTCGGCATATGAATATTGTTGCTGAGAAAGCCGTTGTCGACTGGGATTATCCATCGCGCCTCACTACGCTGAAACAAAATGGATATCTCCTGGAGGAAGTCACTCTGGCACCTTCCTGGGATCGGAATGAACTTTTTCTGGGCATGATGAAAGAGTTCATCGAAGGTATTCCCGGTGCATCAGCGCCGCGAGTCACTTTGCAGGAGGGTATTAATGTACTGAATACAGCACTTGCAGCCAGAAAATCTCTTCAAACCGGACGGCAGATCAAATTATGAACCAACCTTATAAAGGCACTCCTTTTGACCTGACCGGGCGCGCCGTTCTCATCAGTGGTGCAACCGGCCTTCTCGGTACGGAATTCGCTTTTGCCGCTGCTTCAGCCGGTGCAGATCTGGTACTGGGTGATCTGGATAGCAACAGACTGGAATCATTGAAAAATGAAATAATTGCTTCCTGCCCGGGGGCGCGCGTTCTGGTACAGGTGCTGGATGTCACCTGTGCGGATTCATGCCAATCCATCGCACAATCATGTGAAAACCAGTTTGGCCGGATTGACGGGGTGGTTCACAGTGCCGCGATCGACCCGAAATTCGAACAGGGTTCTGATACATCCCGATTCTCAAAATTTACTGAATTTCCCCTGGCGCTTTGGCAGACTTCTCTGGATGTCAATCTGACAGGCGCATTCCAGCTTGCTCAGGCCACCTGCAGAATAATGGAGAAATCCGGCAAGGGATCTATCATTTTTCTCGGATCCAATTACGGTCTCGTAGGACCGGATCAGCGCATCTACAAAAAAGCCGGGCAGGAGGCGCAGACGTATAAACCAGCGGTGTATTCGGTATGTAAGGCAGGATTGCTGGGGCTCACAAAATTTCTGGCTGCCTATTACATGAATACATCCATTCGTACCAATTTGCTTACCCCCAGTGGCGTCTGGAACAAACATGACCCCGAATTCACCGGTAACTATTCGTCACGAACCATCCTGGGGCGTATGTCAGAAAAAGATGAGTACCGTGGCGCAATCCTCTTTCTGCTTTCAGATGCATCCAGTTATATGACGGGCGCAAACCTGGTCATCGACGGCGGATGGACAGCACTGTAAATACTTTCTGTCATCCTCTGCCATCATTACCGAACTACCCCGGATTCTCCACAATAACCCAAAGCCTGCGTAACACTGATCGCTACTTTTCGTAGGGGGTTCCCGCCAGGCGATAGGCCTTGGCCGCACACAGAATGACCGGGAGCCCCGCGTGTCATGCGGGAAGCACAAATGAAAACGCCCAACCGAGAACAGTTGGGCGCTAAATTTTGGTGGTGCAGTATACCACCGATCCCGAACTCATCTCCCAAACCCCTGCGTAATCCCTCGGGCTAAAGCGGATTGTTTCGGGCGTTTGTCCGTTCCACGCCGAACCCGCAGGAGCGCGCTGAAGAGAACAAGAGTCACTTCAACCCGTACCACACACCGCGTCCGCTGCCGTGCTGCTCCAGATGGTTGCGCTCGGTCAGGTCGCGGAAGTGCTGTTTCAAGGTGTTGCGGCTCGCTCCGGTCAGTTTGATGGCATCCATCATCGTGACGCGCCCGTGCTCGCGGGCGAATTCCACGATCTGCAGAGACAGTTCGGGCAGCGCGGCCAGCACGATTTTTTCGCGCTCGACCTTCTTTTCCAGACGTCGAACCTGCTCGGCCAGCGAGCGCAAGAAGAACACCAGCCATGGCTGCCAGTTGGGAGCCTCCGTGCGGATGGTGCCCTGTGTCTGGCGCAGGGCCAGGTAATAGGCTTCCTTGTTCAGCTCGATCACACTCTCCAGCGAGCTGTACGGCACATAGGCGTAACCGGCCTGGATCAGCAGCAGTGTCGTCAGTACCCGGCTCAAACGCCCATTACCATCTTGGAAGGGGTGGATTTCCAGAAACACCACCACGAAGATCGCAATGATCAACAAGGGGTGCAGATACCCCTTGTCCCGCTCATCATTCACCCAGGACGCCAATTCGGCCATCAATCGTGGCGTATCAAACGGCGTGGTGGTCTCGAAGACGATCCCGATCTGTGTTCCGTTTTCATCGAAGGCAGCGACGCTGTTCGAATTGGTTTTGTACTGCCCCCGGTGGCGCGCATCCTTTTCGCTGTGGCGCAGCAGGATCTGGTGCAGTTGCTTGATGTGGTTCTCGTTGAACGGGATGTCCTGCCACGAGCTGAACACCAGATCCATCAACTCGGCGTAACCGGCTACCTCCTGCTCGTCGCGGGTTTCGAAGGACTGAATGGCCAGGTTGGAGAGCAGACGCTCCACCTCTCGATCAGTCAGCTTGCTGCCCTCGATACGGGTGCTTGATCCGATGCTTTCGATGGTCGCGACCCGCCGCAGCGCTGAAAGACGCTCGGGCGCGAGCGTTCCCAAGGCCCGCCATGCGCCTTTGAATTCGTCGATCCGGGCAATCAGGCTCAGGATCTCGGGGGTGATCTGGAGTGCGTCTGAACGTAGCATGCAACCAATACTACACCCATTAACACCCATTTTAAAGCTGGCGGGCCTTTGAATGGGTGTAAATGGGTGCGTTTTTGGTTTGCGCTGAATTGAACGCGTTACACATCAGCTTCGTCAAGCTCGTAATAGCTGTCGTCGACACCCGCGCCAATGTCGAGCTCCATGTCGTTCATGAGGCAGACCCGTCCTGCCTTCCAGGCCCGTACAACGCCTTTGACCAGGATGCTGCCCCCGCTGAAAGGCTTGTCGGGGTCTTGATCCATGCCGACATTGCCTTCGACCGGGATCTCCCAAAACTCGCGGCAATCCTTCAGCGCCTCTTCGGGCTCAGTCGCCTCGAGGTAGGCCTCTTCGAAGTAGGCGTTGGTATTGGCGGCCGCGTCGGATACGGCATCGTGATCCATCACCGTGTCATTGGCAAACCGGCCTGCGACATCTTCGATGAAGTCGAGTGGGGTCAGGAAAACGGCTGGCGGCTCAGGATCATTCTTGATGGCGGTGGCAATCGCATCGGTGATTTGATCTGACGCCGCACCATAGCCGAAGGATGCTGCCCGGGCGGACAGGCCCGCCACGTCCAGGATGACGAAATCTGCCCCAGCAATACCGGGTGCTTCTTCGGTGGATGTCTGGATGGCCGCCAGACTGCCATACCCAAGGCTGGCTTCCAGCACAGTGGGAATTCCAATGGTCGGATGAAAACTTCAGGGTGCAGCGGGAAGACTTTTTTTGAGTCGCTCACAACTCGGGCGGGTGCCTGCGCAGAATTTTATGCCAGCGGATGAAAGGGCTCAACCTCAGATTGAGTGGTTGCTCGCATGCATGGGTGCACACCACTGTCGCCAGAATGCAACGCCATCGAAAAAATCCTGCGACAAAATGCCACATTGCTATTGACAGACCCCCCCCATTACAATTTTATAGTCCGTTTGCCATAAATAACCAATGACGAAGAAGAACAAAGCATGCAGGGAGTGCATCAGGACACTGTTGCCGATCTGGAAGAACACGTAGATACACCAGCCGCGCTGTGGCTCCTGGCGAGCCTGGCCGGTTTCTATCGCCAGCCGTTTGATGCCGAGCTGGTGATCAAACGTTTTCCGCCGCCGATCGATCTGCCCACGCTGATCGAGGCCCTGGACGCACTCGGTCTCAAGGCTGGGCTGGCGCACTGGCCCGAAGCGGGGCTGTCGGCGTTGCCGTTACCCGCCGTGGCGCTGCTGGCCGCCCCGGCTCCTGAAACCACCCACGGGTTCGCTGTCGAAGCGGCAAGCGCCACTTCACCCCAGCCGCCATCCCGCCCCACACTCACCCCGGCATTCATCGTCCAGCACGGCGACGATACCCTGGCTTGGGTCAAGCCCGGCCAGTCCGCACCGGAAACCGTGGCGCTCGATGCCGCCCGCGCCCAGGCCGCGCCGGTTCTGCTACTGGTGGCCCAGGCCGATCCGCCGGTATCTGAATCCGTCAGCCGCGCCGAATCACCCGAATCCCAGAAAAGGCCCTTCGGCTTCTCCTGGTTCGTGCCCGAGTTACTGCGCCACAAGCGCATCTGGCGCGACGTACTGTTCGCCAGCCTCGCCATCCAGCTCGTGGGGCTGGCCACGCCCCTGTTCACCCAGGTGATCATCGACAAGGTCATCGCCCACCATTCCGAAAGCACGCTCATCGTGCTGGGCGTGGCGCTGGTGGTGTTCATGCTCTTTACCAGCGGCATGAGTTGGTTGCGCCAATACTTGGTACTGCACACTGGTAGCCGAATCGATGCCGTGCTGGGTGAGAAGGTGCTGAAGCACCTGTTGCACCTGCCCTTGCCGTACTTCGAAGCGCGCCCTACCGGCACGCTGGTCGCACGCCTGCACGGTGTGGAGCAGTTGCGCGAATTCATCTCCGGCGCGGCGGTGAGCCTCGTGCTCGACCTGCCTTTCCTGCTGATCTTCTTGGCGGTGATGTTTTCCTATAGCTGGAAGCTCACTCTTATTGCACTGGGCATCATGGCGCTGATCGTCACAGCCAGCCTGTTCATGGTGCCAGTCTTCCGCGAACGGCTGGACAAGCAGTTCCTGCTCGGCGCGAGAAATCAAGCCTTCCTTACCGAGTACCTGGCGGGCATGGCCACGGTGAAATCCCTGCAACTGGAGCCGGACGTCGGCAAGCGTTACGGCACCTATCTGGCCCAGTACCTCTCGGCAGGTTTTGCCACCAAGCAGGTCGGCAACACCTACAACGTCGTGGCCAATGGGCTGGAGCAGGTAATGACACTCTCCATCCTCATCGTTGGCGCCTGGCTGGTGATGCAGCCCGAAGCGGGTATGACCGTGGGCATGCTGGTAGCCTTTCAGATGTTCGCCAGCCGGATGAGCCAGCCCCTGTTGCGCCTGGTCGGGCTGTGGCAGGAATTCCAGCAAGCCAGCATTTCCGTCAAGCGGCTGGGCGACATTCTGGATATGCCGCAGGAGCCCTTTACGCTCACGCCGCAGCGCGCCGCCGGCGGTGAAGGCCGGATCGACATCCGCGACGTGGGTTTCCGCTATTCCGAGCAGCACCCCTGGCTCTACCGCAACCTGAGTCTGGCCATCCCCACCGGCAAGCTCACCGTGTTGATGGGCCCCAGCGGCTGCGGCAAGAGCACGCTGGCCAAGCTAATACAGGGCTTCTACTGGCCGCAGGAAGGGCAGATCACCCTGGACGGGCGCGACATCCGCCAACTGGCCGCCAACGAACTGCGCGCCACCTTCGGCGTGGTGCCGCAGGAGACGGTGCTGTTCTCCGGCACGGTGTACGACAACCTGGTTATGGCCCACCCGCACGCGAGCTTCGAGGACGTGATCGCAGCCTGCAAAGCGGCGGAAATCCACGAGGTGATCGAGAAGCTGCCGCAGGGCTACCAAACCGAAATCGGCGAGCGCGGCACAGGGCTATCGGGCGGGCAGCGCCAGCGCATTGCGATTGCCCGCGCACTGCTCAAGCGCCCCAAGGTGTTGATCTTCGACGAGGCGATTTCCAATCTGGATCAGCAGACTGCCGAGCATTTCGCCCAGACCATCAACCGACTCAAGGGCAAGGTGACGATGATCTTCATCACACATCAGGTGCCCAAGGGCTTACAGGTGGATGAGGTGGTGAATAATGGGGCAGCATGCCATGCACATGAGTTTGGTAAAGGAGGATGTATGAGGATTGATGAGCGAATGCCTGTCTCGGCATACATGAGAGCTTTTATCAAAGAGTTAGATGGACAGGTATGGGCCTTTGTCTCCATCGTATCTTTGCTTGTGCTGATTGACGTATTGGCAGGTACACAATTTGTGCCAATCAGGGAGAGAGCCGACTTTGGGAAATCGCTCGTTCTACTGGCTTTTACCCCGCTGCTGTCGTTTTTGGTGATCACGATGCTTCGACAGTTGCCGCTTTCCTCAGGAAGATTTTCTGCCTGGATGCGTGCACTAGCTTGCTTGGGGATTTTTCTAATTCTTAATTTCTGAGGAAATCGCGATGAGTATTCTGCAAAAACTTGTGCAAATAACCGAGGGAGTGGAAGGACTGAATGGTGTTCATGAGGAACTCCAAAAGCTGGTCGAAGCTAATGGCGCCGCAGAAACTGCCGCCGCAGCAAGCCAGCTTGCAGCCGAACTGGCCATTACTACAGCGGTAACAGCGACTGTTCGCACTTCGATGTCCGCGCTTAGGCTGGGCCTCGCAGTCTCCGGGCAAATATGGAAATGGGAAGCGCTGTCTTGGGCTGCAGGAGCAACGAGCGGACTAACAGCCGGGGCCATCATCGATTGGGTAAATAAGCAAAATCTTGGAAGCAAACTGTACGACCTGTTGCACCCAAATGAGTTTGACCAGGCAAAGAAATGGACCTGGCCCCGCGACCCCATCATTCTCGACCTCGACGGCAACGGCCTCGAAACGGTCGGCCTTGCCAGCAACGTCTACTTCGACCACGACGGCGACGGTGTGCTCACCAAGACCGGCTGGGCCGGCAAGAACGACGCCCTCTTGGTCTGGGACCGCAACGCCAATGGCAGCATTGACACCGGCGCGGAGCTCTTCGGCGACTTCACCGCGCTGCCCAACGGCACACTCGCCCCCAACGGTTTTGCCGCACTCGCTGCGCTGGATAGCAATGGCGACGGCATCATTGATGCCTCCGACCCTGCCTTTGCCGAACTCAAGCTCTGGCGCGACGCTTCGCAAGACGGCCAGACCGGTACGGGCGAACTGATCTCGCTGGCGGACGCTGGCATCGTCTCGCTGAACCTCGCCAATACCCTCAAGAACCAGGGCTTGGTCAATGGCAACGTCTTGAGCCGCGAAGGCAGTTTCACCCGCGCCGATGGCACGACTGCCGCCATGGGCGAATTCCGCTTGGCCACCAGCACCTTCGACACCAAGTTCGCCGAACCGGTCGAAGTCCCCGAAGCCCTCAAGACTCTGCCCACCATGGGCGGTGCGGGCAATGTGCGCGAACTGCAACAGGCCGCCGCCCAGTCCGGCAGCGTGGCCGGTGTGTTGGCCCAGTTTCAGTCCGCCACCACCCGCGCCGAACAAAAGGCCTTGCTCGACCAGTTGATCACCGCCTGGGCCGACACCTCCGGCATGGCCAAGAGCCTGGAAGAACGTGCCGCAGGCAAATACCGCATCCAGTACGAAGCCTTTGGCAATGAACGGCGCTCAAGCAGCATCGACACCGCGGCCTTCGCAACAGTTTCCTCCGGCACCGTGGGCGGCAGTGGTGGCGGCGCTGCGCTGATGACTGACTTCGGCGGGATGTATCTCTCCGAGCACTACCGCAACCTGATCAGCGAGTGGAGCCGCAAGCTGCACGTGCTCGAAGCCTTCAACGGCCAGTACTTCTTCAACTTGCCGGAGAAGAAAAGCCAGACCGACAGCGCGAACTGGGGTTTGGCCATTTCGGCGGGCTCGGGCGGTGGCGGAAGCAGCGGCGGTACGGCGATGGCCATCGAGGCTTACCCCACCTTGCGCGTGAACTTCTCGCAGCCCCAGCTTGACCTGCTGCAGCAGGCCTACGACAGCCTGAAAGAAAGCGTTTACGCCAGCCTGGTGATGCAGACGCGCCTCAAGCCCTATCTCAACCAGATTGAACTCGTCATCGACGACAGCGGCCTGCGGCTCGATGCCACAACGTTGAACCAGACGCTCGCGGCTAAGAAAGCCGCCGATCCAGAGAACTATCTGGCCGACTTCCTCGACCTGGACCGTTACGCCAATAGTTTCCTCTCCAGCACCAACTGGCAGGGCCTGGCCGACTTCGATAGTCTCATCGAAACCCTGCCGCAGACGCAGACATTACGGCGCTGCTTAACGAATTCAAGATGCGTACCCTTACCGGAGACCACAAAAGTCAGTGCCAGTGGGGCGGCGACGAGTGTGCGAACGATGTGGCATGGAGGGT
>NZ_JADZAJ010000026.1 GCF_020852615.1 Nitrosomonas sp. | reverse complement strand
TTTTTTTAATGCCCGCTCCAGCACGCTTACACCGTGCTGGTCGGGCTCACTCCATTTACGCCAATAGGCGTACACACTCTGCCATTTGGGAAATTCGCCAGGCAGGAACCTCCATTGGCAACCGGTGAGCAGCAGATACAGCACCGCACAAAACACTTCATACAGATCTACAGTTCGAGGTTTGGTGCTGCGTCGAACACTGCGCAGAAGTGGCTCTATCCCGGCAAATTGTTCTATGCTGATATCGCTAGCATATTTCGTTCTATTCATCCCCGTATTGTCAGCGATGGAGAAAAGATTGTAAACGGGCTCTAAGAGTGTTGTGTTCACAGATCAGGTTGACCGGATCGTTTCCTTCCCGGCGGCAACGTCAGATAAAACCCGACGAAACAGTCGAAGAACCACAGTAATGCTGCCACACCTAAAGCATAAGTACCAAACATGACAATGTGTTTGGGTAATGCCAGTGTGTAATGCAACCGGTACAGAGATGGCATGATGTTTTCTTCAGCCAGCGATACTTCTCCCCAGGTGCGTGTTCCCGTTCGTTCACCGGTATAGGGGTTTAGATAGACTTCGTTATATGGAAGCTCGAACAACTGATTTGTTTTCGGATTAATCCGGGGCACTAAAAAGAAACGGTACGTTTGACCAGCTTCATAATTCAGGTTGATCCAGTCAATTCGCGCTCGTGATTCTTGTCGCTCGATGTGTTCACCCAAAGTAAATGGATCGAGCCGTTGCATATCCGATTTTTCCGGAGTTGGTACTGTCAGCAATACCGGATTCAGCCAACGATCCAGCTCCTGATTAAACGCCAGTACACTGCCAGTCAATCCGACGATGATCAGAAACGGGACTAGCAACAACCCGGTATAGCGATGGATATAAACCAGTAAAGAGCGCATAAGCTGAATAATGAGAAAACCGGAAACAACTGCAACAGAATTAATGAAAATTATTCAGTTGGTTACATCGGGTAATCAATGTTACCGTTACATCTCATAGCGGATTGAGCCGACAAAGGTGCGCGGGACGCCCACATTGACTGAGAAACGATCACCCAATGTACCGCCATACAGGGTTTCATTCGCCAGATTGTAGGCGTTGAGCTGCAAACTGAGGCGTGACTTCAGGACGGGCGGACGGTAGCGTACCATGGCATCGACACGTGCCTGTGCCGGCAGGAAATAGGTATTGGCCGGATCACCCGGGCGTTTGCCCTGTGCATAGATGCCGGCCCCGATGCTCAGTCCGCGCAGTGGCTTGTACTGCACGTCGTAACGTGCCCACAGACTGCCGGCATGTTTGGGCACATTCCACAACCGGTTACCTTTATTGGTACCTTCCAGCACTTCGGCGTCGGTATAGGCATAAGTCAGGATCAGATCCAATCCCCGGGCTACCTGCCCGGAAATATCCACTTCCACTCCCTGGCTACGTGCCTGGCCGATAGGGATTGAGTACGGTTGTCCCGGTACCGATACGGCCAGATTCTTTTTGGTCAGATGATAATAGGCCACGTTCGAATTGAGCCGCCCGTCGAAAAATGAGGTCTTGAATCCACCTTCGAACTGCTCACCAATTTGTGGTTTGAGGATATTGCCGTTTGCATCGAATGCGCCATTGGCCGCTCCCAGCGATTGCACATAATTGCCGAAGAATGACAGCCATTCCCACGGTTGATACACAATTCCTGCGCGCGGACTGAAGCGCGCATTATTGATTTTGTTACTTGCCGCCCTGGCACCTGCCAGTGATTGGCCTACACCAGAAACAAAACCGGTTTCTTGTGAAGCCCAGTCATAGCGGCCGCTCCCCATAATATGCAGCTTATTGAACAGCGTGATCTGATCCTGGAAATACACGCCATTCCATTCAATCTTCTGATCTATGAATCTGTTATAAGGTTGTAATGCCAGATTGATATTTTTGTATTGGGGCTTGAAAATATTAATGGAGTCAGCGTCCAGACTAATCGCTTTGACAGAGCCAAATTGGCCATAGTAATCCCAGCCAGCCAGTATATTGTGCTCAATATCTGCAGTATGAAAATGCCCGGTGACATCTACTGTGTCCATATAGACATCATTGGTAGCATTACCTGAATAAAATCTTCTTTGTAACGCACCCGTCAATTCATTTAGATTATTTCCAGAGGTTTGTGGGTCAACCGTATCCCGGCGTAAATGATTAAAGCGAGTACGCACTTGCCAGTCATCATTAAACGCGTGGGTTAAAGTAGCAGCAGTGTTATATAATTGCAGCGTAGCTTTATCTAAAGCAGATTCCCCCAGAAAGCGTGATTTCGGGATTTTGGCCGGACGATTGCCAAGTGCCACAATGCCATGATCTTCCAGGAAATCTTCGTTGGAGTACATAAAATCCACATCAAGCTGAGTACTTGGGGTGATTTTCCAGGTAACTGATGACGCTACAAAAATACGTTTATGAAAACCAAAATCACGGAATGAATTTTTGTTCAAATATTCAAGGTTGAGGCGGTAAAGCAATGTGCCACTTTCGTTAAGAGCGCCAGTCGCATCAGCCCGCGTCTGGTACTGGCTGTATGAGCCAAACTGCTGATTCAGCATATAGTAGGATTCAGCCTGTGGTCGCTTGGTAATCAGATTGATCATGCCGCCCGGCTCGATACGGCCATACAAATTAGCTGCTGCTCCCTTGACTACTTCGACGCGTTCGATATTAGCTAAAGGCAGTCGTGCTGCAGGAAATCGGAATCCGTCGCGATAACTTAAATACCCGGTATTAAAGCCCCGGATCATGAATTCCTCAGACAATCCACCGAAAGTGAATCCCGGAAATACACCACTGACGTTTTTAATCGCATCTTCGATCTGAATCGCCTGCTGATCTTCAACTATCGCGCGCGGGATCACCTGTACCGAAATCGGTGTTTTCATCAACGACAGGTTGGATTTAGTTGCCGTTGACGCGTTAGTACGGGTGTAACTCGGATTTCCCGGGGAATCCATCTCCATGAGGCTGGTAATCTTGACTTCTGGCAGTGTAGTGAGATTTCCGCCAATTGCTTTTGCCGCAATTAGCACATAGCCAGCCATATTCCTTTCAAAGGTGAAGCCACTGTTTTTCAGCAGTGTGGTCAGGCCGGATTCGATGCTGTAGTTCCCTTCCAGCTTGCTGGCAGTGAGATTCTTTATTTTGTCTGCATCCATTGAGATTGCAATACCAGCCTGTCGCGCGAACAGGCTCAACGATTGCTCCAGTGATCCTGGCGGGATGCTGTAATGAGACATATCGGCTGGTATTCCCTGAGCAAGAGTGATTGAAGGAAAAATCATTGTATGGATAGTCAGCGCAATGAGTGTTGATCCGAGTAGTAATAACCAGCCCGGTTTTAGCTGGATGTGTCTTGATTGAGTAGTGCGAGGCATATCAGACTCCTTTTTGTTGTTCTCAACTATCATGACAACCAAGAACAAAAATGCGGAACCGATACGACTTCCTGCAGGTTATTTTTTCTGGTGAAGTTTGCTGACAGGGATTTATCTGTCAGCGTGATCAGGTTTAATCCGTATGTATTGATAGGAGCTGTTAATGGCCATCTAAACACCCATCTCTGGCCATTAATTTTGACCCATCCCCGGGGTGGCCGTCAGGCCAAAAAATAGATAGGGTTCTCCGCATTTTGACTGGCAGGGAACCGTTCTGATGAAGAGGTGGAACGTGATACATAAAATCAAATCATTACACGATGGTGGCAACGGTCTTTCGATTCGTGCCATCAGCAAGGAGCTGGGGATTTCCCGCAACAGCGTACGCAAGTACCTGCGCCTGGATAAAGTGACCATTGCCCGGCAGCAGGACGATCCAGCCCGCAGCAAGCAGCTGGATGCGTGCAGGGATTACCTGCTCGGCCTGTTGGTGAATTTTCCAGGATTAAGCGCTGTCAAGATTGCCCGCAAGCTCAGGGAGAAGCTGGGCGAGCTGCCTGCATCTGATCGCAGCATTCGGCGCTATGTCAGCGCCCTGAAGGATAAGGTTACAACCGGTCAGTTCCGTTACTACGAGCCTGTGGTGGATGCGGTGCCCGGTGTACAGTGCCAGGTTGATCCGGGCGAGCTGCGCACCGTACTGATTGGCGGTGTGGAAACCGTAGTGCACTTTGTGGTCTTTGTGCTGGCCTACTCCCGTCTGATGTATGTGGGACTGTCCTTTCGGCCGCTCGATACTCAGCAATTTATCCAATTGCACGACGAGGCACTGCGCTACTTTGGCGGCATGCCTGAAGAGTGCGTCTATGACCAGACCAGGCTGGTGGTGATCGGGGAGAAGTACCGTGAGCTGTCGATCAACGAGCGCTTCCACCAGTACGCCACTACCGCCGGATTCCGTATACACGCCTGTGAAGGCTACGATCCCGAGAGTAAGGGCAAGGTCGAAGCTGGGGTCAAATACGTCAAGCAGGACTGCTTTTACGGTGAGATCTTCCGCGATGAGCAGCATCTGCGCCAACATGTGCTGGACTGGCTGAACAACGTTGCCAATATCCGGATGCACGGCACCACCGGCGAGTTGCCACGGGAGCGGTTTGAGCGGGATGAGCGCATCCAGCTCAAATCTTATCTGTCACCAGCCTGTGTCACACTGGTGGCCAGCGAAACCCGCAAGGTGGATAAAACCGGGCTGATCTCCTGGAAGGCCAACAAATACTCGGTGCCGATGGCGTGGCAGCAAAATCATGTGGGCGTTCTGGAAAGCGGTAACCAGTTGCACATTACAGACTTGCAAGGTGGTGAGGTGCTCGCCCGGCACGAACTGTCCGGTGGCAAGGGCCGGATCATCAAAAACAATAATCACTACCGTGACCATATCCGGCGTCGAGAACAGCTGGAGCAGGACATACAGACACTGGTCGGTGATGAGGCGGTCAGTCAGGCTCTGTGCCAGCAGCTACGGCAGTTACTACCCAAGGTTTACAAGGATCAGTTGTACGCCGTGCGCAGCCTGCTGCGTAAACATGGCCCGGTGGAGCTGGAAATGCTCTGAGTGCTTATCAACAACTTGGCCAGCGCACTGGCCAGGAGGTGACCCATGAGCATGCTTGAGCAGACGGCTGCACAGTACCGCAGCCTGCACCTGAGCGCTATAGCCAGAGAATTGAATCAGCTGCTGGTTGAAGCCGAAGCCGGAGAAATGTCCTATCTCAACTTCGCCAGCCGGATGGCCGCATACGACGCAACTACAAGGCGGCTGGCTTTCCTGCACAGAAGCTTCTGGAAGGCTTTGACTACCGCTACCAGACCACAATCAGCAAGCGCCAGGTTAACGCACTGCTGGACTTCCAGTTTATCGACGAACGTAACAACCTGATCTTTATCGGCCCGCCCGGCGTGGGCAAAACGCACCTGGCCATCGGAATTGGCCACAAGGCGGTTGATGCCGGCTACCGGGTCCTGTTTCACAATGCGCTGGATCTGGTCGAAGCGCTGGAGCTGGCGGAAATGAAGGGGGAGCTGAAAAAGAAAATCAGCCAGCTTGGCAAGTACGATCTGCTGATCATCGATGAGCTGGGCTACCTGCCCATGACGCGGCAAGCCCGCTACAACCTGTTCCAGCTGATCAACAGCTTGTACGAATACCGGTCAATCATCCTGACGACCAACAAGGATTTTACCTGCTGGGGGGAATTCTTCCACGATGACAACGTCGCTGTACCAATCATCGATCGCATCATCCATCACTCACACATTTTTATGCTGGGAGGTGAAAGCTATTGACTGAAACAAAAAACCACAGGTTAAACAAGCAAAAATGGGTCAATTTTATTGGCCAAAAGTGGGTCAAAATTAATGGCCATTGACATCAGGAGTGAGCAGGGGGTGGTAGGGGTAGTTCATGAATATCCGGTTCAACGATCAACAGCCACGGTGTAATGGTGTATGTCCGGATCGGAAAACTTCTAGTCAGCAGATACAGTGCTTTATCGGTATCATCAAGCGGAAGTACAGCGCTGATTCTCAATCGTTCAAGTTCATGGGCATTGTAAAGTACCAGACCAGTACGGTAACGTGAAAGCCGATCCAGTACTTCCGAGAGCGGCCGGTTGTTTACCTTCAGATGCCGAAATGCCCAGGCATCTGAAAGCTCTTGCGTATCGACCGTTTCAATTTCCCCAATCGATTTGTCTGAAAATTGCACACGCTGCCCTGCGCTAAGTACAAGCGTTGCCGCAGTGTTACCGGTCTGCCGTCTGTCTGATTCAAACAGGGCGATCTCCGCCTGGGATTCCAGCATGGTCAGTGTTGTTGTTTCATCAGTCAGGCTGACGATGAAGCGTGTACCCAGCGCCCTGATTTGCCCGTGTCGGGTTTCCACCTGAAAAGGCCGACCGGGATCTGCAGCCACGTCGATCAGAATTTCACCGCGAATCAGTTCGATGTTCCGCAATTCGGCATCAAAGTGGAAATTGGTGGCGCTGGCACTGTTGAGGGTAACCGTACTTTGATCAATTAGTGTTTGTGTATGCCATTGCCCGGTAGTGGTACGCGTATCTGCCAGCAGATAGGCGGGAGAATAATGCTGAAAGAAAAACCAGGCAGGCAAAGCCAGCGTAATCATCAGCATGATGACAGTCCCCAGTTTTTTTGCGTGAGTGGCCCTGTGTGCATTCTTCAGGGATGCTTCCACAGCAATACGGGCGGATGTCGGGTGAGTAGTCTCGCGAACTTGCTCGGATTGCCGGACCAGTCCCATCATTTTGTTGGCAGCCCGGGCGTGTTGTGGATTGATTCGCTGCCACTGTTCGAACTCTGCCAGCAGTGCTGCACGATCAGCAGAGGTCAGTCCATTTTCCGACAGGCGGACGACCCATTCAGCCGCCTGTTCGACAATCGAATCAGGTACAGAATTGGAATGCATTCCTGGATTTATCGCTATCGTTACGATACAGGGATCCTATCCCTCCGAATCATCGAACTGATGGCAGTGTACCAATGTTTGCATCAGGTATTTACGCACCATTCTGTCTGATACGCCAAGCTGTGTGGCAATCTCCGCATGAGTAAACCCTTCGAAATAATGTAGCATGAAAGCCTGCCGGGGTTTCTCGGCAAGCCCTGCCAGTATCCGGCTGAATTTATCCAGTATCTCAATTGCAGAGATGATTCGTTCAGGAGAGGGAAATGCATCTGCTGTCTCGACAGATTGGGCCAGTGCTGCCAGGTATAACTGCTCGATCTGCTGTTTTCTTGACTGGTTGATGATCAGCCGCTTTGCGGTCGTTACCAGATAAGCTCTGGGTTCCTGAAGATGAGGTAAATGTGACAAGGCCAGAATACGGGTGAACGTATCCTGTGCAATATCAGCAGCCTGATGCTGACAGCTCAGCTTCTTTCTGAGCCATGTAAACAACCAGTTGTGATGGTCACGATAAAGTATATCGATTGCGGCAATGACCGAGTGCTCGTTTGATCCAGTTATATCGTCAGGTAGTGATATTGCTCTGTTTCATCAGGATTGAAAACAGGTTGTGACATCGTTTCGGCAGATATAATTGAATACTTAATATTATCCTTATGATGCTTTTTGATTGGAATGCGACAAATTGTCGCAGCTGGGTATGTAAATAAGCCATGCTGGCAGTGCTAGTTGAGGTGGGCTCGTATTCTCTGATTAGTAAAATATGGAGCCTGTCGAATTATATTTCCGTAAATTCAGAAAGTATCAGAATTCATTGCTATCTTTCTGACAGATTGTATGTTGTAGAGGAATCGTGGCTTATGTGCCTTAGTTTTCTCGGCTACTTGGTCAGATGTTTACAAGTTAATGACAAAGCCGGACGAGCCATCTGTATTCTGATAGAAATATGGCATAGCTAGAACTGAATCGTTCCGGGTTTTACCGGCGCCACTGTTGATAAAGTTCACCCGAACGGTCATTCCATCTTTTTCTGGAGGCGGATAGATTTTCTTCAGCTCGCTGTGCAGCTTGCTGGGCAGCCTGAAGTTCCTTCTCGATTTCCGTTACTTTTTCCTGATGGTAGCGCAAATTATC